>QZKJ01000092.1 GCA_003605035.1 Desulfurivibrio sp.
CCGGGCCGGAGCAGGGCCGGATCCAGCACATCCGGCCGGTTGGTGGCAGCCATCACCACCACCGATTCTTCCGGGGAAAAGCCGTCCATCAGGGAGAGGATCTGGTTCAGGGTCTGCTCCCGTTCATCATTGCCGCCCCCCAGGCCGGCTCCGCGGCTGCGGCCCACCGCGTCAATCTCATCGATAAAGATAATGGCCGGAGCACTTTTTTTGGCGTTTTCAAAGAGATCCCGCACCCGCGCCGCACCGACGCCAACGAACATCTCGACAAATTCGGAGCCGCTGATGCTGAAAAACGGCACTTGCGCCTCGCCGGCCGTGGCCCTGGCCAGCAGCGTCTTGCCGGTGCCGGGCGGCCCCATCATCAGCATGCCCCTGGGCGGTTCGGCCCCGAGATCCCGGAACCGGTCCGGCTCCCGCAGAAAGGCGATGATGTCGCGCAGGTCCGCCTTGGCATTGTCCAGCCCCGCCACCTCAGCAAAGGTGACTTTGGTATCCTTCTCGCTGTAGAGATGGGCCTTGGATTTACCGAAGCCGAAGATACCCGGTCCGCCGGCCAGCCGCTCCTGCATTCTCCTGGAAATAAAGTAAAAAAATCCGAAGATCAGCAGCCAGGGGACAATGCCGGCCAAAAGTTGCAGCCACCAGGAAACACTGGTCGATGCGGCCTGGATGACCACCTTTTTCTCTTCGAGCAGAGGTAGCAACTCCGGGTCGTCGATGGCAGGCAGCACCGTCTTGAACCTGCTGGAAAATCCCGACCTGTCCGGTTTTCCCTGGCCGCTCGCTCCACCTTCGGCCGGGACCCGCAATTCTCCGGTCAATTCATCGCCGCGCAGCGAGACTTTGGCCACACGGTCCTGCCGCACCTCCTGCTTGAATTCACTGTAGGGTATTTCCCTGATCTGCGGTCCGAAAAAAAAGTTGAACCAGTAGAGAATGAGCAGCGATATCGTCATGAACAGGAGAAGATTCAGCCATTCCGATTGTGAAGACTTCGGCGCCGGAGGAGGCATGCCTGGCGGTTGCTGCTTCATTGTTCATCCTCGTCTTTGTTTCTACCGCCTGTTCCGCAGTAATGCTTGTAAACCTGCAGCTCGAAATCCTTGCTGATCAGCTGGGATGGCTCATATGCCGGCGCGCTTCGTATCACCTGGCGGGTCAGCTTCACCGAAACCTCCCGGCGCTGCGGGTTCACCGCCGTTATCCAGGTGGGCGACACCACCACCTTTCTGCCGGTCAGCCAGCTGCCGATATCAACTTCCAGGTAACGGATCACCCACTCCTTATCACCCACGATGAAATCCTTCACATGGCCGATTTCACCATCCACGGCAAGCAGCGTACAGCCCGTCACCTCTTTGCTGCTGCGCAGGCGGGTATCCGGCGGTTCCGGGGTTTGCTCTTCAGCAGGGGCCGGGAAAACCGGCCGCACTTCGGGCGTCAGCAATAAATCGTTTGTCCAGTACGGCTGCCAGCCGTAATACTGGTAGTACTGCTCCTCGTAATAACGCGATGCCGGCCGGATTGTTTCAAGCGGCGGGCTTTTCTCCACCTGGGCGAGGGTAAGATCAACCCCCACTGTTTTTTTCTTGTCGTTTACTCCGGCAAGCATCCCGGGGGCAATCAATACCTCCCTGCCGAACAGCCAGTTGCCGGTCTGGACGACCAGGTAGCGGACCAGCCAGTGCCGGTCATCAAAATAAAATTCATCCGGCCTGCCGATCTTGCCATCCCGGGCCTCGAGGTGAAATTTTTTCAAGTCGGCAAAAGGTCGATATATCTGCATCCGGAATTTTTCTCCATGCTATTGAGCCTCTTGCAAAATGAACATCTACTCCGATCGGCTAAAAATATCCCGGGCGGCGTCTTCCTGGTGAAATCGTCCTCAACGTAGCACTGCTAAGCTTCCGGGCGATTTCACCACTCATCCTTGCCCAGAATATTTTTCTCTCGATCTCGCTACGACGTTCATTTTGCAAGAGGCTCTATTGAGATTATGCATCATTCCAAAGGAGAACCAGCAGGACCGAAACCGTCCTCTTTCACAGGACAAATCCCATGGGGCAAGACACCCTAACAGACTGAAAGACCTGAACAGGGATCAGATTTCTTCCACCAGATAGGGATTCTGCCCCGACTTTACCGACATCATCTGGTCAATCCAGGCAATGATCTTCTCGGCGGCGGAACTTGCCGGGCCCACATTCCACTCCCCTTTCTTCTGATTAATGCCCCGGGCATCAGAAACCTTGCGGAAGGCCACGGTCATTTCGGCGGGATCGAGCAGGACAATCTCCAGGCTGGGCGGCAGGCTTTCCGGGAATAGCCCTTCACCCACCGGGATGGAAACGGCAAAGCCCTGTTTTTTGTCCTTCAGCTGATCCTGCAACTCGCCATGAATGGTGAAAAAGCTTTTTTTAATAAATTTTTCAGGCATGTATCCTCTCCCTTTCCTCCCCTTTTCATGAGCAGCCGGAAGCCGGCTACCCTGCCCGGAACCGCTCCGTGCGGACTCCCCTGGACAAAAAACATCGTAACTAAAATACCTAACAAAATCCATGCCAGGAAAAAAACAGGCCAGGCGAGGCATGATCTTCGTATGCCCCCTGGAGAAAGGGAGGGATTAAGGAAAAGGAATCAGGAGGCAATCGGTCTAGAGGACCTTCTGCAGGGATGGGGTGTCCTCGCGCCGGGCGGTGCGCAGCTTTTCCTCCTGCAGCCGGCCGAGGGTAATCTGCAGGGACTCGCCGCGTCTGGCCGCGACCCGGCACCAGTTTCTGATCTCACTGGCCAGGTCCTCTTCGCCGACGCCCTTTGAGCTGCGGATCTTGTTCACCTGGTTGTCCAAGTGGCCGGAGTTGATGAAGGTCCAGGTGCGCTCATGCCGGGAGATGACGCCGGTGTGGCCCCGGGTGGGGGTGGAAAAGGAGAGGATGTAGCCCTTCTGCAGATAGGGGGTCATCTCGTCAAAGATTCTGTCAGCGGTTTTGTCGACGTTTCCCGCCGGGTTGACAACCTTGCCAAAGACCTTCGACCCTGACACCTCGATCAGGCCTTCGCCGGTCATATAGGCGTTTTCCGGCAGCCCCTTGCTTCTGGCCATCTGCACCAGCTGGTTCTGCAGACCGCCGCGGCCGCCGTACTTGATGCCCATGCGGCTCAGACCGCGCACCACCAGGCCGTAGCAGTTGATTTCCCGGTAGGATCTGCCCAGATAAGTCTGCACCGCCTGCACCAGACCGGAGGACAAGGGATCAGACTGCACCTGCCCGGCTGCCGCCAACTCCTCTGCAGCAGGAACAGGTACGCTGACTGATTCCTCCGCTGCCGCAGACTGCGCAGGGCCTGCGGTCGCCTGGAGCGGTGCAGCCTGCCGCCAGCTCAGCTCCATGGTCCGCGGATCAAGGAAGATCTCATCACCTTTGCGAATCTGGGTAAAGGCCTTGTCGCGATTGCTGTCCGCCTGGATTATCCGCCAGGCATCCCTGGCATATCGGGGGTTCTGCAGGAGCAGATGGGAAACCGTGGAATTTTCCCGGTCAAGACGGCCGAGGGAAATCTTTGCCGCGCCCGCCCCGCCTTGCTCTTTCTCGGTCGATATGGCAGGCAGGACCGCGGGGGGAGCGCCGGCAGCAGCAGTAACAGGGCTCACGGTCTGCGGCGTGGCAGCCTGCCCGGCAGAATCCGCCGGGCGGGTGGCCGTAGAGCAGGCGCCCGCAGTCCAGTGCAGCTCCAGGGTGTTCTTGTCGATGTAGACTTTGGTGCCGGGCGGCATGCCGGCATAGTCTTTCACCGCATTTTTATCTGAGGAAATGATCGACCAGGTATCGTGGCGGAACTGCTCGTTGTTGATCAGGATGTCTGAGACCGTGGGCTGCTGCGCTGAAATGACTCCCAGCGGCAGCATTTCTCTGGCGGGTGCGGCTCCGGAATTGCTGGAGGTATTGGCCGCCAGAACTCCCGCAAAGGAGGCGGGGGCTGCTGATTTGTCTGCAGAGTGCTTATGGACCGATGCCACGATTTTTGCGGACTGGACTCTCATGGCATTCACCCGGTAAGTGAGGTTGCGGCGGCGATCATCTGGTTGTCACCTCTTCTTGTTAACGATAGCACGGATACAGGGCCAGGGCTGAATCTGCCAGCTGGACGTGCCGTACCCGGAGATAAGGCAGATTCCGTGCCATCTCCCCGCCCTGCCGGGAACCCGTGCCGCCTTTTTGCGCGGCACTGATTATTTCCCCAATAATTCTCCCATGTTGGCAGGACAGGCTGCCGGCAGGACGGACGGCAAACAAGCAATCCGGGGGCAATCACATCGTGCTGCCGGATGGATGAAGCGGCAGATTTTTCCCTCTGCCCCCCCGGCTCCGCCTCCCCAGAGGGGCCAATAATACCCTTGCCATGCACCATGGGCTTATGCTAGGAATAGGCTGCAGCGGCGCAGAGGTCAGGGCAAGTGAGCATCCCGGCCTCTGCCATGCGCCGGGGAAGCGGCCAGGGGCCCGGCCCGCCTGCACTCACTCTACAATCAGCCACGGAGAGTATTCGGTATGCGGCCGGAGGTTATTATCATTCCTTTGTGTTTTGTTGTTTTCGTGCTTGTTGCCTGGACGATCAACACCTACAACAGCTTTGTCAGATACCGCAACAAGATCGAAGAGGCCTGGAGCGCCATTGATGTGGCCCTGAAACGCCGGGCCAATCTCATCCCCAATCTGATCCGGGTCATTGAGGGCTACAGCAACCATGAGGCCAGAATTTTTCAGGATAAAGCCGAACAGCTGGCCGGCAAGTCAAAAAGCGCGGAGCGCATGGCCAGGGAAAGCCACATTTCCGAGTCCCTCGGCGGCTTGATGGCCCTGGCCGAGGCATACCCGGACCTGAAGGCCAGCGGCAATTTTCTCGATCTGCAGAACAGTCTTGACGAGATTGAACAGGAGGTGCAGCGGGCCCGGGACAGGTACAACAGCTATATCGGCCGCTTGAACACCCTGGTGGAATCCTTCCCCTCCAGCCTCATTGCCAGGCGGTTCGGCTTCAGCAAACAGAGCTACCTGGCCCTGGAACTCGCCACCCAGCGGGAAATGCCGGCAGTGGACTTTTCCGCGGCCCCGCAACAGAAAATCAAAGGCGGTTCCCTTTAATTCACCAAGCTGGGCAAGCAGCGAAAAGGGCTTGTCCGGCAGGGCCAGGGTCTGCCCCCAGCGGCGCACCAGCTCCAAGCGTGAATAGCGTTCCGCCGATTCACCCGCCTGCCTGACGTTCGCCTTGACATCCTTCCATCCCTTGTATTATGGTCGAATAAATAACTGACAAGAACTAACACCCTGATTTTACACATCCTGCCGCCCGACAACCGCCATCCGCCATCACCTGCCGGGCAGCTGGCGCCTCTGCCGTACTCCGGGGCGCAGGATCAAGGAGATGAAAAATGTCACGAATCCGGCGGCACTTCCTCACCATGCTGTTTTTCGCCCTGTCATTCCCTTCCCTGACCATACCCCATTGCCGCTGCGCCCTGGCCGAGGAGGCCCGGCTGACGGTGGAGGAGGCGGTGTGGACCAGCGTCATTAATGACCTGGATCATGGCGCGGCATACGACCAGACCGCCCCGGTCGGCCCCCTCTATCTCTGGATGAAGGTCAAGGGTTCGAACTGGGCATTGCAGCGGCTGCAGGAGGCCGGCAAACTGCCCATTTACCACCAGTGGTTCCGACATTCCATCATCGGCGTCTCGGCAGAAGGCGTCACCACCATGATTGACAACATCATGATCCCTGCCGGTGACCCTGCCCTGGCCGGCCAGCTGGAAACGGAAATCTCCAGCCGCGGCTTCTTTGACTGGCGCACCTGGAGCATGAAGGATCATATCAGGCAGGGCAAGTGGGTAGTCAAAGTGGTCTATGCCGATGGCACCCCAGTGCTCTGCGAGGGTAACAAGGCCTGCGAATATGCCATCTCAGTCAGGTAATGGCCTGAAAAGCAAAATCCATGGCAGACGTTAACGCGGCACAGGAAAACATTGCCAGCCGGATCAGCACCGAGCAGCTCCGCAACGCCGAGCTTCTGCTGGCCTATGCCTCGGAAACAGGGATCACCCTGCCCAGGGAAACCATCGAAAACATCATCCGGCTGAAACACTTCTCCGACAGCGGCCAGCCTGCCCCTGACCCGGTGGCAATGGAAACCAGCTTTCTGCAGGCCACCGAGGCCCTGGCCAAGGCGGTGAGCCCGGTTACCGTGGCCAGCCTGCGCGCCAGTTACGATAAACAGGACGATACCTCGCTGACCGGCCATTTCAGAAGCAAAATTCTGCGTTCCCCCCGGCTCGTCTCCCAGGCCGCCCTGTCGGTCCGCCGCTTCCGGTTCTGGGCACTGGGCACCCTTATCCTTTTGCTCGTGGTGCAAACCTACTGGGTGGTGGGTTCTTCGGTAACCACAGATGTCACCACCACCCTTGACCAGGTGGAAAAGGACAGAAGCCAGCAGGCCCTGCTGCGGCGGGAGTCAGAGGCCATCGAGGAAAAGATCAGGGAATACCAGGGAGGGAGGAGCGGCCGGGCCACGGCCCCTGCGGTCGACGTCGGGCAGTTGGAGGCCGAACATGCCAGGAAACTCAACGAGCTCACCACGGTTGACGCCCGCCTGAAGAATTACGAGCAATCGACCGAACTCAATTTCGAGATCCTCAACAACTGGAACGAGTACTGGCGCAGGCCGATCCGGTTTTTCGGCCGCTTGATCGGCAGCAGGCCGCTGGAAGACTCCGGAAATGAAGGGGCGGACGATCCCTACCTGCCGCTGCTCAAATCCTTGAAAACCGCCCAGTTCGCCATCTATAGCCTGCAGATTTATCTGCTGCCTATCCTCTATGGACTGCTGGGCGCCATTACTTATGTGCTGCGCACCCTGGCGGTGCAGATCAGAAGCCTCACCTATACCCCGGAATCGGATATCTGTTTACGGCTGCGCATGAACCTGGGAGCCTTGTCCGGCCTGGCCATCGTCTGGTTTATCAAGGAAGGGGACAGCCAGTTGCCCTTTGCCTCCCTGTCGCAGTTCGCCATCGCCTTTATTGCCGGCTACAGTGTCGAGCTGCTCTTTGCCGCCATGGATCGCTTCATCTCCGCCTTTTCCGACAGCAGCAAGGAGACAGGTTAGCGAAAACCCAGGAGGGTTAGCCGTTCAGCGCACGGCCACAAAAACCGCGACCGCAGCCAGGGCGAGCAGCAGGAAAAGACGTTTCAGCATGCCGCCCCTGGCCGCATTTTTGTCCATGAAAGCCCTTTCCCGGGATGCCGCGGCATTGATCTGCTTTTTGAAATAACTCTTGAGCAGCAGCCGGTTGAGGTAGGTCCAGGGTGCCCTGGAAATTTTCACCTTTCCCGCCAGCGTCGCCCCGGGTTCAAAGAGCAGGTCCAGGATATGGCTGGTGGGATTGAGCCTCCCCAGGAAACTGGCGCAGCCGGCGCAATAGGTGAGAATTCGCTCCCCGCCCGCCTCCTCCTGGCGCCGCTTGCCCCAGCCTCTGGAAAAATCGGCATTGACGCAGCCCACCGACCCGCCCTCCCCGCAGCAGAGGGTTCTTACGCCATGGTGCTTCATTTCCTGGATGGTGAGTGATTTCGCCGCGGCCAGCCGGCGGATGACCGCGTGGATCTGCTCATCATTTCTGGTACTGCAGGGATCATGGACCGTGACGGTAGCGGCGATGTCCGCCGTCTCCGGCAGGGAGGTCGCGGCCAGGAATTCATAGACGGTCTCGACCTGCAGGGGCTCGCCATACTGCTTGAACACCCGGTAGCAGTTCGGGCAGGCCACCAGCACCTTTTTCACCCCGTGTTGCAGGAGATATTCCCGCATCTCGCCGAACATGGCCTGGAAATGACTTTCCCGGCCCAGATCATGGGAGGGTTTGGTGCAGCAGTCGAGCACGATGCCGAGGCGGGGAATGGTCTGGCGCAGATGGGCAAAAAGGGCCTTGACCTTGTCAGGTCTGGTGCCGGGGAGCGCGCAGCCGGGAAACAGGATGGTGTCGCACTCTGCCGGCAGGCCGTAGTGGGAATAGCGTCTGGAGGTCCCCCGCTTTTCGTAATTGAGGATCACCCCGTAGCCGGCGAAATCCTGGACCCCGCGGGAGACCGCCTCCCGCCGCATCTCCAGGAACATGGCGGCGGGATTGATCTTGACCGGGCAGACCGCGGCGCAGAGCTGGCAGAGGCTGCACTCAAAGGCCATCAGCTGGTCACGGGGCGAGTCCGGATCATAGGTCGCGGCAATCTGCCGGGGCGAGCCGTACTTCTGCAGAAAAAGACATTCCCGGCGGCACAGCTTGCACTCAATGCATTTTTCCGACTGAAGGGTCAACTCCTGCCGGAGCTGCGGCCTGACCGTTGATTTTCCCGCAGCAGCAGCGGGAGGGATTTTATGCATACATCCATCTCATTTAAAGGAAAAGCACCCCTGCCCTGTCAAAAAACTGGTAATCAGAACCGGATACACGAATTATATGAATAAAGCAGGCGCCGCAGTTTGTCCAATAGGTAATCCAAAAAAAGCGGCATGCACAATAGGCAAAGACGATGGAAAAACTATCATACTCCATCCTGACATTTCATCTTGACCTGTTTCGGAACCTTGTATTAAGCTTTAGCCAATTTTCCCCGCCAGCATGTTCCTGCCACGTTACTAACTTTATACATAAAAAGGAGAATCATCATGCCCGATTTCGGAAATCCCTTCGCAGGTCTTGCCCATGACCGCAAGCTCACCAAGGAAGAACTGGTTCGCGCCATCCGTTTCATGGTGTCTGCCGAGTATGAGGCCATCCAGCTTTACATGCAGCTCGCCGAAAGCACGGACAACGCCTTAGCCCAGGCGGTGCTCAAGGACATCGCCGATGAGGAGCGGGAGCACGCCGGCGAATTCCTCAGGCTGCTCCATCATCTGGAACCCGATGAACAGGGCTTTTACGCGCACGGCGCCGGCGAGGTGGAAGAGATCATGGCGAAAATGGGGATCAAGAAGTAGAGGGGCCGCACTGTCAGGGAGACAGGCCGGGAATCCGGATGGGCAGTGAGGCGGGGTTCCGAATGAGTGCCGAGGTCAGGCCCCCTTGTCCGCTTTGTCAGCGACCCTGGCGGATCGCATCTGGCAATAAAGACTGTAGGCCATGCCGCCGATCAGCAGCACCCCGCTGATCAACACTCCCCAGAGAAGCCATTTTTTCCAGGGTGGTGGCGGTGGCAGAGCAATAAGCATCTGCGGGCCGCCCAGCGTAATTTCTTTGCCGATCAGGGCCGTCTGGATGATTGTCTTTTGCTGAGCGATGTCTTGCAGCAGGTCTTTCAGTCCGTTTTCCGGACTTCCACTGACCGATCCCATGCGCCCATTGCCAAAGGCAAGAATGTAGGGCCCCTCGCCCTGGTCCAGGAAATAGAGTGTATGGGGACGCCAGCCCAGCTCGAGCTGCGGCAGTACATCCCGGGAAAACGCGCCATCCTCCGCCGCAATCTCCAGCTGCCAGTAACGGTCCGTGGTCATGGGCACGGAGAGGGTATCATGGCGCAGGGCCACCCCCTGCTGCTGCAGACGATAAAAGGTCCCCTGCCCGCGGATGCGCCAGCCGGCCTCGCGGTCAGGGCGGGATTTTATCACCCCCTGGATCAGGTTATTGCCCCCGGCCAAGCCA
Organism: Desulfurivibrio sp.; assembly: GCA_003605035.1. Taxonomy (GTDB): domain Bacteria; phylum Desulfobacterota; class Desulfobulbia; order Desulfobulbales; family SURF-16; genus SURF-16. Next base: position 9,695 of record QZKJ01000092.1, read on the forward strand.
ACCCGGATGGTATCCACCTGCAGGAAACCTTTGCTGTCATACTCCAGCACAATCCTCCCGGCCGCCAGCTGTTTTTCGGGCAAAACCGGCGGCAGTGCGGTCCAGTTGCGGACCGGCGGCTGGACACTGCTGTATGATACGGCCCGGATTCCGTCAATACGCAGGCTTTGCGTCCCAGCCGGCCAGCTGAGTCTGATATACCTTTTCCCCCCCCGGATGAGGATTTCTGCGTTTTTCTCAAGCCGATGGCCCTGGTAGTTGAGCCGCGCCAGAGTCTCCCGATTGATATATGACCAATCGGTGAGATCGTCACTGCCCTCCAGGGTTACGGTGGCCAGGAAATCGCTCTCCCCTCCCACCTTGAACTGCAGGCGGAAAGGGTCGACGGTGATGGCTGACATATCAAGCAGATAGCCGCTCAGCTGCCGGGTTGCCTCCTTTTTGTCCCGGATCGACTGTGTGATGGCGACAGGCGCTTTGCCTGCTCCTTCTGCGCCTCTGGCGATCCTGGTTTCGATCTGACGCACCGTACCGCCCGGCACCGGATCATAGAGAGGGGAAAAAGGGACATCGTCTTGCCGGACGATCTGCGGCGGCTCCTGCTGTTCAATCCTGAGCAGGTGGGGAACCACGTTGCCGTCGCCGTTGAAGACCCGGACATCGGCCAGATCGGCATGGACCACCGTGGTATAGATCTTCTCCGGCAGCAGCAGGCCATGGACCGCGCCCGCGGGCTGGAACTGCAGGGCAAAGCCCGCGGCAAAATCCTCCCTGGTCAAGGCCCCGGCGGTCTGCCCCAGCAACAGCAGAATGATCAGCACCACTGAGATCCTCATGCGCTCTGCTCCTGTTTTGGCGGCAGGGGAGAAAAATAGCCGATCAGCAGCATCAGCAGGCCAACCACCAGAAATGAGACGATTCTGCCGATGGTGCCGGTGCCGGAAAGATCGACCAGGAAAAGCTTGACAACCACCAGTCCCAGCAGCCCGCCTCCCAGCATCCAGATATGCCGGTTCATTTTTCTGGTGGACAAAACCATGATGGAAAGAGCGGATAGGCCCCAGAGAATGGAGATCGCGGCCTGAAAGACGGTGGAATGAAAAAGATCAACAGCCAGATAGGGAACCCCCGCAAAAAAATGAACCGTGCGCGCCACCGCCGCATTAAGCCCGAGAAAAATGATGATGCCGGCCACATAAACAAGCAGCTCCACCCTGCCGCCCAGCTGATCCGCCAGCCAGCGGCGATGCTGCACGGCCCAATGCAGACTGACCAGCAGCACGACAAGCTCAAAGACCTCCAGCGGGTTGATCAGCGGCAGAAAGGGAAGCGGAGCCGGATCACCGGATTGCAGCAGGCTGGCCAGGCACCAGCAGCAGAGATAGGCGGCCACAACGGCGGAGCCGGTAACCAGGTATGCTTGCTCGAAACGGCGGACCGGCCAGGCAAGCTTTCTTCCCACCCCTCCCAGCAGCAGGATGCCGGCGGCCGGCACCACCCCCCAGCAGAGAAAGGACCAGACCCTGCTGTCCAGGCTTTGCCCGACAAACCAGGCGCTCTCCGCGCTCAGGATATAAAGAATGAGCCAGAGGGAGAGCTGGTGGTAAAAATTCACCACATTCAGCGGCCATTTGTTTCCCGAAATGCGCAGCAGCATATACTGCCCGGCAAGGGCAACCGTCCAGGCCAGGGCACCCCAGCCGGCAAAGAGATGGGGGAGGATGACCTCCCCAAAAGGGGAATTAAAACTGAGAACGGTCAGCAGCGGCAGCAGAGCGACGGGTGGATAATCCAGCAGGCGCCAGGCCAGTTTGCGGGCGGTAAAGCCCATCAGCAGAGAGCTGGCGCAGATAAACAGCAGAAAAATGTGCATCCTGTCGCCTGGCCGGGCAAAATGATCGATTTCCCTGGTTCCTCCGCCGAACCACCAGCATAAACCCCAGAGCAGCAGGGGAATGACCAGCTGCCTCTCCCAGGACCGGATGTTCTTCGCCTTGATGTCCAGATAGTAAGAGGAAAAAAGACCGGCCATGGCAAGCAGCAGGCTGCTCAGGAAAATGCCGTTTAACACCGGCAGGGTTCCCGCCTGGCCGTTGAGGGCTTCGAGAAAACCGAGGCCCGCGCCAAGCTGCAGCAGGACGCCGAAGATCCTCGCCCGCAACCGGTTCTGCCGGACGCCCACCCAGATCAGGGCCGCACCCTCAAGGGCCCAGGCCGCGGTAATCCAGTAGCCGTCCAGGGCCAGGGGAATCGCCAGACTGCCGAAGACCACGCCAAAGGAGAGATAGATCTCCACCAGCATGCCCATGGCCTGATAGCGGCGCCAGAGCGGCAGGGCGCAGAGCAGGTAAAAGATGCCGAACCCCACGGCGCTGAGCGCCAGACCAAATTCCGTATCATGCACCAGGCCGTATTGCATGGCAAAGGTGATGATGGGCAGACCGAAGACCAGCGGCGGGTCGATATAACCTTTGAGCTCCACCGGCTGTTTCAGGGCAAAAAGGATCGATACCCCGGCATAGAGCAGAAAGGAGACAAGCAGAAAGGGTTCCACTGAAGCGAAATAGGCCGGTTGATAAAATCGTGCGCCCCACATGGAGCCGATGACATAGGTGAAGACAAAGCCGAGCAGGTTGAGCAGCCGCCAGCTCCTGAACCAGGCGATGCCGAGAATGCCCAGGTTGAGCAGCAGGTAATAGGAAAAGAGCGCCACATGGCTGCCGCCGCCGGTGGAAAGCAGAACCGGGGCGAGAAAGCCGCCGCTTGAGCCGGCCACGGCCAGCCATTTTTCATCCTGCAGCACGGCCAGGGCGCCGGCCAGCAGGACGATGGCCAGCATGACGCCAAAGGCCAGGGCAAAGGGTAGCAGATGATAGAGCTTGGCCGCGGCAAACACGGTGAGATAGAGGATGCCGACCCCGCCGCCCTGCAGCAGCAGCCCGTATAACCGGCGTTGCAGGCGGAGACGCCAGCCGATGGCCAGCATGGCAATCCCGCCCAGACAGACCGCGGTCAGGCGCAGCTCGATGGGCACCAGATTTCTCTGGGCCGCATATTTCAATAGAAAGGAGACCCCGAAGAACAGGATGATCAGACCGATCTTGAGAATGATATTCCCGGTGGTGAAAAAATTTTTCAGTGCGGCAAACATTCTATGAAAAATTTCCGCGACCCTGCCGCTTTCCGGAGAGGCAGCCTGGGAAAACGACTGCCCGGCTTCCCCGCCTGGCGGAGAACTGGTGGAGTAAAGCCCGCCAAGGGCTCCCCTGCCCGGTGAGGCGGCAGCTGCCAGGGGCACGGCCTCCGCCGCAGCCGGTGGCGGAACTGCTGCATCAGCAGAAAAATCGGCAGGGGCTGCTGCTTTGGCCCTCTGGGGAAAAATGGTCCGTTCCAGCCCTGCCAGCCGTTTTTTGAGCCATATATTGTCGGCCAGCAGGTAGCCGACAATTGCGCCGAAAACCGGGGTAAAGGAGTCTCCGGCAACCGCCCCGAAAAAAAAGCCGCTGATAATCAGAACTATATAAGGAGCAAGGACATGGCGACTGTTCTGCATAGGTGCTGAAAAACCTCCGGCCAGGAAAAGGGGAGATGCCGGGCGCCATTGCCCGGAACACCTCCCGCCGTTGTCACAAAATGCCATCATCTGGATGGTCAAAACGGCATAAAGGGCCGTAACGAAAAAGTCAAGAAAGCAGCGGTTATTTCGTACCGGCTCCTAATCTTTTAAGCCTGCCACGCTTCTTGTGTCAAAATATAATTTTCCTCCTGTTCTTTTTCCGTTGCACTAATCAATCGCAGCTGCAAAGATAATCCGCTGCCAGGGCGGCCCGCAACCGGGACGTCAGGAGGTATCCCACAAAAAAAATCAGGCGCGCAATCCCGGGATTGCGCGCCTAAAAAAAGGGTACAGGTTTTTTTATATTCTACCGGTCCACAACCCCGTCGCAGTCGTTGTCAACGCCATCCCTGTCCCAACGTCTGGCCGAATCCGGTTGGCCTGGATTGACAAAGTAGTCGTCATCTTTGCAGTCGCCTTCACATTCGGTCCAGCCGTCTCCGTCATTGTCAGCGTCACTGCACACCTCCACGCAGCCCTCGTCAACAGTGCCGTCGCAGTTGTTGTCAATGCCGTCGCAGAGTTCAGGGGCGCCCGGATAGACGGTGCTGTCGCCATCCTTGCAGTCGCCGTCGCAGTCGGTCACGCCGTCTCCGTCGTTGTCGGCGTCGGAACACACTTCACAGCCTTCGTCAACGCTGCCGTCGCAGTTGTTGTCGATGCCGTCGTCGCATACCTCGGAGGCTGCCGGATTGACGGCGCTGCTGCTGTCGTTACAATCGCCGGCGCAGGTGGTCACGCCGTCATTGTCTGCATCGAGACACTCGCCGACCGAGAGCAGCGCATCAGCCACCTGCAGCAGTCCGTGGCCGTAATCGCCGTCCTCACCGACAGGGCCGAGGTCTTTGGCGGTTGCGGTAAGTGCGGTACGCACCTCTTCCGGGGTGATGGAGGAATCTACCGCATAGAGCATGGCCGCGGCCGCGGCCACATGGGGAGTGGCCATGGAGGTGCCGATGAAGTAGAAATAGTTCCACTCGCCGTCTTCAAAGGTTTCCTGCAGGATGCCGTCGCCGGCCTCTGTGTTGCCGCCGCCCGGGGCCACCAGGTCAAGTCCGGTGCCGCCGTTGGAGTAGGAGGCCACCGTGGCGTTGATGTCAACCGCGCCCACGGCGATGGTGTAGGGGGAAATGGCCGGATAACTGACGTTCTTGCTCCATCCCTCATTACCAGAGGCGCAGACAATGGTGACGCCTTTTGCATGGGCGGCGGCCAGGGCCGGATCAAGGACCGGGTCCGAGGTGATCGGCGACTTGGCGCTCCAGCCCAGGCTCATGTTGATGACCGAGGCCCCGTTCTTCTCGGCAAAGGCAACGCCCTCGGCCAGATCCGCCGAGGTGCCGGAGCCGCTGTCATCGAGCACCTTGACCGGCATGACGCAGGCCCCATGGGCCAGACCGACCACGCCGAGGCCGTTGTCCGTCTTCTGGGCAATGGTGCCGGACACATGGGTGCCGTGGCCGGCCCCGTCCACCGGGTCATTGTCGTTGTTGACAATATCCGTCCCGGCCGCCACGCAGCCGATGCCGTCTTCAGCCCCGGCCGTCTTCAGACCGGTGTCGAGCACCGCCACGATGACGCTTTCCCCGGTGGTGATAGTCCAGGCCGCTTCGCTCTGTACCATGGGCATATTCCACTGTTTGCTGTACAGAGGGTCATTCGGGTCGGCAAAGGCCTGATATTTGAGGTTCAGGCCGCATTTTTTCCCCTTGCCCTGCAATAAGGCGACATGCCGCGCCTCCTGCCCTTTCGCCACCGCCAGCACCAGCAGCCCGGCATTGGGCAGCACCTTTTTAACGGTATAGCCAGCCGGCACCTGCGCCGGGGTACCGGCCATGACGATCTCCCCGGCCCTGAACATTTCCGCGGGCACGGCCTGATTCGCCGCGCCACAGGTGCCGTGGATGGCCACCACCCCGCAGACTGTCGTCACCATAAGACACTTCGACCATAACCTCTTCATTCTTCTCCTCCTTTTGCGTGTTGCCTGAAATTACGGAGCCTGCTGAAATCAGAGCAGAAACTCCTTCTCCTTGTTGTGTGGATCCCTCCTGCCTCCTATCATAACCGCATAATCCTGCAAACTCACAGCAATTTTCCTGCCAGAAAATCATTTTACCTGACAGGAATATGAAAAAGCTGTTGCCACCCTGCCTTGAATTCTCGCAGCCCCAGGCGATGTTGGGAATTCCATGGCCTTTACCTGTAAAAAAATTTACAATTCTTAACAGTAAATTACAGCATACCTCGTTAGAATATTCTATTCAGGGCAGTTGCGGAATGGCCGTTACATCTCCGGCCATTTCGTTCACTGTATTGTGATTACTTATTTTTATAAAATCTTACTGCGTTAATGGGTGGATGACAGATGCCGACCATGAACCGGATACTGGTCATTGATGATGACACCGAGCTGTGCGAGCTGCTCATTGATTATCTGCAGCCGGAAGGCTTTGCCGTGTCGGCGCTGCACCAGGGACAGCAGGGGCTGGCCCTTGCCCTGGCAGGCCGGCACGACCTGGTGGTGCTTGACGTGATGCTGCCCGGCATGAACGGCTTTGAGGTCCTGCGCCAGATCCGGGCCGGCTCCACGGTGCCGGTGCTCATGCTCACTGCCCGCGGCGAGGAGATTGACCGCATCATCGGCCTGGAAATGGGGGCTGACGATTATCTGCCCAAGCCCTTCAACCCCCGGGAGCTGCTGGCCAGGATCCGGGCCATCCAGCGCCGCAGCAAGGCCCGACGGCAGGCGGCAGGGCAGCCGCGGCCGGAGAAGCTGACCGTCGGCGACATCAGTCTTGATCCCGGCGCCAGATCGGTTCTCCGCCACGGCGCAGCCGTCGCACTGACAGCCGTCGAATTTTCCCTACTGGCCGAACTGCTGAAGACGGCCGGCCAGGTAGTCAGCCGCGAGGAGCTCACCGAAAAGGTGCTGGACCGCAAACTTTCCACCTTTGACCGCAGCATCGACGTGCATGTCAGCAGCCTGCGCAAAAAGCTTGGTCATGAGGTGAGGGGCCGGGAAAGGATCAAGACCATCCGCGGCGTGGGCTACCTCTATACGCGGTCAACCCCCTGACCCTTCCCCCGCCTGCCGGATAACGGAAATCATGCGCAGTTTATTTCTGAAAATATTCTTCAGTTTCTGGCTGACCATCGTGCTGATGGGCGTGCCGTTCTATTTCATGGGCCTGAAAAACCGGCCGGAGCACCCCTTTTCCGGCATGCGCGATTTCAGCAGGCAGGCCCTGGCCGGCTACGGCGGGCAAGCCCTGGCCGCCTGGCGCCAGGGCGGGCAGGCCGGGCTGCGCGCCTATGTGGAAAATATCGAGCAGCGCTCCGGCATCAGCCTCTATCTCTTTGCCGGCCCCCGGGACCTGCTCGCCGGGCGGCAGACGCCGGCCCAGGCCGCGGAAACCGCACGCCGCATCCTCACCGGCGCGGAGGAAAACCTGCCGCCGCGGCCGGGGAATAAATGGCTTGGCCAGCGGCTCGCCCAGGATGCGGGCCAGGACGGGCAGCCGCTGGTCATTGTCCTGCAGATGCCGGAGCCGCCGCCCCATCCGCCCTTCCCCTTCATGCCGCATGGCCCCTGGGACAAGATCCTGCTGTATTCCCTTGCCGGCGGCCTGGTCTGCTATTTCCTGGCCCGCTCGCTGACCGCCCCCATCCGCAAGCTGCGGCAGGCGACCAAGCGCCTGGCCGGCGGCGACTTCTCGGTGCGGGTCGCCAGGGACATGGGCGGCAAAGGCAACGAGCTGGCCGACCTGGGCCGGGACTTCGACACCATGGCGGAACGGATCGAGGGGCTGCTGCTGTCCCGGAAACGGCTGCTGCGCGACATCTCCCACGAGCTGCGCTCGCCGCTGGCCCGCCTCAATGTGGCCTTGGAGCTGGCCCGGCAGCGGGCCGGCGGGCAGGCAGGCCCGCCCCTTGACCGCATCGAAAAGGAGTCGGCCCGTCTCAATGAGCTGATCGGCCATCTCATCACCCTCACCGTCCTGGAAAGCGGGGCCCGGGACCTGGAAAAAAGCAGGGTTGACCTGGGGGAACTTCTCCGTGAGATAACCGCTGACGCGGACTTCGAGGCAGGCAGCCGCAACCGCCGGGTTGCCTTGGCGGCAGGCTGCGCGGCCGGCGCGGTCATGCACGGCTCCCGGGAATTTCTGCGGCGCGCCTTTGAAAATGTCATCCGCAACGCGGTGCGCTACACCAGGGCCGACACCGAAGTGGAGATCTCCTGTTCCACCGCCACGGAAGGGGAAACGCGCCTCGCCGTCATCGCGGTGCGCGACCATGGCCCCGGCGCCCCCCCGTGGTGCCTGCAGCATCTCTTCAAACCCTTTTTCCGGGTGGCCGAATCCCGGGACCGGCAAAGCGGCGGCACCGGCCTCGGCCTGGCCATTGCTGAACGGGCCGTGCGCCTGCATGGCGGCAGCATGAGCGCCGTCAACGCCGACGGCGGCGGCCTGCTGGTGACCATCGCCCTGCCGCTGGCCGGCGGACAAGTCGATGAGGAGGGTATTTGAAATAAGTTGGACAAAATTGCGCTCAGATTCGGCTCAGATTTGGTCAAGCCGATTGAGCAAAACCGAAGGCGTAGTTGCGCTACGTCGAGGATTTTGCGATTGAGGAATTGGCCGAAGATGGCCTGAAGAAAGATGCAAGATATTCAAGGTATTTCAAATAGTCTCCTTAGCAGAAAAAAAAACAGGAAACGGCCGTTGCGTCGCGGACGACCGCCTCCTGTCCAGGCTTGCCGGTTTTCTCTACGCCGTGATATTTACCGGCATATACGTGTAGCCCAGCTCCTCATCACCCGTATCGCCGAAAAGAGACAGCAGCTGGGCAATGGTCTCGCTGCCGCCTGCATCGCTGGCCTGGCTGTAGGCCGCGATGGCCTGGGGCGGTGGAGGAGGCGGTGGTGGCGGCATGCTGGCGGTCATCATCGTATCCATTTCCTCCCGGGACAAAGCGCCATCCCCATCCGTGTCGTAAGTGGAAAGAGCGTCTTCCGCGTTGATCTCAATGCCCGTATCCCCGGCAAGCTGTTCAACAAAGGAGGCCAGCTCACTCTCATCAATGGCGCCGCTGCCGTCCGCATCAAGGCCGGCAAACATCTCCTTCGGCGGCTGCATGGCCCCACGCTGCATGCCGCCCGCCCCTGACTCTTCACCCGCGGCGGGCATAACCGGCGGCGGCATATAGGCGCCCATCATCGCCTCCATCTCCTCCTGGGACAGCCCGCCGTCCCCGTCCGCATCAAAGGAGGATAAGGCCTCCTCCGCGTTGATCTCAATGCCGGTCCGCCCGGAAAGCCCGTCGACAAATGATGTCAACTCGGCCTGACCCACCGTGCCGCTGCCGTCCGTATCAACCCTGCCGAACATCTGCTGCTTGTCGGGACGCTGCATGGCCAGGGCATTCATCATCATGGCCGCGGAACTCCCCATACCGCTGATTGTACTCATGTGCTGCCTCCTTGTGGTGTCCGTGTTGAAAAATTAACCGACCCGGCGAGCCTCCACCCCTGCGGCGGGCCTGCGGGCCGTTTCCCTTCATCATCGGTCCGCGGCCGGCAAAACTCATGTTAAGTTATGTAAAATGAGCAGCGCCCTGTTTACAAAACTTTACAATCCCCGACCCGTCCGCTGATGTCCCTTCCAGCCGTCACGATCCGCCGTTTCGCCGACAAGGTGGCAGGAGCGGGCCAGGCCGTACTAATCCGATCCCACGCTGAAAAGCAGAACCCGCTCCTGCCCTGCAGACGGCTGCAATGGACAGCGAGGGACAACACCTGGCACAAAGTGAGGATACAAATCTCACCTGCCGATGCCCTCGAAAGAAACATTTTTGCCGGCAAAAAAGCTGGATAAAAACCATTTGAATGATAATATATGTTAGAAAAGCCGGGGTCTCTTCCGACGCATATTCGATATTGAACCAAACAACAAAGAAAGGAGGACCATCATGCTGAGCGAAGCAAGCATAAGAGAATTGACGACGAGCCTGCGTGGTGCGCTGATCCAGCGTAGCGATCCGCGCTACGACGAGGCCCGCAGACTGTACAATGGCATGATCGATAAGCGGCCGCTCCTGATTGCGCGCTGCGTGGACGTCGCCGATGTCATCACGGCGGTGAACTTCGGCCGCGATCAGGGTCTGCTCATCGCGATCCGCGGCGGCGGCCACAATGGCCCCGGGCTCGGCAGTTGCAACGATGGTCTGGTGATCGACCTTTCGATGATGAAGAGCATCCGCGTGGATCCGGCAGGCCGAACCGTCCGGGTTGACGCGGGCTGCACGTCGGGTGATGTCGATCACGCCACCCACCCCTTCGGGCTGGCTGTACCCTTCGGCCTCGTCTCGACCACCGGTGTCGCCGGTCTCACCCTCGGCGGGGGCACCGGCTATCTGACGCGCCAGTACGGCCTTACCATCGACAACCTCCTCGAAGCGGACGTCGTCCTGGCCGACGGCAGTTTTGTTACCGCAAGCTCAACCCGCCACCCGGATCTGTTCTGGGCCCTCCGCGGCGGGGGCGGCAATTTCGGGGTGGTCACGAGTTTTCTGTTCCAGGCCCATCCGGTGCACACGGTCTACGCGGGGCCGATCTTCTGGGAAGCCACCCACGCCAAGGCGGTGATGCGCGCCTATCGCGATTTCCTGCCGACCGCGCCGGAAGAGCTGGGCGCCTTCGTCGGCCTCAAAACCGTCCCGTCCATGGACCCGTTCCCGAAACAATGCCGGGGCAGGCGCGCATGTGCCGTCATCTCCAGCTACAACGGCTCAGCGGGCGATGGCGAAAAGGTCCTGGCGCCACTTCTCAAGTCGGTGCCGCCGCCTCTTTTCAACTGGATGAGCGCAAAGCCGTTTCCGGCGCTGCAGGCGCTGTTTGACCCATTCTTTCCCAAAGGCCTGCAATGGTATTGGAAAGGCGACTTCGTGAAGTCCCTGCCGGACGAGGCGATCGACACGCACATCGCCCAGGCTGCCAGGGCACCGAGCGAGCTGTCGCTCATGCACCTCTACCCCATCGACGGCGCCGTTCACCGCATGCCGAAGGAGGCGACCGCGTGGTACGCCCGCGAGGCGACCTGGTCCATGGTGATCGCCGGCATCGATGCCGACCCGAAGCGGGCCGAGGCGTTGAAAGCATGGGGGCGCGCCTACTGGAAGGCCGTTCACCCGTTCAACCTCGAAGGGGGTTACGTCAACTTCATGATGGACGACGAGGTCGACGGTCGGGCCCAGGCGACTTTCGGCGAAAACTACAGGCGGCTCGCCTCGGTGAAGGCGCGGTACGATCCGGAGAACCTCTTCCGGGTGAACCAGAACATCCTGCCCGCCGCCTCCTGACGGGCGGAGTCTCATTACTATTTCCATTAGGAGAGGCACCTTATGAAAGGGATAAAACTTAAAGGCTCCAGGGGGCTCGAACGCCTGGCGCTGGTCGAGATGGACGAGCCGGATGCGCCGCGGGAGGGTGAGATCCTCGTGCGGCTGCACGCCAGCTCGCTGAACTATCATGATTATCTGGTCGCGCTTGGGACGATTCCCACCCCAGACGGGCTCATCCCGTTGACCGATGGAGCGGGAATCGTCGAAGAAATCGGGGAAGGCGTCAGCGAGTTTGCCGTGGGCGATCACGTCGTCTCCTGTTTTTTCCCCGAGTGGCAGAACGGCGAAGCCTTACCAGCCGCGATCGCCAGGACGCCCGGCGACAGCCTGGATGGTTATGCGCGGGAGAGGGTGGTGCGGCCGGCGAACTGGTTCACCCGCGCGCCAAAAAAATACAGCCATACTGAAGCGGCGACGTTAACCACCGCCGGTCTTACGGCGTGGCGCGCGCTGGTCGGTGATGGTCCTTTGAAGGCCGGCGACACGGTATTGACTTTGGGTACGGGCGGCGTGTCGATGTTTGCCCTGCAGTTTTCCAAAATGATGGGTGCATCGACGATTGTCACTTCGTCATCGGATGCAAAACTGGCTCGCGCCCGTGCGCTGGGCGCCGACCATACGATCAACTACACGCAGTATCCAAACTGGGCGGAGCAGGTTTTGGAGCGGACCGGCGGACGCGGCGTTGATCATGTCATCGAAGTGGGCGGTCCGGATACCCTGCCGCAGTCGATCAGCGCGTGCCGCATCGGCGGGCATATCGGCTTCATCGGGGTCTTGACGGGTTTCTCCGGTCCGATTCCCACCGTGGCGCTGTTGACTCGGCAGGTGAGGCTTCAGGGCCTGCAAGTCGGAAACCGCCAGCAGCAGATCGAGATGATCCGCGCGCTTGATGCCAATGACATGAAGCCGGTCATCGATAAAACCTTTCCTCTGCAGGACCTGATCGAGGCATTTCGTTACGAGGCGAGCGGTGCGCATTTCGGCAAAATCTGCATCGAAGTGTGAAACGGTACAAGTCTTGCGGGCAGGGGAGGCGCCGTTCTTCAGACGGCATGACCCGGGCGGCGGATTGGCCGTATGGGAGCATCCACCGGTATATCGAGGCGGGGATAGGCTGGTTTTTCCCGCCCTTACCTATCCGCCCTCCGTTTGACTTTCCAGCGGCAATTCCCGTATAACGATGGCAGGGGAATAATCCCGCAACCCGCCGCTTCCGGCATTGCCGGCCGGCTGCAACAGCAGACAGGCGGCCTTCTGCACCCTGCTTGCAGGAAAGACGCGCATGGCATTGATAGACGAAATCAGGACAATCGTGGCAGCCATTCCGGCTGAACTGTCGGAGAGCAAAGGCGTATTCAGCTTTTCCTGGGTCGTGGCCGAACGAAAGATGCTTTTCTGCCGGCAGAAGCTGGTCTACTCCGGCAGATTCCGCATCGATGAGGCCAGGAAAGAGTTCACCTTCTCGGAGATGCTCAATGAAACCGGCTTCGGGCTCGGCGGCGGCCCGGACTCAGGAATGAGCCCGGGCCGGGGCTTCAAGAAGTCCGTCTGCAGAACCGGTTTTGGCCCGCGCCAGGAAACCATCGAGGAGCGCTCCACCTTTTTGCGGCAGAAATACAGTTATACCTTTGACTTCAGTCACATCAGGGAGCGCATCAAAACCGCCGCGGCCGCTGCCGGCTATCAGTTCAGCTACAGACTCATCCTGTGAGATGAGGCGATGCGGGAACCCTCATCCCGGACCTTGCGTGACGCCATCATAAATCAAAGGCATTGCAGTCAGAGTCGCCCGGCGCGCAGCAGCGGCACGCTTCCCTGCCGCAGGCGCAATCCAGGCCCGCATCCGCGCAGGCGCTGCAACTCCCCACCACGCTCCCCGCTTTCGTTTTCGGCTTGGCGGCAGCGGCTTTTGCCGCCGGCTTTTGCCGGGGCTCCTTCTTCGCCTCTTTCTTTTGGGTGGCGGGCTGCTTGGCCGCGGCGGCAGGTTTTTTCTTTTCCGCCGTCTTCTTCGCCGGTTTGGGGGAGACGGCGGGGTCAGGGACGGCAAAGGCGATCTCTAGCCTGTGCTGCCTGGAGAAATTGCGGATAGCGGCCGCCTGGTCCAAGGCGCCCTCGGCGATCAGGCTGTCATGGATGGCCAGCAGGTCGCGGTGCAGTTTCAGGCGGGTATCGGGTCCGTAGACGTAGAGGGCCTCAAACAGCCGGGGATTGCGCAGGAGCCGGTAGAGCAGGCCGTCACCCTCGCGGCTCACCCTGCTCACCACGTCGGCAAAGGGGCCCTGGCGCAGGTCGTTGAGCAGGGGCTGCATGGCGCGGGCGGTCTCAAGATGCGGGGCGCCGCTCTCCTGCCAGTGAGACATGAGGAGCTGCAGTTCGGAGGCGGCCAGACGCTTCTCCACCAGCAGCGACATCTTGAAGATATCCTTGGCCGGCACATCGGCGGGCACGATGAAGAACTGCCGGCTCTCCTCGTCCCACAACACGCTGTTGCCCTCCCCCACCCCCACGGGTTCATAGAGGTAGGCCGGCACGGAGCGATGATAGACATCGGCGATCAGCTCCGGGTGGCTGCGCTGGAACTCCCGGAAGATCCTGTTTTTCTCGCTGGTGTCGTGGGTGCCATGGCCGAGCTGGTCCTGGTTGCGGTTGCTGTCGATGGTGACGGCGACCTCCCCGAGCTTGTCGACCAGGCCGGTGGTTACCGCGCCGTAGGCCTTGATGGCGTCACCAAGGATGGGCACATACTCGCCGCCCTTTTCCATCAGGGTGCCCAGGGCGCGCAGCTCGGCAGCCAGGTCGCCCATGGACTGGCGGTCGGCCTCCATCTTGCCCCGCAGCTCCTTGATCTCATCGTAGACGTCGGTCACCGCGGTGATCTTCTCCGAGTAATCACCGAAGTTGGCCAGCGCGTCCCGGGAGCGCTTGAGCGCCAGGCGTGCATTCCTGAATCTGGCCGCCGCGTTTTTCAGGTTGTCCGGCACCGGCTGGCCGGCCTTGCGCAGCTGCTGGATCTTCAAGCGGATCTGGGCCTCCACCGCATCGACCGCCTTCTTGGTGTTCTCCACGGTTGACTTGGTGCTGGCGACGCTCTCCTGCACGGATTTGAATTCATCCCGGCTCTGCTCATAGGCCTCGCCGTAAGAGGACTGCCCATGGCACGATGCCGCGCGGTACCACCCCAGCATGGTCAAGGCGGCAAGGGCGAGCAGGAGGACCGGCAGGGATGACGGCAGCCGCAGGGTGAAGGGAAGATGCCGGAATACCTTGCCCGGGATGCTGCCGCTGCCACAGTCGTGCCGAAATTGCCTTTGCCATGCCATTGTCTTGTTCTCCCTCTGGTTTAAAATTCTGCTGTCATGCCCCTGGGGCGTTCCCCAACGTAACCACATCCGGTCAAGCTCTTCCCATTTTATATATATTTTCACCCGGTTGAGAAATACTATTTTTCAGAGGATCCCTCCCTGCCGGCTGAACAGCAAAGCGGCTTGTCGCAGGCAGCTCCCGGGGCGGCTGCGATATCCTTATTGAAAATTTCTCTTACTTCCGGTAAGCTGACAGCCACTTCCATGACACCTCTCTTGCTTTGCTTTGCCGGCAATGCCCGGACTTCGGGCAGGGAAGGTGCCTTTTTTATCCCCTGTGCAGAATTCTCAAAATAGTATAAACTGCCGGTCAGGAATCCGGAGAAATTACCGGAGCCGCGGTAATCCAATTGAGAAATTGATGTGATTGAGACTGCTTAATAAAACAAGGGCTTTCAATCTCCCGGAAACGTCATGCATGCCGGATTGAAACCGCTGTTTGCTTGCTAAGGAGCTTTGCAAAAAAAATGAAACGTCTGACCCTTTGTGTTCTTTTCCTGCTTATGCTGGCGCCTGCCGCCATGGCTGCCCGCACCTCCCTGAAGGCTATTACTGCTGATCCCTATGTTTCCGCCCTGATGATCGATGCGGCCAGCGGCAAGGTTCTCTTTGAAGAAAACGCCGATGCCCCGGTCTATCCGGCCAGCGTGCTCAAGCTGATGAATCTCTATGTCATCCTCGAACGGATCGAACAGGGGGCACTGAAACTCGACGAGATGGTGCAGGTAACCGCCGAAGCGGCCAAAACCGGGGGCTCCCAGGTCTATCTGGATCCCAAGGAACAGTTTTCCGTGGAGGATCTCCTCTACGCCCTGATGGTGCAGTCCGCCAACGATGCGGCGGTTGCCCTGGCCACCCACATCGCCGGCTCCAAGGAAGGCTTCATCGCCCTGATGAACCAGAAGGCCCAGCAACTGGGAATGAAAAACTCCAGCTTTCATTCCGTGCATGGTCTGCCCCCCTCCGAAGGCCAGCAGCCGGACGTCACCACGGCCCGCGATCTCGCCATTCTCTGCCGCGAGCTGGCCAAACGGCCGGAGGCCCTGAAGTACACCTCCACCCAGACCAGGGGCTTTCGCGATGATAAATTCATCATGCGCACCCACAACAAACTGCTGACCCGGGTTCCCGGTTGTGACGGTTTCAAGACCGGTTTTTACAATGCGGCCGGCTTTTCCATCGCGGCCACCGCCCAGAGAGCCGGGGTGCGGATCATCGCCCTGGTCATGGGCAGCAAGGACCGCAAGGTGCGTGATGCCAAGGCTGCGGAATTGCTGGCCAAGGGCTTCATCCTCGTCCCGCCCCAACTGCAGCCGCCTTCTGCTGCCGCGGCAGCGCAGCCAGTCGCCGCCCAGCAGCAGAGCGCAGCCGTCGCGGTCAACGCCCCTGCTGTCCAGCCCGCACCCGATGCAGCAGCACCCGCCCCCCCCGATGCACAGCCGGGACCGGCCATGGGTCCCCTGGCAAAGATGCGTGACAGCGGCTGGGGCAAAATATTCATCGGCATCGGCATCGGTTTTCTGCTCTGCCTGGTCATTTTTGCCGTGGCCGGCATGCGCAGGAAAAACCGCAGCGGCAGCCTGAGAAGCCGCTTCTGATTCGAAGTTTCTAAAAACAACGCAGCGGCTGGCACAGCATCCTGTGGCAGCCGCCGACGAGTTTCAACAGCCCCCCCAAAAAGCTGTCCGTCCTGTCCGGCAGAAATAATCCGGCCTGGCAGGATAAATCCGGGCTCCCGCCAGGCTGGACAAGGTCACAGCGCCCCTCAATTATCCGTATTTCCTGAAAATCACTCCGTGGTATAAAATTTGCCGTACTCGAATGACGGTGCTGCCCCTTTGCGGCGGCACCCGGCTTAACAGGCAAACTGTCCGGCTTACGGAGAAGACGGAACATACGCCACGTGATTGCCTGCAATCCAATCCCCTGACGCTTGAGGATTTCAGCGAGTATGCCCGGGACACCGCGGCCAGCGGGGTGTGGGACCAGGTCCGGGTTGCCTGACCTGCCGGGCTCGCCGGCCCGACGGAAAAAACCTTTCCGGTGCCCATGATGAACTTTCACGAGAAATATGTCCGGTTGAACCGGCAGCGGATTTACGCCAGGGAGTACCCCGGCGCGGAGCCGGCGATTATCCTGCTGCACGGCTTTCCGGATAATCTCCACCTCTATGACCGACTGGTGCCGCGGCTTGCGCCCCGGCGGCTGGTGACCTTCGATTTTCTCGGCTGGGGCCGCTCCGACAAACCGGCCGCCTATCCTTACAGCGCCGCCAGCCAGCTGCTGGAACTGGCTGAGGTAATCAGGCAGCTGCAGCTTGAGCAGGTGGTACTGGTGGCCCACGACGCCTCCGGACCGCCGGCCATTGACTGGGCCCTGGCCCAGCCCGGGCAGGTGGCCGGGCTGGTGCTGCTGAACACCTATTACTGCGCGATGCCGACCCTGCGGGCCCCGGAGGCGATCCGGCTTTTTTCCACCCCGCTCGTGCGAACGGTGGCCCGGCCGGTGTCGCGCCTGTTCGGCAATTTCCTCTTCCATCGCATGTTTATCTGGCAGGTGGGGAGATTCTTCCGGGACCCGGAAGTCCGCGAAAAATTTCTCCCCCTGCTCTATCAGCAGTTCGAGGCCGACCCCAGTACCAGGCCGGCTTTCTTCCGCCTGAACGAAGACCTGCTGCCGACGATACGGTCGCACACCACAATGATCCCGGCCCTCAAGGAGTTCAAGCGTCCGGTGCGGATCATCTTCGGCAAGGCGGATCCGTATCTCAATGCAGGGGTGGCCCGCAGCTTTCACCGGTTGCTGCCGGCCTCGGAACTGTTTCTGCTGCCCGGGGCCCGGCATTACGTGCAGATGGATGAACCGGGGGAGGTGGCCCGGCTGATTCTTGCCATGCCCCTGGCCGGTGGACCGTGAGCGGCAGGCGAGGCGAGCACGGCGATCAGAGATCCCCGTACAATCTGCGGGTGTTTTCCCGCACCGCCTCCGCTACCTCTGCCCGGTTAATACCCTTGATTTCGGCAATGGCCTGCACGGCAAGCGCCACGTTGGCCGGTTCGTTGCGCCGGGCCGGATCAGGGCCCAGCACCGGACTGTCGCTTTCCACGAGCAGACAGGCAAGGGGAAGGAGCTTGACCAGCTTCTGCTTCTGGCGTGAGCGGACGATGGACGGCGGCACCGAAAAGAAATAACCCGCCTCCACCGCCGGCAGAGCGGCGGAGTATTTGCCGTCAAAGGCGTGCAGCTGCACCCGCTTTGCCCCGGTTTCCAGCAGCAGGGCCACCGCCTGGCGGCCGGCCGAGCGGGAATGGACGTTGAGCGGCAGGTTGAGCTCTGCGGCAAGTTCGATAAACCTGCGGAAAACCAGGCGCTGCAGCTCCCGGTCAGCTTCCTCCTGATCGAGGCGGAAATCGAGGCCCACCTCGCCGATGGCGCACAATCTGTGCTGATGCTCGCGGATGAAAGCGAGCAAGTGCTCCGCCCCCTCCATATCGGCAAACTCAGGGTACAGCCCGGCCGCGGGTTTGAGACACGGGTGCTCCCCGGCCAGCGCCAGGTTGCGCCGGGCGTCAGCCAGGGTCTCGCCCACCAGCACGATCGTCCCCACCCCCGCCTCCCGGGCCCGGCGGATCACCTCCGGCCGGTCGGCATCGAAAACAGGGTCGCCGAGGTGGGCGTGGGTGTCAGTGAGCCGCAGATGCATATTTTCGACGCCTCCCTCGGATTGCATCATAATTTTCCTTTCCCCCTTTTTTGCGGACAATTATTTTACTCTTTGATCAATATCCGGCGTATAGTCAATCAACTGAATCAGTTGATTGTTTTTTTATTACCGAGGGCTGTCCATGACCGCAACAGACATCAGATGGGAGCAGCGTTTCGCCAATTTCCGCAAGGCACTGAGCAAGTTGCGGAAATTTGTCGATAAAGGCGACCTGTCCGAGCTTGAACAGCAGGGCCTGATCAAGGCCTTTGAATACACCTTTGAACTTGCCTGGAACAGCCTGAAGGATTTTCTGGAATACCGGGGCCAGAGCGAAATCTTCGGCGCACGGGACGCCATCCGCAAGGCCTTTGCCCTTGGCCTGGTGGAAGACGGCGAAGGCTGGATGGACATGCTGAAAAACAGGCGCCTCACCTCCCACACCTATAACGAGGAAGTGGCGGAAGCAATATGCCGGGCAGTGCTGCTCAAGTATTTCCTGCTTTTCCTTGCTTTGGAAAAACGACTGCTGAATCTTCTCGCTGATCAGACATGAGTTGAGGAATGGTGGCATGTCTTACGGCTTGAAGGATGAAACAGTAGAAGGAATTAAAGGTGTTTTTGCCAAATACCCCGAGGTGGATGAAGCGATTCTCTATGGCTCCCGTGCCAAGGGAAATTTCAGGCCCGGTTCTGATATCGACCTGACCTTGAAGGGAGAATGGCTGAATCTGCAACTCCTCAATAAAATCAGCCTGGCCATCGACGACCTGCTGCTGCCTTATAATGTCGACCTCTCCATCTATCACCAGATTGATAATCCGGACCTGATCGCGCATATTGAGCGGGTTGGCAAGATTTTTTATCAGTCCGGGAACCGAAGCCAGTAATCTCCCGGTATTGTGTTTTGGGTTGCCCCCCAAAAATGCCCTGTATCTACAACTCCCCGTGTTCCAGCAAACTGTAATGCCCCTGCCGGCTGAAAATAATGTGGTCCAGCACGGCGATGCCGAGGGTTTCCCCCGCCTCCTTGAGCTGCCGGGTGATCTGCAGATCCTCCTTGCTGGGCGTGAGGTTGCCCGAGGGGTGATTGTGAGCAAGGATAACCGCAGAAGCCCGGTCGGTGATGGGATCGGCAAAGACTTCACGGGGGTGAACCTGGGTTTTGTTCACCAGACCGACGGAGACGACGCGGGTGGTGATGACCTCATTGGCGCCGTTTAAGGAAATGCAGAGAAAATGCTCCTGCTTGCGGTCGCCATAATGGCGAACCAGGGGCAGCGCATCAACCGGCGTCTTGATCTTGATGCCCTCCGGCCGGATGCGGCGGCGGGCGAATTCCAGGGCCGCGGCAATTAATGTCGCCTTGGCCGGCCCCACTCCTTCCAAGCGCTGGAGATCGGCCAGATCGGGTTTACCGTGCTGATCGTCCACCAGCCGGACAATCCGTCTGGCCACGGTCATGACATCATGGCCCTTGGTGCCGAAGCCCAGCAGGATGGCCACCAGTTCCTCATCCGTCAGGGCGCCGGCGCCCTTGCTCTGCATCTTTTCCCTGGGCCGGTCATGTTTGGGCAGGTCGGCTATGCGCTTGGCCATAAGGCGTGTTCCTCCTTTTCATCAGGCGGCCGCCCACTTCTGGCCGCTGTTGGCATACTGCAGCATCATGTCAAAGATGCTGTCGCATTTTTCCTTGAACAGCAGCCGGTCGTAACTGGCGGGCAGTTGTTCATCCAAAATCTGCTCAACCGTGGAGCGGACAATGGCCCTGGTATGGGTATCCTTGTACCAGTCCTGGATCAGCACCCTGGGATGTTCCTCCAGCAGCCGGTGCAGCAGGGACTTGGCGGCCAGCTTGACCTTCTGCTCCTCTTCCCTGGTCATTTTCTCCTTTTTCAGCAGATCAAAAAGTTCCAGTTCGTCTTCGGACAGGCCTTCCCGGATATGCCGCTCCTCCTCGTCCTGCAAGCCCCTGGCAAGGTTCATCAGGTCATCATAATAATTCTCGGTGGACGAGCCGCCGGCGTTATAGGTATCGATGATCTCCTGCAGCTTGTGGGCAAAATCGGTCCGGGTCATATTCTGCTGCAGCATCTGGGTAATCTTGCCGTCAATGAAGGCGCGCAGGTCGGCGATTTCGATATTCTTGTAGGCGGCATGCCGAAAATCTTCCTTGAACCTGTCAAAATCGATTTTGCTGAGATCCCAGGTCCTGCCGGTCTGGACGATCTGAAATGAGGGCGTCTCCTGACCGGCGACCCCTTGTTCCGTCTTATTGACCACCACGCTCTCATCCAGCAGTTCGCTGATGCGCAGGCTCACCGCCTCGATATCCTGCCGGTCGATGATGCTGTCGATCACCCCGCGCAGGTACTGGAAAACCGCGACCAGCCGGCTGGTGCCCCGGCCCAGGATTTCCGGCTTGCAGGCCTCATAGAGCGCCGAGATGGTATTTTCATAGACATTGAAGCTCTTGCGCCATTCGTCATTGCCGAGCAGGGTGTCGGCGTAGGCATTGAACAGACCGATGTTTTTAAAGACATTACGATTTTCGAGGATTTCAGGAATGTCGATCCGCCGTTCCCGGCAGAAGGCCAGACCCTGGCCGATGGCGTCCTCCAGCAGCCGGAACAGCTCCTCCTTGTCCCGGACCGGGGATTCGTCCAGCCCCTCCTCGCCCCGGGCATAGTCCTGCAACGCCTTTTTCATGTTGCGGAAGACGTTGTAGTAATCGATGATCTCGCCGTTGCGCTTCACCACCCCGTTGATCGCAAAGGAGGTCACCCGGTTGGCCCGGGCAATGGTCTGCATCAGGGTGTGGTCCTTCATCGGCTTGTCGAGATACAGGGTGGAGAGGGTGGGAGCGTCAAAGCCGGTGAGCCACATGGCGCAGACAAAAACCAGCTGCAGCGGGTGCTCCGGGTCCTTGAAGTTGTACTCGATATCATGGCCGTGTTCGTCCAGCTGCTCCAGGCGGGTGCGGTGCGGTTTGATGTCCAGCTTCCGGGCCTTGAATTTCTCCTCTTCGCCTGCCTCGGGACTCACCACCACCGCCATCTCCACCCGGCGCATGTACTCGACAAGCTTTTTCAGCCGATGCTTTTCCAGATCGTTATCCGACTTCTTGATGCGGCCCACCAGGGTTTTGATCTCCTCCTTCCACAACCGCTGCACCTTGTCATGCATCCTGACCGCCGTAAACTTGTCCACCGCGACGACCATGGCCTTGCCCAGATAGCCCCGGCGGGGAAAGTGATAGACGATGTCCCGGGCAATGGTCTCCAGCCGGTCGTCGCGCTTGATCACCTCGATCTCGGCGGCGAATTGTCTCTCCAGCTTGGCCTGCTGGCTCTCGTCCAGGTTCTCCTCCTCCAGGATCTGATAGAACTCCTCGCTCAGCTCCTCGTTCTGAATGCACACCTCCGGCACCCGTTTGCGGTAGAAGAGCGGCACCGTGGCCCCTTCGTCCATGGACTGCTGGAAGTTGTACTCGCTGACGTAATCGCCGAACCAGGCATTGGTCTTGCGCTCGCGGCCAAGCAGCGGCGTGCCGGTAAAGGCCAGGTACTGGGCGTTGGGCAGCCCCTGGCGCATGTTTTCGGCCAGGGATTTGTACTGGGTGCGGTGCGCCTCGTCGACGATAACAACGATGTCGTCCCGGTCGGAGAGCAGCGGGTAGTCCTTGCCCTTGTCATAACGGAACTTCTGGATCAGGGTGAAGACGATGCGTTTGTTCCGGCCCAGGAAGCGGCGCATCTCCCCACTGTTCTTGGGCTGGGCCGCCTCGTGTTTTTTGACCGTGCCGGTATTGAGAAAATTGCGGTAGATCTGGCCGTCCAGGTCCTCGCGGTCGGTGACCACCACAAAGGTAAAGTTGCCGGGGACCTTGCGGAAGATCTTGCGGCTGTAAAAGATCATGGAAAAGCTCTTGCCCGACCCCTGGGTGTGCCAGAAGACGCCCAGCTTGCCCTGCCGCCCCGCCCGCTCCAGAAAGACCGCATAGGCCCGGTTGACGCCGAGGAACTGGTGGTTCATGGCGATGATCTTCTGGGTTTCCTTGTGGAAGATGATGAAGTTCTCCACATAGTCAAGCAGCCTGCCCGGCGCGCAGAGCCCGGCCGCCACGTATTCCAGGCTGGCGCCTTCCCGTCTGACCCGCTCCCGGTCCACCTTCTCCTTTTCATCCGCCACCCGCAGCCAGGGGAAAAAATGCTCCCAGCCGGCGGTGCAACTGCCCACTTTGGTCTCGATACCGTTGGAGAGGATGCACAGGGCGTTAGTCAGAAAGAGCTGGGGGATGTCCTTTTTGTAATTGGTGAGGTTGTCGTCATAGGCGGATTTGAGCTTGACGTTGGAATTCTTCAGCTCGATGAACACCAGGGGGATGCCGTTGACGGAGAGCAGGATGTCCGGCCGCCGAAAGTGCAATTCACCTCTGATCCAGAGCTGGGACACGGCCAGAAAGTGATTATTCTCCGGCTGGTTGAAGTCGATCACCCGCACCCGTTCCTGCTCTTTTTTGCCCTCTGCGTTGTCAAACTCCACCGAAATGCCGTCCCGGAGCAGGGCGTCCAGCTCCCGGTTGGCGGCAATCAGCGACATGGCCTGCCGCCGCTCCTGCAGCCGGGCCAGGGCCGTGTCGATGGCCGTTTCCGGGATGGCGGGGTTGAGCCGGATGGCCGCCTCCCGCAGCCGGCCGGCAAAGATCACCTCCCGTTTGTCGCGGCGTCCCGATCCGTCGTGCAGATCAGCCGGATCAACGGTGTGGCAGTTCACCAGCTCAAAACCGAACTGGTGCAGCTTCTCCAGCATGGCCTGCTCGATCTGCTCTTCGGAGATGAAGTTAGCCATGGCGCACCTGCCGGATTGATGCTACATTCTGACCAGACAGACCAGAGTATGGAGGAGAGAACATGCACAGCGAATGGCCACAGCCCAATACCACGGCTTCACCATCGTCACCCGCAACGAAAAGGACTTCACCCCTGCCCCGCGGGTTTGCAAGCCTTGGGCGCTGTAAGGGTTTAGCCCAGGGCTTCAAGGCCTGGTCCTCCCGCACGCTTTCCCTTCCTCCAGCCTGGCTTCGATAAGCTTGCGCTCCTTTTCGACCTCCAGCCTCAGCTCCTGCTCACTGGGAAGGAACTGCAGGTATTTCGAAAGGATCAATCCTTCGTTCGATTCTCCACCCGCCGGGCGGACTTTTTCGGTGCTGACGGATTCTCCGCCCGCCGGGTGGAGAATCTTCAGGCGATCGGCATATGCCTGATAAAACTGCCTGAAATCCCACAGGTTGGTGGTTGAAAAACCCTTCCCGTATCGATCCGTCAATTGGGTGGAGAGATTTTCGACAATCTGCTTGCCGTATTCAGCCCGTTCCTCGCCGCCCTGGGCCTCCTGAACGATCTCCCGGCCGATCAACCAGTAGGCCAGCACCATGTTGCTGTTGACCGAACGGACGACATTGCCCCGCGCCTGTTCGAGGATGGAGATAACCCGGTCAAAAAGGGATTCCCCCTCGGCGTGGATCATGCCGTCCTTTTCGTGATCGTTCATCATGATTCGCCTCCAATACGACCCACATTCCCCGGCTTGGTTGAGGAGAGAGTCTCGATCAGCCCCCGCTGCGACATGATCTCACGCTTCATGGGCCAACGCCTCCATGCCGGGCGGGAAATGGATGTCAAGGTTTTCCACCGGGAGTTTGCCGGAGATGAGGCGGGGAAGGAGGAGGTCTCTGGTTTTTTTTAGATTATCCATTTTCCCTAACAGCAATTCAATCTGCTTGAACAGCGGCAAGACTCTATTCTCGTAATCCGTTACCAACGATTTTGGCGGCGTCAGTATCTCGATTCTCTTGAAGGTGCCTTTGGTTAATTCGGCAAAGGTCGCGCCGCCGGAAAGCAGCTCGAAATGCGGTTTGCTGAGTTTCAGCCAATGGTACAGAAATGTCAGGGGATAACGCTCATTCGGAATGCAGGTTATGAAGCCCTGGTTGGTGCAGGCCGGGGTGGTGTTGATGCCAATTGCCCCGATAGTTGCCCGGCTGGTCATCATGATCGAATAGGCCGGAAACAATCGGGCGGAACTGCGGTTCAACCCTTCTTCCGTGCATTGATCGGCGGACCGGCTGAGGAAAACACCTTGTGACGCTGTTATGTCCGACGGCGTGTACCAGTTGACATCACCGTCCTTCCAAAACCGCTCCACTTCTTTTGGCGGCGTGCCGCCCCCGGTGTAGATGAAAGCTTTTTCAAGAGGAACCTTTTCCCACCCACCCGGCACGCCCTTCACCATCTTCACCTGCTCATGGCCGGGGAAACGGAAGCGCACAAACCACTCGCAATAGATCTCCTCGGCCATCTTTTCCAGCAGTCCGATGCGGCGTTTGTTGTTTTCAATCAGGTCGTCGTAGGCGGAGAGGATGGCGGCGATTTTTTTCTGAAAATCCATCTTTGGGAATAGCACCTTAATCTTGTGGATATGGTTTCTATTCAAGGTAGGGTTTGATGAACCTGTATCAAAATTTTCCAGATGCAAAGTCTGCACAAAGTAGTAAATCAAACGCGGATCGTTACCTTTGAAGTCTTTCACCCAAAGTGTTGTGTCATGCGGCCAAAAGTTGTCCTTCAGGTAATGAACGGTACCAAGCGTTCCCTTGCGTCCGATTACTACGCCAGGCCCCTTAGCCTTGAATTGATTGTGGAAGCTTGAGATCCCCGATGAAGAAACAATTGGGATCTCACCTTCCGCCTGTTCCTTCTTAGTTATGTCAAATCCTCTTTGAAAGGTGACCACATCACCAAGCATAATCTCATCAAGGTAAATTTTATGAGACTGGACAAAATTGTTTTCACCAATACTCATGTTTCTCCGCCAATCAGCCGAATATTGTTGTCAATCACCGCCTCCAACCCCCTCGCCTCCTCATTGAGCCGCGTCAGCTCCTCATTCATCCCCAGCAACTCCGCCACAAACTCCTCCTCGCTCTTGCCGTCCTCCTCGATCACCACCCCCACATAGCGGCCCGGATTGAGGGAATAATCCTGCTCCCTGACCTCCTCCGGGGTGGCCAGCCTGCACAGGCCGGTGACATCCGCATATTCCGCCTGGGGAAAGCGCTCCTGCAGCCAGTGGATATGCCGGAAAAAACTCTCGGCGGTTTTCACCTCGGCCTGCAGTTCCTCCAAAGCACCCTTCAGGGTCTTGATCCTGCGGTCCACGGCCTGCCGTTTGTTGGCCTTATTGGCAGCCTCGGCCTGTTCCTTTTCATGGCCCCGGATGACCCTGGCGAGCTGTTTCAACCCCTCATGCAGGGCAGCAAAGAAGGGGTCAAAGGCCTGACGCAGCACCTGCTGGGCCGCATTCTTTTTGCTGACCGATGTTTCGCCGCCATCCCCGGCGAGATACTGGTGATACAGGTTTTGCAGTACCGTGAGCCCGCTCCACTGTCCCAGCAGACCGGCCACCGCCTGTTTGCCGCCGTTGTTGTCCAGCACCGCCAGCAGCTGCTCGGCCACCGGGCCGACCTGCGCCTTGTTTTCCGCCAGCTTTTCCATGCCCTGCGCAAAATAGCGGTCGATGAGCCGGACGAACTTCTCCCGCTTGCCCCTCCGCAGGTGACTGATCACGGCGATGTTATTGATCTGCTCCTCGGAAAACTCCCGGTGGGCCCGGTCGATCTGGGTGAAGATATTGCGGCTGTCGATGAACAGGATGCGCTCATCCTGCTTGGCCTTGTCAAAAAACCACAGGGTGGCCGGCAGGGTAACGGTGTAGAACATGTTGGAGGGCAGGGTCAGCATGGTGGAGATCAGGTTGCTCTCGATCAGGGTGCGGCGGATATCGGCCTCGGAGTGGCGGGCGTCGGAGGCCGAATTGGCCATGACCAGGGCGGCCCGCCCCTTGTCATTGAGCGAGGTGGCGAAGAGGTTGATCCACAGGTAGTTGGCGTTGGGCACCGTCTCCTTGCCCTGCTCGCCCTTCTTGACCTTGCTCTTGTTGCGCGGGATGCCGTAGGTGTTGAAGCGCCGGTCTTTTTCCACGCTGGAAAGGCTCACGTCATCGACATTGAAGGGCGGATTGGTCAGCACATAGTCAAAGCGGCCGAAGCTGTCGTGCGGATTTTCATAGTAGGTGTTGGCCTGCTTGACGTCACCGCGCAGGCCGTTGACCGCCAGGTTCATCTTGGCCAGCTTCACGGTTTCCAGGGTCTTTTCCTGGCCGTAGACATAGATATCGCCGCCGTCGCCGTTTTTCAGTTCGTCCCGGTGGCGGTCGATGAACTTGGCCGACTGGACGAACATGCCGCCGGAGCCGCAGGCCGGGTCAAAGACCGCGCCGCCGAAGGGTTCGATGATCTCCACCATCAGCCGCACCACCGAGCGGGGCGTAAAGAACTCGCCGCCGCCCTGGCCCTCGGCCATGGCGAAGTTGCCCAGAAAATATTCATAGATCTGGCCGAAGATGTCGCCCTCGGCATCGGCCGGGATATTGGCGAAGTTCTTCAGCAATTGGCCGGGGATGGTCGGGTCGGTGCGGGTCAGCCGGAAATATTCGTTCTGGGGCAGCACGCCGCGCAGCTCCTGCTTGTACTCTTCGATGGCCTCCATGGCCTTTTTGATGGCCTTGGCAATGTCCTGTTCTTCCGGCAGGTTGAGCAGATAGTCATAGCGGGCGTGATCCGGCAAATAAAAGCCGCTCTTCTCGACGGCGATGTCGCTGAGGGGTTTTTCCCGCCGGGTGCCTTTGAGTTTTGCGTATTCCTTGAGAATCTCCTTCTCATACCGGCGGTAGCGGTTATCGGCGAATTTCAGAAAGATCAGCCCCAGCACCGGGGTGGAATACTCGCTGGCTTTGAGGTCCGAGTTGGCCCGCAGGGTGTCGGCGCTGCGCCAGAGGTCGTTTTCAAGCTGTTTCAGTTCTTCGGAGTTCATGTGCCAAACACTATGACGTTAAATGGGGTGGATCGCCACAATTTTTCTGATCCGATCCACCAGTTCAGGGAGCACAATCCTCAGCATGTCGATCTCCCCTTCGCTATCTCGCGCTCTTCACATGAGTTTATCTCAGGCAACCGGCCAGTCATGCCGGAGCCGGCTTGAGCAGCGCGAAAATATCCCGTGACTTCAACAAATTTTCACCTGGAAATCAAGCGCTAAATGATTTGCCGCCGCATCATTATTGACGAAGACGGGCGGTCAACGCAGTTAAACCCCACCAGCTGCGGCAAGCATGCAACCTGCTGATATAAAATAATTTTGCCGCCAAGGCCCAGGCCGCCGGACCAATAAACCCTTGACAATTTCAGCAGGAGCGTTAAAAAAATCCTGACAATGCTCATTGGTGGCTTGCCAGGCAGGCCGCCTTACCACGAAAACGACAAGGAGGAAGGAAATGATGAGAGGAAAAAAAATGTTGACCGCCATGGGGGCATGCGCTTCCCTGTGTTACGGAGCAACAGCATTTGCTGCCGACGGGTCATATTTCTCGGCCATGATCGGCACCGCGCTGCTCAGTGACTCGACGATTACCGATGCGGTCGGTGATTCGGTTGATCTTGAATTTGATCCGGGCTGGAATTTTGCCGCCGCTGTAGGCTGCAAAGTCGGCATGGTAAGGATGGAAGGCGAAATAGGTTACCAGATCAATGATGCCGACGAGTTCTCCGGCGGTGTCTTAGGTCCGCTGAGCGTGAGCGCCGGCGGCGATACGGACATATGGCGTTTCATGGTCAACGGGTATTTTGATTTCGATACGGGCACAGCATGGCTTCCCTACATCGGCGCGGGTATCGGCTTTGCCAATGTTTCGGTAAACGATCTCTCGGTGCTCGGCATCAATATCGGCAGTGACGATGATACCGTGCTGGCCTACCAGGTCGGCGCCGGATTGGGGTATGCCGTCAACCCCACCACCACCGTTTTTGTGGATTACCGGTATTTTGCCACGGAAGACCCTGAATTTTCCTACAGGCAGGAAGCGGAGATTGATTCCCACAACATTTCACTGGGACTGCGCTACAGCTTCTGACAGATATCCGGAAAAACCCGTTGCCATCAGGGGCAGGCGTGCTGTCGCGCCTGCCCCCTTTTTTTGAATATTCAGAGACGGCCGGCCTCCCTGCCCCACGCGGGGCAATGATGACGCCATTCCGCTGCCATGAGGTTCCGCTCCCCGCATCCCTCATGCAACATGAATCTCCAGGGCGATGCCGCCCATGACCTTTTTCGTCTTCACGCTGCGCTTCACCAGGTTGATATGGATGACCTCGCCCTTTTGCGCCTCCTTGGGCACAAAAACGCGCAGGCCCAGGTAGCGGTGCTGCTGGGGGGCCAGGATCAGCGAGAGGCGGGCGTCCCGGGTCTGGGCAAAGGGCTGGACCTTGTAGCCCGGAAAGAGCAGCTCGAGTTTTTCCGGGCTGGCCGAGGTGATGATGTCGTGGCGCATACCCGCCGTTACGGTTTTTGCCGCTGCCGTATGCCGTCCGGCCAGCAGCTCTTCAATCTCATGAATTTCCGGTTCAGGCGCGGGCAGGTTGCTCTTTTTCAGGGCATGCCGGGAGGTGTCCAGGGAGCGGAGGTAGATGAGTTCCCCCCGGAGGGCCGGGTATTTTTTCAGGCGCACCAGTTCCAGGGTGTACTTGAGGCTGGCGCTGGACCAGCGGTTGGCCACCACAAAGGGCAGCACCACCCAGGTATCGGGCTGGGCGGCGATGATGGTCAGATTCTTCTGGGCCAGGCCATTCTGCTCCCAGACATGTTTGTTGGCCAGGGGATGATTGGTGCGGGAGAAAACCGCGGCCAGCAGGCAGGCATGGCTGCCGGCCGGCGGCACCAGCTCCCCGGGCCAGCGGGCCTTGACGATCACCGAGGCCCCGGGCGCCAGATCAAAGCCTGCGGCGGCGGCGGTGGCGGGCAGAAAATCCTGGGGATAGACGAACTCCACCCCGGCATAGGATTTGACGCTGAAGGCCACGGCAAAATGAGCCACCCTGGTGCTGCTGCTCAGATTGCGCACCCGGGCATAGATCCAGTTGTCCCGGCCGCTGACCGGGCTCTGGTGGCTGAGCAGATCGTCCTCGCTGTTGCGCACCCACAGGTCCGGCGAATTCCAGAAGGAGCCGGAGGTCCACTGCTCGGTGCCGCTGTGGCTGAAATCGTCGCGCAGCCACACCTCCGGCGCCGGCGAGGGGTCGGCAAAACCGTAGACGAAGCGGTGAAAGGCATCGACGATCAGCGGGTCGCCCACCCGGCGCAGCAGGTACTCCTCAACCGCGGTGGTCCGCACCGGTTTGCCGTCCCACTCCGCGTAAAAGTCCCGCATCAGGCCGTCGAGTGCCGTGGTGCCGACAAAACCGGCCATGCCCTGCCAGAAAGTGGTGCCTTTGGAATAGGACAGCCCGGCGGTCTTGCGCACCCAGGGGTTCTGCGGGCAGAGCTCCACCGGTGCGGCGGCGAAATCAAAGGGCACGCTCAGCGGCCCGCTGTCGATCTGGTAGGAGGTCCAGGCCTCATCCAGCCAGGCGTGCGGCTGGCCGGCCGGTTTCAGGCCGCGGCCCCACCAGCTGTGATAGGTCTCGTGGCGCAGGGCCGACTGGCCGGTGGTGGTGGCGCCGTCATATTCCATGCCGCCCTGGTGGATAAAGGCGACAAAGCGCTCGCCGTGCGGATAGGGGCCGATAGCCGTGGCATTCTCCGCCAGATACGTCTTGAGATTGTTCACCTGGATGGCGAGGTTGGCCGGGTTGGCCAGGGTTTTCCAGGCCTCGATGGTGACCGTGGCCCCGGAGCCCGGCAGCACCACCGTATCAAAGAGGGAGGTCAGCGCATCGGCGGGCCGCAGTTCCACCAGGGGCGAGAAGGCGGCGCCGGCGGCCGGGAAGGCGGCCTGCCAATGGTTGACCCCCAGAGTGGTGACGCTGCCGTTGGTGATCAGGGTATGGGCGATGGCGGTGTTGACGATCTGCAGGGTGAGGAGCAGCTCGAACTGGTCAAAGACCAGGTTGGCCGGCACCCAGGCCTCCAGGTAGCGGCCCGGGACCAGATCGGTGAAGCCGAAATTGAAGGTCAGCCGCGGTCCGGCCGCCCAGCTGAGCTGCGGCAGGTAGGAGCCGACCATGGGAGACTGGGGCAGCCCCAGGCTGTAAGTGATCTGCAGCTCATGGGAGGTGCCGGCCGCCAGCACCCTCTCCAGCACCCGCAGCTCGGCGTTGGGACCGCCGCCCATATCATGGTGCCCTGCCTGCCCAGGCGGGATGGCATCCCCGTCCAGCCAGAGGCCGGTAATGGTCTGGCGGAGATCAAAGACGGGGTTGCCGCTGTGCCTGCCCAGCCTGAATTCCAGCAGGGCGCTGCCGGTGCCGGTGGCGGCAGCGGCGTTAAAGGTGAGAGTAGCCGTGATGCGGCTGATGTCCACCGGCACGGCCCACAGGCCGTCCACCGCCTTGGGCCGGGGGGCCAGCTCCAGATTGGTGCCAGCCACTTCGCCCAGGGCGGGCAGCATGTCCAGCAGACCGGCCAGCCCCGCGACGCACTCGTTGTCAGCAGGCTGGCAGGACCCGCTGTTGCGTTTCAAGATGGCCCGCCAGCCATAGCTGCGCGCCGCCGCAATATGACTGGCGGTTTCCGTGACGAAAATGCTCACCTGGCTCGCCTGGCCATGGCCGGCCTTCGTTAGCGCCAGATCAAAAATGGGCTGCGCCGGTTTGCCCAGGTTGCCGGCAATCTCGGTGGAGATGGTCACCAGCTCCGGCTCGATGAAGCGGAGCAGGCCGAGGCTGTCCAGCCGGTTTTGCACCTGGCCGACGGTGGCGCCGGCCGGCTGGTTGGACAGCAGGCCCAGGCGATACCCTCTCTGCTGCAGGATCTGCAGGGTATCAAGACAGTCGCCGTACAGACGGTCCTGGTTGTTCTGGGAATAGAGCAGGGTATCGCCCAGGTCAAAAAACAGGGTGGCGGGAACAACGGCATTACTCATAATTTTCCTTTCTTTCTCATCATTTTCAGGAGACAGGAGACAGAATGATTGATGTGATTACGTTTTATTCCGGCTCCTGACTCCTGACTTCTGACTCCTCAAACAGACAGAGGCCCGGCCGATCAGGCGGGGCCTCTGCCGTGGCGGGCTCTCACTTGCGAGCTTTGGCCGCCGCCTGCTTCTTCGTGGTCGCGCTGACCTTATTGACGGTCGGCGTGGTCTTCACCTTGACCTCGGCCCGGCTGACCGGCGGTTTGACAATGACGGGCGGTTTTTTCCTGTCCACCACCCGAACCCGCACATCAAAGCCGCCGATGAACTCACCCCTGGCATTGCGCTG
Source organism: Desulfurivibrio sp. (assembly GCA_003605035.1). Taxonomy (GTDB): domain Bacteria; phylum Desulfobacterota; class Desulfobulbia; order Desulfobulbales; family SURF-16; genus SURF-16. The sequence goes on from QZKJ01000092.1 coordinate 41,095, forward strand.
CACGAATTCCACGGTGAACTCCTCGCCCGGTTTGGCACCCGCCGGGGCCTTGACCGTCACCTTCAGGGTCCGGCGCTGGTGCGGTTTCATCATGTAGACGAAACCTGTGCGGATGCCCGGTTTCAGCCTCAGGGCGCTGCCCTCCTTCTGTTTGGCCAGCACGGCGTCACAACGGGTGAATACGCTTTTGGCCGCGGCAGACTGGGCGGCGGGTTCGATTTTCCTGAGCATCATGGTGGAATCCGGGGCAAGATTCAGCACAATCTGCTCATCCGCCTTGCCGCCCTCCACCTCGACCCGGGCCGCGTCCAGGAAGCGCACCGCGGGCTGGCCCTCGACAAGCAGTTCCTGCTGGCCGGCCAGAGGCTTCACCGCCAGCTGCTGGGCCTGCTGCAGCAGTTCCTCGATGACCGAGGCGTTATGGTGGGAAAAAGAGACCAGCAGCCCGGGCCAGCGGTCGGGCCGGATTACCTCGAGGCGCACCAGTCGCTCTTTCTTGATATGAAAATTGCTGATGGTGAACTGAAAATCAGCCGACTCGTCGGGCAGCAGGTCGATAATATCGGTGTTGCACTGGCGCAGCTTGCCGTTGCTGGCGCCGATGCTGGCCGCCCCGGCCGGCACATGGTCAACCGGATTATAGATCTCCGCCAGGATGCAGCCGTGCAGCTGCGCCTGGCCGGGAGGGATGGCCGGAATCAAATCCTTGTCCCAGCGGCCCCAGATGGTGCGCGTCTCGCCGGGGGCCAGATCGAACTCCGCCACGGCGCTGATGATATTGTTCCTGAAATCAGCCGGATAGACCGGGGTGGAAAACGGAGTCTTGAAGCTGAAGTTCACCACCAGCGAGCGGGCGGCCGTGGTGCCCTGGTTGGTGATCACCGCATAGAACCAGTTGTCCTGGCCAAACTCCACCCGCTCCCAGCTTCTGATGCTGAGGTTATCCTGCTGGGACCACAGGCCGGTCAGCCGGATATTGGAGCCGGTCTGGCACTCCAGGATTTCCCGGTCGTGAAACTCGTCGAGCATGGGGACGAGCTGCCGGCCGCACTGATCCTCCAGTTCCTCATGGATACTCATCAACGCCTCGGCCGCCTCGGGCATGGAGGCGCTGGCGGTGAGCAGCCGGTGGCTGGCGATCAGGGCCTTGAGCAGAATGTCCCGCGGCTCCTCCCAGTCGGCCACCATGGGCGAATCGCCGCCCATGGCCAGGAAGATATTCCACAGGGCGCCTGCCCAGATTTCGCTGTTGGCGTAAAACGAGGCGCTGGTGGAAAAGGCGGAATAGAGCTTGTCATGGTCGACCCGGCGCAGCCCGCGCAGGCCGTCGCCCAGATCGTTATGGACAAAAACCCAGTCCTCCATGACCTGCCGCTGGTAGCCGTTGCCGTGCAGGATATTATAGAGCACCGCCATGATGTCGCCGAAACCTTCACCGATGGCCCGGCTCTCATAACGGCTGGTGCCCGGTACCGGCGTGCCCCAGCCAGGCACCATGTCATCTTCAATGGCATGGCCGTACTCATGGACCATGCAGTCCGAATCCTCGGCCCGGTCCGGCTGGGTGGGCCCGGAATCGGAAAAGTGCAGGTCCTTGGTGCCGGGCGAATACCAGGCGGCAGTTATGCTGTTGTCATGGGGGTCGGCGTCGATCGCCCGGTTGTTGGCGTCATTGATGCCCAGGGTGTCCTGGATGTAGCGCTGCAGGCTGTCGATGTGATAGTAAACATTGACCGCCTCGAAATCATCAGCCGTGCGGTCATAGTTGAAGCCCGTGGCGCTGGCCTCCTGGGGAATGCCGATATTGGGGTTGGCCAGATTGACGATATTGCAGAATGGCCCGGTGAGGGTGTAGTTGCCCCCCACCGGCCCGGTGATATCCCGCAGGGTGACGGTCTGCCGTTCGCCATTCAGGGTGGCCTCCGGGGTGGTGCCTTCCCGGATGGTATTGTCGTTCAGGGTGACAACCGGGCTCGGGTTAAAGACCATGCCCTGGCCGTCAATGAACATGATGCGGTCCTCCAGGGCCAGCACGGCGCCGTTTTTCGCGTCCACATAGACAAACCAGTCATGGGGCGGCTGCAGGGTGTTGGCCGTGACCAGCCAGGCCAGCCGCAGGCCGGCCGCCGTGCGGAAATAGACCCTGTCGGTGCTCAGTTTGCCTTTCGGCCTGACGGTGAAATTCTCGCCCACCGCCTCGCGCATGATCTTCTCCGCCTCGGCAGCCGAGATCTTCTGGTCCTTGGCCGTGGTAAGCACCGACTCGCGCAGCTGATGGTTGGCGGTGATCCGCCGGGCAAAACCGGCCCGGTCGGTGTGCACCACCACCTCGCCGCCCACTACCTGCACCCCGTCAATGAACTGCTGGAAGCGGACATAATTGCCGGTGGAGGTCGCCTTGCTCTGCGTGACCTGCAGATCCTTTTTGTCGGTGGACAGCCGCAGGGTGGCGCCGAGCTCGGTCAGCAACGCCAACGCCGCCTTCTCAGGTGTATCTTTCGGCGATACAGCCACCCGGCAGTCAATTTTCCTGGGGATGGCTGTTTTCGCATCATATTGAATTCTCGCATTTTTCATTATATCGGCTAATTTCATTTATCCAGTTCCTTTCTTTTCCTGAAGTATGTGACGCCATTCTGCCTTCGAAGCGGACCAGTGGTCCGGCCGCTGCCTTTGCTTGCGGCAAGCTAGACCCTGCCGGCCTTTCTCCGCACCCTGAGCTGCGCCCGCCATTGCGGTCCGCCGCCCGCAAACCCCTGGTACATGTTGGAATTCACCCGGTGGTGCCCTGTGCCTTCTGCAGGACCGCCGACCCCGCGGTTCATGTTCCCTCGCCGATTTCGCATACCTTTCTCCTTTTCATTTTTCCTCTCAGCACTTTTTTTCCTCTTGCCGGCCGGACTGCAGCAAGCCCGGCCCACCTCTGCCCGGAGTATTATCAAGATCCGTACCAGCGGAAAATAATCAGACAATATCATTGATATCAGCTAGTTATAAAAACGAGATTGACGTTTTTTTCCCCAGACCAGGGGTGAGCTGTAACAGGCGGCAGCCTTGCGGCCAGCATGAGCAAGGCACAAAGTGGCAGCAGGGTGGGGTGTCCGTGGCATGTCAGGCAGAAACAGGCCTGGTACAGGATGTTACGCATCCATGTTACCTCTGCCTGTTACAGATGGGGGAAGAGAAGGGGCGACCGATCAGGGAACGGCGGAGCTGGCAGTGAATCTGTCCGGGTTTTGCCCGGCAGGCGGTCTTTGCCGGCGGAAAAAAGTCATGACCGCGAAAAACTCTTTTGTTTTAATCGGCAATGTCTGGTATTCTCAATAGTTAACGACCACAGAGGAATAAGGTAATGTCAGGTTATCCGCTTGATCTTCTCATGCCGCTCCTGAACAGAACGCTTACCCCTGCGACTTCTTCACCCGTGCCAACCATTTGAAGAAAGAACAGCCCAGGGCCGGGGATACGCCAGGTAGCCCCGGCTCCCCTTCACCGCAAGCCCGGACCGATGAACAGGACCATCCGGAAAAAATCAACATTCCGCGCAAAGGGCCTGACCCTGTCCGCGTCGCAACATTAACGTAAACAAGCATAAATGGCAGCTCCCAACCCCTATCAGCAACGCATAAAAAAAAGACCCGTTCTCCGGGCCTTTCTGCTCACCATTCTGATTCTCACCCTGCTCGTCATCGGTTCCATAGCGGCATTTCTCGCCGTCGAACTGCCCTCCTCCCGCCTGCAGGCCCGCTATCTGACCCGGCTGGTCAGCGAGCTTACCTTTCAGGTGGAAGAGGGGCCCAGCCCCCGCACCTGTTATCCGGAGTATGGCATCGCCGACACCCGTACGGGCTACACCCGCATCCCGGAATTCATCAAGTCGCTGACCTCCAGGGGATTTGCCATCGAAAAGCAGGCGCGGGTTTCGCCGCGCATGATCCAGTTGAGCCGGCAGTGGGGGCTGTTCCCCACCTATCATGAAAAGGTGCGGGCCGGGCTGACCATCCTGGGCGGCAGCGATGAAACAATCTATGCCGTCCGCTTCCCGGAGCGGGTCTACCAGGATTTCACCGACATTCCGCCGGTGCTGGTCGACAGCCTGCTGTACATTGAAAACCGTGAACTTCTCAAAATCCGCCACCCTACCCGCAACCCGGCCATCGAATGGGACCGGCTGGCCAAGGCCGTAACGGATCGCGCCATCCAGGTTGTCAGGCCGGAACATGATGTGCCCGGCGGCAGCACCCTGGCCACCCAGATTGAGAAATACCGCCACTCCCCGGACGGCATGACCCATAACGTGGCTGACAAGCTGCGGCAGATGGCCTCCGCCTCCCTGCGGGTCTATCTGGACGGCGAAAACACGGTCAAGGCGCGCCACCGCATCGTTTACGAATATCTCAACACCGTGCCGCTGTCCGCGGCCGGCGGGCTGGGGGAGATCAACGGCATAGGCGACGGCATGTGGGCCTGGTACGGGGTGGAATTTGCCGCCTTCAACCAGGCGCTCAATGCCGTGGAAAGCGGCCAGGAACTGCTGGACAAGGCCTGGATGTTCAAGCACGCCCTGAGCCTGGTTGTCGCCCAGCGCCGGCCCTCCGGCTTTCTGCTGGCCGATCCCTCCCTGCTGGAAAATCAGACCAACGCCCATCTGCGGCTGTTGGCCAGGGATGGCGTCATCAGCCGGGCCCTGCGGGATGAGGCCCTGAAGGTCAAACTCCGTTTCGGCGCCGACCGGCCGGTCCAGGATGCCGGTTCGTTCATCAGCCGCAAGGCCTCCAATGCGGTGCGGCTGCAGCTGGCCGATCTGCTGGGCGTGCAGCGTTTCTATGATCTGGACCGCCTGGATCTGACCGTGGCCAGCACCCTGCACAAACAGACCCAGAAGGCGGTGACCGACCTGCTGCTCAAGCTGAAGGATCCCGAATTTCTGCAGCAGAACGGTCTCACCGGCCAGCGCCTGCTGTCCAAGGGCGATCCGACCAAGGTCATTTACAGCTTCAACCTGCATGAGCTGGGGCCATACGGCGCCATGACCCGGGTGCAGGCGGACAATCTCGACCAGCCCTTTGACATCAACATCGGCACCAAACTGGATCTGGGCTCCACAGCCAAACTGCGCACCCTGGTCACCTATCTGGAGATCATTGCCCGGCTGCATGAAAAATATGCCCACCTGGACGCAGGCGGCATGCGCGCTCTGCAGATCAGCCCCAGCGACCGGCTCTCCCGCTGGGCGATTGACTATCTGCTGACCTCCAGCGACCGCAGCCTGGAAGCCATGCTTGATGCGGCCCTGGAACGCCAGTATTCGGCCAGCCCCCAGGAGACCTTCTTCACCGGCGGCGGCAGGCACACCTTCTCAAACTTCAGCAGACTGGATGACCACCGCGTCCTGTCGGTGAAGATGGCCATGCGCAATTCGGTCAACCTGGTGTTCATCCGCCTGATGCGCGACATCTCCCATCATTACATGCTGCAGGTGCCGGGTTCTTCCGCCCGCATCCTGGAAGACATGGACAATCCGACGCGCCGGCAGTATCTGGAACGGTTCGCCGATCAGGAAAGCAAGGTGTTCATGCTCCGTTTCTATCACAAGTACCGGGGCAAAACGGCACAGCAGATCCTGACGGCCATGCTGGCCGATCTCAGGCCCACACCGCGCCGGCTGGCGGCCATTCACCGCTATCTGGTGCCCGAGGCCACCATGGGGGAATTCAACGCCTTCCTGGAAAAGCATCTGCCCGCGGCCAAGGAAATAGGGGCCGAAACCGTCATGAAGTATTACAACCAGTTCGGGCCGGACAAGTTTTCCCTGGCCGATCAGGGCTATATCGCCCAGGTACATCCCCTGGAACTGTGGCTGGCCAGCTATCTCTCCACCCATCCCCAGACCAACTGGAACGAAATCGTGGCAGCCAGTCAAAAAGAACGGCTGGCGGTCTACAGCTGGCTGATGCGCACCAAACGCAAAAACGCCCAGGACCGGCGCATCCGCAATCTGCTGGAAATGGAGGCCTTTCTGGAGATTCACAAGGACTGGAAGCGGCTGGGCTATCCCTTCAACTCGCTGGTGCCCTCCTATGCCACCTCCATCGGTTCCTCGGCGGACCGGCCGGCGGCCCTGGCCGAGCTGATGGCCATTCTGGTCAACGACGGGGTGCGGCCGCCGGCGGCCCTGCTGACCTCCCTGCACTTTGCGGCTGGCACGCCTTTTGAGGTGCTGCTGCAGCGGCAGCCGGCAATGGGCGAACGGGTCATCCCCAGCGAGGTGGCCCGGGCCGTGCGCGCCGTACTGCGGGACATCGTGCAGAACGGCACGGCCTCGCGCATCAACGGCGCCCTGCTGGGTAAAGACGGCAACGAGATCCCCATCGGCGGCAAGACCGGCACCGGCGATCACCGCTATGTCACCTACCGGGCTGGCGGCGGGGTCAAGGAATCCAAGGTGGTCAACCGCTCCGCCACCTTTGTTTTTTACATCGGCGACCGCTTTTACGGCACCCTCACCGCCTTTGTTCCCGGTTCCGCTGCCGCTCATTTCGAGTTTACCAGCGCCCTGCCGGTGAGCATCCTGCGGCTGCTGCTGCCGAGCCTGGAGCCGCTGGTGACGGCCCCGGCCATGGAGCCGCCGGTCAGCGCCAGGGTGGTCGAGCCGATCACAGAGGAGAAGGTTCAGACTGCAACACCGGAGCAGGTTGCAACACCTGAACAGGTTGAAACACCTGAACAGGTTGCTCCCCCTGCGCCGGAAGCAGAGCCTGTGCCAGAGACCCCAGCGGCAGAGGATGCAGCGGAGGAGGCCTTTGCTCCAGCAGAAGAGGATATACAGGACACGGCACCAGTTCCGTCAACAGCACCGTAAGTCTCCGGCCGGCCCTTACTTCTTCCGCTCAGCCAGGGCCTCGGCGATGTGCCGCACCCGCAGACCATCCCCGCGCACCTCGGCCCCGCCGCGCAGCTGCATGACGCAGCCGGGGCAGTCGGTGACCAGCTCCCCTGCCCCGCTGGCCGCCACATTATCAAGCTTTTTCTTCAGCAGCTCACGGGACTCCTCGGGAAATTTCATGGAAAAGGTGCCGCCGAAACCGCAGCACACATCCTCCTCGGCCGACGGCACATAGTTCAGTCCCGCCTCTCTGAGCAATCGGCGCGGGGCCTCGGTCACCCCCAGGCCCCGGCAGAGATGGCAGGGGGAGTGGTAGGCGGTTCCCGTCTGCCCTGGCTGCGGCCTGAAGTCGTTCTTATCCACCCCGAGCACCTCACTGACAAAGGAACTGAAATCAATGACCTTGGCGGCAAAATTTCCCGCCGCCTCGGTCAGTTGCGGATCATCGGCCAGCATTTTGGGATAGGCGTGCTTGAGGTGCGAGGCGCAGGAGGCGCACAGGGTGACAATATAGTCGCAGCGGGCCGGGTCCATGGCCTTGACGTTCTGCTCGGCCACATCCCTGGCCGCCCTGCTCTCCCCCATCATCACCAGCGGCAGCCCGCAGCAGGACTGGCCCATGGGATACTCCATGGCCACCCCGTGGCCGCTCATCACCTTGACCCCGGCCTTCATCTGCTCAGGATAGACAAAGTCCTGCACGCAGCCGGAAAAAAGCGCCACCCGCAAGCGGGGCTTATCCACCTGCGGCCTGATCATTGGCCACTCGTCGCGGAAGGCCTGGTCAGCCACCGCGGGCAGGGCGCGGAAATTCTGCTCCCGGCCGAAGATCATGGGCAGATGGCGCAGGTAGCCGGTAGTGCCCTCCTTCACCGGTTTCTGCCCCCATCTGGCGGTTTTCAGCAGGGTGTGGAACAGCTTGCGGTTGCTCATCACCTTGGCGAGCAGCACGCTGGGCAGGGGATGGCCTTCCTCGTTCTGGATGCGGGCATGCACCTTCTTGATCAGGCCGGGCAGGTCGATGCCCGCGGCGCACACCTCCCTGCAGGCCCCGCAGTTGATGCAGTTCTGGATCAGATTTCTGGCCTTGTCGCGGCCGTGGAAGAAATAGGTGAGCAGCAGGCCGATGGCGCCGATATAGATGTGGCCCATGCGGTGGCCGCCCACCAGCCGGTACACCGGGCAGACATTGGCGCAGGCCCCGCAGCGCACGCAGCGCAGGATCTGCCGGCAGTCCGGGTCCCGGGCCAGGGCCAGGCGGCCGTTGTCGAGAAAGACGATATGGTACTCCTTTTTGCCTTCCGGTCCGGTGGCGCAGGCGTTGGCGCCGGTGATCCAGGTGACGTAGGAGGTGATCGCCTGGCCGGTGGCGTTGCGCGGCAGGGCCTTGATGATGCGCAGGGCGTCATGCAGGGTGGGGGTGAGCTTGTCCACCCCGCACAGGGCCACATGCACCCGGGGCAGGGTCGTCACCAGCCGGGCATTGCCCTCGTTGGTGACAATGCCGATGCTGCCGGTTTCCACCACGGCGAAGTTGGCGCCGGAAATCCCCATGTCCGCCTCGATGTACTTGCCGCGCAGCTCCCGGCGGGCCACCTTGACCAACTTTTCAATGTCCGAGTCCTGCTGCTTTCTGGTCACATCGGTGAACAGCTCCGCCACCTGATAGCGGGAGAGATGGATGGCGGGCATGACCATATGTGAGGGTCCCTCATGGCGCAGCTGGATGATCCATTCCCCCAGGTCGGTCTCGGTGACCGTGAGCCCGTCGGCCTCCAGCCGGTGGTTGAGCAGGGTCTCCTCGGCGGTCATGGATTTGGACTTGACGATCCTGCGGCAGCCGTGCTCCTTGGCGATGCGGCAGATGATCTCGTTGGCCTCGGCCGCGGTCCCGGCCAGGTGCACATGCACCCCGGCCTGCTCAGCCTTGTGCCGGAACTCCTCATAGAGCTCGGGCAGGCGACTGATCGCCGCGTCCTTGGCCGCGGCGATCTCGGCGATCAGCTCCTTCTCATTCATGCCGGCAAAGGCCTTGACCCGGTTGGCGCGGTAGGCCGTGGCAAAGGAGTCCATGGCCTGGCGCAGAAACTCGTCGTCCAGGGCCTGTTGGCACTGCTGCCGGTATTCCTTCAGAGTATTGGCGTCCTGCATGATCAGTTATCCTCCCAGAGCAGAATGTGGAGTTCCAGCGGTCCGTGCACCCCCAGGGCCAGGACCCGTTCGATGTCCGCGGTGCGGGAGGCGCCGGTAATAAAGGCCAGATAGCTGGGGGTATTTGCCATGAAGCCCAGCAGCTCCGGCTCGGCCTCATAAGAGGTGGCCCGCAGTTTTGAGAGGGGCAGCACCGCCACATGGGTTTCGCTGACCATGGTGGCCAGCCGCACCTCTTCGCTGGCGGAGTTGAGCACCAGGGTGCCGGTCTCGGCAATGCCCAGATCGCAGACGGTAAAGCCGATATCAAGCCCGCCCAGGTGGCGGCGCAGGCCGCTGTCAATGAACTCCATTCCCCGGTCGGCGCACAGGGCGCGCAGCTCTGCACCCTGCTCCGGGGTGAGATTCGGCGCGGCAATGATCTTGCCGGTCTTTTCCCGGCACAGCTGCAGGGAGGGCTCGGAGAGACCCAGTTCGCAGCCTGAGACCAGCAGCGGGCACATCTCTTTGCCGTCGCACAGGACCACGGTGTAGGCAAAGGCCTCAGCCAGGGTCCTGATTCGGGACACCCTGGCGGACACCAGTTCCGCCTTGCCGGTGAAGGTATCCATCATTGTTTTGCTGCTTGTTTGCATGGAAATGTCCTCTTATGTTTCAAAGCCGGGGACAGAATGATTTTCGCCAGAAACGCGAAGTCGAGTAGACCAGGTCCTTTGGTGAAACTGAGCAGCAGTCCCGCGTGCTCTTTCAATTGACGCCTTGCCGCTCGCGGCTACTACGTGTCATCG
>QZKJ01000050.1 GCA_003605035.1 Desulfurivibrio sp.
CGATAAGTCAGGGTTGCGGTCATGCAGTATTACATAACCGAAACCTCATGCGAACGCACGGATTTTTTCAGGGTAAAAAAACGCGGTGAACGGATACGATCACCGTCACCTCAAGTGACGGCTCCTCCAGATAGGTATAGGTCATTTTGCCGAAGTTTGTATCATAGACCACCACCCTGATCCGGTAAGTGCTGTTGTGGTTGTAACGATGCTCTACCGGGACGATGGGCGGATTGATCACGGTGGTCCGCCCGGTCGCCCCAGTAGACATACCGGGGCGGCCCGAGGGGTGCCGCTATGGGTAGGTAAACGCCGCGCTGCCGTCATGGCTGACCCCATGGCAGACCAGCAGGCAGCGGCCGGCCCGGGTGCCCAGGTCGTAGAACAGGGGGGTGGCATTGCCGGGAAAGGGCCCCACGATGGCGCTGTCAAAGTTGATCAGGTGGGTATGGTCCCCGTTGCCGTCATAGCGCACGCCATGCGGGTCATGGCAGGCGGAGCAGGGGGCGTGCTCGTCCACCACATGCTGCTTGTGGCCGCTGGCGTTGTATAGCCCCTGGTCGTCCAGCAGCTTGGTGCGGTCATGGCAGCGGTAGCACAGGGCGTAGGAGGTCTCGCTTTCCGGCAGATTGTCCATGGTGTCGTAGCGCTGCCGGAGGATGGGCCGGTAGATGGAGCCGTGGGGGCCGCGGGGGCCGCTGCCGCCGATGGCCGCACTGCTGTCGCTGTCGTGGCAGTCGGTGCAGGAGAGCATCGAGGTGGAGGTCAGCTGGGGCTCATGGGTGCTGGGCAGGCTCGGCATGTCCGGGTTGCGGCCGATGGCCACCACCGGGTGATAGGAGGGATTGGCCGGGTCGAATTCCAGTCTGGTATTGTTTTCGTTGCTCCAGCGGTTGATCAGCGGGATGGAGTCGCTGGAGTCGCCGTGGCACTTGAAACAGACCTCATAGCCATAGACCACCTGATTGACGATGCCGTTGGTCTGGTCCTTGCCGCTCACCAGGGCCAGGGCTCCGGAGGCGTTGGGAGCCGTGGCCTGGTCAGCGTTGGCCGCATGGGGATTATGGCAGTCCACGCATTCCACATGGCCCTGCAGAAACATGAGGTCTTCCGCCGGATCATGGGCATTGCCGGTTACATCAATGGCGGTGGCCTCCACCGGATGATGGGAAATCTTGTTGAACTGGGACTTGATATCCATGTCTGCCACCGTGCCGTCATGGCACGGGTAGCAGTTCTTCTCCTCTTCCAGCTGATGCAGCAGGCGCTTGGGGCCGCCCGCCCCGTGGGGGGTATGGCAGCTGGCGCAGGCCCGTTCGGCCACGCTCCTGGCATTGCCCGCTCCGCCGCCGGCGAACCAGATCTTGGCCGAGGTGGCGTGGCTTGAGCCGCTCCAGCCGGCCACGTTGACATGACAGGTGGTGCACAGGGCGGAGAACTGGTTGCCCATGACCAGGAATTTCCCGAAAGTGTCGTCATGGGGATCATGGCAGGTGGTGCAGTGGATGTTGCCGTTGCCGTAAGTACGCAGGCCGGCCGGGATGACCGGCGACAGTTCCGGGTTGGGCAGGGCCTCGTAATAGTTGAACGATACCGGATGGTCGTTGGAGATGTCGGTATCAAGGAAAGAGCGGCGGCCGGCGGTCAGCTCCAGGTTCATCTGGATGCCGGTGGCGGGCTGCAGGACATTGCCCAGGGCGATGGTGCCGTCGTGGCAGCTGAGGCAGAGCCGGGTCGGACCGGAAGGCTGCTGGGGGGTGGCGCTCAAGGTGCTGCTCTCATACAGGACATAGTTGCTCGGCTGCAGATCCCTGTTCCACAGGGGGGAGCTGGGAGCGGCGTTATGCGGGGTGTGGCAGAAGATGCAGATCCTGTCCTCGCTTAAGGCGCGGATTTCCCCCGGTCCGCTGACTGACAGGTTATGCCTGGAGTTGACAATGCTCATGTCGGCCACGGCCTGGCCGGCCAGCAGCTGACTGATGACAAGAATGGCAAGCGGGGTGGCATGCTTCATTTTTGGAGTTCTCCCTGCCTGGGCGCCTGGTCAGCAGCCGTGCCGGTCCGCAGATCAAAGAGCTGGATGCGTTTGTTGTACGTGTCGCAGACGTAGAGCCGGTTGTTTTCGTCGATAAAGAGGCCGGATGGCATCCAGAACTGGCCCGGACCGCTGCCCTGGGAACCCACGGCCAGCAGGAAGGCGCCGCTCTGGTCAAAGATCTGCACCGCGTCAAACAGGGTTTCGGCAATATAGATGTTGCCGCCCCTGTCAGCGCCAATGCCCTTGGGACTGGCGAAGTCGCCCGAGCCGTTGCCGTGTCTGCCGAAGGCGCGCCAGGTGTTGCCCGCGGCCGGCAGCAGCTGGGCCCGGAAATTCATGGAGTCGGTGAGGTAGATGTTGCCCATGGGATCGGAGCCGACATGGGTGGGAAAGTTGAAGGCGCCGGGCTGGTCGCCCCTGGCGCCCATGCGGTCAATGAACTCGCCGAGACGGCTGAAGACCAGCAGCTGGTGCTGCATGGTGTCCGCCACATAAATACGTTTGTCATGGCGATTGAAGGTGATGCCGGTGGGACGCCGCAGGGGGCTGCCGCCTGCCTGGTCCACCGCCTTGAGAAAGTTTGCCTCGCTGTCAAAAATGAGGATCCTGTTGAGCTGGGAGTCGGTGACATAGAGGTTGGCCGCATCATCAAAGGCGACCCCCACCGGGGTTGCCAGTTTTTCCCGGCCGGCCATGCCAAGCAGCCGGTAGCTCTGCTCGGCGGGATCATACAGATGGATGCCCTGCCGGTCCTGATCGGCAATGGCCATTCTGCCGCCCGGCCCGATGGCGATGGCCACCGGTTTGAGGATTCCGCCGCCCTGGCTTTTGCCGGTGATCAGCGTTGCCAGCGAGGTGCCGGTCTGGGCAAACTGCCGGATCTCGCCGGCATAACGGACCTTGCAGTCCGGCCCGGACGGCCAGCAGAGCTCTGCCGCCGGCGGAGTGACCAGCGGCTGCCACTGGCTGGCCGCGCAGCCGGCCAGCAGCAGGAGGAGGATGAGGGCGACGATGAGATTTGCTTTGGGCTTGTTCATGGAAGACACTTATACTTTGTTTACGGTTTAGGGTTTACGGCCTGCTATTGGGTGGTTCGCTCCCGGGAGAGTCATCTCCATCGGCTGACCCTCGGCACCAACCGTAAACCGTAAACCGGCAACCGTAAACCATCTTTATTATTTCCCCTCTTCCCGCAGCACCTCGCTGACGATGATGATATCGGCATCCTTCAGCAGATTGTTGCGCCATTCGGTCAGCAGCTGGTTATGCCGGTTTGCCTTCAGCTGCCTGGCAATGGCAGCCTTGGCCTCATCGGCCGGTTTTTCCTTGCGGGGTTGATGATAATCGACTTTCAGCAGATGCAGGGTAGCGTCGATGACCAGCGGTTCGGACAGAGTGCCGACCTCCATCCGGCTGGCGGCCTGAAAGAGCTCCGGCCGGTTGTCCGGGGAGACATTGAGCTGGCCTTCCACCACAAATCCATCAGGAGTCAGCTTTGCCGGGTCGCCGCCGAACTCAGCAACCAGCTGCCGGCGGACGGCCGCCACTTTTTCTCTGGCGGCAGGGTCATCGGGGGCGAGGAAAAAAACAATGTCCGTGACCACCAGCTGTTCCGGGATGACAAACTGCTCTTTGTTGGCCTCGTAAGTCTGCTTGATCTCCTCAGCCGAGACCGTTACCCTGCTGTCCACCTCCCGGCTGATGGCCTCCTTGACCACCAGGAAACGGCTGATCTCCTCTTTGAGATCGTCCATGGTTTTGTTCTGTTCCTGCAGGGATTTTGCCAGGGCCTCCGCGCCTCCCTGGCTGTTGCTGACGGCGTCAAGTTTCGCCTGGACCACGGCCGGATCAGCCGTGATGCCGAGCGAGGCGCCGCGCTGATAGGCCAGCTCCTCCAGGGCCAGCTGCTGCAGGGCCTCCTTGCGGATGCGGGTTGCCATCTCCGGGGTCAGATTGTCCCCGCGATAGCCTCCCTGCATGATGACATCGAGCATGCTGTTCAGCAGTCGGCCCATGGTGATTTCCGTGCCGTTGATCCTGGCCACCACCGTGCCGGTATTGCCCTCATGCCCCAGGATTTTCATGTCTTTCAGGCTGGTGGCGGCGCTGCCCATGCCGCCGTGGGGTGAGGCCGGGCCGCCGCTGCCGGCATTGCCGCCGCCTGCGCCCATGCCCATGAAGGCGGCAGCCGGCAAGGTCACGCCGAGCAGCAGCGCCAGCGCCAGGGCGGCACAGAGAACTCTTTTCTGGTGATTGATTTTTTTCATGATGATTCCTCTTTATGGATAATTAAAAAAGCTTGCGTTTAATCATGAACCTGATCATGGCAAACTGTCTGGCGGAGCTGGTGTCGCCGATATTGGCGTCGACACTGGTATAGGAGGCGGTGAGGTTGAGGTCAAGCAGACCCACATGCCAGACCAGGGTTGAATAAAAAGAAAGGTTGGTCGAGTCGCCCAGCCCCTCATATAAGGTATAGTTGGTGGCAAGGGAGGCGTTCAGGTTTTTCTGGGGCAGCATGGTCTGGATCTGGGCCTGGGCCGAATAGAACTGTTCCGACAGGCTGGTGGTGGGACCGATGTTGCCCAGTTCATACTGGGTGGTCTGCACGTCTTCAAAGGAGAAGCTCAGATGGCCGGAGGTGCTGGCGGTGATTTCCCTGCTGTAGGTGACATAGGAGGCCAGCCTGTCCTCATCCGTGGTGTTTGACCGGAGCCAGCTGCGGGTCACATCGCCGGTAAAGGGAAAGGCGTTGAAACCGAGGCCCAGACTGTGGTTCTTGATATGGGCGGGATCGCCGGGGAACCAGCCGTCCGTCACCGTCTGGTCGCTCTGGCTGTAAGCGTAGTGCGGGGTGATCAGGCTGTCGAACAGGGCGACCTGCAGGGAGCTGCCCCAGTCCTTGTTGCGCAGCTTGTAGTCGGCCGGGATAAAGGAGTAGTCCACCTTGTACGAGTAGTCCTGGATGTCGAGGTCCGGGTCAAGCAGCTCGTCGAAGGGCAGGGTGATAATGGTGATGCGGAAGGAGTTGGGAAAGGGCGTCACCAGGTAATGGATGCCTTCGCTGAGCAGGATGGCGCGGTCGTTGTTGTTGGAGTCGATGATGCGCACCTCGATGGAGGACGGTTCGATGGTCTGGTATTTGAGGGTGAAGAAGTTGAGCCCGGCGTCAATGGTGTGGGTCTCGAAAAGGGTGATCGGCGCGCCCGTGTTGTCGATGAAGGAGAGGCCGTCCCACAGGCCGGCCAGCACGTTGCCCCAGGGGATCTGTTTGGTGTAGTCAAAGGCCAGCCGGTAATTCTGCCGCTCCATGTCGCCGCCCGCCGCGTCGGTGGTCTGCTGGCCGGCGGACAGGGAGGAATTCAGGCTTTTATAGAGACGGTGGTGCAGTCTGAAATTGTAATACTGCGACTCGGTGAATGATTCCAGGGTGCCGGTCTCCCTGACGTAGGTGGAGTTGCGGTCCGAATCGAGATAGGAAAACACCGTGTCGAAATTGCGGGGCAGCTCCACGTCAACCTCGCCGTACAGTTCGTCCTCTTCCAGAAACGAGGAGGCGTCGGGCGCGCCGAAAAAGGATTCCTCCTGATCATGCTGGTCATGGGTCCATCTGGAGTTGAAGCGGACCCGGTCCAGCTTCTTGATGAAATTGAGGTTGTACATGTCCCGGATGGTATCTTCCGCCCCGCCGCTGCTGGAGCCGGTGTTGTGGTTATAGGTGCCGGAAACGCTGGTGCCGTCCTGGTAATAGTTGAGATTATAGAGCAATGACTGGTTGTCCGAGGAAAGACGGCCCGAGCTGTCATGCTTGATATAGCTCAGCGTGCTTGACCAGGGACGCTGGTCGTAACGCGCCCGGGCGCCCTGTTCATAGATGACCACCGAGCCGCTGCTGCCCGCCGTCCCCGCCGTCATGGGAGTAGCCCGCAGGAAATAGAGCTCCATATTATAAGGATGGCTGGGCAGAATCTTGAACTCCTGCTTGAACTGGTTGGCTTCGCCGTCGTAATAGCTGGATTTGTCCCCGTTGTTGTCGAGCTGTTCCTGCTGCAGTCCCAGGGTCACCGAGGTGGCCATGCTGACAAAGAGCGGGCTGTAGATATAGCCGAGCCCCTGCACGTTGAGACCTTCCTGGATGGTGAGGTCGCTGCGGGTGGAGGTGGAAGTGGATTCCACCTTGTCCCACTCGTAGAGGGAGCCCACCCCGAAGTCCCCTGAGAAATCGACATATTTGGGGATAAACTGCCTGGCTGCTCCCCAGGCGCGGCCGGTCAGCAGCAGGCAGCAGCCGAGCACGATGGGCAGCACCCTGGCCGCCGGCCGGCCGGCCCGGTATTTCTGACGCCCCTCCCGGGGAAGTGACTCCATCTGCTGCCGTCTGTCCGCTACTTGCTCTCTTTCTGCCACTGTTTGAGTTTCTGTTCAGCCTTCTCAACCAGTTCATCCTCGCTCGGGTAGGTTCTGCCCTTCTCCTTGCCGAAGCCATAGACATTGACCAGACGCTGGCCGAACTGGCTGGTGACGAAAACCAGGTACTCGATGTCGAAATTGGGGTCGGCATCCTGGCGGAAGTATTCCACGTTGTCATAATCAATGAAGACATCGGCCGGCAGGAAGAGTTTGCCCGGCCCGGTGCCCGAGCCGCCGAAAAAGAGGAGCAACTGGCCGTCATTGCGGAAGATCTGCACATTCTCAAAGGCGGCGTCCACGGCAAAAACCCTGCCTTCCCGGTCGGTGGCCACGCCCCGGGGCCGGGCAAAGTGGCCGAGATTGGCCCCGGGTCTGCCGATGGCGTTGCGCTGATGACCGTCCCGGTCATAGACCACCACCTGAAAGCGGCCGGAATCGCTGATGTAGAGCAGGCCTTCCGCATCGATGGTGATGCCGGTGGGCAGGCCGAGGTTCTCTTCGGGCTTGTTGCTGCGGCCAAGGCTGCGGATCTTTTCCCCGGAGGCGATGTCAAATACCTTGATCTCCCTCTCCTTGGCATCCACCACATAGAGCTGACCGTCGTAGGCGGCTGCGTCAACCGGTTTCCACTGGCCGGCAGCGCCGAAGCTCTTCACATAGAAATCCTTGTTGTCATACATCAGCACCTCGCCCCGCACCGGATCGGCGACGAATTTGTTGCCCTGGCTGTCCAGCGAGATATTGAGCGGCTGCACCACCTTGCCCAGCCCCTTGGCGCCCTCCATGGTATGAAATTTCTTGTTTTTGAGGTCAAAGACCACCACCGTGGCCTGGGAGTCGCAGACATAGAGACTGCCGTCCTTGATCGCCACGCCGTAAGGCTTGACCAGGTGGTATCCCTTGCTGGCGTCGCCGGTGAGGAAGGAATCAAAGGCGCTGGCGCCGGCTTCGATGTCATCCGAGGTGGTAAAGCTGCGCAGAAACTGCAGGCGCGGCGGGGCAGGCGGATCAGGGAAAAAGACGGCCTCTTCCTGGTCCACCGGCTTGGGCGTGGTCACGCAGCCGCTTTGCAGCACGGCGCCAATCAGGAAGGCCAGCAGAAGAGTGTAGCGAAAGAAATTTTTTGCGTTGTTCATCAACACCACCATTTTTCAGAGTTTGTCTTGCGATGGAATACTTCTGAGAGCTGACACGGAGATTAATAAGAAGTAGCAATGATGATGCCAAAGGATAAAAAAGCAAGTACGTTCGACCGGGATCAGGACCATATCTGGCCATGCAGGAGATTGTCAGGGAGGGAATGTCGCTGCGAAATCTGCCTGTTAACCAGGTGGGGGCACCGGCGGGCCGGCCGGGAAAATCCGCTGTTGCCGCGCTGGGTGAAAAAACTCGGCAGAGGGTGAAAAGACCCTGCGCTTTCTATGCCTTTCTCGGCGCGGGCGGCGCGGCGGTGTCCGCTTGCTTGCGGCTAATATCCCGGAATCGCAGTAAAAAAAAATGAAGCGGAGGCGCAGCCCGCCCTTGGCATAGTGTGTGCATCTTGGCCTGCCTCAAGATGATCTATCGTGATCATACTTGTAACGCGCTCATGGAATTTGGGGAAATTCATGGGATGCTGTTCCCGTTGGGGGCAGCTATTTAGCAAAAGGTGACTACTGTCAAAAATGACAAATGTCGCAAGCAGGAGGAAAGATGATGAAAAAAAGTATTCTTTTAGCAGCTGCCTTCGGCCTGATCGCGGTCGGCGCGGCGCAGGCGCAGAATTCAACCACCGGTTCCTTTAATGCCGCCGCGGGCGCCGGTATCGTCGGCTCCAAGCATGACCTGAGCGTTGCCACGGGTATAGGCAGCATTTACGGCCAGACCGATGCGCTGGATCGTATCTGTATTTACTGCCATGCGCCTCACCATGCCATCCAGGATGCCAATGCCGCGGGTATCGCCTACCTGCCCCTGTGGAACCACGGGGTAAGCACCCAGTTTTACAACACCTACCAGAGCGATTTCGGGGATGGCCCCACGGCCTCCGGTCTGGCCGGCGTGGGCGTTGACGGGGATGCCCAGCAGTTTGCCGACCGCCATCTCTTTAATGGCGAGGGAACCCTTGGCGAGCCCGGCTCCGTATCCCGGCTCTGCCTGTCCTGCCATGACGGCACGGTTGCCATCAACGAGTATGGTTTTGATCCGGGCCGGGCCGAGTCTAAAGGTGCTGCCACCCATTTCATCGCCGATCAGTTCAAGATCGGCGGGGGAGGCAACCTGACCAATCATCACCCCATCGGCTTCAGCTACATCGAGGTGGCGGCCCATGATGATGAGATTGCCGCTCCCGACACCGTGATCAACGCTGGCGGCACCGAGGGCATGACCACCATCCGCTCCCTGCTTTACGGGGACAATATGGAATGCGTGACCTGCCATGACGTGCATAACACCAAGAACACCGGTGAGACCTTCCTCTGGAAATCCGATCGGAACAGCGGTTTCTGTCTGACCTGCCATGTGAAATAAGCACTGGAGAGCAAGGCAGCAGCAGTTCTTCGGGGGGAGCCGTTCGGCTCCCCCTTTTTTTATCCTCCGCAGCAACTTCCGCTTTCTTTTCCGCCAGAGCCAGGCGGACCCGCAAATCATCTGCCCGAATTTTCTGGGTCATCTCACCCTGACAGGGGGAAATGCCCCAGCCGTCAGGGCCAGGCCCCGGGTCGCCGATTCCCCCGGTATAGGGGATACAAAATGAATAACCTCCATTATGTCAACAAGATAGCTGCCGAGACGCTTGCCTGTAATCTTTGTGGAGCAAGACCCACGGCGTGGCATACAAATTGATGCATCAGTTGCCAGGCTAATAGAACCTGCGCTCCGCCCGGCCCCATGGGGTTGCCGGCAGGCAGACAGGCGGGGACCCTCGGCTTGGTCACGACGACGGAATCCGAGGTGATGATCAGCACTTTTCTACCAGGCACCATCATTAATTACAGCTTGATACACCTGAGTGCGGCTCCTGATCCGGCTGCAGCCATGGCGTGCCGCCTCGCGTCACGCCGGCAGCCGGGGATCAGGATTTTTTTCTTATCAACAGGGGAGAATGAAATGAGGAAGAAAATCTGTGCAGGTGCTTTGGCAGTTGCGGGACTTGTCATCCCATCACTGGGCCTGGGGGCGTTTGGTGACAGCCCATGCTCTCAATGTCACGTCTGGAACGACTGCACCAGTCCCAGGGGTGAGTGCGGTTCGTGTCATGCGCTTCCGCCGGCCAGCGGGGCGCATCTGGCCCATTTCGGCGGGGTGAATGTGCCGCTTGTCTATGGGGATCTGCGCCTGACCGCCGATTTTGCCGGCGGCCAGCCCGCCACCGTCAACCTACTCGGCTGCGGCAACTGCCACCCCCTTGATGCCGCCTCCCACGGCAACGGCGTCTGGGGCGATGTCGAGCTGGCCAATCCCGCGGCGCCGGCCGGCACCATCAAGGCGGCCAACAGCAGCGCCTCCTATGACCCTGCCACCGGCACCTGCAGCAACGTCTACTGCCACAGCACCAACAGCTGGACCACGGACGGCGAGGTGCCCGTCCCGTGGCCGGCCGGCTCGCTGCCGGACAACATCGTCACCACCAGGGTGTACCGGGATGTGCAATGGCACAGCGGCGCCACCCTGGACTGCAACGGCTGCCACGGCAACTCGCCCAGGACCGGCTTTGCCGATAACAGCGGCGGCGCAGGGGACAGCCATTACTGGATCGATGATTACGGCTACGAGGATCTGCATGTCTGGAACCATGGCTTTGAGGCCATAGGCTGCCGCACCTGCCACTATGATACGGTGCGGGAGCCCGGCACCACCGGCATCGGCCCGGACGGCCTGCGCTTCTACAACGATGTCGCCCTGTTTGACAAGGCCAGACATGTCAACGGCGCCGTTGATGTGCTTTTTGATACGGAAAACGGTTTCACTTACAACACCTCTTCGGGAATGATCACCTATGACTTCGCCGGCGCCACCTATGATCCGGCGACCAGAACCTGCAGCAATGTCGGCTGCCATAACGGCGGCGCCAAGGGCGAGGACACGGTTATCTGGGGCACGCCCTACCGCTGGTGGGTTGGGCAGGAATGTGACCGCTGCCATCAGTTTGCAGGGCCGCCGTGAAAATGACGGCTGGACCAAGGGATGCTATGTGTTTTTCCATGCAAATCGCCTACCAGCATGATGCCGGCACACTCTCTTCCCCCATGCATGGGGAAAGCCCGTGTGCCGCAGGAGAATGAAAATGAAAATGAAATATACCTTGAGTGCTTTCATGATATTGGCAGGCTTACTGCCGGGCCGGGCCGCACTTGCCGCCCAGTCGCCACACTGGCTGGAGAACAACATCTACTGTCTGGACTGTCACAGCGATCACCAGGGCACCACCACGGCCTGCACCGATTGCCATGACAATGACACGGGCGGCAACTACAGCAAGCTGGACGCCCCGGCGGTAGAGAGCCACGCGGGCTTCAGCTGCGTGACCTGCCACGATCCCCATACCTCGGCCCAATGCACCCTGCCGCTGGTGACCGGTTCTTTCAGCGGCTACCAGGTGGGTGAGCAGACCACTACCTTTACCATCAATGCCTTGCAGGCGCTTGATCCGGCCTGGAGTGATCCGGCCGGCTGGAGCGCCAAAAGCGGCCCGGAGCGGGGGCTGATCCTGACGGTTGCCCTTGGCTGGCTTGACAACAGCAGAACACCGGCTGAATATGTCGACTACTCGGCCGAGGTGGTGGCGGCGGACGCGACTTCCATCACGGTACAGGGCACCCATGCCGGCAGTGCTTTGAGCGGTTCCCAGGAGTTCAGCCTGATCTTCGGCCAGCTCATTGCCAGCCCAATCAACGGCCGGCCGGTGGTCTTCAGCGGTCCTGCGAGCTTTGCGGCCAGCGACGGGCTGGGGGCGGCGGGCGGCGATGCCTCCCCGGACGGGGTGTGCCAGGTCTGCCACAGCCGGACCAGATACTGGCGCAATGACGGATCGCTGGCCAGCCACAACAACGGCCAGGACTGCACCACCTGTCATGAGCACCAGAGCGGCTTTAACGCCAACTGCGATTCCTGCCACGGTAACCCGCCGGTGGTGGATGCGGCCCAGGGCGGCGACGGCCTGGTGGCTGTGCCGGCGGCCACCGGCTCCGTGACCGCAGGCGCCCATGCCCTGCACGCCACAGGGGCGGGGTACAGCTTCGGCTGCGACAGCTGCCACGCGGGCGGCATGCCCGCCTCGCCCATCTCGGACAACAACCGGATCCAACTCGGCTTTGGCGGCAACCCGGCCGGCCTCATGGCAAATTATGACGGACAGGCAGGCCTGCAGGCGCCCTACACTTATGAGGGGACCGGCGATACCACGGTGACCGGCGGGGGCAGTCTGACCTGCAGCAACGTCTACTGCCACAGCAACGGCGCCTGGGTATCGACCGGAATTGTAAATTCCCACGCCAGCCCCTCCTGGGATACACAGGGGCCGCTGTCCTGCGGCAGCTGCCATCCCTACCCCATGGCCACGGGGGCGGATGATCCGCGCAAGGATACCCATGCCCGCCATGCCATGGCAGGCTATGCCGACTGCCGGACCTGCCACTACCAGACCACCACGGACGGCGCGACCATCCATGACCGCAGCCGGCATGCCAACCGGGTCTATGATGTGGTGCCTGCCCCGACCTTTGCCGGCCGAGCGGCTGACGGCAGCCTGCCGCTGGCCTTCACCTACAGCTTTGCCCCGGGAGGCGGCAGCTGTTCCGCCAACTCCTGCCATGCCTACTGGGGGTATTCCGACCCGGCCCGCTGGGGGGTGAACAGTGATCTGGTGGTGACGCCCTATGTCAGTGCGCTGCCCTCGCTCACCGAGGACCGGACCATTACCTTTGATGCCAGCCGCTCCTCCTGTTATGAAAACGTGGACGGCGTGGCGCAGGAGCGGGTCTGCAGCTACAGCTGGAATTTCGGCGGCAGCGGCAGTGTGGTGGGCGGCAACGGCGCCAATACCATGATCTACCAGTATGGCAGCGAGGGCAGTTACACGGCAGGCCTGACCCTGCGCGAGTCTCTGACCGGCAAGACCAGCAGCGCGACGCTCGACGTTACGGCCGAAAATGTGGCGCCGCCTCCCGCTGTGGTCGATTTTGCCACGACGGTGACCGGCAGAACGGTGAAGCTGTCGGCCGCGCTGCCCGCGGATGTGGTCAGGCTCTATGTCTACTGGGGGGACGGCAAAAAGAACGTCTACGCCAGTCCGGCCACCGCTGTCATGACCCATACCTACAGCGCGGGCGGCCGTACTTATACTATGAGCGCCACCAGCTATGACGCGGCCTATCACAAGGTGAATTATTCCGTGGCCGACGACCCGGATCTCAGCGTCTTTATTCCCTGAGCAAACCTGAAAGTCAGCAGGGTGGGTGAAAGTGCCCGCCGCATGCCGGTGGGAAAGGAGTGGTGGGGCAAATGCCCCGTCGCTCCTTTTTTTTTCCGGATGGCTGTGGATGAAAACTCCTCTTTGTGAATCGCCGGTTTGGAAGATTAACGCGAGAAGTTATCAGAAAAGCCCAGCAGCCTGCTTTCCCCCGCAGGGATTTCCTTGCCGTATGGCAAAAGGGGGAAATTGGCTGTTTTACCGCAGGGCTGTTGGGTAGAAAACCCCAATCGGCACAGTCTGCCATGGGTTTGATATCCCAAGAAAAATGCCGGAATCGGCCAACAGGGGGAAATACCCCTGCTGCGGGTGAAGGCGCACGGTGGGCCGGGGTGGAGAAGTGCTGCGCCCGCGGCCAGTTGTTCGAAAATATATCATTTTATTTTGCATAGTTACATAAAAAATCCGGGTAATTCTTCTGCTGGGCACGCTGTTTGCTGTCTGCCTGGTCATGTTTCTCAGATTTTCAGGCAGCGCTGTTACAAGCATGAGATTGTTTGCCGGCTGTTAAGGAAAGAGCGGTTTCCCCAAACCGAGTTAACCGCCGGTAAAGATCGAACCTGAGCCGTTGTAAAAAAATAACATGAGCAGAGAAATGCGCGGAACGGCACTCTTTTCAGTACCCCCTTGAGGGGTATAAGGAGCCGTAACGAAATTGAAAAAATGGCCATGTTGTTTCGTAACGGCTCCTAAAAAGAAGAAGTTAACCAAGGAGTGAAAAAATGAGAAAAAGGTATAAAAACGGCTTAATGGTGTCAGCCCTGACCACAGCAGCCCTGCTGGTTGGCGCCGATGCCTTTGCCGCCCATCCGAGCGTGCCGTTGCGCGATGCGGCTGGGGCCATAATTGCTGACAGCACCACGCCCTACAGCCCGAAGGCAACCTGCGGGGCTTGTCATACCCGTGGCGTCAATGCCGACGGTTCCGTATCACTGTCCGGTCCGGTGGGCAGTTATGACGGCGGCGTCGGCGGGGTTGAAGGCGAGAAGAAGACCATTGTCAAGACCCAGGGCATCATGAATGAGACCACCGGCGAGGCCGAGTGGGTAACCTATACGGTGGAAGACTACAAGCACGGTTTTGTCACCGGCCGGCACTCCCAGCAGGGACGCAACGAAGACTACGGCAACCACCTGCGCCACGCGGTGGGCGGCAAGTTCTGGGAATCAAGCCCGGGCATGTTCGGCAAGTACTGACCCCCTTCCAACCGCCAGTTGGCGGCGAAGAACGCGGATCCTTTAAACAACCCCCTGTCCGTTGAAATGGGCGCCCAGGAATGGGGCAACACCTGCGGCGTCTGCCATGTCGGCGGCGGCCAGCTCGAATACAACCGCGACCTGCAGGCCTATGGTTCAGCCGGTGAGGGCGGCGGCGACGCCTATGTGCTCAAGTATGCCCGCCCCGATGATCCCGGCACCGCGCTTGATGAGACCTCCTGGGACAACGTCACGGTGGGCAACATGAGCGCCACCAACAAGGCCGAGATGGACTGTCTGATGTGCCATCTTGACGGCTCCAATCCCGGCTCCGCCTGGCTGAAGACCCTGGACTGCGGTCCGGGAAATGCCATCGGCCCGGCCAACGATCCGACCTGTTCCGGCACCTCCATGATCCCCGGCCTGCGCACGGTGAGCAATGCCCCGGGGGTTAATGAATATGACATGTTCAACCGCAACTTCGGTCTGAAGCAGCGGCGCATGGATCTCATCGCCTCCATGGGCGCCGGCGCCAAAGGCATCTTTGACGCCAATGACCAGCTGAGCGGGGTTGACTGGGGCGCCGGCGCGGTGGAACAGACCGACCCCGCCGACGCAGCCTATATCGGCCAGCATGTCAGCGAAGCGACCCGGGAAGGCATTGCCGGCTGTGTCGATTACAGCTATCAGGGCTCGCTGATCAATCCCGCCACCGGCAATACCTATAATGCGGACGGCATCCCCTATCTGGTCAACGCCATCAATCCCTGTGTCAAGCTCAACGGGGCCAAGGTCGCCGCCACTCCCAAGAGCGAGAACTGCTCGGTCTGCCATGCCCGCGATGATCAAACCATGGGTCTGCCCGGCATGATGGCCATGCGCACCGGTTACGGCAACTACGGCCTCATCCATGATCCGTCCAACCCCATGCCGTCAGGCAATATGGGCGCCAGCCGCGATCTCGATACCGATAACGGCGCAGGGGCAGTAAACGATGACTACTGGTTCGATTTCGGCTGCAAGACCGGCATGGGCAAGCGCGCCCACAAGATCACCGCTGAAAACGATGACTACGGCGTCAATGCCCGCTGGGGCATGTCCATGTTTGCGCCTTCCACCCTGGATATGGATCCGGCTACCACGCCCAATGCCGGCGACCCGATCCCCGGCAAGATGCCGGATATCGACGTCCATGACAGAAACGGCATGGAATGCGCCTCCTGCCATTACGCGGTGGGCTCCACCACCGGCACCGGCTACGAGGATATCCCGGCCAAAGAGGTGCACGGCTATGAGTATCCGGCCGAGCGCATCTACGCCATGGACCATCAGTTCGCCCAGGCCGACTCCTTCCCGGACACCAAGGGCAAGAACAACCTCGACGCCAAGATCAGGTGCGACGGCTGCCATACCGTGCGCGACAACCCGAAACTGGTGGAAAACGGCGGCACCCTGGTGGCGCCGATGCCGCTGCATAACGGTCTGCCCCAGCTGCACATCGACCGCATCGGCTGCGTGACCTGTCACGTGCCCGAGACCTATTCCGCTCCCGGCCGCCTGAAATACCGCGACTGGACCGCAGGTTTTGCCCGCGGCACCTTCAGGAACACCCTGGACTGGAATTTTGATCTGGTGACCGGCAGCCATAATACCGTGCCGTCCCTGCGCAAATGGGTGACCAAGAACGGCGAGCGCAAGATCTATCCGGTGCTGCCGTCCCTGCTGCCCACCTGGTTTGAGATGGTGCCGAACAGCGGCGTGCTGGTTCAGGATGATGCGAACATGCTGGGTACCGATCCCGATGCCCTGCTCGGTGACAACAGCAATATCCTGGATGAGCATGCAGCGGCTTTTGCCTCACCGATCAAGAACCGTGACCTGCAGAAGGTTGCCGAGTATGTCCGCGACAATCATCCGGAATTTGACATGCGGCTCAACGGCGGCAACACCGTGCCCCTGTTTGACGGCTTCCAGATCGTCGACTCCTGGGAGATCGACACCGAGGCGGAGATCAACGCCATGCTGGACGGCTTCAACGGCCGGGTCAATGGCTCCGATGCCCGTTTCGTCAAGTTCCTCAACGTCATTCAGGCTGACTTCGACGTCACCCACGGCGTGGTGCCGAAGGACTGGGCCCTGGGCGGTTCAGCCCGCGGCGGCTGCGTCAGCTGTCACTCCAGCATGAACGCGGCAAGCCCCAATTACTCACCCTACTCGGTGGGCTTCTTTGAGGGCTACGTTCAGCCCGTGGCCAATGCCGGTCTGCCCGGTTTCGGCGTAGGCGGCTACGAGATCGTCAAGAACTGGATGGCCATGTTCGCCGACTTTGACGCCGCCGCCATGTGCGGGGCCGGCGATCCGACCAAGACTGCCGCGGATGGCATGAATGGTATGATCAACCCCAACACCGACCATCACAACTTCTACTTCAACCCCATGACCGGCCAGCCCAACATGACTGCTGAATGTGCTTCCTGGTCCTGGTTCTCCAACAACCCGATGTTCGGCACCAGCGGCGGCAACGCCCAGCTGCAGCACGTCATCGGCATGATGACCGCGACCTTTGATCAGGCCATGGGCTTCCCGGGCAGCACCACCTGCGATGCAGTGGGTGCGGCGGATGGCGTCTGTGATGATGGCAGCGGCCGGACATGTTCAGCCGATGCTGACTGTGGCAGTACCGCCTCGCGGATGGGTATGTACGACGGGGTGGCCGGCATCCAGGGCTTTGCCCTGAAAGAGCTGCAGACCGCGGGCACCCTGGGCTGCAACCCGTTTGCCGGTCCGGCCAGCTTCAGCCCGGCTCCGGACATGAATGGAGACAGCAAAGCAGATCAGACGGTGAACAACTGTCTGCCCAACTATGCAGATCCGGCCGTGGCCGCCGCCATCGATGGCATGATGGGGGCAGGCAGCGCGGCTCAGTATGCCGGCATGATCAACGGCACCTGTGCCGGCGCCGCTGCGCCGAATCCCGGCGCCTGTACCGGCGGTTTCCGCAATGGCGGGGCCTGCATGACCAATGATGACTGTGCCGGCGCCATGACCGATATGGCGGAGATCGGCCACAATCCGTTCGGTCTGATGCTGGGCCGCGCCGAGGCCGTGTCTCACTTCAAGATCGACCTGCAGCAGTCCTACAATGCTGACGGCAGCCCGAAGGTCAAATGGGCGGTCGGCGGCGAGCAGAACCCGAGCAATCCGAGCCATGTGGCAAGCTGGGATCAGGCCGCCTACTGTTATGATTACATGGGCGGACCCAACCCCATGACTCCGGCAGTGGTGCCTTGCAACTCGGCGGAGGCCACCCGCATGGACGGCCGGCGGCACATCGCCACCGCCCAGAGCGCCAACCAGTATCTCGGCTACACGGCCCAGACCCTGGCCCTGCTCATGAACCCGGGCACCGCCCAGGCTGACAAGACCTACGTGGTTGACGCCAACTTCAGCGGTCTGCCTTCAGCGGACACGGACCTGACGGTGACCTATGACGCCAGCCGGGCCTCCTGCTACAAGAAGGATCCGGCAACCAGCGTCATTACCCAGATGACCTGCACCTATGACTGGGATACCACCGGCGGCACAGTGGTCGGCGGCAACGGTTCCAGCCAGGTGGTCGTCCTCTACCCGGCTGCCGGGGCCTACACCGCGGGTCTTACCATGACCATGGCTGACGACCCGGCCACCCTGGGTGACGAGTCAAGCGTCAGCGACAGCCAGAGCGTCACGGTGAATGCCGTGGTGGTCGAGCCGCCGGTGCCGGTGGTTGATTTTGCCACCAGCGTGGCCGGCAAGGTGGTCACCCTGACGGCCCCGACCCTGGATCCGGGGGTGGTGCGCGCCTACATCTACTGGGGTGACCGGACACGTACCGTTGTCACCAACGTAGCCAGTCTGGCGGCCGGCATCAACCATACGTACTCCCGCGGCGGTCGCAGCTACAACATCATCGTCGAGGTCATTGACGTGAAACATGTCAAGACCAGCTTTACCTCAAGCGTTGATGCTGATCTCTCTGTCACGCTGCCGTAATAAGCACATGGGTAACACCAGGTAAAGAGTAAGCAATGACCGGGCAGGCGGGGGAAGCTCCGCCTGCTCTTTTCTTTTGAGATTTAACTAGCGGGTTTGAGGCGGGGAAAAGCCGCACAGCGCCGCAACCTGTTTGCAACCCGGTACTTAGAACTTAAAAACAATCATAAGGAGCTTTCCATGAAGCGCAGCAAACACTCTGTTATGGCAATTTTTCTGGGGGCGGTGCTCCTCGCTGCTCCTGTTATGGCAAGTATGTCAGCCCCTGCTCCGGCAGCCTCCATGTCCAGTGAACAGGCTGCTGGCGTTGGGCTGGAGAAGCAGGAACGGGAAATCAACCGCAGGAAGGCGGCGGAGGCCAGGAAGGAGATTGTGGCCAGGGTCAATGGCGCCGAGATCACCATGTATGACCTGCTGGGCATGATGAACCGGGTGGCCGGCGCCTTTTACCGGGATGTTCAGGAACCCAGCGAGGCCTTGACCCGGGAGATCAGGCAGCAGGCCCTTGACCGGCTGATCTTTGAAGAACTGGCGGTGAAAGAGGCTGAAAAGCAGGGCATCAAGCCCAAAGCGGAAAGGACCAGGGAAGTGATTGCCAGTCTCAGGAGCAGCTATGGCTCGGAGGAGGGATTTGCGGGCTATCTTGCCGACATCGGCCTCACCGAGGAGCAGCTCAGGGAGCGCATCGACCGGGGCCAGCTGCTGGAAGGCATCACCGGCCGCGAGGTGTACCAGAAGCAGGCCAGTGATCCAGAGGCGGTGGAGAAGCTCTACCGGGAGTACAAGGAGGCCGGCAAACTGCGCAAGGCGGAAAATTACCAGATCAAGGAGATTCTGGTCATGGCCGGCCAGGATGAACAGGCGACCAGGGCCACTGCGGAAAGACTGCAGACGCAGCTCAGCGGCAACAAGCATGACTTCAGCAAGCTGGTGCTGGACGGCACCTTCATTGTGCGCCGGCTGCAGGTCAATAAGGACAAGCATCCCGCCATTTTTGCCGCCATGCAGGGCATGGAGATCGGCGAGTTCAGCGGCGTGGTGCAGGATGGCGCTACCTTCCATATTTTTGAGGTGCTGGCCAGGGACCCGGCCCGCGATCTGACCGAGGAAGAGGCGCGGACCATGCTGGAAGACCGGCTGGCCCCCGCTTTTCAGGAAAAGCGGCGGGCGGAATGGATGGGGGACCTGCGCAGGGATGCCAAGGTTGAAATCCTGCTGGATAAATAACGTTCAAACGTGCAAGCGATCAAGCGATCAAACGATCAAAGGCTGAAACGATCAAACGTTTAAACGCTGGAACGCTTGAGGAAGGCTGAAACGTTCACTTGACCATTTCACCGTCAACGAAGAGAACCTTCTTCGTGCTGCCGTTGGGGAAGGTGAAGACGCCTTCCCCGTGGCGTTTGCCGTCTTTGTAGATTCCTGCGTAGGTGAGGCCGCTGGCATAGGTGAAGATGCCGCGGCCATGGCGTCTGCCGGAGCGGTATTCTCCAGCATACCGGGCGCCGCTGGCATAGGTGTCAATGCCATAACCATGACGGCTGCAGTTGAGAAAATGGCCGGTGTAAAGCGAACCGTCTTCCAGTTCCATGGTCCCCTCGCCGTCAAGGCAGTTGCCTTTGACGCAGGCGCCCTTGCTGTTGTTGGGAAAGGTGATCCGGCCCTGGCCGTTGATCACTTTGCCGTTTTTAAACTGGCCGAGATACTGGTGCTTTGCTGGAAAAGTGACCCGCATCTCGCCGTGGAACAGGCCGTTTTTGAATTCACCGCGATATTCGCTGCCGTCAGGCAGGGTAAGGGTGCCTTCCCCGTGGTAGCGGTTGTTTTTGAAATTGCCGGAATAGGTGGTGCCGTCATCAAATTCCATACCGCCGAATCCTTCGCGGATTTCATTGTTGAATTCGCCGCTGTAACGGGTGCCATCAGGCCAGAGCATGATGCCGCGACCGGTGATGCAGTTGCCCCGTTCGCATTCCGCCTCGGTGCCGTCGGCAAAGAGGACGTAGCCGCCGCCGTCATACTGGCCGTATTTGAAGCTGCCTTCATACCTGGAACCGGACGGGGCGACCAGGACCCCGCTGCCGCTCGGTTTGCCGGCGATAAAGGATCCCTCATAACGGCTGCCGTCATCGTAGAGCCAGCTTCCCTGGCCGTTCTGGCAATCTCCGGCAGTGCATCTGCCTGGGATTTTTTTGGCGGACGAGGCTCTGTCGGTTGATTTCTGGTCCGGCTGAAACCAGGTGCAGCCTCCTGTCAGCAGCAGGGTGGCCATCAGTAGTGTGCGGTTTATTTTTTTCATGGTGAAGCGGTAGCGAAAAATGGAGCGGTGAGACACAGTGAGTAACGGCAGTGTCGAGAAAAGAACGATAACACTGTGACATAAATATTATTTCGATAACTTGACATCACCACAATTTTTTGTCAACAATCAAACTGATGTACTTGCAAAATATAATTAATCTCTTTATCATCTTCGCCCTGGGCGGCTTGATCTCATTGCCGTTTTACGCCCAGACGCCGGCTCTAGCCCAACAGAGGGGTAGCGTCCATGCCACTGTGGGGGCAGGGGATTGCGTCAAGTGTCATGAAGGGATTGTGCTCATCCTGCAGCGCAAGGGCCAGGCCCACCAGCAGCTTTGCCTGGATTGCCATCAGGGGCACCCGCCGGCTGATATGGAGGTTGTTCCCGCTTGCGACCGCTGCCATCAGGAGGGAGCGCATGCGGCCCTGCCCGGCTGCCTGCAGTGTCATCCCGACCCCCATCAACCCCTGGAGATCAGTTACGGGCGGGATCTCAGCGCTCCCTGTCTGAGCTGCCATGCCGAGCAGAGTGAACAGCTGCTTGCCCATCCGAGCATTCACAGCCGACTGGCCTGCACGGCCTGCCACACCTTTCATGGCCAGATCCAGCCCTGCGGCAACTGTCATCTCCCCCATGCCGATACCATGGGCCGCGACAGCTGCCGGGGCTGCCACAAGGCGCACATGCCCCTGGTGGTGACCTACGGCGGCGGCATTGCTTCCGAGGAATGCGGCTCCTGTCATCAGGAGGCCTATGCCACCATGGCGGCCAGCTGGTCAAAGCACCGGAATGTGCCCTGTGTGCAGTGCCATGCCGGCCGGCATGCCGCCATTCCCCGCTGCCAGGATTGTCACGGTGCGATGCCGCACCCCCGGGAAATCCAGGACCGCTTCAGGCAATGCGGCGACTGCCATGGCGTGGCCCATGAGCTGTGGGCCAGCAAAGCCAGTAAAAATAAATTTGCTGAAAATTACGAAGAGCCGCTATGCACCCTGACAGCAAGACAATGAAGCCTTTTTCTGCCGGCAGCGCGGCAGCCGGCCGGGGCAGGAGGGCTCTTGCCTTTTTTCTCCACGTCCTTGCCCTGCTCTCTGTCCTGGGCCTCATGGCGCCCGACTGCCGGGCGGACAACTGTCTGGCCAACGGCTGTCATGGGGAGATCAAGGGCAAGCCGGTGGTCCATGCCCCGGTTGACGGGGATGACTGCCTCTCCTGCCACCGGCAGGTGAACCAGCAGCACCCCTCTGCCGCGGGGCAGGACTTTGCCGCCGCGGCGGAGGGCGGCGCGCTCTGTTTTCAGTGTCATGCCCAGGAGGGGTTCAACGGCCGGCGCAAACATGGTCCGTCCGCCTCCGGGGCCTGTACCGTCTGCCATGACCCGCACGGTTCGGACCAGCAGGGTCTGCTGAAGATGCCGCTGAAGGAACTGTGTCTTGACTGTCACCAGGATTTCGCCGCCAGCATGGAAGAGGCCGCCTATCTGCATACCGCCATCCGCAAACTGGACTGCGGGGCCTGCCATCTGCCCCACAGCAGCGATCAGCCCAGTCTGCTCAAGGGCGACAGCATCAATCTCTGCTTCGGCTGCCATGAGAACATCAAAAACAGATACGACACCTCCCTGGACAAGCATAAGGCCCTGTATGTCCGGCAGCGCTGCGGCAACTGTCATTTTGCCCATTATTCCCCCTATCCGGCCCTGCTGGTAAAGCAGGGGGCTGACCTCTGTTTCGACTGCCACGGCCAGGATGAATCGGGCCGCTCCGACGCCCCCGCCAACATCCGCGCGGAGATAGAAGGCAAGGAGGTGGTGCACGGTCCGGTGGCTGAAGGAGAATGCAGCGCCTGCCACGAGGTGCATGGCAGCAACTTCGCCATGCTGCTGAGCGGTCCCTTCCCTCGCACCTTTTATGCGCCGTATCAGCCTGATGCATACGATTTCTGCTTTCAGTGTCATGACAAGGAGCTGCTCACCGCCCAGCCGGTAAATAATCAGACCGGTTTCCGCAACGGCACGGATAATCTCCACTTTCGCCATGTGGCCAGAAAACAGAAGGGCCGCACCTGTCTGGCCTGCCACAGCGTGCATGCCAGCAATGGCCAGAAGCTGATCAATCCAGAGGGGATCGCCTTCGGCAAGTGGCAGATTCCTATCCGGTTCGCGGCCACCGAGACGGGCGGCGGCTGCGTGCCCGGCTGCCATCGTTCCCTGGATTATGACCGGCAGACGCCGTTTGATTACACGAAGCCCTCGGCGGCAAAGCAGGCAGCCGAGACGCCTGCCGCCGGGCAGAACAGCAGCCCGCCGGCGGCTGCCGGTGACAGCGACGCACTTGCTGTCGAGCCACTCGATACGGAGCAGGGAACGCCATGAAACCGCTGCTGCGCATATTTGCCCTGATCTGCGGATCATCATTGCTGGCGTTGGCCGGCTGCTCCAGCGATCCCCTGGTCAAGCACAAGAGGCTGACCAATATCTTTGATGGGGTGCCTGACCTGCCGCCGCTTGAGCAGCTGTGCAAGGATAATATGGGTGACATCTTCAATACCTACTATGAGGAGAGGCTGGCCGAGGCCGCCGCAGGCTCCATTGAGGAGGAAAAGACCGTGGTGGTCGGCTCAAGCCATCCGCCCTATGCGGAAAAAAACTGCCAGGGCTGCCATGACTTCAAAAAGAAGAATCTGCTCCTCTATCCGGCGGATCAGCTGTGCGAAACCTGCCATACGGGCTTTGTCAAAGGAAAGTACATCCATGGCCCGGTATCGGTGCGGGACTGTCTGGCCTGCCATCTGCCGCACAGTTCCAACCACAAGTCGCTGTTGCAGGAGAGCGTCAGCGAGATCTGCTCCAAGTGCCACCAGGAGGAGCGGCTGGCCTCCCAGATGCATAAACTGGTCATGAAGCACAATATG
The DNA here is from genome assembly GCA_003605035.1 of Desulfurivibrio sp. Classification (GTDB taxonomy): domain Bacteria; phylum Desulfobacterota; class Desulfobulbia; order Desulfobulbales; family SURF-16; genus SURF-16. The sequence continues at coordinate 23,343 of QZKJ01000050.1, forward strand.
GAATGCGTCAACTGCCATGATGCCCATGGCGGGGATACCCCCTATTTTCTGAAATAGACCCCTGGCGCTGGGGGAGTAAACACCGGCAATAAGCAAAGTGAATTTTCAGTCCATGCGATCATTATTTTCCACCATTTTCCTGCTGGCGTTTTTTCTGTGGACCGGTCTGGCCGCGGCCCGGGCAGGCTGCGTCACCAGCCAGTGCCATGCCGGATTTACGGAAAAGAGACCGACCCACCCGGCGGAGGCGGAGTGCTCCTCCTGCCATCTTGACCCTGAGGACAAACATGCGGGGGGCGGCGGGGAGCCTCCGGCGCTGCATGAGGATATGTGCGTCGCCTGTCATGACACGGTTCTGGCCCATCGCTACCCGCATTCCCCGGTGACCAGATCGAGCTGCCATCTCTGCCATGACCCCCATGGCGATATGGCCAGGAAACTGCTGCCCGCAGGCTATTCCGACAAAACGTTCATCAACTACAGCGACGAGGCCTACAGGCTCTGCTTTTCCTGCCACAAGCGGGATCTGCTCATGTTCCCTGACACCTCCTATTCCACCGGTTTCCGCCACGGCACGGTCAATCTGCACTATCTCCATGTCAACAAGGCCAACCGGGGCAGGAGCTGCAAACTCTGCCACGAAATGCACGGAGCGGAGCAGCCGAAAATGATGGCGGCTGCGGTTTCCTTCGGCAACTGGCGGATGCCGGTCAACTTCAGGATAACGGAAAACGGCGGCAGCTGCTCCCCCGGCTGCCATGAGACCCGGCAGTATGACCGCCGGGCCACCGCTGCGGCCGGCAGGCCGGCAGGCGGCCAGACGAACTAAAGGTGATGCGTGATGCGTGAGGCACAAGCCGATCAGGTCATTGACAAAACATATCCGCGCCTGCTGGTTATCCACTGCGCCCTGATTTTTATTGCCGGGCTGCTGGTTACGGCCGCTATTTTCCTGGGGCTGATGAGCCGGCCCATCGGACCGACCTATGGTGAAGGATTCCGCATGCTGGCCCAGCTTAACCGCGATATCTTCTACAAATCCCTGGTGATCTACGGCAGCACGGTACTGGTGGCGCTTTGCTGTGTCGCGGGCAGCACCCTGCTCTATTCCCACCGGGTGGCCGGGCCTGTTTACCGGCTGCGGCTTTTTGCCGGCCGGATCGCCAAAGGGGAGCTGAACGCCCGGGTCACCCTGCGGCAAACCGATGTGGTCCACCCGCTGGCTGAGGAGATGAACCGGATGAGTGACAATTTCCACAGGACCCTGACCGCGGTCAGGCAGGAGGTGGAAGTACTGGAAAAACAGACGGAGCTGCTGGACAAAACGCCGGACAGGCGGCAGGCCCTGGCGGAAATCCGGGGTGGCGCGGAGCGCATTAGCGCCCGGATCGGCAGGTACAGATTGTAATGCCCGTGGCATGAAAAAGTCCCTTCCCCTTTGCCTGCTGTTGCTCGGCGCCCTGTCGCTGCTGGTCTATTGTCTGGAGCAGAGTCCCCATGACTTTCAGGAGAGCGAGTGCCGCCTGTGTCACCGGGGTGACCCGGACTCCGCCAACTCGCAGTTTTCCGAGAGCCTGACGGTGGCCTGCGCCAGGTGCCATGCATACATCCTGCGCTCAGGTTTCATGCATCCCTTTGATGTGCCGCCCGCAGAGGTGCGCGTTCCCCGCGACCTGCCGCTTGCCCCGTCAGGTCTGCTGGTCTGCACCACCTGCCACAGTGTGCATGGCGCCCGGCTCGACAGCCTGGGACAGAAAACCTATCTGCTGCGGCGGCAGGAACGGGGCCGGGCCTTCTGTGCCGGCTGCCACAGCCAAAGCGCCCTGGCCGGCGGCCATGAACTGGGGCTCGGCGAGGCCCATTTCCAGTCAAGGTATATCTCCACCGGCTACGGCCAGGAGCTTGATCAGACCTCGAAAAACTGTATTTCCTGCCATGACGGCACCTATGGCTCATCGGTGCCCGTTGCCAGCGGCATCTGGCAGCACAGCAGCAATTATGACCCAATCGGCCGCGGGCTCACCCGCAAGCATCCCATCGGCATCGATTACGAGGAGGCCCGGGCAAGGCATGGCCGGAAAACGGATCTGCGGCCCCTGGCCCTGGTTGATCCGCGGATCCGGCTGTATGACGGCAGACTGGGTTGCGGCACCTGCCATAACCCTTATTCCCAGCTTGAGGATGACCTGGTGATGAGCAATGCGCGCAGCGCCCTCTGCTTTGCCTGCCACCAGATGGAGTGAGTGAAAAGTGAAAAGTGAAAAGTGAAAAGTAAGAAGTAGGGGCGGTTCGCGAACCGCCCTGTGAGGGGAAAGGTAGGTGAGAAGTGAGGAGTGAGAGAAGTAGGGGCGATTCGCGAACCGCCCTGTGAGGTTTTTTCTCCTCACTCCTCACTCCCAAGGAGGACAGATGGCTCAGAAATTCAAGCGCAGAAATTATTTTATCGACAGGGTTGTCCAGGGCCGGTTCATCGCGGGATTCACCGCGGCCTCCCTGGCCGGCGGGGTGGTGGCGGTTTGCTGTTTCCGCTATTTTGCCCGGCAGAAGCTGGAGGCCACGCTCTATGCCATGCGGCTGCCTGAAATAACCATGGGCAATCTGCTCATGGAGGAAATGGTCATCACCACCATCCTCACCGCCCTTCTGGTGGTGCTGCTTTTTATCGGCACGGCCCGGCTGGTTTTTGCCAGGATTGAGGGGCCGTTAAGCAAAATGGCGGCATGTCTGGCAGGTATTGCCGCCGGTGATCTGCGCAGTGAGGTGAAACTGCGGGAAAATGATGAATTCCAGGAGTTTGCCGAAGAGGTGAACGCTATGGTGCAGTCCATGAACAGCAGATTGTCGACCCTGGAATTTCAGGCGAAGAAAATCAGTGATCTGAGCAGCAGGTCAGGGGAGGAGGAGAACATCGCGGAACGCATCAGCCACCATCTCAGCATGATGAAAAAGGAGATGCAGGTTTTTCAGCTATGATCAGCAGATTTTCTCTTCTCCTCGGGGTGCTGGCCTGGCTTGGCGGCATTGCCTCCCCGTCTGCCGCGGCGCCCCATGATGATGCCCCGGTCAGGTGTCTGGACTGTCATGTGAGCCTGCCCCGGCAGGGGGCGGCCCTGCGGTTTCATGGCGATATCCGGGATATCTGTCTGGGGTGCCATGGGGCCTCTTCCTGCGAGCCGCGACACGCCAGCGGCGAGTTCCGCCATCCCGTCTCGGTTGTTGCGCCGTTTCCGGTGCCGGCGGATATGCCGCTTGATGCACAAAAGAGGATCGGCTGCATCACCTGCCATCTTTTTCACGAAGGAAACAGGGCAGGCGGGGACCTGCCTGTTTATCTCCTGCGGCGGCCGTCCGGTCCGACTTTCTGTACCACCTGCCACCGGAAATTATTGCTGCCGTGAAGCTGGCTGAGGCAATGGCAGAGATGCTTGAAAGAAAATAACATGCGGGTGTCAACGTGTTTGAACGAGGAATAACAAGACATGGCCGCTTTCCGCGGGACCCGCTGGCGCTGGTTTTGCTGGCCGTTCTGCTGGGGACCTTGCTGGCGGCCGCGGCAAACGCCTCTGCGGGATTGCCCCGCACCGGCCAGCGTACCTGTTTTGATGACCAGGGCGCGGCAATAGACCATGCCGGCACCGGCCAGGACGGCGAGCTGCAGGCCGGAGCGGTCTGGCCTGATCCGCGTTTTGCCGATAATGGCGACGGCACGGTAACGGATCGTCTCACCGGTCTCATGTGGCTGCAGGATGGCAGCTGCCTGGGCCGCCTGAGCTGGCAGGGCGCCATGGCGATCGCCGCAGGCGGCGGCGAGGCGGTCCGGCCGGACAGCTGCAGCGGTCTCGACCTTTATGATGACTGGGCCTTGCCGGAGATCACGCAGCTGGAGGAGCTGTTTCATGCCGAGGAGGCATCGGCCGCGGGCTGGCTGAACCGGCACCGTTTCAGGAATGTGCAGCCCGGGGCGTACTGGTCAGGGACCACCGGCCCGAATCCCTATCGCGCCTGGCTGTTGCATTTTGACAGTGGCGAAGTCAGGCTGGCCGGCAAGATTGATCGCAATTTCTGCCTGCTGGTCCGGCAACCTGCGGAGTCGGCGGGTGAAGGCGCGCCGCCGCGGCCGGGCCAGCCGGCAGCAGCCGGCCGCCTGGTTGACAATGGCGACGGCACCGTGACGGATCAGGCTGCCGGGCTGATGTGGCTCAAGGACGGCGCCTGTCTGGGGAGCGCAGTATGGCTGGAGGGTCTGCGGAAAGTCACTGACTTTAACCGGGATCCGGCAAAATACGGCTGTGGCGAGCTTACGGCCCGCTACCAGGACTGGGCCCTGCCCAACCGGCATGAGATGCGCAGTCTGATTGATCACCGCCGCGATCTGCCGGCCCTGCCGGCTGACGCTCCTTTCATTGATCCGCTGGTCCGCTACTGGACCGCAACCACCGCGGCCGCCAGACCGGCTGCGGCCTTCGTGCTGCTGCTGGGCTCGGGTGAACTGCTGGCCGTGGCCAAGGACAGGGAGCAGGGCATCTGGCCGGTGCGGCCCTCGGCAGGCCGGCCGGACCGGCGCCGCATCCTGGCGCAGGAGCTGACCGCCGGCGCCAGCAAGGATCCCTTTCTGCTGGAGGCCATCGGCGGCAGCAGGCCCATTGTCTGGCCGGTAAAGCGTTTTACCGAGCATGGCGACGGCACGGTGACCGATAATATCAGCGGCCTGATGTGGCTTAACGACGGCGCATGTTTTCTGCCGGAAACATGGGAAAACGCCGGCATGGTGGTCGAGGTGTTGAACAGCAGTCCGGACCGGCTGCAGTGCGCCGCCTACCAGGGGCGCTATGCCGACTGGCAGCTGCCTGAGATGGCCGTGCTGCGGGAGCTGCTGCAGGGGGCTCAAGGCGTGCCTGCCGCCTGGCTGCAGAGCCAGGGCGCGGCAGACATCATTGACCGAGACTACTGGGTGCGGGACAGCAATCCCGTGAATCTCTATTTTGCCTGGGCCATCAATCTGCGGGACGGGACCCCGCGCAATTACCCGAAATCATTTGAGCTGCACGTCTGGCCGGTCCGCCTGCCGGAAGCGCCTGCAGCCGTCAGTCCCGCCCCGCTGCTTCTGGCTAACGGCGAAGAGGGCGGGCTTCTGCTGAAAAAGGGAAATGAACTGCTGCTGTCGGCGGCCGTCAGTCAGGTCAGCGGGGCAGTGCCCGCGCTTTTCAGAATCTGGTATGTGGATCCGGCCGGCCGGCAACGCTGGCTGACCAGCCAAGGCAGCTGGACGAGCATGGAGTCGGAGCTGTATCGCGGCAACCTCTTTCTGCTGGAGGAGTCGCCGGTCTTCCGGGGGGATACGGCTGAGCTGGCCCCGGGTGACTATACCTTTTTCTTTGTCGTCATCCCGGCTGAAGGCAAGGGGGAGGGCGGGCAGACCGAGTTCATCTCGCAGCTGCAGGTGACAGTGGCCGCTGCTGAGCCAGCCGCTGTTTTCCAGCCCCTTGCCGAGCCAGCTGCTGAAGAGATGATTCATGAGTAACAGCGCCCAGCCGCTTTGCCGCGGGAGCGCTGGCCCCGCCTGCACCTTTAACCAGGAGTTTTCGATGAAAAAAATACGTGTGACGCTCGGCCTCTGCCTGGCCTGTTCCCTGCTGCTTGCCAGGTTTGCCGCCCCTGCCTGTCTGGCCTATGGAAACGGCTCGGGCATCCCCAGCTGCCATGATGATATTGCCGCGAAAAACAGGGAGCCAGGCACAAGTCCTCAGTGCACCCCGCTGCTCATTGCTGGTGACAACGCCCTGAATTTTCTGAAGGAATTTTCGGTCAGAAAAATAAACAGGAAGTGGTATCTGTTTATCTCCGCCGAGGAATTTGCCGGCACAATGGACGCGGTGGCCAGATGGAAGACCATCAGCTTGCTGGTCTCGGCAGTGACCAGCCAGTTCGGCGAGGTGGCGGACTGCCTGATTGTCAGGGTTCCTGAAAAAAAGGAGGAAAAGGAGGCGCTGCTTGCGGGCGACTACCCGCCGGAACTTATTGCCGCGGCCACGCATCATGTCGTCCTGTCGCAGGAGCAACTGAACGGCAGGATGTGGCCTGAGTACCATCATCACTCGCTCTACACGCTCACGGTTTATTGATGACGTTGGTCCTGTGATGCAAGGGCGGTTCGCGCAGCGCCCCTGCGGCCGCATATCCCGCGGAGCTGCTTGCTCATCTCCTGAAACAAAAAAGGGCCGCCGAATCATCGGCGGCCCTTTTTGTTTGCCTGTCAAGGCCGAAAAGCTATAATCTCATGAGCCATGAGCTATTTTTCCGGCTCCAGGGCCTTGAAACGACCTTCCAGGAATTTCCAGCCTCTTTCCACGTCCTTCTGGGACTGAGCCATCAGTTCGTCAGCCATGGACGGGTTGGTGATCTTTAAGGCCCGGTAGCGGTTCTCGCCCAGGGCATACTCGCCAAAGGGCATGGATGGGGCCTTGCTGTCCAGGTGCAGGGGATTTTTTCCTTCTTTTTCCAGATCCGGATTGTAGCGATACAGCGGCCAGTGGCCGCATTTGACCGCCTTGACCTGCTGGTCCAGGCCCTTTGCCATGTTGATGCCGTGGTTGATGCAGTGGGCATAGGCAATGATGAGCGACGGACCGTCGTAGGCCTCGGCCTCGGCAATGGCCTTGACCACCTGGCCCGGATTGGCGCCCAGCGCTACCTTGGCCACATAGACGTTGCCGTAGGTGGAGAAGATCATGCCGATATCTTTTTTCGGCATTCTCTTGCCGCCTGCGGCAAACTGGGCGGTGGCGGCGCGCGGGGTGGATTTTGACATCTGGCCGCCGGTGTTGGAGTAGACCTCGGTGTCCAGGATCATGACATTGACGTTTTCACCTGAGGCCAGCACGTGGTCAAGGCCGCCGTAGCCGATGTCATAGGCCCAGCCGTCGCCGCCGAAGATCCACACGGATTTCTTGACCAGATAATCAGCCACATGGAGGAGCCGTTTGGCGATGATGTTGTCGCTTGCCGTGAGGGTCTCTTTGAGCTTGGCCACCCTGGCGCGCTGGGACTCGATCTCGGTCTGGTTTTTCTGGGAGGCGCCGGTCAGCTCGTTTGCCATTTTTTTGGTGACAATCTTCTGGCTGACCGCTTCCTCCAGTAGCTCCAGGGCCTGGTGACCAAGCTTGTTCACCGTCTGGCGCATGCCGAGACCGAACTCGGCGTTGTCCTCGAACAGGGAGTTGGCCCACACCGGACCGCGGCCGTCACTGCGCTTGCAGTAGGGGGTGGTGGGCAGGTTGCCGCCGTAAATGGAGGAGCAGCCGGTGGCGTTGGCGACCAGCATGCGGTCGCCGAACAGCTGGGTGACCAGTTTGATGTACGGGGTTTCACCGCAGCCGGAGCAGGCGCCGGAGAACTCGAACAGCGGCCGCATCAGCTGGCTGCCCTTGACGGTGGAGGGGTCGATCTCGGCAAAATCCGCCTCGGGCAGATCCAGGAAATACTTGACGTTGGCCGCCTCGGTCTTCCTGATATCCTCGGTATTGGTGGTCATGACCAGGGCCTTGGTCTTGGCCGGGCAGACCCCCTCACACAGGGTGCAGCCGCAGCAGTCCTCGGTGAACACCTGGACGATGGCCTTGCGGTCCTTGAACTCCTTGCCCACGGCGTCGGCGGTCTTCAGGGCCTTGGGCGCCTTCTTCAGATCCGCGGTTTTGACGATCTTCATGCGGATGGAGGCATGGGGGCAGACCAGGGAACAGCGGCCGCACTGGATGCAGTTTTCCGGCAGCCAGACCGGCACGTGCACGGCGATGTTGCGTTTTTCGTACTGGGTGGTGCCGGTGGGCCAGGTGCCGTCGTCCGGCATCTGGGAAACCTTGATCTCCTCGCCCTTGCCCTGGATCATCTTGGCGGTGACTTCCTTGACAAAGGCCGGGGCATCGTCCGAAACGGTGGGCGGCAAGGCGTGGCCGCCGACGGTTTTCGGCACCTTGACCTCGACGATGTTGTTCACCGCCGCGTCAACGGCGTCATAGTTCATCTTGACGACCTTTTCGCCCTTCTTGCCATAGGTCTTGTAGATGGCGTCCTTGATGGCCTTGATCGCCTCTTCCCTGGTGAGAATGCCGGAGATGAGGAAGAAGGCGGTCTGCATGATCATGTTGATCCTGGCGCCCAGCCCAAGGGCCTCGGCCAGGTTGATGGCGTCGATGATGTAGAATTTGGCCTTTTTGTTGATGAGCTGCTGCTGGACGGCGGCAGGCAGCTGTTTCCAGATCTCCTTCTCTTTGAAGGTGGTGGTCAGCAGGAAGGTGCCGCCCTCTTCCAGGTTGGCCAGCATGTCGTACTTGTCCAGGAAGGTGAAGTTATGGCAGGCGATAAAGGTCGCCTTGTTGATCAGATAGGGCGCGACAATGGGGTTCTTGCCGAAGCGAAGATGGCTGGTGGTGATGGAGCCGGATTTCTTCGAGTCATAGACAAAGTAGCCCTGGGCGCTGTTGTCCGTTTCCGTGCCGATGATCTTGATGGTGTTCTTGTTGGCGCCAACCGTGCCGTCGGCGCCCAGGCCGTAGAACATGGCGCGGTGGACGTCTTTTCCTTCGATGTTGAAGGACTTGTCGTAGGGGAGGCTGGTGAAGGCCACGTCATCGTTGGGGCCGACACAGAAATGGTTTTTCGGTGCCCAGGCGGCCATGTTGTCAAAAACCGCCTTGACCATGGCCGGGGTGAACTCGGCGGAACCGAGGCCGTAGCGGCCTGAAAGAATCATCGGATGATTCTTCATGCTTGAGGTTTCAATGGCCTCGCCCACCGCGGCGCGGACATCGAGGTAGAGAGGCTCGCCGGGGGCGCCCGGTTCCTTGGTGCGGTCAAGCACGGTGATGCGTTTGACCGTGGCCGGCATGGCGTTGACCATGGCCTTCATGTCAAAGGGGCGGTAGAGGCGGACAATGACCAGGCCGACCTTTTTCCCCTGGGCGGCCAGGTGATCAATGGTGGCGGCCACGGTCTCGCAGCCGGAACCCATCATGACGACGATCTCCTCGGCATCAGGCGCGCCATGGTAGTCAAAGAGGTGGTACTGGCGGCCGGAAAGGGCCGCGAATCTGTCCATGGTTTCCTGAATGATGCCCGGCGTGGCGTTGTAGTACTTGTTAACCGTTTCCCGGCCGGTGAAATAGACATCCGGGTTCTGGGCCGTGCCGCGCATCATCGGCCGGTCCGGGGACAGACCGCGCAGGCGGTGGGCGATGACCAGATCCTCGTCAATCATGGCCCGCATGTCATCCATGCTAAGCTGCTCAATCTTCTGGATTTCATGGGAGGTGCGGAAACCGTCGAAGAAGTGCATAAAGGGGATGCGGGACTTCAAGGAGGCCTGGGTGGAGATCAGGGCCATGTCCTGGCATTCCTGAACGTTCTGGGAGCAGAGCATGCCCCAGCCGGTCTGGCGGGCGGCCATGACGTCGCTGTGGTCACCGAAGATGGAGAGGCCCTGGCAGGCCAGGGAGCGGGCCGTGACATGGAAGACGGTGGGGGTCAGCTCGCCGGCCAGTTTGTACATGTTGGGAATCATCAGCAGCAGACCCTGGGAGGCGGTGAAGGTGGTGCACAGGGCGCCGGTGGTCAGCGAGCCATGCAGGGAGCCGGCAACGCCGCCCTCAGACTGCATCTGGGTGACAACCGGCACGCTGTTCCAGATGTTTTTCTGCCCGGCGGTGGCCTTGGAATCGGCCTCGGCCGCCATGGGGGAAGACGGGGTAATGGGATAGATGGTGATGATTTCGCTGGTGGCATAGGCGACATGGGTGCACGCCTGGTTGCCATCAATGGTGACCATTTTCCGAGACATAACTTCTCCTTACATGTTGATAGGTTAGATATGAGATGATAGCAGATCGGGGGTGCCTTGACGGCACATGTATTGGCAAAATTATATATTAGTAATCCATCTTACGAATTATTTCCAGCCTTTCATCGTAAAATGGCATTTTTTTTTACCTTTTGCGCTTCCGGGATTGCCGGCGGCAGGGCAATGATCACCTTTTTTCTCCGGAAATTTTATGCAGTGGCAGGGACCAGTGGCGAAAAATTAGCTGAAATTATCCGTTATCTTTTCCGTGCTTTCCCGGATAAACCATGGAAAAACATCTGGTTACACCATCGTGCGACATTTTACCGCATTGACGGGAACAGGATATTATTTTTTAGCAATAAGCATAGCCTGATAAATTATTGAATTGTTCCGCCTGGTTTGCCGCGGAACTCCAGTCAGGCATGCCGGCAGTCTGACTGCTGCTGCGGGCTGCATAGTGATAAGGTCCGGCAGGTCTCTCCGCGTGAGCAACAGACAACAGGGGAACACAATGAGCAATATGGTGAAGATCAGCAGGCCTCGACTCAGCGCCACCCTGCCCCGCGAAGGTCTTTTTGCCGAGCTTGACAAAACCGGAAAGCTGCCCCTGACCTTCATCACCGGCCCGGCCGGCTGCGGCAAGACCACTCTGGTTGCCAGCTATCTTGAGGCACGGCAGCTTCCCAGTGTGTGGTATAGGGTGGATTGCGGCGATGACCAGCTCAGCTCGTTTTTCCATCATCTGAGCCGGGCCCTGGGAAATTTTGCCGAAGAAGCCGGCCGCATTGTCGCGGAACTGGCAGACAGATCCTCCCGGGGCATCCAGAAATCCAGCCGGCAATTTTTCCATAACCTGGCCGACTGCATCAAGCCGCCCTTTGTGCTGGTGCTGGACGATTACCAGGAAATATCCCCGGACGCCCCGCTGCATCGGGCGCTGCTGGCCGGTCTGTCGAGAATCCCCGAGGGGCTGGCGGTGATCATCATGAGCCGCAACGGCCCGCCCGCCAGCTTCTCCCGGTTGCGCGCCAACCGGCAGATGGCGATTCTGGGCTGGGAGCAGCTGCGGCTGACCGAGAGCGAATGCCGCAAGATCTGTCAGCTGCAGGGCCTGAGCGCCACGGATATGGAGCACTTCCCGGAGGTCTTTGCCCAGATTGACGGCTGGGCCGCCGGTCTGCAGCTGCTGATGAACGGCTGTCTGGCGAAAAAGGATGCCGTTTTCCGCGTGTATCTTGCCAGTCTGGAAGATATTTTCGAATATTTTGCCGGCGAGGTCTACGATGAACTGGCGGACGACATCAAGGATTTTCTCCTCAAAACCTCCTTTCTGAACAGCATTCACGCCGACCAGGCCGCCCGGCTAACCGGGTTCCCGCATGTGGACAGCCTGCTGTCGTTTCTGTGCCGGTCCAACCGGTTTACCAAGAGGATGGGAAATGACCAGTCGCTTTATCAATTTCATCCGCTTTTCCGCCGTTTCCTGCAGGACAGGGCGAACATGCAGTTTACCGCCCAGCAGAAGAAGGTGCTGCTGCAGAAGGTGGCCAGCCTGATGCTGGAGGCCGGGCAGGAAGAGCAGGGTTCTCAGCTGCTGCGGCAGGCCTCCGACTGGGAAGGTCTGGCCTGGTTGATTCTGCAGAAGGCACACTCCCTGCTTGAGCAGGGGCGCTGCCAGGTGCTGGGCAAATGGCTGCAGGCCCTGCCCGGCCATATGGTTGAAGCGGATCCTCGGCTGCTCTACTGGATGGGCATGGCCAAAAGGGAGTCGGATTGTCTGGCGGCCCGGCAATTTTTTCACCGGGCCTTTACCATCTTCCGTGATGCGGACGGGGGGCGGACAGACACCATGCTGGCCTGGGCAGGCATTATGGAATGCCTGCTGGCCAGCCTGGATGATCGTGCCGCCCTTGACCTTTATCTGGCCGTGCTCGAGGAGATTCTGCCTGATCCCTATCGGCTGCCTGCTGGTGAAGCGGCAGAGAGGGTGACGGTTTGCATGTATGTGGCCCTGGTCATCCGCCAGCCCCGGCATGAGAATTTTTCCGTCTGGGAAGAGCGCGGGTTGCAGCTGGCGCAGTCTACCAGTGATCTGGCGGTCAAGACCCATATCCTGGCGCATGCAGCCATTTACCGTACTTACACGGGCAGGTGTGATGAGGCGGAGGAAGTCCTGGATATCCTGCGTCAGGCCGCCTGTGCCATGCCGGCGGATCATGCCTCCCGCATCAGGATCATTGGCGCGGAGATATTCCTGGCCAACGCCCGCGGGCAATTCAATCAGGCGGCGAAACTGGTAAACGATGGGCTGGCCCTGGCCGATCTCTGCGGCATGCATGGCATGGATCCCCAGCTGCTGTGCGACGGCGTCCGGGCCGCCCTTCACAAAGGCGACGCCAAGTTCGCCGCAGGACTGCTGGCCCGCATGGCGGCCATGCCGCAGATAAAATATCCGGCCTGTCAATTCTGTTACCATTATCTGCACGCTGCCCTGGCTCTGCAGGAGGGCAGTCTGGAAAGTGCGGCATCGTCCGCCGCCCTGGCCAAGGACCTGGCAGACACTACCGTGATCTGCTACGCCGAAACCGCCTGCATCCTGCTCAGAGCAGCCATCGCCTGGACCCACGGCAGCCGGCAAGCGGCCTGGCAGCTGCTGCAGCAGGGAAAAGAAACGGCGTCCCGGGACGGTTATCTGCAGCTGGGCTTGGAGGGCAGTTTGCTGGAGGCCTATTTCCATCTTGTTGAAGGGAATACCCCGGCCGGCCTCGAGGCCCTGCGTCAGGCCATGGTATTGGGCAGCGGACAGCATGGCCTGGTGCCGTTCCTGCTGGAACGGGCGGTACTGGCTGAACTCTGCGCCAAGGCCATTGTTGAAAATATCCAGTCCGACTATGCCCAGAAAATCGTGCAGCGCTGCCGGCTGCAGATCCCGCAGTCGCCGCAGGAGGTGGAGGAATGGCCCTGGATGTTCCGGGTCTATACCCTGGGCCGTTTCGGTCTGGTCAAATTCGGCAGGAAGCTGCCCTATGCCTCCAGGAAAAAAACCAAGCCCCTGGCCCTGTTCAAGGCGCTGCTGGCCTTCGGCGGCCGCAATGTCGGGGAAATGAACATCATGGATGCCCTGTGGAATGAGGCAGACGGGGAAAAGGCGCGCCGCTCCCTGGATACCACCCTGTTCCGTCTCCGCAGCCTCTTGGGCGCCCATGAGGCCATCCTGCTGCAGAAGGGCAAGGTGACCATTGATCCGAATTGCTGCTGGGTGGATGCCTGGGCCTTTGAGCGGCTGCTCAATCGCGCCGAGGCCCTCCTGAAAAAAGACGGCGGGAATATTGCCCAGGCAAGCGCTCTGGCCCACAAGGCCTTTGCCCTGTACCACGGCTCCTTCCTGCCCCAGGATAATGACGAGCACTGGACCATTCCCATGCGCGAGCGGCTGCAGAGCAGGTTTGAGCGGGGCATTGAGCTGTTCGGCGGGCAACTGGAGACTGCCGGCAAGTGGCAGGAGGCCGCCGGCCTTTACCAGCAGGCCATGGAGAAAAGTCCGCTCTCAGAAGTTTTCTATCAGCGGCTGATGATCTGCCTGCAGAAGCAGAACCGCACCACCGAGGCGCTGAAGGTCTACAGCAACTGCTGCCAGGTGCTGCGCGCCGTGCTCGATGCGGAACCCTCCTCGGCGACCACCAGGCTGCACCGTTCCCTGCGGGCGGGGATTGACCAGGGCCCGCCCGCCCCGCCCTCACCCGGGGCGGCGGGCTGAAGCGGATTTTTGCCGCCGAAAGGGCTGATGACAGCCGGCAGTCAGAGATCTGGCACAGTACGCCAGGGCCAAGTCAGGTCGTGGCAGCCAGCAACCCATGCTGTCATGCCTTGGTTTTAAACACCAGTTCCGGCGGATTGAGGATGACCTTGGTGTCCGGCGGAATGCTGTGGGTCAGCCAGACGTTGCCGCCCACCACCGAGCGGGCGCCGATCACCGTGTCGCCGCCCAGGATGGTGGAGCCTGAGTAGACGGTGACGTCGTCTTCCAGGGTGGGGTGGCGCTTGCCGCTGCGTTCCAGTTCCCCTGTTTCGGTTCGTTTGAAGGAGAGGGCGCCCAGGGTGACGCCCTGGTAGATCTTTACCCGGTTGCCGATCACCGCGGTCTGGCCGATCACCACCCCGGTGCCGTGGTCGATGAAAAAGGATTCGCCGATGCTGGCCCCCGGGTGGATGTCGATGCCGGTGATGCCGTGGGCGTATTCGGTCATCATGCGGGGCAGGATGGGGACCTTGAGCTGGTAGAGTACGTGGGCGATGCGGTAGATGGTGATGGCCATGATGCCGGGATAGCAGAAAATAACCTCATCGTAGCTGGTGACCGCAGGGTCCCCGTCATAGGCGGCCCGCACGTCGGTGGCCAGGATTTTTCGCAGGTCCACCAGAGACTGGATAAAGGTGAAGGACTTCTGTTTGCCCTGTTCATCGCACTGCTGGCAGGATCTGTGGTGGCGGACGCACTCATGGCGGATGCTGTAGGCGATTTCCATGGCGAGCAGATCGTACAGGGTGGAAACCGCCTGGCCTATCTTATATTTGAGGCTGATCTGGTCAATATCCTGGCAGCGGTAATAGCCGGGGAACAGAATATCCCGGCAGCGGTCGATGAGATCAATGGTCCGTTGCCGGGAGGGAAGGGGATCGGCGTTGATGTGTTCAAAACACTCGTCGCACAGACAGGTCTCGACCAGCTGATCCACCACCTCGGGGATTTTGGCGCGACATTCGCTGGTAATGTTCCGTTCATCTGCGCAGATGCCTTCCTGGGGAAACTGCAGGCCGTATTTCGTGTTCATATTTCTTCCTGGTTGATTTTTCTTGGTTTTTTACTCGTTATAAGCAACAATAATAACAATTGATCAAACCAATGACAAGGAGCCGGCCCATGAAACTGCGATCCCCTGCCCGATTTCCGCTCTACCCGGGCATCCTGGCAACTCTTTTCCGGGGTGCTTTGCCTGGGGGCTGCCGCTGCTATGGCAGCGGGGGCCGAGGTTATTTACCGGCGCCTGCGGAAACAGGAGACGGAGCCGGTTTTTATCAAACAGACCGGCAGCCATGGCATCACTATGTCCGGCAGGTTTGACGGGGTGCGGAGCGCGCCGTCAACCGGCTCGGCGGGGAACTGCACTGACCGTGAACGTTCTTTCCTATAACCGCTGCATCGAGACGAACAATAACCGGGTCCTGCGGGGCGAGACGCCTTCTGCCGAGGATATCCGGGCCATGGCTCAGGCGGATGCCATCATCCTGCCCCAGGGCTGCCGGGAGAGCCTCTATTTCGCCGCCCGGCGCGCCTGCCGCCATGTCTTCCCCGATTATGACGCCTTTTTCGCCTTTCCGGATAAAACAGGGCAGGCCGCCCTGTTCCGGAAAATGGGGGTGCCGCACCCGCAGACCCTGGCCTTCGGGAGTGTCAGCCACTATTCCGGCATCTCGCTGCCCTTTGCCTACCCTTTTGTCTTCAAATTCGGCTGGGGAGGGGAGGGAAACAATGTGTTTCTCATCCAGTCGGCCGCCGAACTGCATCAATGTCTGGTCAAGGCCGCCGACTATGAAAGCCAGGGCAAAAGAGGGTTCCTTGTCCAGGAATACATTGCCAGCGGCGGCCGCAGCCTGCGGGTGGCGGTGATCGGCAGGGATTTTTATCCTTACTGGCGCTGTGCCGCGGATGGCGGTTTTTACACCAACCTGGCCAGGGGGGCGGTTATCGACTATGAATCGTTTCCCCGGCGGCAGCAACAGGCAGTGGCCGTGCTGCGGGATTTCTGCGGGGCAACCGGCATCAATCTGGCCGGCTTTGATTTTCTTTTTGCTGACCAGGGCAGCAGCCGGATCCCCCTGTTTCTCGAGATCAATTTCTGTTTCCGCTGCCGCGGTCTGGGGGGAGTTGACATGTATCACCGTTATCTGGAAAAGGCCGTCAAGGGGTGGCTGGCGGAAATCAGGGAGAAACGGCACGGGTCGTTATGCCTTGACATGGGTGCCGAAGATGCCATTCAATAAAACGACGAACCGATCGCCTATCTTTTTCTTTACCCTGTGTGACTAGCATATGCCTTCACGTACAAGTCTCCTATACGCCATTACCGGCGGCCTGCTCGCCATCCTGATTCATGCCCTTTTTTTTGAAACGGGCTGGCCTTACGAAAATTCGTATCTCCATGTGTTTGACATCCTGAGCTGGATTCTCATCGCCTTTTTCATCGGCAGGATGAAGGAGGGCTGGGACCGGCGGACCAGGGAGCTGGAACATGCCAACGCCGAACTGCAGAAAGAGATGGAGGAACGGCAGAAGGCCGAACAGGCCATGCGGGAACGGGAAGAGCTGTTCAGCGACCTGTTTGACAACTCCCGGGACATGATCCAGAGCATCGCCCCTGACGGCCGGATCATCTATGCCAACCGCGCCTGGCGGGAGAATCTGGGCTTTGCCAAAAATGAGGTGCCGGGGTTCCCCATGTTCGAGGTCATTCATCCTGACTGTCATGCCCACTGCATGGAGCGGTTCGAGGCGCTGCTGTCCGGCAGGGAGGTGGATAAGATTGAAACGGAGTTCGTGGCCAGAGACGGCAGGCGCATCATGGTTGAGGGGAAGTGCAACTGCAAGTTCGTGGACAACAAGCCAGTGGCCATCCGCGGCATCTTCCGCGACGTCACCGAGCGCCGCAAGCTGGAAATTGAACTGCAGAAGGCCCAGAAGCTGGAAGCCATCGGCATTCTGGCCGGCGGCATTGCCCATGATTTCAATAACATCCTGACCGGCCTGCTGGCGGTCATCACCCTGGTGAAAAACGCTCTGCCCCCGGAAAGCGAACAGATCGAGATTCTGGAGGAGGCCAGGCAGAGCTGCCTGCAGGGCAAGGAGTTGACCGGCAAGTTCATCACCTTTGCCGAAGGCGGCTCCCCCCTGAAAAAATGCATCAACATCCGGGAACTGCTGCAGCAATCCGTGGAAATCGCTTTGCGGGGGGCAGATATTGCCTGCCAGTTTGCCCTGGCCGCGGATATGCATGAAGTGCTCATTGATGCCGGCCAGATGCAGCAGGTTTTCAATAATGTGGTGATTAATGCCAGGGAGGCCATGGTAAACGGCGGAGAGGTGCGGGTGCGAGCGGAAAATCAGCAGGTCGGCGAAGACAACGGCCTGGATGTAGCCCCTGGCGCCTATCTGCGCATCGCCATCACCGATCAGGGGGTGGGCATTCCCCAGGAAAATCTGGCCAGGATCTTTGACCCCTATTTCACCACCAAGCGGATGGCCAGCCAGCGGGGTACGGGATTCGGCCTGGCCATCTGCTACTCCATCATGCGCAAACATGGCGGCACCATTACCGTGGAGTCGGAAAACGGCAAAGGGACCACTTTTTACATTTATCTGCCCGCCTGCCCCTGATACGCCTTTTCCACAAATTCCCGTATCGCTGCCGGGGTCAGGATGAGGCCGAAGAGTCGCTGGTCCCGGCAGGTGAGGGCCGGTATCATCCTGATGCCGTTGCGCAGGCTTTCCAGCGGACGTACCGTCACCTCGACCTTTTCCACCGCCAGATCCGGGAATTCGCACTGCAGCTGCCGCAGGGTCCGCCCCACCAGCAGACAGCGGGGGCAGACAATTGAGTGGTAGAAAACAATCTTCATCGCCGTTTTTTCTTGCCCCCTTTCCCTGTTCGGTTATTCTTCCTCACTCCTCACTCCTCACTCCTCACTCCTCACTCCTCACTCCTCACTCCTCACTCCTCACTCTTCACTCCTTACTCCTCACTCTTCACTCTTCACTTCTTTCACTTCTCCAGCAGGCTCTGGATATAATACTTTTCCGGCTGGTCCGGGATATAGATTTCCAGGTTATGGTTCCAGCGGCTGACAAAATGTCTGGTCAGCAGCAGGCGCATGGCGTTTTTCAACTGCACCAGGGTGGTGTAGTGGTGGAGAAAATACTCACCGTAGTTGTTGACGGTGATGATTGCCGATTTCAGGGTGGGTGAGCCCTTGACCGGCTCATTGCCGAAGTTGACGATAACCAGGGCCATGGTGACCTTTTCCGGGCTGAGCAGTTCGCTGGCGGTAATCTGGGAAAAATTGAACAGGGGAAAGATTCTGACGATCGTCTCAGCCAGATTCCGCAGGTCGGACAGGTTGACTGATAGAAAATTCTTGGTCAGATGAATGTTGGTTTTGTGCTGCAGGATGCCGTTGATGGTCAGCCAGATCAGCAGAAAAATCGGATCCGGCTCCCGTTTGATCAGGGCCTGCTGGTTGTTTTTGATCGATTCCGTGTCATGGGTGCCCTGGAAGACATAGTAATAGACCTCCCCGTCATAGCGGCTGACGTGAAAGGTGAGGTCGGTCTGCATGATGGACTGGCGGGAAAGGGTGTGCAGGTAGGGTATCTTGTCCGGCTTCACCTCGTAGAAGCTGAAGAGCTTTTTGCCCAGGATGGAGAGGTCCCGGTCGCTGATGGCCCGTCCGGTTTCATCCTGGAATGATTTGCGCAGCCAGCGCAGGCGGTTGTAGGTGTCAACCAGGTAGGCGTGCACCCTGGAGCCCAGGGCCAGCAGATCCTTATAGCTCCAGTGTTGCAGTTTGATCAGCTGTTCATAATTGGGCGGCAGCAGATCCCATTTTTTCATCAGGGCCAGGGTGGTCTGCAGATGGGTGTCATCCTTTTCCGACTTGGTCCCTTCCAGGGTCTTGAAAAAGAGGCACTCCCTGATCAGGTCATCCTCGTCCTTGATCTTGTTCTGCTGGTAGAAGGCCACCAGTTCCTTGGCCAGCAGTAGGTAGGGATCAATGTGGTTGAGGGGGAGACGGACCTCGTTTTCCGGTAGCCGTTCGGGGAAGGTGACCAGACATTGGATCCTGGTGGAAAAAAGCGGCAGGATGTTGGTCTGGTGCTTGAGCAGCAGTTCCAGGTAGGCGAATTTGATGACGGACTTGAAAGGACTGTCCAGGGCCTTGTTGAGCTGCCAGAGGCAGGCCCCGAATATTTCCGCCTTGGGGATATCGGACAGGTAGCCGAGATCGACAAAATTATCCAGGTTGAGGGCCCGTTTTTTTACCAGTTGCTCCACATAGTCACGGTAGCCCTGTTCGGTCAGGCCGGGGGGGATCAGCCACCAGAGCAGCATTTTGCCGGCCACCAGGATGTGGGTGCGGAACAGTTCGTCCTTGAGCAGCAGTTTCAGGGCCGAGCCGGCGGATTCCTCTTCAGCGGCGGAGGAAAATCTGTTTTCCCTGGTCTGGTCAATATCCATCAGAAAGAAATAGACCTCAATCCCGTGTTCCAAGGCCCATTTTTCGATTTTCTTGCATTTTTCCTCCAGCAGGCCCGCCCCTTGCCCGCCGATTTCTTCCAGACGGATGCTCACCCAGAAATCGCAGTCCGATTTTTCCGACTGGGCGATGGTGCCGATGCTGCCGATGGTTTTCAGGGAATGGATGCAGGGATTGCGCGGGTAAGGGGAGGCGGTTTTATAGTTTCGGGCGGTGGAATCCGGGAAATAGCGGCGGAAAAGTTCGCTGTCGACTATTTTGTCCGGCAGAAAGCGGTAGATGCCGAAAGGGCAGTGCGGATCCTCCACATAACCCGGCAGATCGGGGTAATTACAGTGAAGCAGGTAGGGGATAATCTTGAAGAGCAGGGTGGCCTTGGCCGGCTGGAAGTTGATGGCCTTGATCTTGCGGCTTTTGTTGTATGCCTGGTATCGGATGAGTCGCTCGCGCATGGTTGCCTGGCGGTCTGTGAAATCAGCCGTTACACGTGCTGCTGCCCCTGCTGATGGCCCGGGTCATGTTGACGGCCGCCACGGTCCTGGCCACATCATGCGCCCGGATGATGGCTGCCCCGTTCCAGGCGCAGAGCGCGGAGATCACCGCGCTGGCCTCATCACGGCCGGCGGGATCGTCGATGGCCAGGATTTTGCCGATGAAGGATTTGCGGGAATGGCCGATCAGCACCGGGCAGCCCAGCGTGGTGAATCGTCTGAGGTCCCGCAGGATGGTCAGGTTGTGATCCACCGTCTTGCCAAAGCCGATGCCCGGATCAATGATGATCCTGTCGCGGGACAGGCCGCGGCTTTCCGCCCACCTGATACGCTCGTCCAGGCTTGCGCAGATCTCGGCCACCACATCATCGTAGCTTGGGTTGATCTGCATGCTGCGCGGGGTTCCCTGCATATGCATGATGATGACCGGCGCCTGGTGTTCGGCGGCTACGGTAACCATGTCAGGATCGTGGCTGAGCGCGCTGATGTCATTGATGATGTCAGCCCCTGCCGCCAGGGCGAGCCTGGCCACCTCTGCCTTGGTGGTGTCGATGGAGATGGGAATCGTGTAACGGCGTCGGATGGCGGCAATGGCCGGAATGACCCGGTCGAGCTCTTCCCGCAGGCTGACTGCCGGGGCAAAGGGCCTGGTGGACTCACCGCCGATATCAATGATGTCCGCCCCGCTGGCCACCATCTGCTCGACCAGGGCCAGCAGCGTTTTTTCATCGCCCACCCTGCCGCCGTCGGAAAAAGAGTCCGGGGTGACGTTGACAATGCCCATGACGTGGACCTTGTCGGTAAAGTTCAAGGTGCGATCCCGGATGAGCTTGTTCATCAATGAAGCAGCTGTCAGCGAAGCCTGTCAGAGCCCGGCCGGCCCGTCGGCCTGTTCACGGACCGGGGGTGGCGGGACTTCCGGGGCTGCCTGGGGCGGAGTTTGCTCAGCCGCGCTACTCGCCGCCGACCCGTTGGGCTGAGGCCTGGCCGCGGCTTTGGGTTCCAGCCCCTGACCTTTCAGCAGCTTATCAATGTCATCCAGGGTCAGGGTTTCCCGCTCAAGCAGGGCATTGGCAATGACTTTCAGCGATTCGATATTATCCCGCAACAGTTTGAAGACCTTTTCGTTGGCCTCCACCACCAGTCTTTTCACCGCCTCATCAATCCTGATCGCGGTTTCCTCGCTGTAATCGCGGTGCTGGGCGATTTCCCGGCCCAAAAATATCTGCTCTTCCTTCTTGCCGAAGGTAAGCGGGCCCATCTCCTCGCTCATGCCCCATTCGCAGACCATCTTGCGGGCCATGACCGTGGCCCGTTCAATGTCATTGCCGGAGCCGGTGGTGATTTCGCCGAAGGTCAGCTCTTCCGCCACCCTGCCGCCGAGCAGGATGCAGAGATTGTTCAGCAGGTATGATTTGGCATGGGTATACTGCTCCACGGTGGGCAGCTGCTGGGTCAGGCCCAGGGCCCGTCCCCTGGGGATGATGGTGACCTTGTGCAGCGGATCGGTGCCCGGCAGCAGCCGGGCGATCAGGGCGTGGCCAGCCTCATGAAAGGCGGTGATCTTCTTTTCCTTGTCCGTGATGATCATGCTGCGGCGTTCCGCACCCATCATCACCTTGTCCTTGGCCCGTTCCAGGTGATCCATGTTCACCTTGTCTTCGTTATAACGGGCGGCCAGCAGCGCCGCCTCGTTGACCAGGTTTTCCAGGTCGGCCCCGGAAAATCCCGGGGTGCCGCGGGCTATGACCTTCCAGTCGACATCCGCGGCCACCGGCACCTTTTTCCCATGGACGATCAGAATTTTTTCCCGGCCGCCCACATCCGGGATGGGGACCACCACCTGCCGGTCAAAGCGGCCTGCCCGCAGCAGGGCCGGGTCAAGTACATCGGGCCGGTTGGTGGCGGAGATAATGATGACTCCCTCGTTTGATTCAAAGCCGTCCATTTCCACCAGCAGCTGATTGAGGGTCTGCTCCCGTTCGTCGTGACCGCCGCCCAGGCCGGCGCCGCGATGGCGGCCCACCGCGTCAATTTCGTCAATGAAGATGATGCAGGGGGCGTTTTTCTTGCCCTGGGTAAAGAGATCCCTGACTCTGGAGGCGCCGACGCCGACAAACATCTCCACAAAATCCGAACCGCTGATGGAAAAAAAAGGCACCTCAGCCTCGCCGGCAATGGCCTTGGCCAGCAGGGTTTTGCCGGTGCCCGGAGGACCGGCCAGCAGCACGCCCTTGGGAATGCGGCCGCCCAGCCGGGTGAACTTTTTCGGGTCACGGAGAAAATCAATGATCTCGGAGAGTTCTTCCTTGGCCTCATCGATGCCGGCCACATCCTTGAAGGTTACCTTGGCCGTGCCGCTTTCCAGCATCCGGTGCTTGCTGCGGCCGAAACTCATGGCCTTGCCGCCCCCCATCTGCATCTGCCGCATGAAGAAGATCCAGACACCGATGAGCAGCAGCATGGGGAACCAGGAGACCAGAATGGTGATATACCATGGCGTCTCCTCCTTCTGCTTGACCGTGATATTGACCCCTGCCTTTCTGAGCTGGGGGATGAGCTCCGCATCCGCGGCCGGGGCAATAACGCGGAATTGTTTGCCGCCGCTGACGCCGGTTATTTCATCACCCTGGAGGGTAACCTGGGTGATGCCGTTGGCGGAGACGGAGGACATGAAGTCGCTGTAGCTCATCTCCACCACGCCGGTCTGGGGATGGTTGAACATATTGAAGAGCAGGATCATGGTCAGACCGATCACCAGCCACATGGATAAATTTTTGTAAAAATTATTCAAGAAAGAACCCCGTAAAGAAAATTTAAAAAGTTTTGCTCTCTTTTTTCTGTTTTTGGTGCAACTGCAGCAGTCTCGTCTGCGGAGGCAAAATGCCGTAAGGAAAGATTAACATTAAGTACTTGGTGTTGTAAAGTCCAGCCGTAATCGTGGAAGCCGGTGCAAAATTGTCTGAATTGCTCACGAGCGGCTCCGGGGACTGAAATATTCCTGCACCGCCTTGACCTCCATGGATTGGTTTTTCAAGGTGGCAATGGCCATGGCCATGGATTCGGCGCCCGCCGTGGTCGTGGTGTAGGGCAGATGGTAGTTCAGCGCCGCCCGGCGGATGTTGTAGGAATCCTCGGTGGTCCTGGTCCCCCGGGAGGTGTTGACGATCCACTGGATTTCATTGTCCTGAATTTTGTCCAGAATGTGGGGTCGGCCCTCGGAAATCTTGTTGATTCTGGTGCAGGAAACGCCATGGTTGTTGAGATAGGCCGCGGTGCCCCGGGTGGCCATGATGGTGAAGCCGAGTTTATGCAGTTTTTCGGCCACCGGCAGGATCACGGCCTTGTCTTCCCCCCGCATGCTGAAGAGCACGGTGCCCGCCAGGGGAATGGGCTGACCTGCGGCAAACTGTGATTTGGCAAAGGCCAGGCCCAGGGACTCGTCCATGCCCATGACCTCGCCGGTGGATTTCATCTCAGGTCCCAGCAGGGTGTCCACATTGTCAAAACGGTCAAAAGGGAAGACCGCCTCTTTCACCGCGTAATGGGAGATTTCCACCTCCCGGGTCAGGCCGAGTTCCGGCAGCTTCATGCCCAGCATGACCTTGGTCGCCAGTTTGGCCAGCGGCACGCCGGTGGCCTTGCTGACAAAGGGAATGGTGCGGGAGGCCCGGGGATTGACCTCAAGCACGTAGAGGATGTTGTCCTTCACCGCGTACTGGACATTCATCAGGCCGATCACCTTCAACTCCAGGGCCATGGCCCGGGTCGCCTCCTTGATCTGTTCGATGAGCCCGGCGGACAGGCTGTGAGGGGGCAGCACGCAGGCCGAATCGCCGGAATGGATGCCCGCCTCTTCAATATGCTGCATGATGCCGCCGATGATGGTGTTTTCCCCATCCGAAATGGCGTCCACATCAATCTCAATGGCCTCCTTGAGGAACTTGTCGATCAGGATGGGGTGCTCCGAGGAGACATCAATGGCAGTGGCCATATAGTGCTTCAGATTCTTTTCATTGTAGACGATGCGCATGGCCCTGCCGCCCAGCACGTAGGAGGGCCGCACCACCACCGGGTAGCCGATTTCCCGGGCGATATTGATGGCGCTCTCGGTGGTGCGCGCCGTGCCGTTGGCCGGCTGGATCAGGTTGAGTTTCTGCAGGAATTTCTGAAAGCGCTCCCGGTCTTCCGCCCGGTCGATGGAATCGGGTGAGGTGCCGATGATGGGCACGTTCTTCCTGGCCAGCGGCACGGCGAGATTAAGCGGCGTCTGCCCGCCGAACTGGACGATCACCCCGTCGGGTTTTTCGCTTTCAATGATATTTAAGACATCTTCACAGGTCAAAGGTTCGAAGTAGAGTTTGTCCGAGGTGTCGTAGTCGGTACTCACCGTTTCCGGATTGGAGTTCACCATGATGCTTTCGATGCCCATCTCTTTCAGGGCAAACGAGGCATGCACGCAGCAATAGTCAAACTCGATGCCCTGGCCGATGCGGTTGGGGCCGCCGCCCAGGATCATGATCTTGCGCCGGTCCGTCTGGCGGGACTCATCCTCCACTTCATAGGTTGAGTAATAGTAAGGGGTATAGGCCTCGAATTCAGCGGCGCAGGTATCAACCAACTTGTAAACCGGCTTCTGCCCCAGCTTTTCCCGCAGTTCCCGGATGTCATCCTGGCTGGTGCCGGTAAGAAAAGCGATCTGCGGGTCGGAGAAGCCGAACTGCTTGGCCTTGCGCAGGAAATCGCGGTCAAGTCCCGAGAAGCCCGCCTTGCTGATTTCCTTTTCCGTATCAAGAATCTGCTGCAGATTGACCAGAAACCAGGGGTCGATGGCACTCAGTTCGTAAAGCCGCTCAATGGTCATGCCCCGCCGCAGGCCTTCGTAAAGGGCGAAGATCCTTTTTGAGTTGGGGATCTTCAGTTTCAGTTCAAGGTCCCGCTGGTCCATGGCGGAAAAATTGAATTTGGGATGGGCGCCGAAGCCGGAGATGCCGATTTCCAGGGAGCGCAGCCCTTTCTGGAAGGCCTCCTTGAAGGTCCGGCCGATGGCCATGGTTTCGCCCACCGATTTCATGGCCGTGGTGAGGATATCCGCTGCCTCGGGAAACTTCTCAAAGGTCCAGCGGGGGATTTTCACCACGCAGTAATCAATGGTCGGCTCAAAGGAGGCAAAGGTCTCCTTGGTGATATCGTTGGGGATCTCATCCAGGGTGTAGCCCACGGCAAGCTTGGCGGCAATCTTGGCGATGGGAAAGCCGGTGGCCTTGGAGGCCAGGGCCGAGCTGCGGGAGACCCTGGGGTTCATTTCAATCACCATCAGCTCGCCGTTGGCGGGATTGACGGCAAACTGCACATTGGAGCCGCCGGTTTCCACCCCGATTTCCCGCATGATGGCGATGGAGGCGTTGCGCATCAGCTGATATTCCCGGTCTGACAGGGTTTGCGCCGGGGCCACGGTAATGGAGTCGCCGGTATGGACCCCCATGGCATCCATGTTTTCTATGGAGCAGATGATGACCACATTGTCATTTTTGTCGCGCATCACCTCCAGCTCGTATTCCTTCCAGCCCAGCAGACTGCGTTCGAGCATGACCTCGGTGTTGAGGCTGAGGTCAAGGCCTGCCTTGCACAGTGACTCGAGCTCCTGGCTATTGTAGGCCACCCCGCCGCCGGTGCCGCCCAGGGTGAAGCTGGGGCGGACAATGACGGGAAAGCCGATTTTTTCCGCGGCGGAGCGCGCCTCGTCGATGGAATGAACAATGGCGCTTTCCGGCACCTTGAGGCCGATGCGGTACATGGCCTCCCGGAAGGAATCCCGGCCTTCCGCCTTTTTGATCACGTCAATGTTGGCGCCCAGCAGCTCGACGCCGTATTTGTCAAGGATGCCGGTGGCCGCCACCTTGATCGCCGTGTTCAGGCCGGTCTGCCCGCCCAGGGTGGGCAACAGGGCATCGGGCCGTTCCTTTTCGATGATCTTGCACACCATTTCGGTGGTGATCGGTTCAATGTAGGTGCAGTCGGCGATTTCCGGATCAGTCATGATGGTGGCGGGATTGGAGTTGATCAGCACCACCTCGTAGCCTTCCTCTTTCAGGGCCTTGACCGCCTGGGTGCCTGAGTAGTCAAACTCGCAGGCCTGGCTGATGATGATGGGGCCGGAGCCGATGATGAGAATCTTTTTTATATCAGTTCGTTTAGGCATAATAATGTATTTTCGTAAGTTGTCGGATGTTCAATATCTGGTATACGGATAGCCCGCCTTTCCCTGCGTTTTTTGTCCTTGCCGGCTTTCCGGACTCTGTTATATTTTATCAGCTTATCAGCTTATCAGCTTATCAGCTTATCAGCTTATCAGCTTATCAGCTTATCAGCTTATCAGCTTATCAGCTTATCAGCTTATCAGCTTA
>QZKJ01000022.1 GCA_003605035.1 Desulfurivibrio sp.
ATTCCAACCGTCACGATCCTGATCCGGTCCGTCCCCGTCGCATATTCCATCGTTATCGCGATCTTGCGTACGATCTGCAGCAAGATCGAACCTGCCGCTTATATCCTGGCTATTGTCCGGCCAGCAGATGTGATCCCGGTCCTGATCTTTGTCGCGATACTGGTCCTGGTCATCAGCAACCGCAGCACCTGGGAGAGTTACAAACATGAATGCCGTTGTCATGAGAAGAGCTGTACGTTTAATCATCTGTTTATCCACCTTAAAAATTGTCTTAGGTTAATTATTTCTCTGTGTTGCCAGAACCATTCGGGCGCCCTCACCGGGCGTTGCCTGCTGCCTTCAGCACCCATCTACCTCGTTTTGTCGTATCTCCCCCATGCGATACGTCCGAGTACTGCCGGCAGAACTCAACAAATCAAGATTGTTTACTTTCCCCTCACCTCCTTGCCGGATTTTGCCGCCTCCCCGCCAGGCTCCCATGGCGGAAACGCGAAGCGTTTTTTGCGGTTTTTTTTCATAGTTCCGGTTGCGGATTCCCGCAGGAAATACCCCCTGAAAACCGGAGAATGCCCAGGCTGGGCAACAGCGCATAAGGACCCTGGAGCCGCGGGTTCTCGTCGTCCCTTTTCAGGGGATTTTCGCGAACCCGGAAAGATCCTCATTTGTATGCAACTCTACGCGGTTAAGGCCAGGGAAACAATCCGGCGAACTACTCAAGACTTGCTCAGATTAACTACTCAGAACGCGGTGGGTATTAGTACCTAGCGACAAACCAAAGGGCGGGTTTCAAAGGATTTCTCGTAATTATCCAGCTTGGGACGATAAACGTTCGATCGCCCCGGTGCTGCTGGATAGTTACGATTTTTCTTTATTTGCTGGGCAGGATGTAGCCCTTGTCCAGGGCATATTTTACCAGATTGGCGGTTTGTTTGATGTTCAGCTTGCGCATGATATTGGCGCGGTGATTTTCCACGGTGCGGCTGCTGATATAGAGCAGATCGGCGATCTCCTTATTGGAGATGCCCTCGGCAATCAGCTTGAGAATTTCCCTTTCCCGGGTGGTCAGGGGGTCGGACAGGGAGGCGAGCTCCCCCTTGTGGGAGGCCTGCACCAGATCAAAGGCGAATTCACCGGACAGCAGCGGCGAGATATAGCAGCCATTGTCCCTGATCTTTTCAATGGCGGCAAAGAGCTCCGTGTCCGCATCCTCCTTGAGCAGATAGCCTGCCGCGCCGGCGGACAGGGCGGAATAGACGTAATCCTTGTCCTTGTGCATGGTCAGAATCAATACCTTGATATCGGCGGAGATCATTTTGATCTCCCTGGCGGCCTCCAGCCCGCGGAGGTGGGGCATGGAGATGTCCAGAATCACCAGGTCCGGGGTATCCTGCCGCAAAAGCTCCAGCAGCATGAGCCCGTCGCTCGCCTCGCCGACCACCTCAAGGCCACCGTAAGTTTCGAGAATACTCTTGATCCCCTGGCGGAACAGGGCATGATCATCGGCCAGCACAATACGGTACGGGGTAGCCATGGGCTTTTCCTCAGCGAAATTTTAATGGAACGGCAAAACTGATTATGGTGCCGCCTTTACTGCTCTGCACGGAGAGAGTTCCTCCCAGCATGCGGACCCGCTCGTGCATGGCGGACAGTCCCAGGCCGTGTTTGGTGCGATCCCGGCCAAGGACTTCCCGCACATCAAAGCCCTCGCCGTCATCCCGCACCTGGAAGAAAAAACTGTCCTGCCGTCTGCTGAGGGTGAGCCAGACGTTGCTGGCCAGGGAATGCTTGGCGATGTTGGTCAGACACTCCTGGACGATCCGGTACACGGTGATCTTCTGATCGCGGGAAAAAAGGCTGTCAAGCTCGGTCATATCCAGGGAACAGCTGATATTATACAGCTTGCCGGACGATTCCACCAGCCGGCGCACGGCGATGGTCAGCCCCAGATCCTCCAGGATGGAGGGGCTCAGGTCCCGGGAAAGACGGCGGACGTTTTCCGTGACCTCATTGATGTAATTGATCACGGCATCACACTCTTTTTTCAGACCGGCCTCGGCTCCCCATGCGCGCTGGATGGCCCGCACCTTGAGTTTGAGCACCATCAGCGACTGCCCCAGTTCATCGTGGAGTTCCACGGAAAGCCGGCGGCGCTCCTCTTCCTGGGCGGTGAGGAGCTGGGCGGACAGGTCACGGAGTTCCCGCTCCGACTGCCGCAGCGCCTCCTCGGCCTTCCTGCGCTCGGTGACGTCGCGGGCAATGCCCACCACCCCCTCTATCCCCCCCTCCTTATCCTTCAGGACAGTCGCGGAAAAGAGCATGGGGACCCTGGCGCCGTCCCTGGCCAGATAGTCTATTTCCAGATTGATGATCTTTTCACCGGCCAGCACCCGCCGAAATCCCGCTTCACTGAAAAAGGATTCTTCCATGGGCAGGATTTTCTGCACATGCGCGCCGATCAGTTCCTCCTCCTGATAGCCGAGGAGTTCACAGGCGGCCTTGTTCACGCTGCTGATCCTGGCATCCGGCTCAAGCACCACCAGGGTATCGTTCATGCTGCCGATGATGTTGTCGACATAATCCCTGGAAATGGTGGTTTTCCGCAGATTCTCGGTCATCTCGTTAAAGGAGTTGGCCAGGGCGCCGATCTCATCGTTTCTTCTGACGGTCAGCCGGGTGATGAGATCGCCTGCGGCCACCTTGCCGGTGGCGTCGGTTATCTTTTTGATCGGCGCGGAAATAAAGGCGGCCAGGAGATACGCGGAAATGCCGCCGATGAGAATGGTGACCACTGCTATGATGAAAATCTGCTGGCGGGCACTGGCGATTTCCTTCTCAACCGCCATATAGGAATAGCCGAGCCGGACCGTTCCCAGCCTGGCGTCGTCCAGATAGATGGGGGTGTAGATATCGTAATAGTATTCCCCGCTTCCCGGCAGGGTTGCCTGGAAACTGCCATATTTCTCGGACTTCAGCGCAACAGAGGTCATGCTGTCCCGGTAGATTTTGCCGACTTCCTGCAGGTCGCTGTGCATCACCACCCTGCCCTGGGGGTCAAGCAGGACGACGTAGCGAACATAATCCTGCTCCATGGAGTGATTGACAAAACGGCGGAGAGTGGGCAGGTCGTTGCTCAGCATGGGACTGGTGCTGAACTTGGCCACGTCGGCGGCCAGCGCCAGCCCCCGTTTGCGCAGCTCGCCTTCCAGACTTTCCTTTTCCCGCATGGTGGTGATGACGCCGGTGACCACGACAAGAATCACCACCAGGCTTTCAATCAGCAGAG
Organism: Desulfurivibrio sp.; assembly: GCA_003605035.1. Classification (GTDB taxonomy): domain Bacteria; phylum Desulfobacterota; class Desulfobulbia; order Desulfobulbales; family SURF-16; genus SURF-16. Next base: position 3,284 of record QZKJ01000022.1, read on the forward strand.
TCAGCTTGGTGCGCAAGCTGAATTTCAGCCATGGCGGCCAGATTTCCATGCCCAGAGCCCCCGCTTCTATTCCGCCTTCTGTTCCCCGATGAGGACCCGCATCCCGTCATAATCCTCATCCTTGGCCTGCTGAAAGCCGCCGATCTCTGCGGAGGAAAGGATCCTGGCATGTTCAGGGTTGCTGCGGTTGAGTTTCAGCAGGGCCCGGTCGAAACTGGCCACAATCGCCGGGTCCAGGCCCAGGCGGGCGGCAAACACCCGGGTCGGCACCAGGGTGGTGGTGGCAATGACATGAAGTTCCCGGGCATTGACCCCGAGTTCCCGCTCTTTTTTGGCATGCTCTTCAAGATAATGATCGCACACCACCCCCGCATCAAAGGCCTTGAGAAACACATTGAAGAGAATGTCCTCGCAGCAGCCGCCGTTGGCATACATGGCCAGATCCTTGTCGATATCGATGCCGTTTTCTTCAAACACCATCTTCGCCACCACCCATTTGGAGGCGGAGAGCTTGGAGCCGAACATGACGGACTTACCGACCAGATCCTTCATCGTGTTTATTTTGCTGTCCTTTCTGGCAACGATGGCGCCGGACTGGGAGACCCCCCCCTTCAGGTTGAGCGCCTTCAGCAGGGTCGTCTGGTCATAGAGCGGGGCAAATTTCACGTACACATTGGGGTCCTGGAAAGCAAAATCAATATCCTTATTCCTGATCTGGGCCTCGAATTCCGCGGCATCCGGCGGAAACACCAGCTTGATCTCCGTGCCGGTCTCCACCTGCAGATAGGTGACCAGCGGTAGGAACTTTTTAAAACTCAACACCACGTCACTGCAGGGGGAAACGGCGATAACAATCTTGCCGACGGCTTCTTCTTCGGCACAGCTCGCTCCAGCCGGCAGACAGAAAAAAAAGAGAAAGGTCGCGATCCCGTTAACCAATTTCCTGATACTCATCTTCAACCTCTTCACCGAATCTCGCTGATTATCCTTACAACTTCACTTACAGAGTATTCATCATAATCGGTAACACGCATTTTCCCTACCCATTGTTGCAAAAAGCCGGGAAATTTCCAATTTTCCGCCACAAAAAATTTCCGGAGTTGGTTCTTTTTCGCGCCCTCACCATTGCCAGCCGTATATCCTGACAATCCTCTTGTCGAATACCAAAATGAAGGGGCCCTTCATTTTTGACATGGTCAATGCAAAATTGGCCGGCCATCTGCCGCCGGCCGTTGAGGCCCGCTGTACCGTCGCCCGCTTATCAAGCTGATACCACTGAGATTAATAAAATTTGCTGCGTTGGCACCTGATTTGCCAGCACAGGAGACTGCAGCATGATGTTTTCGGGCAGAGGAGTTCGGCTTGTCATCCGTTAGGTATTTACGCTATATCGAAACACGAGGAGGGCAGTGATGAAAAGGGCCGGCATGACACCGCCAGGCTGCTGCTTGATTGTTGAACTGGAACAGGGAGCATCGAGGTGGCAGGAGCGACTTTTCTCGGCTACGGACGGGTCACGCTGCTGGGAAGAATACGCCAGTACGGTTCCATAAGCCAGACCGCCAAATCCATGGACATGTCCTACCGCCATGCCTGGGATCTGGTTGACTCAATGAACCGCCAGTCGCCTGAGCCCCTGGTGGAGACCACTACCGGCGGCAAAGGGGGAGGTGGCGCGAAAATTACCGAAACCAGGCGAACAGGAGATCGCTCATTTCTGGAACCTTTACCGGCGCTTTAAAAAATTTCTCGACAAGGAAGACAAAACCTTCAACCTGTAATTGCTGCCGTCAGTAGGGGTTTGCGGGTCTGCATTTTACGGATCCGGCTAGCTAGCCTGGCAACAGTCAAGCAACCATCTCCTTCTCCTCGGCGGTCATTGAGCGGACATGGATCTGCAGGGTACTCTTATTAAGTTCCACCACCACCATCCGGTCCAGCTTATCAATAACCCGCACCGCCTTGCCGATGGTCACGGCCACCCCGGGATAGAGACTGCCGTAGACATAGATTGCTTCACTGGATGCCTGTTCAAGCTCTTTATCGAGCTGCATCTGCATTTCGGTCAGCTGATTATTCTTCTCCATCACCTCGGGCATCATCTTGTTGAGTTCTGCCAGCACACCGGCTTTCTCGCCGCCGAAGTTCTTGCCCTCCGTTTTTTTCATCTCATTGAGGGTGCTGATATTTTTGAGGATCTCGTTCATCCGGTTGGGCCAGTACTCCTTGGCCGCCTCGACCTGTCTTTTCTTTTTCTCAAGCTCGGGTTTCAATCCCACGGTCACTTCCGTGACCACCTCCGCTTCTGAGCCGAGATCCTTGACATACATGCTGCCGCCGATGACATACTTACCGCCGATTACCGTGCCTTTGCCGCCGACAACCATCATGGAGCCCCCGGTTTTCACCCGGCCCTGCACGACAAAATTATCAACCCGCAGGGATCCCCTGGTTTCGATGAGACCGAAATTCTCACAGAAATCAAGGGCGATATCCCCTTTTGCCCGTATTTCCGCGTCCTGCCCCACCACGCCGCCGGATATCCGCACCGCTCCCCCGGCCAGGAGCTGGACATTATTCACCCCCTTGCCGATAAAAATATCGCCCTTGCACTTGATCTTGAAACCAGGCAGCACCTCGCCGGTAATCTCCAGTTTGGTGCCGCAGAAGGCGATATTGCCCACCGCCATGTCAACATTGCCGGTGATAATATGCTCCTCATAAACAGCGGGCTTGCCGTCGCCCATGACGAACTTGCCATCCACCAGGGCGGTAACCTGCAGGCCATCCTCGCTCAATGCCACGCCCGGTCCGCATTTGATGTTGACATCCTTGCCCGGCTTGCAGGGGATCTCCTCACCCAGCACATTTTTGCCCGGCGTGCCGGCCGTGGCCGGAATCTTCCTCAGCAGCAACTGCCCCTTGGGGACATTGACGATATGACCGAGCTCACGGAAATCAACCCTGTCCTGCCCGGGTTTCAGCGACTTGGCCCGGGAGACGATGACCGGTTTGACCACCGGTTTGACCTTGGCGTTTTCCCCAGCAACCGCCGGCGTGCCGCTGGCAATGACCGTTTTCCCCTCCCGGGCCGGAGGAAGTTTCTGGACAAAACCGAAACTTACCCCATGACTCTGCACCTCTTTGACAATCTCGTCAAAGGGCACGCTTTCAAAGCGGTCATCCTCGCTGACAAGCTGGAGAACCGCCTTCAGTTTATCCTTGGTCAGCTTGAGCAGGAAACAGTCATTACAGATTTTAACCGGTTTTTTCGAGAGATCTTCCATTGCCTTCCTTAAAATAACAGGGCAATTGCCAGCGGGGAACAGGGGAGAGCGAACTATGCGGAAAGAATCAGAATTCGCAGATGTCCCTTTATTGTAACACAGACTCTCGGCAATCAATTAAATAATTTTTTCCAGCAGCTTGATTTTCTCATACTCGCCAAGCACCACCAGGGTATCACCGCTCAGGATGCTGGTCCCCAGGTTGGGATTGAACTGCATCTCCCCCTGGCTGCGTTTGATGGCCACGACGATCAGGTCGAAATCCCTGCGGATATTCGATTCCAGCAGGGTCTTGTTGGTCATCTGCCCTTTCTCGGAAACCTGCAGTTCCTCCAGGCGCAGCCCGAGTTCCCCGCCGGACACGGTGAGATCGATAAAATCGGTCACCGTGGGCCGCAGGACATGATGGGCCATACGGGTGGCGCCGATATAATAGGGAGAAAGCACCTTATTGGCCCCGGCCCGCAGCAGCTTGATCTCCACGCCCTCCACCCCGCTGGAGCGGGCCATGATATAGAGATCAGGATTGAGCCCCCTGGCGGAAAGGACGATGTAAACATTATCGGCATCTGAGGAGACAACGGCGATGAGGCCGCTGGCCTTATCCACGCCGGCCTTGAGCAGCATATCATCATTGGAGGCCTCGCCATCGAGGAAAAGATAGCCCAGTTCACTGAGCTTGTTGATGACCTGGGGGTCATTTTCTATAACCACAAACTGCTTGTTTTCCGCACTGAGCAGCTTGGTGATGACCTGGCCTATACGGCCGAAACCGCAGACAATGTAATGGCCGCTCAGCTCAGACACCTTTTTCTTCATGTTCAACCTCCCGTAAACAGCCTGAAGCCTGCCTTCAACCACGGCCTCGGTAATCTTGGTGAAAACCAGCATCATGAATCCCACCCCCACCATGATGAGGGCCATGGTGAAAACGCGGCCAGCGGGGCTGAGATGCACAACCTCGCCGTAACCCACGGTGGTGATGGTAATGAGGGTCATGTACAGACCGTCCAGAAAGGTGCTGTCCTCCAGCACCATGTAGCCGCATGCCCCACTGAGAAGAATAAGCGAGAGCATCAGCGCCGCCCTGACAGATTTTTTCATAATAATTCAACTTTCTGACTTGATTTATTTTGTCGGAATAACTGTATTTTTTGTGACATAGCTGCTGCTCTGATCTCCGTCATGTGAAGGCAGAAGACAGGAGACAGAATTCAGAATGATTAATTTTATTACGTTTTATTCTGGCTCCTGACTCCTGGCTTCTGAATTCTCCGGGAACAGGCTTCGGGCAACCTGGGAATATCTATCTAATTTCAACATGTTACCACAACTCAGAAAGTTGAATAATAAGTGGTGGACACGGTAAGCTTTGGATTGTGAATGAGAAATTCCTCGTCCCGGGTTCTCCCTGCCAGTACGGTCAATGCCGTAAAATTTCGTAAAAACCGTCTGCTGATCAACCTGGCTGGCAAGATTTCATTTTACCCTGTATTTTTCATCATTCCTACCGGATATTTTCCCTGTCCTGCAGATCCCGCCACCCGCAGAACCAGCCCGGCCGCCCCCGCAGCCGGCACTCATCTGCTCCGGCAGAAACCGAAAGCGCAAAGAGTAAAGTTTTCCCGGCAAATGCCGATACGTTTATCAAAAGCAAAGCAAGCAGAAAAACGCAGCCATCCAGGGAAGGAGCCGCCATGACACGCCAGGAAGCCATCAGAATTCTGATCTTGAGTCCCATTTACTTTCGCATGACCCTTGTAGACCGGAAAGAGCTTATCCGGGAATTCTGCATTCTGCACGGCAAAAAAGACAAGTAGCCCGCCAGCGGCCGTTTCCCCTTCTTTTTCCCCCTCCTTTCACCGAGACGTCCCGGTCAATTCATCCTCTTTTTTATTTTTTATGGCATAGTTTTGCAACATGGGCTATAGTCGTTTGCCAGTTATAGTAAAAGCTCCGCAATTACTACATGTTACCACAATTCTAGGAGAGGAATTTCAACAGCAAACTTTGCACAAGGAGAGAAGGGATGAACATCTTAATTTTCGGTCCGAACGGCAGTGGTAAGGGAACCCAGGGCGCCAAGGTTCAGGAGAAATACAAAATCGCGCATGTTGAGTCCGGCGGCATCTTCCGTAAAAATATCAAAGGCGGGACGGAACTGGGCAAGAAGGCGAAAGAGTATATCGACAGAGGTGACCTGGTTCCCGATGATATCACCATCCCGATGATCCTCGACAGACTGAAAGAAGACGACTGCAAAAAAGGATGGCTGCTTGACGGTTTTCCCCGCAATAAGGTACAGGCGGAAACCCTGGCCAAGGCATTGAAAGATGCCGGCATTGAACTCAACTACGTGATTGAAATCATGCTTGACCGCCAGATCGCCAAGGATAGGATCATGGGCCGCCGCCTGTGCGCCAACGATAACAACCACCCCAACCACATCGCCTTTGAGGCCATCAAACCGGTAATGAAAGACGGCAAGCTCGTCTGCCGGGTCTGCGGCGGCGACTTGAGCGCCCGTGCCGACGACCAGGATGAGGTCGCCATCGGCAAACGCCACGATATTTACTATGATACCAAGACCGGCACCATGGCCGCGGTAAACTTCTTCAAAACCCTCAAAGGACCCAAGGTTATTTCCGTGGACGGCTCCGCCGGCATCAAGGAAGTTCTCGATTCCATCATGAAGCAGCTCGACTGATGGTAAGTTCACAGGTTGATTCGTCTTTTAGACTGTAGTCTGTCAGCAATCGACAGACTGAATCACTGCAGACTAGTTACCTGCAAAAGGGGATGATGGCGCCAGCCGCGATCATCCCCTTTTTAATGCTCTTTTCTGCCGAACTCCTGCCAGGATTTTTCATACAGTTCATTAAGCGCCTGTTCCAGCCTGAGGCGGTACTCCTCCAGTTCCTCGCTCGGCAACTCCCTGGGCACCCGGATGGGCTCGCCATACCACAGGACCACCCTGGCAAACGGCAGGGGGATGGCGGTGCGGTCCCAGCTGCGAAAGGTGGTGTAGCGATCAGCCGCCCAGCCCACCGGCACGATCGGCGCCCCGGTCCTGCTGGCCAGCAGAATCGTGCCGGCCTGGGCCCGGCGGGCCGGGCCCTGGGAACCATCCGCCACCAGCACCGCCGTCTTGCCCCGGGCCATCTCCTTCATCAACCCCTTCAAGGCGCCGACCGCCCCTTTGTTGCGCGAGCCGCGCACCGTGGCAAACCCCTTGCTCTGCAGAATGCGGGACACATATTCGCCGTCCCTGCTGGCGCTTACCATGGCCACATAGGGAAGTGCCCGGGCCTGATAGACAATGTAAATGACCCCGTAATGCCAGAAGGAAACGATAAAAGGGATTCCTGCCCCGGCAAAACCGCTGAAATGCTGATGGCCGCGCTGCTGCACCCGGCAGGTGGCAAACAGCATGAAGGAGAGCAGCCGGAACAAAAGCGGCACCGCCCACAGGGATAAACGGTAGAAAAGCCCTCCCTGCCCATGGCCGGCCCCTGCCTCCCGACTGCCGTCTCCCGACTCCTCTCTTTTCACTCCTTCCTCCTCACTTCTCACTTCTCACTTTTCACTTCTCACTTTCAAAGCCATTCCAGCTCCTGCTCCCTGAGCACCTTGATGCGGTCACGCAGTTCGGCCGCCTCTTCAAAGGCCAGGTCCCTGGCCCTGGCCATCATCTCCTTTTCAACCCTGGCGATCTCCTTCTGCAGCTCCTTCAGGGTGCGGAACTCCACCTTTTCCTCCGCCGCCTTGAGCAGCGGGGTCTGTTCCGTTCTTTCATAGACGGTTTCCATCACATTCTTGATGGAGGAGCGGATGGTTTCCGGCGTGATGCCGTGCCGTCTGTTATATTCCTGCTGCAGCAGCCGTCTGCGGTTGGTCTCGTCAATGGTGCGCTGCATGGAACCGGTCACCGTATCCCCGTAAAGAAGAACCATGCCCGCTACGTTTCTGGCCGCCCGGCCGCAGGTCTGGATGAGCGAGCGCTCGCTGCGCAGAAAGCCCTCCTTGTCCGCGTCAAGCACCGCCACCAATGACACCTCGGGGATATCAAGACCCTCGCGCAGCAGGTTGATGCCGATCAGCACGTCAAATTCCCCCTGGCGCAGCTGACGCACCAGTTCGATGCGCTCCAGGGTCTTGATGTCCGAATGGAGGTAGCGCACCCGCACCCCCAGTTTTTCATAGTAATCGGTCAGATCCTCGGCCATGCGCTTGGTGAGCGTCGTGACCAGCACCGCCTCGTGCCGGGCCGCCCGCCGGCGGACCTCCTCCAGCAGGTCATCCACCTGACTTACGGCCGGCCGCACCTCGATGGCCGGGTCGAGCAGACCAGTGGGCCGGATGATCTGCTCCACCACCCGGCCTTTGGCACGGTCGATCTCGAAATTGCCCGGCGTGGCCGACACATAAACCGCCTGGTTGATGCGGCGGTCAAACTCGTCAAACTGCAGGGGCCGGTTATCCAGGGCGGAAGGCAGCCGGAAACCGAACTCCACCAGGGTCTCCTTACGGGAGCGGTCCCCCCGGTACATGCCGCCGATCTGCGGGATGGTGATATGGCTCTCATCGGCAAAGAGGATAAAATCCGGCGGAAAGTAATCAAGCAGGGTGGGCGGCGGCTCGCCGGTACTTCTGCCGGTGAGATGCCGGCTGTAGTTCTCGATGCCGTTGCAGTAGCCCAGTTCACTGATCATCTCCAGGTCAAACAGGGTGCGTTGCTCCAGACGCTGGGCCTCCACCAGGCGACGCTCCTTCTCGAAAAAAGCCAGCCGCTGCTGCAGCTCCACCCTGATGGTCTCCATGGCCCGGGCCAGGATCTCTTTGGAGGTGACGAAATGGCTGCCCGGGAATATGGTCACCTCCTCCATGGCGGCCAGCACCTGACCCCGCAGGGGGTCAACCAGGGAGATGCTGTCAATGGTGTCGCCGAAGAGCTGCACCCGCACGGCATGCTCCTCCTCGTAGGCCGGAAAGATGTCGACCACATCGCCGCGCACCCGGAAGGTGCCGCGGTGAAAGGAGAAATCATTGCGCTCATAGAGCATGTAGACCAGCCGCCGCTGCATCTCCTGCAAGGGATAGTCCTCCCCCTGTTTCAGGAAGAGATGCATGTTCTTGTACTCGTCCGGCGAACCGAGGCCGTAAATGCAGGAGACGCTGGCCACGATCACCACGTCCCGCCGGGTGAGCAGCGAGCGGGTGGCCGAGTGGCGCATCTTGTCGATGGCGTCATTGATCGACGAGTCCTTTTCAATGTAGGTATCGGACTGGGGGATATAGGCCTCGGGCTGGTAATAATCGTAATAGCTGACGAAATACTCCACCGCGTTTTCCGGCAGGAGTTCCTTGAATTCGGCATAGAGCTGGGCTGCCAGGGTCTTGTTGGGGGCCATCACCAGGGCCGGCCGCTGGGTCTGGGCGATGACATGGGCCATGGTGAAGGTCTTGCCGGAACCGGTGACGCCGAGCAGCACCTGCTCCCGCTCGCCCCGCCTGATCCCAAGGCTCAGGGCCTCGATGGCCCCGGGCTGGTCGCCGGCAGGCGTAAAGGGAGAATGGATCTTAAAACCTGTGCTCATAGCCCTGAAAAGTGATGTCCCGCCTGGCCCCGTCCTGCAGGAGCATGACCCCCTGCCCGGCCACCATCCGGCCCACGCAGGTAATGGCCGTGCCGGCCTGCCGGCTGAGGCGGCGCAGCGGCTCGCTGTTCTGCGCCGGGGCGGTAAAGACCAGCTGGTAGTCCTCGCCGCCCTGCAGGGCCAGCTGCAGAGGGGAAAGCTTGAGAAGCGCGGCGGCTTTTTCCAGCTCGGCCGCCAGGGGCACCGCTCCGGCCTCGATCTCGGCCCCTGCCCCGCTCTCTTGACAGATATGGGCCAGATCGGTGGCCAGGCCATCGGAAATATCCATCATGGCGTGCACGAGTCCGCTTTGGGCAAGCATCTGGCCCAGTCTGACCTGGGGCTGCGGATCAAGGTGGGCGCGGCAGAGCGGGGCGTACTCCTGCCGCCCCTGCAGCCCGCGGCGGCACAACTCCAGGCCGCAGGCCGCGTTGCCGAGGCAATTGCTCACCCAGACCAGATCCCCGGGCCGGGCGGCGGAGCGGTAGCAGACCTGCTCTTCCGCCATCTCCCCGCAGACGGTGATGGACAGCATGAGGCGCTCGCCGGCATAAACCGTATCGCCGCCCACCAGCACCATGTCATGCTCAGCCAGCACCTGCAGAAAGCCGGCCGCCAGCCTGTCCGCAAACTCCCGGCCACAGGCGGCGGAAAGCCCGAGGGCCAGCAGGGCAAAGCGCGGCCTGCCCCCCATGGCGCCGATATCACTGAGGTTGACGCTGGCCGCTTTTCTGCCCAACAGCTCAGGCGGATGCCAGGCCAGGTCAAAATGGACGCCCTCCACCAGGGCATCGGTGGTCCACAGGTCAACCAGGCCGCCGGCCCTGCGCACCACCGCGCAGTCATCACCGATGCCCCGCACCAGATCAGCCGCGGTGCCGGCCTGCTGCCTGGCGATGGCTGCTATGATATTTCTTTCAGCAAAGTGCTCCAAGTGACAACCCTTCGCAACTGCAGATCAATAAGGAGACAACGGGCAACGCCGGGGCAAAGGGCATAGTAAACCCCGGCCAGGCGTTGTGCACCATAAAAAAGGCGGTCAGCGGACCGCGGCAATGGCATGAGACCCCGGCTGCCGCCACCGGCGACAGGCATCAGGAAGCCAGGGTGTCAGCGGGAAAGGCATCAGGATAATGGCGGGACAGGTAGTGCTGCAGCAATTCCCTGATTTCCGTTGCCGAGGCGCAGGCCAGCAGCCGGCCGGCCAGCCTCTCCACCGAGGCGGCCCGGCTCTGCCTGATCATCCGCTTGATATACGGAATGGCCGGTGGATGCATGCTGAAGGAGTCAAGGCCAAGGCCGAGCAGCACCGGCAGATACCTCTCCTCAGCGGCCATTTCCCCGCAGATCCCCACCTCGATGCCCGCCTGGTGCGCCGCGCCAACCACCTGACTGATCATCCGCAATACCGCCGGATGCAGAGGTTCATACATATGGGCCACCTGCTCATTGCCCCGGTCGATGGCCAGGGAATACTGGATCAGATCGTTGGTGCCGATGCTGAAAAAATCCACCTCCCGGGCCAGGGTATCGGCCACGGCAACCGCGCTGGGCACCTCGATCATCACCCCGAGATCCACCCGCTCGGCAAAGGGGATGCCGTCTGCGCGCAGCCGCTCCTGCACCCGGGCCACCACCTCTTTCACCTGCCGCAGTTCGCAGTAGGAGGAAATCATGGGAAAGAGAATCCGCAGGGAGCCGAAAGAGCTGGCCCGCAACATGGCGCGCAGCTGGGTCTCAAACATGCCTGGTTCGCGCAGACAATAGCGGATGGCCCGCAGCCCCAAAGCGGGATTGGCCTCAGCGGACCACTGTTTTTCCATCTTGCTGCGAAAGCCGGAGGACTTGCCTGCCTTGGCAGGGAACTGCTTGTCGCCGCCGATGTCAAAGGTCCGGATGGTCACCGGAAACGGGGCTGCCGCGGCCAGCAGATCCCGGTAGGTGGCGAACAGCAACTCCTCATCGGGATTGTCCCGGGCGCCCAGATAGAGATACTCGCTGCGGAAAAGCCCGATGCCGCCTGCGCCGTACTCGAAGGCCTGGCCGATCTCGCCGGCCATTTCCAGGTTGGCCTCCACCCTGACCTGCAGCCCGTCAGTGGTTTCCGGCCGCAGGTTGGTATACTGGGCCACCTCCAGATGGAGCTGCTGATACTGGCGCTGCCTGTCCTGGTAGTACTCCAGGAGTTCCTCCTGGGGATTGACGATAACCCGGCCGGTGGCGCCGTCCAGAATGATCAGGTCATTGCTGCTGATCCGGCCGTTCACCTCTTTCAAGCCGACCACCGCGGGAATGCCCAGGGTCTTGGCCACAATGGCCGAATGGGATGTTTCGCCGCCCATCTCGGTAAGAAAGCCGGCCTGGCCGGTCATGTGCAGGATATCCTCGGGCGAGAAATCCCGCGCCACCAGCACCACCTGCTCGTCAATTTCTTCCGGCAGCATATCCGCGCCGGACAGCTCGCAGAGGATGCGGTCCGCCACCTGCCTGACATCAAGAAAACGGCCGCGGATATAGGGGTCATCCACCTTGGCAAAGGCAGTCTCCACCTGGCCCAGGGCCTTGTCCATGGCCCATTCGGCATTGATTTTTTCCGCAACGATGATTTCCAGGGTGCGGTCGAAAATCATGCGGTCCCGCAGCATGAGGATATGGGTATCGATGATGGCGGCGTAGTCCGCCATCACCGCGGCAAACTGTTCCCGTACCTGGCGGAGTTTCTCCTCCGTGCGCAAGACGGCATGGCGGAAACGGCTCTGCTCCAGGGCAAGTGAGCCATCATCGCTGATCCTTCTTTTCTTGAAGGCGCCTCCCGGTTCAACTAGCAAGGCCCTGGCGATGACGATACCCGGGGAAACGCCGATGCCCTGCATGGCGATCTCGGTGTCAACGGATTTGCGCATGGTCATTCTTCACCAAATTTATCGGCAATCAATTGGGCCAGCGCGGCAAGCGCCGCCTCGGCATCCTCGCCGGCCGCCTTGATAGAGACGGGGGTCCCTTTGGTACAGGCCATGGACATCACATCAAGAATACTCTTGCAGTCCGCCTCCATCTCATCACGGATAAGCCGGATGTCGGCCTTGAAGCGTTTGGCCGTCTCCACCAGCAGGGCGGAGGCGCGGCCATGCAGACCGAAGGTGTTGGCGATGACCAGTTCCCTGCTGTACTCGGCCATCCCTATTTCACCACCCGCAGGAGCGACGGCCTGCCCTTTTCCGGCGGCTTCTGCTCTTTTTTCGGCCCGCCCTCCGGCCCTGCGAAATCCACCGCCTTGATATATCTTTTTTCCCCGCCCATGGTAAAAATCTCCCTGCCGGTAAACTGCTCTGTCCGCAAGGTCCAGACCACCTTCTGCGGCGGCACGGAAAGAAGTTGCATGCTTACATGCCACCATTCATCGCGCCTGGTGGCATCCCTTTCAAACCCGGTGATCAGGGCATAACTGAGGGTCTGGGGGTTTTCCGTGACAATGATGACGATATCCCCTGTGTCGGTCGAATCTTTCAGATGAAAGATCCTGTGAAGTTCTTCAACGATTTTATCCATTGTTCATGATCACGAGCTACGTATTTATTTAGGCACTCAACTTTCCGACTTAATTTAATTTATTTTGAGGAAATAATAGTATTTTTGTGACATAGTTGCAGCTCCGAACTCCGCCATGGGAATCCAGAAGACAGCATTCAGAATGATTGATTTTATAACGTTTTATTCTGGCTCCTGTCTCCCGGCTCCTGAATTCTCCGGAAACAGGCTTCGAGCGGCCTGAAAATATTTATCTAATTTCAACATGTTACCACAACTCCGCAAGTTGAGTTAAAGAAACGAGGCTACGGCAAATCTCGCAACAGGCCGGAGCATAAGGTAAAGCAGGAACACGCTTTCCGCAAGGAGAACAGCGCCTGGCCGAGCCCCCAGACCTTCTTTTTCCGGCGAACTTTTCGCGGCCGCCGGCGCGGCAGCCCGGCTACTCAGCCCCGGCAAAACTCTTTACACTATCCCTGAGTCATCTCATACAATGACCAGAACAAAAAGACAACCTCAGGCCACCCTCATTTCCCGCATTGATATTTTACAGGAAAATGGTATGTGTAATTTCGTAAAACATGATACGTGCCCATCAATATATCATCTTGCCAGCCATGCCAATGATGAATAATATAATGTAATTTCAGACAACCTGATCTCGGCAGGTTATGCTTTGATACCAGAATTGCGGTTCGAGAAAAGTGCCTAAAGTACTTAAAATGCCTGAAGTGCCCTTGTGCCCCTTGAGGGTATAAAGTTGCGGTACTATATTCCATTGGACAAAGCCATGCCTCGTGCCGGGGAAAATAAAGACGTCATTGAGACTCCAAAATTTATATGGAACCTTTTCACATAAGGATTTGTCTTGCCTTCAAAGAACAGATTTTTATTGCTCTTCAGCAGGTCGAGCGGCTCTTTGACAGCAGAGATCCCTCCCTGCCGGACAGAATACACCCGGTTGCAAAAGCGTCCGCCCCGGGTGTTGCATGAATAAAAATGAACTGAATACGGATATTCAGCAGCTTGTCCAGGATTTTCTTGACGGCGACGTCCAGGCCTTTAACCGTCTGGTCATGCTTTTCCAGACAAAAATCTACAATCTGGCCCTGAATTATGTCAAAAATCAGGAAGAGGCAAAGGATCTGGCCCAGGACATCTTTATCACCGTCTATCGGTCCCTGCCGAAGCTGCGGGAAAAAGAAAAATTTACTTCCTGGCTGTACCAGATTGCCGTCAATCATTGCCGCAACCGCTATAAGAAACTGAGCAGACGTGGCTATTTCAATAATATCTCCTTGGATGATGAAGAATCGTTTCTGCAGATTCCGGGTGATGAAGGGCCGGAAAAAACGCTGCAGCGGCAAAATACCATAAATCTCGTCCGCTCAACCATTGATGCCATGGCTGAGGCGGAAAAGGAAATCATAATCTTACGGGATGTGCAGGAACTGAGCTACGAAGAAATCAGCGACATTCTGCAGATCCCGCTGGGCACGGTCAAATCAAAGCTGAACAGGGCGCGGACTTCTCTAAAAGACCGCTTGAAAAAACATTACCAGGATTTGTGAGCCACCTTATGCGATGCCAGGATTGTCAGGACTTATTCTCACTCTATCTTGATGGGGATATTGACCAGATCAGCAGGTCCCAAGTGGATTCTCATTTCGACGTCTGCCCGCAGTGCAAAATGGAATGGCAGGCCTTCAGGCGCAGTGTCGCGTTCCTGCGGGACATGCCCATGGCCAGCGTACCGCCGGACTTTCTGGTCGGCATTCACCGGAAGCTTGAGCCCCGCTCCCCCTGGCAGAAGGCAAGAGAATTTCTGGTCGGCAGGATCGCGGGGAAATGGGCAATGTCTACCGCATTTGCCATGCTGGTCATCGGCTTTGCCACTGCCTCGCTCATTCAGCTGATCCCCGTTTCCCGGACAGGCCTGGACAGCAATACCCCGCCGGCGGCGCCGGCGGAACAGCTGGCTGCAAACAGCCACGAGGCCCCGCTGCTGCTGGCGGAAAACGACGGAGACCAGGGCGGCCAGCATGATTTTTATCCAGGGGTTCCCCTGCTTTCCGAATATGAGGGGAAAGATTCTCCGGTCATGCAGCAGTTTGCCATGCTGCCCCGCAGTAAAGACGAGCAGCATATCCCGGTGGTTGACCTCGTTTCCACCGGCTCCGGCCACAGCCCTTCACCCTATCTGGACACCCCGCTTCCGTCATTTTCTTCCCGCCAGCATACGCCGGTCATCACGCCCGACCTGCAGATCACCATCCACGCAGCGCCCAGGGCCGAACAGATGGCGATTGTCAGACAGATCATCCAGTCCCCCCTCTGGCGGGCCGAGCTGTACGACCATAACACACTGCTGCTGTCTGTGCCGACCAGCAGTTTCGACCAGCTGCTGCAGATCTGCTGCACCGAAAAAACATCGCTGTCACCCGATTATGCCCGCCACAGCCATTACATCTCGCTGAAACGGTATTTAACCGTGGCGATCAAGCTCGATTAACATCGTCGCCAATCCGACAAAATCACGCCTAGCAGAAAAATTATTCTTTACTGTCATCCATGTCCTCTCTATTATGGAAAGATATGATGACGAACCGGATAAACATTGACAAGGGATTACAGTAATGCAGACACATTTCCGAAAAAGCCCGCTTATTGCGCTTCTCTGCGCAGTCTTCTTATTTCTGGCCCAGCCCGCCTTCGCCGCGCGTCCCGACACCTTTGCCCCGCTGGTTGAAAAATACGGCGATACCGTTGTCAACATTTACACCACCCAGACCATGAAGGAACCTCCCATCCCCTATTTCCCCGAGCATCAGGGAGTGCCGGAATTCTTCAAAAAGTTCTTTGAACAGCAGGGACCGGGGGGCTACCACGGCCAGGTCATACCCCAGAAAAGAACCAGCCTGGGCTCGGGCGTCATCATCTCAGCCGACGGCTATATCATCACCAACAACCACGTCATTGATGAAGCGGACGAAATCAATGTGCGTTTTGCCAATCACGAAGAGTACGTGGCAAAAATCATCGGTCGCGACTCGAAAACCGACGTGGCCCTTATCAAGATCGAACCCAAGGATTCCCTGCCCTATGCCAGCTTCGGCGACTCGGAAAAACTGCGGGTCGGCGACTGGGTAATCGCCATCGGCAATCCCTTCGGCTTTGAGCAGACGGTGACGGCCGGCATTGTCAGCGGCAAGGGCCGGACGCTGGGCAGCGGCAACTACGAAAACTTCATCCAGACGGATGCCTCCATCAATCCCGGCAACTCCGGCGGTCCCCTTTTCAATCTTGAAGGGGAAATGGTCGGCATCAACACTGCCATCTACAGCCGCAGCGGCGGTAATATCGGCATCGGCTTCGCCATCCCGATCAATATGGCCAAAAACGTCATTGACCAGCTGAAAACCACCGGCAAGGTGACCCGCGGCTGGCTGGGCGTGATGATCCAGAGCGTCAGCCAGGATCTGGCCAGACAGTTCGGCCTCGACAAGCCCATCGGCGCCCTGGTCGGCGAGGTCTCCCCCGGCAGCCCGGCCGAAAAGGCGGGCATCATCCCCGGCGACATCATCGTTGAATATCAAGGCAAGGAAATAACGCAGATGAACATGCTGCCCGCCCTGGTGGCCCAGACCCCGGTCGGTGAGACAGCCCAGGTCACCCTCTTCCGAAACGGCAAGAAGAAAGAAGTCGCCGTCACCGTGGCCAAGCTGGAAGAAGATGAAGCGGGCGCCGCGATGGGACAGGAGAACCTTCTCGGCCTGACCGTGCAGCAGCTGACCCCTGAACTGGCCCAGTCACTGAAGATCAAGGACAGGGAAGGGGTTATTGTGGCCAATGTCGAGCCGGGTTCTGCGGCCGAAGAGGCTGGTCTGCGGCCGGGCGACCTGATTCTGGAAATCAACCGTCAGGAAGTCAGGAATGTGGAGGAATACAATAAAGCTATCGCCAGCCTCGACAAAAAAGAGAGCATCCTGCTGCTGGTCAAGCGTGAGAACCACACCCGCTTTGTGGTGCTGGAGGCAAGATAGTAGATACGTTATGAAGCGGCGGCAACCGCTGCCACCAATGCGCTGATGAGTTCCGGGTCCTTGTGGCCCGGTTCTCTTTCAATGGCGGAATTGACGTCCACCGCAAAAGGTCTTACCGCGGCGATGGCCTGGGCCACATTAGCCGGTCCCAGGCCTCCTGCCAGAATCACCGGTTTGCCGGGCTGCAGCGCCTGGATAAGAGACCAGTCAAAGGTCTTGCCCGTTCCCCCGGCCTGATTTTTATCATAGGTGTCCAGCAGAAAGCCGGACACCACCTCCTCATAGGCGAGCAGATCCGTGGCGGTGAGCCCGGCATGCACCTGAAAGGCCTTGATCACTCTGGTCTGGAATCGCCGGCAGTAATCCGGCGATTCGGCCCCGTGCAGCTGGATGACGGTAAGATTGCAGTACTGCACAATTTCCGCCACCTGTTCCCCCTCCTCGTTGACAAACACCCCCACCGCATCGACAAAGGGCGGCAGAGTGCTGATAATGCCCCTGGCCCGTTCCGGCTCGATATATCTGGGGCTGGCCTTGGCAAAAATAAAGCCCAGGGCGTCCACCCCTGCGGCCACCGCATACCGCACTTCCTCCAGATCCGTCATGCCGCAGATCTTGATCCGTGTTCTGGATCTCATGCACAAGCCTCCTTTGCCATAACCGGCCTCATCTGCCCATCAACTCTCGTACCGCCAGTTCCCGGCCGCCTGCCCGCATGAGCGTTTCGCCGACGAGCACGGCGGCAATGCCGGCCGCGGACAGGCGCCGGATATCCTCCACGCTGCGGATGCCGGATTCACTGACCACGGGAATTTCTTCGGGAATCTGGCGCTTGAGCCGGAAGGTGGTCGTGAGGTCCATGGAGAAGTCCCGCAGATTGCGGTTATTGATGCCGATCAGCGGACTGCCGGCCGCCAGGGCCTTGTCCAGCTCCGCCTCGTCATGCACTTCCACCAGGGCGTCCATGCCCAATTCCCGGCTCTGGGCCAGGAAATCCTGCAGCTGCTTGACTTCCAGAATGGCGGCGATGAGCAGAATGGCATCCGCCCCGAAGCGGGCCGCCTCGGTGATCTGCACCGCATGGATCAGAAAATCCTTGCGCAGCACCGGCAGCCCCACCGCGGCCCGCACCTGGGGGATATAGGCCAGGCTGCCCTGGAAGAACCGCTCATCGGTCAGCACCGACAGGGCCTGGGCCCCGCCGGCCTCGTACTGCCGGGCAATGGCCACCGGATCAAAATCCGGGCAGATGACCCCTTTGGAAGGCGATGCCTTTTTGGCCTCGGCGATCAGCGCCACCCCGTTGAAATCAGTCAGGGCCCGCTGAAACCCGCGGGGCGGGGCCACCTCCTGCCGCGGCTCACCCATGCCTCTGGCCAGCAGTTCTTTAACCTCCAGGCGTTTCTGTTCAACTATGGTATCAAGAATCACCTTTTGCCCCCGCTTGCCTGCAGAACTGCACCAGGGCCTCAAGCTTGGCCATGGCCGCACCCGAGGCAATGGTCTGCCTGGCCAGGGCCACGCCCTCCTGCAGGTCCGGGGCAAGACCTGCCGCCATCAACGCCGCGCCGCTGTTCATCAGCACCATGTCCAGACAGGGGCCGGCCTCGCCGCGCAGCACGGCACGGAGCTGGCCCGCGGAGATCTCGGCGGTGGCGCCGCCCTTGATATCCGCCAGGGTGGCCCGGGAGAGTCCCACCTCCTCGGGGGCGATGGTATAGCAGGTGACCTTGCCGTCATGCAGATCAGCCACCTGGGTTTCACCGGTGATGGTGATCTCGTCGATATTGCCTGCCCCGCAGACCACCAGGACGCGCTTGACCGCGAATCTGCTCATGACATGGGCAAGCTTTTCCACCAGCTCAGGGGTATAGACGCCGAGCACATAGACATTGGCATTGGCCGGATTGGTCAGCGGCCCCAGCACATTGAATACGGTCCGGATGCCGATCTCCCGCCGCGGGCCGATGGCGTACTTCATGGCCCCGTGCAGCATGGGGGCAAACATGAAACCGATGCCCACCGTGCGGATGCACTGGCCGATCTTTTCCGCGCTCAGGCTCAGATCCACGCCCAGGGCCTCCAGCACGTCGGCGCTGCCGCAATGGCTGGAAACGGAGCGGTTGCCATGCTTGGCCACCTTGAGCCCGGCCCCGGCCACCACAAAGGAGGTGGTGGTGGAGACATTGAAGGTACCGGAGGCGTCACCGCCGGTGCCCACCGTATCGACCAGGATCTCGCCGGCCTCAGCGGCATCCACATGGGTGGCCTTGTCCCGCATGACCCTGGCCGCCCCGGCAATCTCATCAATGGTTTCCCCCTTCATGCGCAGGGCGGTGATGAAGGCGCCGATCTGGGCCTGGGTGGCCTCGCCGCCCATGATTTCGTTCATCACCGCGACCATTTCCTGTTCGGAAAGATCACTACCTGCCACCACCTTGCCAATGGCTTCCTTGATCATAGCGTATCTCCTCTCTCAATTTGGGATTGGGGATTGCGGATTGCGGATTTTTCATCCGAAATCAGAAATCAAAAATTCCGCAATCCGCAATCCGAAATCCGCAATCAATACAATCCCCAATCAATACATCTTCTCATAATCCGGGCTGACAAAATTCTTCAGCAGCTGCACCCCGTGCGGGGTCATGATGGACTCCGGATGAAACTGCACCCCTTCCACCAGGAGCGTCTTGTGGCGCACGGCCATCAGCTCGCCCTGATCGGTGCGGGCCGTCACCAGCAGGCAATCGGGCAGATCGGCGTCAGCCACCACCAGTGAATGATAACGCATGGCGTCAAAGGGGTTCGGCAGGCCGGTGAACACCCCCTTGCCGTCATGATGGATGGGGCTGGTCTTGCCGTGCATGACCCGGCCGGCCCGCACCGTGGAGCCGCCGAAGGCCTCGCCGATGGACTGGTGGCCGAGGCAGACCCCCAGCACCGGAATCCTGCCGGCGAAATGGCGGATGGAGGCGATGGAGATGCCGGCCTGGGGCGGATCACAGGGCCCCGGTGAAATGAGCAGCCGGTCGGGTTTGCTCCGTTCGATGCCGGCGATGTCCACCTGGTCATTGCGAAAGACGACCAGTTCCTCGCCAAAGCCGCCGATGGTCTGCACGATGTTATAGGTAAACGAATCGTAGTTATCAATAATAACAATCATATCAGTCTCATAAAAAGTCGAAATAAACTGAATGGCTAAGCACAAAAGTTCGCTATACAAGGCGCAGTGTTTTTTTCAGGGGCTCGACTATACATGCGGTATGTCGAGGTCCTGAAAAAAACCTGCAACGCAGTAGAGCGGCCTTTTTACCCTCAAGGGGCATAAATGCGACGCCATTTAAAATCCTTGTTCGGCCAGCTCAACTGCCCGCCGCAGGCCCCGTGCCTTGTTGAGGGTCTCCTGGAATTCCATCTCCGGATCGGAATCAGCGACAATGCCGGCACCGGCCTGCACCCACAGATTGCCGTCCTGCAGCACGAAGGTCCTGATGGTGATACAGAAATCCATGTTACCCGAAAAGCCGAAATAACCCACCGCGCCGGCATAGGGGCCGCGCCGCTCCGGCTCCAGTTCCTCAATGATCTCCATGGCCCTGATCTTGGGCGCGCCTGACACGGTCCCGGCCGGAAAACAGGCCCGCACCACGTCGAACTGGTCCCGGCCGGTGGCCAGCTTGCCGCGCACGCCGGAGACGATATGCATCACGTGGCTGTAGCGCTCGATGACCAGCAGGTCATGGGTTTCCACCGTGCCGTATTCCGCCACCCGGCCCACGTCGTTGCGGCCCAGGTCAACCAGCATCAGATGCTCGGCCCGCTCCTTGGGATCGGCCAGCAGCTCCTTTTCCAGGGCCAGGTCCTCTTCCCTGGTTTTGCCCCGCGGCCTGGTGCCGGCAATGGGCCGCAGCTCGATCCTGCCCTCCTCCAGCCGCACCAGGATCTCCGGCGATGAGCCGATCTGGATATTGTTGCCGAGCTTGAGATAAAAGAGATAGGGGCTGGGATTGATATGGCGCAGGGCCCGGTAGAGCATGAAGGGCGGCAGATCGGTCCTGGCGTGAAACCGCTGGGACAGCACGACCTGGATGATGTCGCCCGCCATGATGTATTCCTTGGCGCGGGCCACCATCTCTTTGAAGGCCTCGGCCGGCATGTTGGACGCAAAGCGGTGGGTATGGCCGCTGGTGTCGTTGTCAACCACGTCATAGGGCAGCGGCCGGCGCCTGAGCCGCTTGATGACGGCATCAATGCGCTGACACGCCTTCTGGTACAGCTCCTCCAGGTTGTCGCCCGCCTCGACCGCCACACAGTTCACCACCGTCAGTTTCTGCTTGAGATTATCGCAGATGAGCACCAGGCGGGGCACCATGAAGGAGCTGTCCGGGAAATTCTCCAGCGGCGGGTTACGCTCGGGCAGCTTCTCCATGAAGCGCACCATGTCATAGCCCAGGTAACCCACCGCCCCGCCGAAGAAGCGGGGCAGAAAATCGCTTTCCCGGCAGGCGTGGAAGGACTCCAGGATGCTTTTGAGCTCGGCCAGCGGATCACCGCAGCGCTCCTCAAGCCGGCCGTCACGCTGGATGACGATCCGCTCGCCCCGGCTCTCGAAGGTGAGCAGCGGATCAAGGCCGATGAAGGAATAACGGCCCCACTTTTCCCCGCCCTCCAGACTCTCGAGCAGAAAGGCATGGGACTCGTCGCCGGCGACCTTGGCAAAAACCGTCAACGGCGTATCGAGATCGGCGACAATCTCCCGGCAGACAGGGATCAGGCCCGCCCTGTCGGCCAGCTTCTTAAAATCATCCAGTGCTGGTTGGTACATCACGTAGAAACCTCCATGGCCAGGCAGCAGGCCAGGTCATCACGCCACCAAAAAAAAAGCCATGGGACCTGCAAAGGGTCCCATGGCTTAACACTCTTTTCCGTTACTGCTTAAAAGGTATCGACTCTGTCATTGCTTACAACCCCTGCATGGCAAAGGGGGTACCGGTCTACTCCTAAGCAGGGGATTGGGTGCCGGCAATAAAGCTGTTCACCCGTTTGGTCAGCCGGGAAACTTTCCGGGATGCCGTCCTTGCATGCAGTGTTCCCTTTGAAGCAGCTTTCTGAATAACCGGGATAGCTGCCTGCAAAGCCGCCTGTGCCTGATCAACTGACTGCTGCTCAATGGCTGCATCCACCGCCTTGATTACGGTTTTCACCTTGCTGCGGTTTGACCGGTTGCGGGCCCTGCTGACAAGACTTTGCCGATTTCTTTTTAAAGCAGATTTGTGGTTAGCCAAAATGATTCTCCTCTTGTTACGTGAGTGACCGCGGGTAACAATTTTTCCCGAGGTCCCTGTATGACATCAAAATAAGACAAAACAATTTCACATCAAAAAAAGCGTTATATAAATTACTTTGCCTTTTCTGTCAAGAAGCATCCGCCCCTTTCTTTTTTTCAAAAAAAATACCGCGGGCAGCCACTCGCTGCTCGCATAATCATGCATAATCATATATATTTAAACAAAATAAATTACAAATCTTAATTATTACGCTCCCCTAACATTTTCAGGAGAAGATTTTACCTTTCATGCTCGAGGTCCTCAAAGGCATACGCTGGCAGGATGTTGTCGATATCCTGATTGTTTCCTACATCATTTACCGGATCATTCTCATCATCAAGGGGACCAGAGCGGCCCAGATGCTGATCGGCATCGGTATCCTGATCATGGTCTATTTCGGCGCCCGCGAACTCGAGTTCATGACCCTCTACTGGCTGCTGGGCACCTTTCTCAGCTCCATCTTTCTGGTCATCATCATCGTTTTCCAGCGCGATATCCGCCGGGCCCTGACCCAGGTCGGCCAGACGCCGTTCACCAAAAGCTCCGACGAAACCATCGAGGCGATCGATGAAATCGTCCATTCCGCCAAATATCTGTCCGACCGGAAAATCGGCGGCCTGATCGTCATCGAGCGGGAAACCGGCCTCAAGGACTATATCGAATCCTCGCATATCGTGGATGCCAAACTGAGCATGGAACTGCTGGTCAGCCTTTTCCATACCGGTTCCCCGCTGCATGACGGCGGGGTGATCATCCACAAGGACCGCATCCTCACCGCCCGTTCCGTGCTGCCCCTGACCAAAAACCCGTTCATCAGCAAGAAGCTGGGAACCCGCCACCGGGCAGCCATCGGCATTTCCGAGGAAACGGATGCGGTGGTGGTGGTCATCTCCGAAGAAACCAGGCAGATTTCCCTGGTGCTGCATGGCGGCATTACCAGCGGACTGGACGTCCCCTCCCTGCGCAGCCGCCTTGAGGCAATTTTAACCCCGAAAGAATTCGACACAACCAAATGGAAAAACTGGCTGCAAAGAAAATAGTTTCGCTCATAGCCTCATGGCGTGACATGCGCTGGCCGAAAAACTGGGTGCTCAAGCTCATCTCGTTCTTTTTCGCCATTTTTCTCTGGTATTTCGTGGTGGGCGAGGACAAGGTGGACACAACCTTCAATATCCCGGTGGAAATCCTCAATCTGCCGTCCGACCTGACCATTTCCAACCAGTTCAAGAATGAGCTCGAACTGACCGTCAACGGCCCCCGGGGCCTGATCCGCAACCTGGCTGCGCAGCACATCTCCCGGCCCATTGACCTGTCAAAGTCCGAACCGGGAACAAAAATTTTCCAGAACACCATTGACTCCATTTCCCTGCCCCGCGGCATCCGCCTGCTGCGGGTCAAACCCACGGACATCATTCTCCAGCTCGACAAACTGGTGAAGAAAAATATTCCCATCCATTACGTCACCTCAGGTTCTCTGCCGACAGGATTCGAACTGGTTTCCATCACCCTGGATCCGGCCTCCATCCCGGTGACCGGCCCCGAGCCCTCGGTGGGCCAGGTGGATTCCATCGCCACGGCCGCCATCGACCTCTCAAGGCTCACCACCTCCGCCACCCGGCCGGTGGCGCTGAAGCTCACCTCGGCCATCAAGGATCTGGTGGGCGAACCGATCGTTACGGCCAACATCGTCGTCAAGGAAAAGATGGAGGAGAAAACCATCAATAAAATCCCGGTCAAGCTGCTGCTCAGCGGCAAGAAAACATACACCTTGAAGCCGGACGACGTAACGGTGGTGGCCCGCATTCCCTATACCACCCTGCGCAAGACCAAGGATCTGAAAACCCTTTTCCGGGCGCGCATCATGGGGGTTGAGCTGCCGGCCGGAACCCACAAGCTGACCGTTGAGGTCATCCCCTCCCAGGACATTGAAGTGCTGGAAGTAAAACCGGAAATGGTCATAGCGGAAGTCACGGACGAAGAGGAAAGCAACGGCAAATAAGCCGGTCCGCCCTGCCAGCTTTATCACTACGCAATCATTGTCAAAAAACAGCAGCTTTCGAGGAAACAAATGAGAAGATTATTTGGAACTGACGGTATTCGCGGCGTGGCCAACACCTATCCGATGACCACGGAAATCGCCATGCAGATCGGCCGCGGCATAGCCTTCCAGGTGAAGGACATGAAGCATGGCCATCGCATCGTCATCGGCAAGGATACCCGGCTCTCCTGCTACATGCTGGAAAACGCCCTGGCCGCCGGCATCTGCTCCATGGGAGTCGATGTGCTGCTCTGCGGCCCCCTGCCCACGCCGGGCATCGCCTTTATCACCACCAGCATGCGGGCCGATGCCGGGGTGGTCATTTCCGCCTCCCACAATCCCTTTCAGGATAACGGCATCAAGATCTTTTCCAGGGACGGCTTCAAACTGCCGGACGAAAAAGAGGCGGATATCGAGGATCTCATCTTTTCCCAGAAAATGGCGGCCCTGCGGCCGGTGGCCGACGAGGTGGGCAAGGCGGCCCGCATCGAGGATTCCCGCGGCCGCTATATCGTCTTCCTGAAAAACACCTTCCCGCGCAGTTACACCCTGGACGGCTTCCATATCGTGCTTGATTGCGCCAACGGCGCCACCTACGGGGTGGCGCCCCATGTCTTTGAGGAACTGGGGGCCAAGGTGACCAGGATCGGCGTTACCCCGGACGGCAAGAATATCAATCATGAATGCGGCGCGCTCTATCCCCAGCTGATGGCGGAAAAGGTGAAAAAACTCGGGGCGGATCTCGGCATCGCTTTAGACGGGGACGGCGACCGGGTCATTGTCGCCGATGAAAAGGGCAATATCGTCAACGGCGATCATATCATGGCGGTCTGCGCCGCTGAGCTGCTGAGCCGGAAAAAACTGAAAAAAAAGACCCTGGTCGCCACGGTGATGAGCAATATGGGGCTTGAGCATGCCATGCAGAAAATGGGCGGCCGACTGGTGCGCAGCCAGGTCGGCGACCGCTATGTGGTGGAGATGATGCGCCAGCAGCATTACTCCTTCGGCGGCGAACAGTCGGGCCACCTGATCTTCCTGGAGCACAACACCACCGGCGACGGCATCCTGGCCGCCCTGCAGCTGCTGGCCATCATGATCAAACGCCGCAAGCCGCTCTCCGAACTGGCCACCATCATGGAATCCTTTCCCCAGGTACTCAAAAATGTCCGAACCGCCAAAAGGGTCGACCTGGACCTGGTGCCCAATTTTCATGATACGGTCAAACAGATGGAACAGAAACTGGGCAACGACGGCCGCATCCTGGTGCGCCACTCCGGCACCGAACCAGTTGTCCGCGTCATGCTGGAAGGCAAGAACCATGACACCATTGACGCCATGGCCGATGAACTCTGCCAGCTCATCCGCAAGGCGGATGGATGATTAGTCGGACTAGTCCTACCTGTCCTACCGGTCTTACTTGTCTTACTAGCCCGACTTGTCCTACTAGTCCCACTGACCAGTCAGACCAGCCAGACCAGTAAGACTCATGAAAATGAGACTTGACAAACTCCTGCTTGCCCGCGAGCTGGCGGCAACCAGACAGAAGGCCCAGGCCCTGATCGGCGCAGGGCAGGTGCTGGTGGGCGGCCAGGTGATTGACAAGGCCGGCACCCTGATCGCTGAAGAGGCCCTGATCGAAATCAAGGAGCGCTGCCCCTATGTGAGCCGCGGCGGCTTGAAGCTGGCCAAAGGTCTCGATTTTTTTCAGATTGACCCCACCGGTATGGTCTGCGCCGATATCGGGGCCTCCACCGGCGGCTTCACCGATTGTCTGCTGCAGCGCGGGGCGGCAAAGGTCTATGCCATTGATGTGGGCTATGGGCAGCTGGACTGGAAGCTGCGCCAGGACCCGCGGGTGGTGGTCATGGAGCGCACCAACGCCCGCCATCTCAAGGCCGGCGACCTGGCCGAGCCGCTTGATCTGGCGGTCATTGATGCCAGCTTTATCTCGCTCAAGCTTCTGCTGCCGCCCCTGCCTGTCTTTTTCAGGGCCAGTCCGCTGATCCTCGCCCTGATCAAGCCACAGTTCGAGGTCGGCAAGGGCAAGGTGGGCAAGGGAGGAGTGGTGCGGGACCAGCTGCTCCATCAGCAGGTGCTGGACGAGATCAGCGAGTATGCCCGGGGCCTGCAGCTGCGGAGTCAAGGCATCACCGACTCCCCCATTCTGGGGCCCAAGGGCAACCGGGAATTTCTCATCCTGCTTTCCGGCTGACAAAACGGCTTTCGATTTGACTTGACGGGCTGATGATGCTAACTTAATAAGCTGATTGCCTGAGCACTTTTCCAACTTGAGTTTCCTGATCAGCATGGTGTTGAACCGCCAGTTGCCATGGCCCCGCACCTGCCTGTTCAGCGCCCGGAATATATCGGTTAAAAAATGAACTATAAGAATGAACAGTAACGAGAAACTACCCTGCTGCGGAGATTGAACGTAATGATGAACAAAGCGAAAACATGGCAAAAAAGGTTGACGGCCTGCCTTGGCGTATCCTTACTCACCTTTGCATTTTCGGCCAGCGCCGTGGCGGCCGACTATGCCAGTGTGTCCAAAGACGGGGTAAATATCCGTTCAGGCCCGGATAACAATGCCGAAGTGTACTGGGAGGTCTTCAAGGATTTCCCCCTCAAGGTTCTGCAACGCAAAAACGACTGGGCCAAGGTGGAGGATTTTGAGGGTGATACCGGCTGGATTTACGCCCCGCTGCTCAACAATAAAAAAACGGTCATCATCAAGGTGAAGAAGGCCAACATCCGGGTGGGCCCCGGCGAAAACTATGAAGTTGCCGCCTCCGCCCTCTACGGCGTGGTCTTCAACCCGGGCAAGACCGACGGCGACTGGGTGCAGGTCAGCCATGCCGACGGCACCACAGGCTGGATTAACAAATCGCTGATCTGGCCGTAAACCCGCATCCCGCCTGAAAATTCACTCTGCCACGGAGACACCGCGCTAAGCGCTGCTCCGTGGCCGGCTTATCTTCATCTGCCGCCGGCAAAGTCCACCGGACAGCGCACGATCTGGCCGGCCTTATTCTGAAAAAGCAGATAGCCCTTTTCCAGCCCGAACAGCAGCAGGTCCCTGGTGATCTCCACATCCTGGCGGCAATAGTCGATGATCTTGTCGAACTGCCCCTGTTTAAACCATTGCAGGGCCAGCAGGCCGCTGCCGCTTTTCCTGATGCCCAGGGTTTTTTCCGCCAGCCGTTCCAGACTCAAGCGGTAACCGAGCCGGTTGCGCACCTCTTCCAGAATATCCAGGGTGGGCAGCCGGGCCAGGTCAAGATCGGTGTAGGCGGAAAGCACCCGGTTGTCGAAACGCTTGTTGTTGAAACCCACCACCAGCTCCAGCCGCTGCAGATGTTCGATCAGCCCTCCTATCTCCTCCTCCCGGTAGACGGCAAAACCCTCCGCTGCACTGTCATAGACCACCGCCACACTGACCCCCATGCGCTCGGCCCGGTGCCAGCCGCCCACCTCTTCCGCCGAGCGCCTGGTTTCCACATCAAAGACGCCGAAGCGGGCCGGCAATTTGCCGCTCCGGCAGGCTGGGGCAGGTTTTGGCTGCGACACGGTCTCCGCCCTCTGCCGGGTGAGGCCGGCAGCCGTCTGCGGCGCCTGTTCCAGCAATCCTTCCAGCACCGCCAGGGCCGCCGCCTTGTCGATGGGCCGGTTGCCGGAGCCGCATTTGGGCGAGTGGACGCAGCTCGGGCAGCCGACACTGCAGGGGCAGCGGGCAATGGTCTGGCGGCTGACCGCCAGCAGTTCCCGCAGGCGGCCGAAGACCTGGCGGGCCAGCCCCACGCCGCCGGCATAGCCGTCATAAATAAAAATCGCCGAGCGCCGCAGCTGCGGGTGCAGCGGATAGGAGATGCCGCCCACATCATTGCGGTCGCAGAGCACCAGCAGCGGAAAGATGCCGATGGCCGCATGCTCCACCGCATGGATGCCGCCCATGAAATGCATCTGCTGCTGCTCCAGGCGATTCTGCAGCCACTGCGGCACCTCGAACCACAGCCCCTCGGTTGCAAAAACCTGGGCCGGCAGGTCCAGATACTCGGTGCCGATGGTCTTCTGCCCCCGGATGAGCTTGCGCTGGAAACCGGTGACCTGATCGGTTACCCGCAGATAACCGAGCGATGCCCTGATATGGCCCTGCTGCAGCGTCTCGTACACCTCGATGATCTCGGTTTCCTTGCTGGACATGGCCCGGGTGAAATAGTTGACCTGGGCCGGCGCCACCCTGACCAGCCGGCCGTCCAGATCCAGCTCGTGCACCAGCCAGGTGCGGCCCATGTGCAGGTAAATGGCGCCGGGGTGGCATTCCTTGAAGCAGCGGTGTTCATCGATCTCCCCCAACAGCTCGAAATCCTCCGCCTTGCGGATGGCGTAGCTCCTGCCGCTGCCGCGCAGATCAACCTCCCTTTGGGGATATTTGCGGGCGGTAAACCAGGTGTCGCCTTCCACATTGAGCAGCAGATCCGCGCTTCCGGTAAGATCATCCACCTCGCACCGGCACTTTTCCTCGGCCAGCCACGGCTCAGCGGCCGTGAGCGGGGCCTCGGCCGCGGCGCAGATCAGATGCCGCCGCATGATCACCTGGTTGTAAGGGTTCAACACCGCATCCTCCACCGGCCGGGTGAAGAAATCTTTGGGATGCCGCATGAAATACTGATCAAGGGCATCCTCCTGGGCCACCAGCATCACCAGGGAGTCGCGCTGCCGGCGTCCCACCCGGCCGCCGCGCTGCCAGGTGGACATGATGGAGCCGGGGTAGCCCACCAGGATGCAGATATCGAGGTTGCCGATGTCAATGCCCAGCTCGAGTGCGCTGGTGGACACCACGCCGAGCAGTTCGCCGGAGGCAAGCCCGGCCTCGATCTCCCGCCGGTCCTCGGGCAGGAAACCCGCCCGGTAGGCGGTGAGCTTGCGGTTCAGCCCACCAAGCCGGGACTGGGTCCAGGTGGCCACCAGTTCGGTCATCTTGCGCGACTGGGTATAGACGATGGTGCGCAGCCCCCGCTTGAGCGCCGCCTCCAGCATGAGGCTGGCCGTATAGGCCGCCCCGTCCCAGGGATTGACGAAGATGAAATGCTGGTCTCCCCGCGGGGCGCCGCTCTCCCCTACCAGGGCAACCTGGCGTCCCAGCAGATCCCCGGCCAGCTGGGCCGGATTGCCCACCGTGGCGGAAAAAAGCAGAAACTGCGGATCAGCGCCGTGCAGGCGGCAGATGCGCTGCAGCCTTCTGAGCACCCAGGCCATGTGGCTGCCGAACACCCCGCGGTAGGTATGGACCTCATCAATGACCACATGGGTGAGACTGGCCCAGAAATGGGACCAGCTGCCATGATAGGCCAGCATGGAGAGATGCAGCATGTCCGGGTTGGAGATGAGAATATTGGGCGGATTATCCCGCAGCTTCCGGCGCTGGTAGGCGGAGGTGTCGCCGTCACATATCGCCGCCGCGGGTGCCTGCTCACCGACTGCGGCGGCAAGGGCCCTTATGGTGCGCAGCTGATCCTGGGCCAGGGCCTTGAGCGGGAAGAGATAGAGGGCGGAGCTGTGCCGATCACGCATGACCGCCTCAAACACCGGCAGGTTGTAGATGAGGCTCTTGCCGCTGGCCGTGGGGGTGGCCACGATCACATCCGCTTTGCCCCGGATCAGATCAATGGCGGCAGCCTGGTGGCTGTAAAGTCTGCCGATGCCCAGGCCGGCCAGGGCTGCCTGCAACGGAGCCGGCAGAGGCGAGGCGAGCCCGGCAAAACAGGCATCTCCGCCCCTGATCTCTTCATGGTGCACCACCTGCGGCCCGAAACGGGACGACCCCTTCAGGGCAGCGATATATTCAGCAACGGTTCCTGTCTGATAAAGCATGATGCAGCAAAATACCTGATAAACGTGAGCCGGTTATGCAGCCGGGGGGTGGCAAGCGCGCCCTTCTCCATATTTAACATTGAAAGGAAAAGAGAAAAAGGATAAATGAAGAGGCTTACAGTAAACTCTTTGCCTGTAAACGGCCAAGCTTTGATATCACCAACACCGGCAATGCCCAGCATATCATGAATAAGAAACCCATCATAGCAATTATCGGCCCCCGGGGTTCCCATGCCTGGGAGGCGGCCGGCAGATTCTCCCCTGACTGTGAAATCAGCAGCTATTTCCACATCAAAGCCGCGGCTGAGGCTTTCAGCAGATTTGCCGCGGATTATCTGCTGCTGCCGGTTTACAACACCAGGATCGGCGGCATCGTCCGCTCCTTCCAGATCATGGAAAAGCTGCCCGGCAGCTTCTGGATCGACAACATCGTGCTGCCCATCCACCTGTCCCTGGGCTCCCTGGAAAAACAGGAGAAACTGCGGATGCTGCTCGGCACCAAGTCCGTGCTGCGCCAGTGTGAAGACCATTTTGCCAGAATTTACCCGGACATCTCCATGCTCAGCGTGCCGGATCTGGAAATGGCCATCGCCGAAATCAGGGAAAGCAATCTGCTGGACCGGGGCGTGATCGAGGCGGAGGAGGTGCTGATCGACCAGGGGCTGGTGATCCGGGAAAGGGAGATACTGCCCCACAACAAGACCCGCTTTGCCGTGCTGGGCCATGAGCCGGCGGCCCGCACCGGCTATGACGCCACCTCCATCGTCACCGTTCCCCTGAAGGACCGGGTAGGCATCCTGTTTGACACCCTGGGCGAATTCACCCGCCGGGGCATCAACATTCTCGACATGCGGGCCGAGTCGGATGCCAAAACCCAGAAGCTGCAGTTCTATTTCGAGGCCGAGGGCCACCGGGAAGACGCCGCTGTGGCCGCGGCCCTGGAAAGCATCGAAAAAAAGATCATCCAGGAGGAGGATTCCCTGAAAATTCTGGGCAGCTACCCGCGGGTGGACATGCGGGTCAAGCTCATCAAAACCTTCGGCTTCATCGGCACCGGCGACATGAGCAAATGGTTTGCCGGCAAACTCGAGCACGAAGGCTATAAAACCATGCTCACCGGCCGCTCCACCGCGCTGCGACCGGAACAGATGATCCCCGAGGTGGACGTGGTGCTGATCTGCGTGCCCATCAGCAACACCCCGGAAACCATCAAGCAGTACGGGCCGCTGCTGCGGAACGGCCAGGCGCTCATTCTGCTGGCCGGCGAGGCGGAGAAAACCCTTGATACCGCCCTGGCCCACACCAGCGAGGGGGTGGAACTGATGCTGGTGCATAATCTCTGGGGGCCGGCCGCCGCCACCATGAAGGACAAGAACGCCTCGGTGGTCCGCACCGCCCGCAGCGGGGCCTTCTGCAGCGAATTCGAGGCCTTCCTCTACAAGCACGGCGCCGGCATCTGCCATGACACGCCCAGCGGCCACGACCTGCTCATGGGCGTGGGCCAGAAGCTGCCCACCACCGTTTCCGTGGCCCTGGCCCGAGCCCTGGCCGACAACAGCATCAACACCGCCGACATCGTCACCCATTCCACCCTGACCTCCATGTACGGCATCCTGGCCATGGCCAGGATCCATAACCAGAACCCCCGCACCTATGCCGAGATCATGGCCACCGGCGGCGACGGCAGGAAAATCGTCAAGAGTTTCGCGGAAAACCTCCTCAGGCTGATTGAGCTGTCCGAACAGGGCAGCATCCAGGAACTCTGCGATTTCATAGATGAAAACAGAAAATACCTCTCCGGCTACTTCCTGAAGTCATCCATGAAACAGTCCCTGGCCGTGGATGAGGTACTTGGGAAGATGGTCTAAAAACAGTCTTGCTGGCCCTACTGGTCTGACTGGTCTGACTAGTCAAAGGCAACGGCATTAAAAAAAGTCGGACAGGCCGGACCAGTTAGACAAGTAAGACCAGTAAGACAAGTAGGACCAGTTAGACAAGTGAGACCAGTGAGACCAGTCAGACCAGTGAGACCAACATGAACACCCTGCTGCAATACTGTACGCCCCCCCTGCTGGGGGCATTCATCGGCTACATGACCAACTATGTGGCCATCAGGATGCTGTTCCGTCCCCTGCATCCCTGGAAGATCTTCGGCCTCCGGGTGCCCATGACCCCCGGCGTCATCCCGGCCAAGAGACACCTGCTGGCGGAAAACATCGGCGAGATGGTGGGCGAACACCTGCTGACCGGCGATGACGTGAGCCGGGCCATTGCCGGCAGCCGCTTCCAGCATGACCTGCAGGAGCTGATCGATGCCCGGCTGACCGCCCTGTTCAAAAAGGATCTGGGCCCCATCACCACCGTCATCCCGGCACGTTTTCATACCTATTTCCATGCCAGCATCAAGATCATCCGGCTCCGCTTCATCACCCACCTGCATGCCTATCTGGAAAGCGAGGATTTTGCCGCCACCATAGACAGGGCTGTCGCCGGTCAGGTCGAGCTGCTGCTGGCCAGAAACCTCAGCGACACCTTCCCCCCGGAAAACCGGGAGCACCTTTACGCCTTCCTGGAAAAGACCGCCCAGGACCTGCTGGCCAGCCCGGCGGTCAGGCAATGGGTGAGCGGCCAGGTGCAGCAGAGGATCGACGCCACCCTGCGGGAAAACCGTTCCATCCACGATGTCATCCCGCCGGAGCTGTCCGCCCTCCTGTTTGACCGGCTGGAGCAGGAGGCCCCCGGCCTCCTGGAAAAATTTGCCCGCATGTTGCAGGAACCGGCCATGCAGGGGAAAATCACCGAAACCATCTGCAGCACCATCTCGGACTTCACCCGCTCCCTGGGTCCGCTGGCCGCCATGATGGCCAGCTTTATCAGCACCGAGACCATCCGTGGCAAGGTAAACGGCTATCTTGCCGGCAAAGGGGATGAAATCGGCCAATGGCTGGCCGATGAAACCGTCCAGCAGGAGGTGGCCGCCACCCTCAGGAACAAGGCCGATGAGCTTCTCCGCACCCCCCTGGCCGAGCTGCTGAAAAATGTCGACCAGCAGAAAATCAGGGAGATGAACCTGGATTTCAGTGAACAGGTCAGCGCACTGCTGGCCAAACCGGGGGCCTCAGCGGCGCTCACCGGCATCCTGCGGGATGCCTTTGCCGTTCAGACCGAACGGCCCGCGGCCGAGATCATCACCGACCTGTTCGGCGCCGATGCGCTGCAGAAAGGCCGGCAGTGGACCGCGGCCGAGGTGACCGCCATCTTCCGTTCAGCCAGGGTCAAGCAGCTGCTCACCGATCTGACGGTCCAACTGGTTGAAAAGAAGCTGCTCAACAAGCCCATCGGCCCGCTGGCGGACCTGCTGCCCAGGGATGTGCAGATATCCTTTGCCGAATACCTCCTGCAACAGGTCAATGACCTGATGATCCGGGAGGTTCCCGGCCTGGTGGCCTCGCTGAACATCAGAAAGATCGTCACCAGAAAGGTCGACTCCCTGGATCTGCTGCGCCTGGAGAAACTGCTGATGAGCATCATGGAGGAGCAGTTCAAGTACATCAATCTCTTCGGCGCCCTGCTCGGTTTTCTCATCGGCCTGCTCAACCTGCTGGTGCTGGGGTTGTAGCCGGATCGGCAAGACACCAGAAAAATCGTGGCCTCGAAGTCTCTTGATGGTATGTTAGTGATGAAATGAAGGTTAACGCCAACTCCGACAAACCTGTCATCCCCTGCCCCGCAGGCCGGCAGCCGGCGATCGGACCCAACCCCGAACTGCAGCTGGCCGACGATTTTGTCCGCTACACCGACTGCCATGTTTTCCTGACCGGCAAGGCCGGCACCGGCAAGACCACCTTTCTGCACCAGATCAAAAAAAATACCAGCAAGCGCCTGATCGTCACCGCGCCCACCGGGGTGGCGGCCATCAACGCCGGCGGCGTCACCCTGCATTCCTTTTTCCAGATGCCCCTGGGTCCTTTTGTGCCGGGCAGCGAGGCATACGGCCACAATATGCAGCGCCGGTTCAACAAGGAAAAAATCAACATCATCAAGAGCCTCGACCTGCTGGTGATCGATGAGATCAGCATGGTGCGGGCCGACCTGCTCGACGGGGTGGACCAGGTGCTGCGCCGCTACCGCCGCAGCGAGCTGCCCTTCGGCGGCGTGCAGCTCCTGATGATCGGCGATCTGCACCAGCTCTCGCCGGTGGTGAAAGAAGAGGACTGGCAGATCCTGCGCGACTATTATGCGTCAAGCTATTTTTTCAGCAGCAATGCCCTGCGGCAGACCGAACTCATCTCCATCGAACTCAAACATATCTACCGCCAGTCTGATCCCCGCTTCATCGACCTGCTCAACCGGGTGCGCAACAACGAACTTGACGCGGACTCCCTGCGGGAACTCAACAGCCGCTGCCAGCCGGATTTTGCGCCGGCTGACGAGGAAGGCTACATCACCCTGGGCACCCACAACCGCGGGGTGGACGCCATCAACGAAACCAGGCTGCGGGCCCTGCCGGCCAAAAAACACAGCTTCGCCGCCGAGGTGGAAGGTGACTTCCCGGAATACGCCTTTCCCACCGCGGCCGCGCTGGAGCTCAAGGTCGGCGCCCAGGTGATGTTCGTGCGCAACGATCCATCCCGTGACAAGCTCTATTTCAACGGCAAGATCGGCAAAATAACCCGCATCGCGGGCAAGGAGGTGTTCGTCAAGTGCCCCGGCGACAGCAGGGAAATCCCGGTTGAACCAGCTACCTGGGAAAACATCAAGTACACCCTTGATCCCGAGACCAGGGAGATCACCGAAAACAAGATCGGCAAATTCGTCCAGTACCCGCTGAAACCGGCCTGGGCCATCACCATCCACAAGAGCCAGGGCCTCACCTTTGACCGGGCGGTCATCGACGCGGCCGCGGCCTTTGCCCATGGCCAGGTCTACGTGGCCTTAAGCCGCTGCCGGACCTTTGCTGGCCTGGTGCTCAGCTCGCCCATTGCCCTGCGTGCCGTGAAAAGCGACCCGGCGGTGCTGGATTTTGTCAACCGGGCGTGCGAAAACCCGCCCTCACCGGCACGTCTGCAGGCTGAAAAAATCGCGCACCAGCAACGCCTGCTGCTGGAGTGCTTTGATTTCGGGCGCCTGCGTTTCCGTCTGCACCGCCTGCTGCGGCTGCTGCAGGATAACGCCCAGCTGGTGACGGTGGCCGGGGTGGCTGATCTCCGCGGCCTGGCGGACAGGGGCGAGCAGGAAATTATTGTGGTCGGCGAAAATTTCAAACGCCAGCTGCGCGGTCTCTTTGCCGATGGCAGCCTGCCGCAGACCGACCCGGTGATCCTTGAGCGGCTGGCCAAGGCCTCCACTTATTTTCAGGAAAAAATCGCCGCGATCCTCGCCGACAATCTGCGGGCCCTGCGGGTGGACACCGACAACCAGGAAATAGGCAAACGGGTCAAAGAGGCAATAAGCGAACTGAAGAAAGAGGTTGCCATGAAAACCGCGGCAGTAAAGAGCTGCGCAGAAGGTTTTTCGCCGGAGCGCTACCGCCGTGCCATCTCCGCCGCTGATATCGACTTCAAGTCCGACAAGGCGGAAAAAGCCGCGGCAGTGGCAGCGGCAGCGGAATACACCGTGGCCGACGTGGCCCATGCAGAGCTGTTCCAGAGCCTGAAGAACTGGCGCGCCCAGGCGGCCGGCCGGGAGGGGGTTCCCTTCTACCGGATTCTGCACCAGAGCATCCTGATCCAGGTCGCGGTCAATCTGCCCGATAATCTGGCTGATCTGCGGAAAATCAAGGGGATCGGTGCGCGCACCCTGGAAAAATACGGCAAGGAACTGGTGGAGATGGTGGCGACCTATCGCCGGGAGCACGGGATTGTCGAGGTGGTCCTGCCTGAGCCCAAAGCAGCTGAGCAACAGGCAGCAGCCGGAAAAGAAAAAACCGTGCAAGGCGATACCCGACAGGTCAGTTTCGCCATGTTTCAGGAAGGACTGACGGTTGCCCGGATCGCCGAGCAGCGCGGCCTGGCCAGGTCAACCATCGAAGGCCACCTGACCCATTTCGTGGCCAGCGGCGAACTGGCCATCGACCGGCTGCTGCCCCCGGAAAAACTGCAGGTGATCACCCAAAAACTGACGGAAATGAAGAACCGCCCGCTCGGGGAGGTAAAAACCGCCCTGGGCGACGCCTGTTCCTACAATGAAATCAAACTGGTGCAGGCCCACCTGCACTATCTGGAGAGTAAAAACCGCGGCCAAATTTGACAACTGCAGGATGTGATACTTGACTTCGTATATACAGCAGGAAGTTACCCCTTGATGAAAAAAGCGCTGTGATTCTTCATACAGGTATTCGAGGTACTCCTTCATCTTCTTTTACCCCTTCTACCCCGCATACCGGTCCATGCCCGGGAACGATGACTTTGGATCAAGAGAAATGATGAGATCGAG
This sequence comes from Desulfurivibrio sp., assembly GCA_003605035.1. GTDB lineage: Bacteria > Desulfobacterota > Desulfobulbia > Desulfobulbales > SURF-16 > SURF-16. Next base: position 39,449 of record QZKJ01000022.1, read on the forward strand.
AGACTCGAACCATTTCTTGTACTGCCGACCCAGCCCATGGGGGTGCCCTGTAGAAAATAATGCCACCAGCAAATACCACACCTTCCTCGGGTACGTGAACGATTATGTCACCGACCTGGTGCTATGGCCCCACATAGATAAGCTGGACCTCAGTACCATCGAGGTCCAGCACATATTGTTCGCCAAACAGGGTGGTCGGCAACACCGGTTTGATTCCGTCGAAGTCGTAGTAAGGAAGCCATTGGCGCTTACTTGCTGCAAGTTCATTCGAGTACTCCAACCCAGCAGCTTTGAACCTGGCGCATCAAAGGGCTACGCCAGGATGGCCTAGCTGCCGAAGACGATGTCGAAACCGGGATTCCCGGGCTTTATTCCTGACCCTGCAGCCGTCGCGAACCTTCGATGATAGGGTGCCAGCCAAACACGAGCGTGACCATGAAGACATCCATACGAAGGTCGTCAGGAGCGTCATCATTTAAAGTCGACTTATAACTGAACGTGAGGTTCAGGTTCTCATTGACCCCGTAGCCAAGGGTAAATCCCATACCGACATTACTCAATTCCTTGCCGGGGACATCATTGACGGTCGGTTCGCCACCGTTGTACACGGCAGCGTCGAGTGATCCCCAAAGATACTCTGTAAAATCGCGCGACAAGTGCGCATCCAACTGGAAAAGGGGATCGGTTTCCATGGTCTGCCCGACATAATCGTCATTGTCACCGAAAAACCACACGGCGGGAAGAAATTCCAGGGTCGTCCTCCGGCCGGGCACCCAGGAGCCGAGTTGCCAGATGATGGGCATACCCAGGCGGCCATACCATCGGTTCTGACCGAGATTCAATGGCTGGTCACTATCATACTCGCCAATCGGCAGCGCCAGGTCGGCAAGCAGATCGACAGAGAATCCCGGTTCGTAGCGCATGGCGTCGGGAATGCTCTTCTGGGCCGGTGGGCCGAAGATGTTGATGTCGAATTCAAGCATCGGGTCGCCAAACCCTTCGGCTGATTGATTGACCGACCTGCCGGCAACCGTTACATCTCCTGAGACCCGTCCCATGGGCATGATGACCGCCGCCGTAGCCGAGCGATCAAACAGGGAAAAGGTGTGCGCATAGCCCAGCATTGCGAGAGTGGCGTCGAAATCCGCACCTGGGGTCACCGTATGGGCGGAATCGAAGGGATTCGTGTTGCCGCTGATCGACTCGACGATCAACGGCACTGCACTGCCACCAGAAAGCGTTTTCCAATAGAATCGTGCAGGGACCTGGGCCATGCCCTGTGGCGGGCAAAATACCCCGATGGTGGAGAGAGCGGCGACAACCATCCCTGACCAGACAACCGATTTTTGCCAATTTCCTTTGTTTTTCATGAGATATCCTTTCTTATTGATGAATGATTGGTTCACGGATCGGCAGCATTCAAGGCTTTGGCTCAGCCATCATGTCCTTAGGTGGCACGAACTGCTTCTTGTTGATCAGCGGCGGGTAACCCGGGTCATCCGGAACACGTGGCGGGAGTTGGTCTTCAAGGGTTTCGAACACGGAGCGACTTGGCAGGATGACGTTGTTCGCCAGGGCATAGTTTTCCCAGAGCTTGATCATCTCCTGCAATTTATCGGGCCGCTCGGCCGCGAGATCCGTACGTTCGGCGGGATCAGCTGTCAGATTGAACAACTCCCAATCGGCTTTCCCTAATGGTTTGTACTCCCAACGGATCTTCCATTCGCCCTGGCGTACTGCCCGATTGCCAAACATTTCCCAGGCGAGATAATCCTTCTCCGTCCTTGGCGAGTCCACCTGACCGGCCAGCATCGGCACCCAGGACTTGCCGATCAGTGGCGGCAGGTCTTGGCCATTGTGCTGCTTCGGGTAGCTGGCACCAGCGACTTCGAGGAGCGTCGGCATAATGTCTGCCACATGCAGGAGTCCGTGGTTGATGCTCTCTTTCGGGCGTTTGACGACTGGACCACTGACGATGAGAGCGTTGCGGATACCGCCTTCACCCATCCAGCCCTTGTACTGACTGAAGGGCGTCATCGAGACTTGCGCCCACATGGGCCCGTAACCGACATACGATCCAGGGTCACCCCAGGCGTTGGGATGATTCTGCGACCATTTGATTGCCGCAAAGAGAAAGTCCCGGGTCCCGGGTTTTCCGGCGATCATCTTGAAAAGGTCGGTACCCTCGGCGCCGTTATCGCCGAATACAATGAAGATAGTGTTATCGTATTCGCCGATCACCTTGAGATGGTCAATGAGCCGGCCGACATGGAAGTCCATATTTTCCATCATACCGGCATAGAGCTCCATCTTCTTGCCGAGAATAGCACGGGCTGCAGGCGCAAGAACAACGGGATCAGGCAGAAACCACATGCGCTCGGCCAGCTGGGTGCCCTTGGGCATGATACCGATTTCGATCTGTTGCTGCAGGCGTGCCTGCCGCACCGCGTCCCAACCCTTGTCATACTCGCCGACGTGCCGACTGCGCCATTCTTTCGGCAGATGGTACGGATCATGCGGGGCCTGGTGGGAGACATAGGCGAAGAAGGGTTTGCCGTCGCCATGATTGGCGTTGATGAATTCGATCATCTTGTCGGTATAGGTCTTCGTCGCGTAGTAATCATCCGGAAGCTTTGTCAGGTAGCGGCCATCCTCGGTAAAGACGGACAGCGGCGCTGCCCCGGTGAAATTATACATATCCCAGTAGCTGCCCGCCCCGTCGAGCAGCGAAAAATCCCGCTCGAAACCGCGGGCGGCCGGGATCTGCTCAGGCGCCTTGCCCATGTGCCACTTACCGACCATATAGGTGTGATAGCCGGCATCCTTGAGGAGCTGCGGCAGAGTGGCCACCTGGTTGTTGAGGTAGCCTTCGTACCCGGCCACACCGCGCTGGTTGGGGGCTGTCCATTCATCCATGTTCCCCAGGCCGTTCAGATGGGTATCAACTCCACTCAAGAGCATGGAGCGCGTCGGCGAACAACTCGCATGGGTATAGAAGTTGGTGAAGCGGATCCCGCCCTTCGCCAGCGAGTCGAGGTTCGGTGTCTTGATTTCACTGCCATACGACCCCATGTCGGCGTAGCCCATGTCATCGCCGAGGATGATGACGATGTTGGGCCGACGAGGAGTCTCTGCCGTCGCCGGGGCGGTTTGGAGTAAAATGCCTGCCGTAAGGATGGCGGCGACAGCCATTAGGCCTTTCAGACGGAAAGTGAACGTGTGGCTCCGCGCATTCATTCGCCGGCCATCCGGGTCTTCATCGGCCCTGCGATTTGAATGACCAGGAATTGTCCCTGGGCGATATCGTCCGCATTCGACCAAGCTCTGTCCCATTGCATATTCTCCTATCAAACGAGTAAAAACCAGCATTTCAACAAACCGCCGGTTTGGCAAACATAAGAGGTGCTTCTGAGTGGTGGCGCAAAAAAACGAGTGCTCATTCTATTTAGGAAACAAAAACGTCAACTGTACCCTAAAACCCCAAGCCTCGGGACCGTCATCCGGTGATTCGGCCCAATATTTTGCGCCCACGGCGAGTTGGAGGATCTGTGGGCCGATCTTGAACAGTTGCGCCACCTGGCCAATCACCGGGACCGACCATTGGTCGTTTTCCCAGTCGTAGGTGGCTTCGGTGTTCAGGCCTATGGTTGTTTTCGTTGTGGTGATATAGCTCACGAAGGGCTGCAGGAAGGTGGCATTGACATCGTCCCGGTCGTGGTCACCGGCCACGGACCAGATATGGTTGGTCAGAAGGCCGACCGACCACGGTCCTGACTGCTTCAGCGCCACTGCCGTCGGTCCGATACCCCACTGGTCGCCGCCGAGTACATCGTCGGTGGCGGTTGGCAGCAGTTCCACCGGTCCCGCCCCCCAGATCCAGCCGCCTGCAGTCGGCGATTTCGGCGAAAAGAACTGGCTGGCGATAATGTCGCCGAGGCCCGACTCGTTCATGTCTGGCAGCGGGAAATCCTGTCGATCTATGAGCGGTACAATAGTTCGAGTGATCAGATTCCAGTTTCCGTTCATTGAGAAGGGGATGACCGGCTGGATGTTCAGAGCGCTGACCGAAGCATCGTCGTTTAATCCGCCGTACTCGTCGTAGTTGTATTGCAATGGCACGCTGACCAGCGAAGCAATCGGGTTCGCCAGCTTCTTGGCCAGTTCAGCTGCCTCATCATCCTGTGCCTGTGCCGGAACAGCCAACGCCAAACCGATCATTGCCAGGGGGAAAATCTGTCCGTTGCAATTCATTTTTATATCCCCTCTGGTTGAACCATTTTTTTTAATGGTATTTTCCGGCCTGCTTGACCAGTGCAAAAACACCAACATCGGTCACTTCAAAACATCTCGACATCAGGCAGTTTGTGATAGTATTTCCTATCTCATAATTTATGTGCTTCCTGAACCTGTTGCAAAGCGCCGAGGAACTGGATACAAAATACAATATATGATGTTTCCTGTCTCGAATTTCTATACACCCGGTGCAGTTCTCGTCTGGATGGGGCTCTGCGACAGATTCTCCTATCTCGATATTTCCTTGAGAAGCGCCTCGGCATCCTTGTGCCGAGGATTCTTTTCAAGAATCGCGTTCAAGATTTTCATGGCCTCACTCTTATCATCCCTTTTGCTGAGATAGAAGGCAAGAGTATAGCCATAGTTCTCATCCTGCGGCCTGAGGTTTGAGGCCTTTCTGCACCAGCTCACAGCCTCGTCTATCCGATCTTGGGCAGTAATGATGCAGAGATTATATGCAGCCTGCGCCATCTGAGGATCGGCGGTGAATGCTTTTTTGAGATGATCCTCGGCGGCCTTCAGGTCGTTTTTTTCAGCGCGTAGAAGTCCCATGTTGAAGTTTGCCTCGGCATTGTCAGGAGCTTGCTTGAGTGCCTTCAGCAAGGTCTTTTCGGCTTCATCGCTCTCCCCTAACTGGGCATGGGCGATGGACATGTTGACCATGGCCATAATAGCCTGAGGATCACGTTGCAGGGCTGTCTGATAGGATACGATGGCCTTTCCGGGCTCCCCCTGGCCGAGCAGGTAGTTGCCCAGGTTGTAATGGGATGTCCACTGGTCGGGTCTGGTTGTTAGGGACGCCAGATATTCATTATTGGCCTTGCCAAGCTGGGATTGATAGGCAGCGGGTACTGTCATCCCAGGAAAGTTGGCGATTCCTGCTGCCGCCCGAACTCGTACCAGCCGGTAATCGTCCGCCGTGGCTTCAACCAGGGCCTGCAGGCTTTCTACGGATGGTATGAGCCCCAATGCCTGAACGGCAGCACCGCGTACCAGAGGCGACGGATCTTTGGCCGCCATGAGCAGCGCTCCTTTTACCGCTTGATCCTGTCCCGGTGGAATGAGCCTGATGAGTGAAGCGGCGAAGACTTCGTCGCGCTTGGGGTCGCTGATGGAGGCAAGCATTTCAGGCAGCTTCGTCCAGTCCCGTTTGCGGGCCATGTCGATAAGGGTCGCGCGCTTGAGGATCGGCTGCTGATAATCCCGGGTGCGCCACTTCCTCACCAGAGCATCGGCCCAGGACGCTTCTTTGTCTTGGTGGCAGATATTGCAGGCATTAGGAGACTTGTAGGCCATTGTCGCAGACGGCACCGGTGGCAGCATCGAGTGATCGCTTCGGCTCATCCGGGCGAAGAAAGTTTTCGGCATATGGCAGGAGATACATTTGCTGCCTTCACTTGTCTCTGCATGGTGTGTATGTGCTGCCGGGTCCTTCACTTTATCTTCATGGCAGGGTAAACAGGCGTTATTGAACTTCTCCAGCTTAAACCGGTAGCGGCCGCTGGAGGTGTGGCAGTGCATGCAGTCAATCTCTCCGGATTTTACGCAGGGACTCATGTTCCACGAGGTGCCGGTGTAATTTTCTCCCAGATCCCGCCCATCAACGTAAAAATCGGCATCCTCCAGCGTTATAAGATCGAAATAGTCATAGAATCGCTCCTTCGGTTGATACTCCGCAGCCAGTGGGTTCGCTTTGGCGTGACAGCTCAGACAGAGGTCGTTCCGCTGCACTGTTGTCATGGTCTTGGTGCTGATGATCCGCAGTTCCGGCAAAGGCTCACCTTTGGCAGTCAACTTGGCGATCTTGTTATGCTCTGTTGCCGGGCCGTGGCACGTCTCGCAATTGATACCCGGTTCTGCCCAGGTCGTATGGTAGGTGTCGGTTTTCAGATCATAGTTAGTCGAGAGTTGACTGACATGGCAGTTATAGCAGGCAGTATTGAACGTATAGGGGTATTCCCTCCAATCACCCGCTTCACCCCGTTCTCCACTGGGGAAATGGCGCATACCGCTGGCGGCGGTGTCGAACCATTCCTTTTTTTCGACGTCATACGCAACAGGTAAGGTCTGGAGCTTCCCCTTGTCGAATGGCGTGAGGAAGTAGAAAACATTCTTGCCGCCAAGTACATGCTCGATCTTGTACTTCTTCGAGCCCTCGCGGCCACTCTCAATCACTACGCCTTGGCCGAGGTCCGCACGATACTTCTCCGTGCCTATGCCAATATCGCTCTGAGGAGATGTGAGATTTTTCTCTGCAAAGCCTGCCGAATACGGTTGCATGGCAAGCCCGTGCATGGATGTGGACCAGAGTTGGTAAAACCTTTCATGGCACTCCATGCAACTCGATGAACCAGCGTAACGAGGGGATGAATTATCTTTACCAAAAGCAATGCCAGTGAACAGGGTACACAGCAGGATAATGCAGATTAATCTCATGTTGCCCCGATAAAGTTAACTCTCCTGTCGAATGAACCATTACTGTTGAATATATATTCTTGTGTCATAAATTTGTCAATGAGATCAGAAGGTAATGACGGATAATACTTGGCAGTGCATGCTCCGAAGATCCATATTGCAGCGTCCCCAGTATCTTGGCAAAATTATAAATTCAATTTTCAGAGTTGTGTTAACATGCTGAGATTAAATTAAAATCATCATGGTCCCCGCCGCTTGTTCCCAGAGAATTCAGCAGCCAGAAATCAGGAGCCAGAATAAAACGTAACAAAATCAACCATTCTGAATTCTGTCTCCTGTCCCCTGAATTCTCATAACGGAAATCAGAGCAGCAACTATGTAAAAAAAATATCGTTATCTCGGCAAAATAGATCAGGTCAGAAAGTTGAGTTATAAATTTCCGAAATACCTCTGGGTGTGCTTGTCACCACCAGCCAGCAAAATAACGACGGATTGGCCACGGAAATTAATAAATCGTTTCTCCACCTTTTTCCAGGGGGCTCCGCGTTTCCCGGGCGACAAGCGGGTCTCCGGCATAGACATGGATATGGGCGCAGGGGCGGCCTGGATGATGTGCCACCCGAACCGCGGCGGCCATGACCGAATTTAACCCGGACGGCACCTGGAGCAGATACGAAGAGCCGGCCGACCAGGAGCAGGCCCCGTAAAACTGTGGCGGAGGGAACCTCAACCGGCCGCGGACCGGCTGCCGCTTCCCTCCTGATCCGCGTCCGGTGGGCAAATCCATGGGCTTCATGAGGTTACGTGTACAGCAGAAAACACAAAGCCTTGAACTGTTTGGGATATTCAGATATTTAATGTGGCAATCCTAAGGGAAGAACGTTGAGTTAAGCTGAAACCCAGACCACGAAGGACATCTTTTCTCGAACGCCAAGGGTAACCTGCCACCGCCACTGAACTTGCCGCGTCTAGCGCAACGCTGCTCCCGGCGGTCAGGTTGACCCAATTGTTGGCCCTTTATGCGTTTTCATAGAGTTGGGGTGAAAAGAGTTGCAGTAACTCCTCGACCTCCCTAATAACCTGATTCGCAAGTGCTTTGTCGGGAAATGCTGCGTGGTGAATAACGTCATTGCGAGGGTTTATTATGAGCGTCGAATAGTCCTTTTCAGGAAGGCTAATTCCTAACAGTCTAATCAACTCAAATCTGCCTCCAAGCATTCGGAATTTTTGCAGTAACTTTTCTCCAAACGAAATACCCTGCGTATTAAATTCTTCCAGTATCCGCATCGTTAGACATACTTCCAATGCTGTCGCACCTTCAATTATAGCTTTTCGGTAATCCTCGTTTCTTCGCGCACTATAAGCCTCGAGTAACATCCGATATTGTAAACGTGGACTAAGACCTTTTGAGGCGAGCAGTGCAGCTTTTTTCATTTGCTCAAGGTGCAGAGACTCATCATTGCCGCTTATTTCTAAAATTAATATTGGAGCTGTGCTTCGGGAGATATATTTGATCCCGGAATCTACCTCGAATAGTAACTCAAGTCTCCCTGGCCCATCGCCACCCGAAATGCTGTTCCTTGTTCCTTGTGTGGTCAAGAGCTTTACATACTGCTCAAACAACCTGCGCCACGAGTCAAAAGCAGCGTAAATCTCCTGAGTGATAGTGTCCGCATTTTCTGGCTCCAAGAAGAACTCGAACAGGGCCAATTCGACCAAGGATGTTCCTGTTGGGTAAGAGGTTGGTCGCCCCCAATTAATTAGCTCCTTTCCTCTCTTCCAGGTTCGTGCAGGTGGTGGGCCTAATAGGGGCATGTGCAAGGGGTCATGCTCTTCTTTTCCCCATTCTGGAAGCGAAGGGAGCGTCAATGTTCCTTCGCGATCGGCTAACACGATATTTACTGTCTGTCCTAGTGAATCAGCAGCGCAATAAAGCGGTTCTGCAAATTCTACAATCCCGAAAACCTTACGCACAGTTATTTCCTTTTCTGGGGCCAACGATTTATTATCCAGTTTCTGGATATCATTCACCAAAGAATCTCATTGACATCCAAAAAACCGGTTTTGCGATGTTAACTCTTAACAGGTTATCATACGTTATTGCATGTTACTCAGAAAACTGGTTATCCAACATGCGTGATAATCCATCCACAATTCTTGATCAATAAGCAAGGTTGGTGTGAGCAACGAACCCCAACAGCATCATCCCCGCCTCGATATACCGGTAGATGCTCGAATACGGCCAATCTGCCGCCCAGGTCACATGGTCGTGTTTCACCGGATTGCAATGGATGTAATCCACATGTCTGGCAAAATCCTCTTCATCGCGGATGAGGTGCTCCCCATACCGGCGTAGCAGGGCCGCGCTCTCCTTTGCCCGCTTTGCTGGCGCTCCGCGTTCCCCACCTTGCTCTCACCAAAAAAGCAAAAAAGGGGACAAATTTATTTTCCAAAGTCACGATAATTTCAAATCACTTACACTATTCTATTAGATTCAATAATTTGCAAGGGAATTGCGACGTGTGGATCTGAAAGGCGAGCAGTATGATTGAGATGTGAAATGGGAAGGTAGTGTCTGACCCATTTCCCGGAACTGAAGACTATTCCTGAGATGGAAAAGCATAGGGAGATACTTGATCGAACTCACTTTCAGGGCAGATGAATTTTCTGAACTGGAAAAAGACGATGGGATTCAAACACGGTCAGGATCGATATTCTACCAGAGTGGATTTGGTAGAC
>QZKJ01000041.1 GCA_003605035.1 Desulfurivibrio sp.
AACCAAGATGAGCATCAGGCAGAAACGGTTTAGAGCCGCCTGCGATAATGGCTTCCTCGCGAAGGTGCTGTTTGGCTGAGAATTTCATGCGCTCACCCTTCTCTTAATCTACATCTTCCTTGGTCATGAAAATAAAGTTTAAATGGTTCTTCGTTCATATTTCATTTCTACAAAATCTTCCATACTTCACCATTCTCAACTATTTCAATAAAACGTTGAACTGTAAAACCATCAGGAAACAAGTCGTCTTCTGGCAAGCTTTCTTCTAACAACAAATTCCCACTCAGCAGATGCCTGTCATTCCTCAAAATCACAATCAATCCTTCTAAAGAGACCTTCAGATACCCCTCGACCATTTCCTGGTCATGTTCAATTGAAGTGTCCACAATCCATGCATGAATTCTCAATTTTTTTCCCCCAGATGGTAACTGAAGGTTTGAGAGTAAAGTCTCATCACTTTCAATAGCATGCCGAACAGCAATTTGTTTACGATGTAGCTGCTGGGCTGCCTTTCGTAAAGTGCTTGTTCTGTGAATCCAAGCCTCTTTCTTGGTCTTCCTCAAATACGTTGATTTTACTTCTAAAATAAAAAGATGAATACCCTGATAGCAAATCAGATCTACCTCACCCGGATCAAAATCATCAATCACCTCTGGTTGATATGCCTGTATAACGGCAAACCCTCTACTCCTGAATAAATCACCTAGTCGTGCTTCAATACGATGGGTCTCATCCCTACGATCTTTTCGTCTGCATCCTATCCTTCGTAAATTATTTACCGCAGCGGTCGAGTTGTTCTGAGAGGCCATTAGCCACGGCAACTGAATTCCATATATCCCCAGTTGAATGATCGGTTGCTCATTCAATTCAGGTGTTGGCATATCGGGAACTCTGATTAGATTAACCTTCAGCTTTTTAAGATCATTTGTCCAGAACTCCAAAATTGCTTTTGCTGCCTTGATATCACCCCCGGGACATTGTTCCGAAACAGTCCAAGACTTTATACGTTCGGCCTTTTCCGATGGTTCTGCCCAAGTTAAAGGGAAACGGTTTTCTCCTGTAGCAATACCTTCCAACATTAAATGGGATAACGCTGCAATCCAGTTACCTGATTCCTGCAGATTCTTCTGAAACTTCGCAATATATGATACGTTAAAAAATGCCGTCATGAGTTCGAGAGAGTGTATCGCTTTAAACAGATCAACCTGTGTACCATTAGGCAAGGCAATCTCCGAGTCTAGCCCGAATACTTCATCCAACTGAAGATACACCTGGCATGCCTTAAGATAGGCAAGACGATTAAAATCATTGTTTTCGGGCAACCCAAACTGCTGATTGGACAGATCCGACTGTAAGTAATCGAGCACGGCCCTATTGAGCCAATAACTGTGAAGTGCAGATAGTTTCCTGCCGTTGAAATCCCAATCTGATTCTGCCGGAATGTCAATTGGGTAAATAGTTAGGTGATTTCCATCAAATCGATATCGATAATCGTCGTCAAAACAGAATTCATAGATAGTTCCATGTAAGAAATCATTCTTCTTCACTACTGCCGCTATTAGCTTGCCGAATTGCTCTAATGTTTCAAGACTTCGTAATGGAGGCCTTTCTTCGCCTGGTAATAACAGCGGCATCAGATGCTGCTTCAGAGACTTCGCTAAAAATCGCTCATTTAGCCGTAGATCATTCTCTGGCCTGCTTTTGAGCTTCCATATGAGAAGTTCACCTAATGCATCCCAAACGCTTTGATGGATCATGTCACGGTCTTCGTTAACGTGATGTAGATCAAATCGTCTGGGCACTAAATTCTGGAAAGTGAACAAGCTCCCATATAGCAAATACTCAAATATTGTCACCTCATCCAGTTGCTTTTGGAGATCAAAAATTAGATTGTGGTGCTGATGCAGTTCCTTACAGAGTAGCTGGCAAACTTCAATGAACTGAAGAAAATCAGAATTCTTATCGTTTGCTATCGAAAGGATACCTGACCATGTCTGCGAATCTGGTTGAAGGAAAACTTGGGAATATCGTATCCCACGTTTAAGCGTCTCTGGTTCTGTTTCAAGCAAGTGCTGAAATAACTTTCCATCTGCTAAGCCCTGATGCAGCGAACGGCCAAGTGCAAATGATATGACATCAGAAGCATAATTGGTTTCAGATGCTGTTTCCCAGAAGGAGCAATCCCATAATGCATTGGATCTAACTTGATCAGTGTAGCCATTTTTTACAGGTTTACCATTGAGGTAAAAGTGAGCGCAGGCTTCGGCAGCAAGTTTGTGGGAGCCAGTTGCTTTGAGATTAGCTTGAAAACACTTTTCATAAGCCTGTCTGCACTGCTCAACCGTAGTAATAAAAGTCATTGAATTTGATTTTACAATATGTTCTCGAACGTAACTCTTCTTCTTAAAAATCCAGAATAGGATAACATTCGTGTTAAATTTTGGAAGAAATTACTCAAGGAGAGCATCACTGGCAACCTCAACCTTTAAGCAAAGCTGCAATTTAACACTATTCCTGATCAGGCGAAAATTATTTCAGCAGAAAATGAAACAGTGACATTGCCGCGATCAGCCGTCTTGGCCGGCGATGGTCCGTGACAGCTGATAATCGCGTTATCGGAAGAGCAGGCGTTGATTTCTGAGATGCTTGACGCTATAGAGAGATATTCAAGCCAAGGGTGATGAGGTTTCCTTTGAGGAGAAATCCGGTTGGTTTATCGGCTTGTTGGAGTCCCCGCCAAAGGGGGAAGGTTTCAGGGATTGGCAGAAACGATAGATGAAATGAACCCGGATCAGACAATCATCTCAGGCGCCTCGCCCGGCAGGCGCTCATTAGCGGATTTTATCCGCCTGCATCAGCGGCGGAGCGCTCGGGCATCTTTAATGCCATGGTTACAAAAGAAGACAACGCTGCTTTGGTCCGGGTTATAAGCGACGTTCCGGCGTCAGGGGCATCAGCGCCTCTTGTCACCGTTTATTGCCGGGAAATCCATCAACAGGTCAAAGAATTGGAAATGCTGGCCTCGGGCCTGGCAGCTTGTTATAAAAATTTTGATAACGCCGGATTCATAGGGTTTATTGATCAATTACTGGTGAAAATAAGAAAAAACTGGCGGCCGGCGGAAGATGAGGACAGGTTCTGGGCGATATGCGCCAATACCTTTGCTCCGACGGAAAATATACAGGCGCACCGGGACTCCTATAAAAAAGTAGACATCGTGGCAGCGGCCTCTAATCTGCTCGGCTGGTTCTCGGATAACGCCGAAGATTTTGCCCAGGAAAGGGATGATTCCTTCGGCAGGTTTCTCGGGGTATTGGCCAGCATCGTGGAGTTGTTGACCCGCGCAGCCTACGCCACGCATGTGTACACCTTGAGCGATGGAGGCATGGAGCTGCTGGAATCCGGGGTGACAGAGCCGTTTCCCGCGCCATGGCCGCCTGCCGGGCAGCTTGCTTTCAGCAGAGAATTCCGGCAGGTCATTGTGGGGCGCTTTATGCAGTTATCGCCTCAAGAGGGGTGCTTGAGCCCTGAGGAGCGGGAAGCCGTTTACCAGCTTTCCGCGCCGGAGGTTTTTACTGGCGTTGATTGGCGTACGCAGGACAGGCTGCAGCAATCCGGCCTGCATAAGCTGGAGGAATTTCAGCAAGATCTGGCGCGGGAAGTAAACCTGGCTAAATCGGCCATGAAAAAAATCCGCCAGGATATCATCAGCCACATTTTCTCCCTGGGGCCGCTGGTTCTGCGCCACGGCATCAGGGGGTTGGCGGATGAATGCCGGGATTTTTCCGTCAAGGCGATAAAGAGAAAACCGGCCGGCAAGGATGCCGGGGAAAAGGAAGGACGCTTGCCGACTGTTTCTCTTGATGTCGTCGAGCAGGCCAAGGGCCATCCGGTTGAGTCATTAAGCGAGTTGATCGAGCTTAAAGAGAATGTGCGAGTGGTGATAAACCACCTGGTCGCCAGGTATCCGCGCGGAGGGAAATCAGTCTTGCTGCACCTGGAGGCTGTTTCACGGCTTGCCAGGAGGCTGGCTGCAGCAGCTGGGTTTGACCGGAAAACGGTACTTGTTTTTGAGATAACCGGCCTGATCCATGACATCGGCAAATTACAGAGCGAAGAGATACAGGCGGTCCTGGTCTTTGGCGAAAATCTGAAAAAGGCGGATTTTACCCAACGGCAGTACCGATTCTGGGACAGGCATGAGATTATTTCACTGAAGATGCTGACGAGTACGCACGAGGACTGGGTGTGGCTGAATATTCCTCTGAGGTGTCACATCCTCATGCTGGGCGTGGACAGATTCAGGGCGATCATGCCGGAGATCAGCCGGTATTGCGAGTACTCGGAAAAAGAGCTGAGGATCATGGCCGCCTCTTTCCGCATATGCGACAGCTTTGCCAGTTGCACGGAGAAGGTGCATCCAAGCGACAATAAAATACAGCGCACGGAAGACATCCCGGCCTGGGTCAGGGATGCCAGGACCAGGCCGGGGCAGTGGGCGGCAGGAATGGATGAGGAATTCATCATACGCTTTTTTCAGAAAGAGTTTGCCGGCAGATTGGCCGGGGCATAACAGAACGGAAAGCGGAGACAGTCCTGGGATCGCCGCCGCTTCCCCCTGCTTCGCCGAGTTCTTTATACATTAAAGAGGAAATGGCAGATGTCGCCGTCCTCGATGATATAATCGCGCCCCTGCAGCTGCAGCCTGCCTTTTGCCTTGACGGCCTGCTCGGAACCCAGGGCAATGAGATCATCGTATTTGATCACCTCGACCCGGATGAAGCCGCGCTCGATGTCACTGTGGATCTTGCCGCCGGCGGCCGGGGCGCTGGTGCCTTTCCTGATGGTCCAGGCCCGGCATTCATCCTTGCCCGCCGTGTAAAAGGACATCAGGCCAAGGGCGTCGTAGAGCGCGGCATTGATCCGTTCCAGGCCGGGCACGGCAAGGCCCATGGCCTCGAGGAATTCCTGTTGCTCGCCAGGGTCCTCGATGGCGGCTATTTCCTTTTCGATTTCGCAGGAGATGGCAAAGATGCCGGCCGCGAAATCCTTGCCGATGTCGTCCTCGGCGATATTGTAGGCATAGAGAAGAGGTTTGCGGGTGATCAGCCCCAGGCTTCTGATGGCGGTCTCCTCATGGGGTTCAAGGCATACCGTTGACAGCAGTTTTTCTTCATCAAGGGTTGCCTGGAAGCGTTTGAGGATATCTTCTTCAAGTTTCTGGGCCGGGCTCTGGCCCCCCTTTTTTTCCTTGGCGAGACGCTGCAGCCGTGTTTCGACCAGCTGCATGTCGGCGAGCAGCAGCTCGGTCTCGATATTGGCCCGGTCCCGTTCCGGATCAACCGTACCGGCCGGATGATACACCGCTTCGGAGGCAAAGGCGCGGATCAGGATGCAGAGGAGATCACAACGGCGGGCGGGATCCATCCATTCCCGGGACTGGTTGCCCTCGGCAATATCGGGACAGAGCACAAACTGATTCTCCGCATAGGTTTTTTTGTCAGGTTTGAAGAGTTTGGCAAGGGCGTCAACCCGTTTGTCGCGGATTGGTCCGACGCCTTCCAGAATCTCACCTGGTTTCATGGATGCCGGCACTTGACGTCCGGTCAACAGGGTGAACAGTGTTTTCTTGCCTGTGTTGGTCAGGCCTAATAGGGCGATTTTCATGGTTTCTCATGGGGTGCTGAGGGTTGGATGTTTCCAGACATTCTCCCCGGATGACAGGGAGAGCTATTGATTTCGCTTAACAGGGACAATCTGCATCATTCAGGAATACTTTCTGGAGATGCTTCCCGATTTTTCCATCATTTTTTTTCCTTGGTCAATGCCCCGGACTGGCTGCATCGGCCTGAACCGGGCAACGGCCGGCGCACCATCCCTGCTCAGGGCTCAGCCAGCGCGTAAGCCCCTTCCTGCTGGTGAAGCGCCCCTTTCGGGGTGAGCACGCTGGAGTAGAGATAAAAGGTGTCAACCGGGAACTCCGGCAGGCTGAACAGGGCATTGCCGGACAGAAAATTGGTCAGTCTGACCAGCGGGGTCTCCTTGAGCCGGGCGATGGTGATATGGGGCGAGAAATTGCGTTTTTCCGCTGGAATCCCCAGCTGGGCCAGTTCCCGGTCCACCTTTTTGCGCAGCTGCAGCAGCGGCTCGGATTTCTCCATGCCCACCCAGAGAACCCGCGGCTCCTGCCGGGGCGGGAAATAGCCGAGCCCCTGCAGACGCATGGGAAATCCCATGGCCTCCACGTGTTGCAGATCCTCGCGGATTTCCCGGAAAAGCCCGCCATCCACCTCGCCGATAAAGCGCAGGGTGAGGTGCAGCTGGTCCGGGGGCACCCATTTGGCGCCGGGCAGGCCGAAAGAGATCCGGCCGAGTTCATCCTTGATATCCTGGGGCAAATCAATAGCCACAAAGAGCCTGATCATATCTCACCTGGTTTGCGGTCCGTGAAAAATGTCGCGGAGACCAGCTGCGCGACTGATGAAAATGGGATAGTAGCAAAACATGCGGCGGTTTTGCAAATGATATATCGGCTGGCGGAAAGGAATGATAAAAAAACGAAGGGGGCTGAAAAGGAGGCGGCCCCGGGAGGGAGTGCTCCCGGGGCCAGAGGGTTGAGAATACATTGCCTGTCTGCCGATACCTGATGGTAGACCCCGGCATCCAGGACTTTGGAGGAATCACTGACTCTTAGGAGGAGAGTCAAACACCAAAAGGAGAGAGGTGTTAAGCCATTGGCTTTGCTTTCATAATACAGCAATAGCCATACCACACAGTGTTATTGTCAGATTTTATTTCACAACATATCGTTATTACGGGAGTAAAAAGAAAATATCCTCCGCCGTTCGCCAGGCGGCTGGAAATTTTCAGCCGGTTAACTGGGCAAATCACCATCTGGAGGTCACGCATATGGTCAAATGACCCAAAATCCGGAAACGCTTTTACCTGCGCAAAAAAGACCCGGCAGCGGTCAAGCAGGTTGACAAGTGTCAGGCGATGGAATAATTTTGCAGCTTGCTTTTTTATTTCCACCCCGGAGACAACCATGCCCCATAAACTGAAAGGCGCCGCACCAGGCCTGCTCTGCGTTGCCATTGCCCGGCCGGATACCGGCGCGGCCATCCAGGCCGCCCGCCAGGCCCAGGCCTTTGCCGATGTCATTGAAATCAGGCTGGACAGCCTGGCTGAGCCGGCCATTGCCCCGTTTCTCCAGGCCATTGCCACCCCCCTGCTCTTCACCAACCGGCCCCGCTGGGAAGGCGGCCAGGGCGACGGGCCGGAAGAAAAACGGCTCGCCCTGCTGCTGCAGGCGGTGCAGGCCGGGGCAGCCTATGTGGATATCGAACTCAACAGCGAACAGGCCGCGGTGCAGGGCCTCTGCGCGGCGGCCAGGCAACAGGGCGGCACGCAGGTGATCGTCTCCTGGCACAATTTCAGCGAGACCCCCGGGGTTGCCGCGCTCACTGATATTTTCAGCCGGCAGCGCAGCTCCGGCGCCCAGATCGGCAAAATCGTCACCATGGCCCATGATTTCACCGATGTCCTGCGGGTGCTGCAGCTCCAGGAAGAGGCCCACCGGCACGGCTTTCCCCTGATCGCCTTCTGCATGGGGCGGGCCGGCATGATCAGCCGGCTGGCCACCCTGGAGCTGGGCGGCTTCATGACCTATGCCGCGCTGAACGCGGACGAGGCCACCGCCCCCGGCCAGCTGGCAGCGCTTGAGCTGCTCAACTGCCTGAAGAGTTTCGGCCATGCGGATTAACGGCAGCACCATTCTGCACGGCATCATGGGCAATCCGGTGAGCCACAGCTTGAGCCCGGCCATGCATAACAGCGCCTTTGCCGCACTCAAGCTAAACGCCGCCTACGTGCCCTTTCCGGTGACCGATGTGGCCGGGGCCATGACCGGCTTCAAGGCCCTGGGCATCAGGGGGGTGAGCGTCACCATCCCCCACAAGCAGGCGGTGATCCCGCATCTTGACGAGATTGACCCGGTGGCCGCCAGAATCGGGGCGGTGAACACCCTGGATATTCAACACGGCAGAATCATTGGCCATAACACCGACTGGCTGGGCGCCAACCGGGCCCTGCAGGAAAAAATCACCCTGGCCGGCAGCAGGGTGCTGCTGCTGGGGGCGGGCGGCTCGGCCCGGGCCATCGGTTTCGGCCTGCTGGAGGCGGGCGCGCACATCATGCTGGCCAGTCGCACCGCCGCCAAAGGCCGGGAACTGGCGCAGACCCTGAATTGTCCCTGGCATGCCCTGGACGAAATTCCGGATCTCGCCGCCGATTGCCTGGTCAACGCCACCTCAGTGGGCATGGCGCCCCAAATCGAGGCCAGCCTGGTGCCCAAAGCCTGCCTGTCCCGTTTCAGCGTGGTGATGGATATCGTCTATGCCCCGCTGGAAACCAGACTGCTTATTGAGGCCAGCGAGGCCGGCTGCCAGGTGGTGAATGGTCTGGCCATGCTGCTCTACCAGGGCGTGGCCCAGTTTGAGCTGTGGACCGGCCGCCCCGCCCCGGTGGCTGTCATGCGGGACAGCCTGCTGGCCGCCCTGGCCGCCAGATAAAACTCAACCCCTACCCTCTTGCCCATGATTGACATAAAACCAGTTCAGCATATTCACGCCACCGTCACGGTGCCCGGCTCAAAGAGCATCACCCAGCGGGCCCTGATCGCCGCGGCCCTGGCCGACGGCAGCTCCACCCTGCTGACCCCGCTGGCCAGCGAAGACACCGCCTACACCTCCGCGGCCCTGAAGGCCATGGGCATTACGATCAGCCCGGCGGGCGACCAGTGGACGGTGGACGGCACCGGCGGCCGCATCAATACCCCGGAGAAGGAGATATTTCTGGGTAACAACGGCACGGCCACCCGTTTTCTCACCTCGGTTGCGGCGCTTGGCCACGGCATCTTTTATATCAGCGGCGAAAAGAGAATGGCGGAGCGGCCCATCGCCCCGCTGATGCAGGCCCTGGCCGGCTGGGGGGTCGCCATAGAGAGCATCAGGGGCACCGGCTGCCCGCCCCTGAAAATTGCGGCGGACGGCATCAGGGGCGGCAGCACCACCCTGCCGGCAGGGAAAAGCAGCCAGTACCTCTCCTCGCTACTGCTGGTCGCCCCCTACGCCCGGCACAAGGCCATGCTGACGGTGGAGGGCGAGGTCCCCTCCAGGCCCTACGTCACCATGACGCTGGCCGTGATACGTTCCTTCGGCATCGAGGTTTCGGCAAGCGAGCACCTCAATCATTTCGAGATCAGCCAGGGCTGCTACCGGCCGCAGACCTACCAGGTGGAGGGGGACGCCTCCAGCGCCTCCTACTTTTTCGCCGCCGCGGCAGTGACCGGCGGCACGGTCACGGTCAGCAACGTGCCCGAGGTTTCCCTGCAGGGCGACACGGCCCTGGTGAAAATGCTGGAGAAGATGGGCTGCACGGTGGCCTACGGCAAGGGCATCACGGTCACCGGCCCCGGAGAGCTGCGCGGCATCGAGGTGGACATGGGCGACTGCCCGGACGTGGCCCCCACCCTGGCGGTGGTGGCCTCCCGGGCCAGGGGCCGCACGGTCATCAAAAACATCGCCCACCTGCGCATCAAGGAGTGCGACCGCATCAGCGCCATGGCCACCGAACTGAGCAAACTCGGGGCCAGGGTCGTGGAAAAGGAGGACGCCCTGATTATCGAAGGCCTGGACCCGGCGGCGCCCATGCACGGCGCCGACATCGAGACCTACAACGATCACCGCATCGCCATGTGCTTCGGCGTGGCCGGCCTGGTGGTGCCCGGCATCAGAATCAGCAACGAGCAGTGCGTGGCCAAATCCTTTCCCGATTTCTGGGAGCGTTTCAGACTGCTGTATTGAAAAAGAGTTAAATCGTCCGCACCTGCACGGTCTCGATGAATCTGCCGCCCACCAGGATATCGGAGAGCACGATGACCCGGTCGCCGGCCTTGAGCATGCCGCCGCGCTGCAGCTGTTCCACCGCGCGCTGGATGGAGACCTCCGGGTCCTTGGAGAAATCGATGCGGAAGGCCTGAATCCCCCAGTAGAGGCCGAGCCGGCGCCGCACATGGGTGGTATTGGTGAAGGCCAGGATCGGCGCCGCCGGCCGGCACTTGGACAGCAAAACCGCCATCAGGCCCCGCCTGGTAAAGACCAGAATCCCCACGGCCTGCAGATTGTTGCTCAGGATGGCGGCGCTTCTGGCAATCTCCTCCTTTGGATTACTGGTGGCCTTCACCCGCACCCTGGTGTCCAGCCCCATCTGTCTTTCAATGCGCCGCGCCACCGCGTCCATGACCTCCAGGGCCTTGCACGGGTGCTTGCCGGTGGCCGTTTCGCCGGATAGCATCACCGCGTCGGTCCCCTGCAGCACCGCATGGGAGATGTCCGTCACCTCGGCCCGGGTCGGGGTGGGATTGACAATCATGGATTCCAGCATATGGGTGGCCACCACCACCGGCTTGCCGGCCGCCCGGCACTTGACGATGATCTCGTCCTGCAGCAGCGGCACCTCTTCATAGGGCAGCTCGGCGCCCAGATCGCCCCGGGCGATCATGATGCCGTCCGCCACATCGATGATCTCATCGAGATGGGGGATGGCCTCCGCGCTTTCGATCTTGGCCAGGATATCGATGGGCACCTTTTCCCCCTGCAGATAGCGCTGCAGCTCCTCAATGGCCGCGGCGCTGCGCACAAAGGAAAGGGCAATGAAATCCACATGGTTTTCCATGCCGAATTTGATATCCTGCCAGTCCTTGTCGGTAATGGACGGCAGATCGGCGCTCTTGCCGCGGATATTGATATGGCGTCTCGAGGTCAGCACCCCGTTGTCAAGACAGATGCAGCGGACATCCCTGGCGGTCACCTCCTTGACCAGCAGACTGATCATGCCGCCGTCAATCAGCACCGTATCGCCGAATTCCACCTCATTGACAAAACCGTCATAGCTCACCTCGACGCAGTTTGCCTCAAGCTCCGCCTGGCGTCTGATGGTCAGCGTCAGGGGCGCTCCTTTTTTCAGCACCAGGTCCCGTTTCACGTCGCCGGTGCGGACCTCCGGCCCCTTGGTGTCCAGCAAAATGGCAATGGTCGTGCCGAACTTGCGGTTGAGCCGTTTGATGCTGCGAATCACTTGCAGGTGCCACTCAAGGGAGCCGTGGGACATATTGAGGCGCGCCACGTTCATGCCCTTTTCCGCCAGCTTTTTCAGCTTGTCAAACGAGGCCGTATTGGGTCCGATGGTACAGATGATTTTTGTTTTACGCACGCCTGCCGCCTGCCTTGAAAAAGCCGTTATTCGGCGAGAATGAAATCCGTGATATAGAGATTTTCCTTGATCTCCCGGCCCACCGTCGAGGTCGGCGTCTCGCCGTAGTCATGGCCTGGCCGGATGATCGTCTCACGATCACCTTTTCCCGCAGGGAAGTAATGAGCGTGTCCAGGGAGCCGCCGGTCAGATCGGTGCGGCCCACGTCGCCGACAAACAGGGTATCGCCGGTAAAGAGATTGCCCGCGGCCAGGAAACAGACGGAGCCGGGGGTATGGCCCGGGGTGTGAATCACCTTGATCCGCAACGCGCCCACCGTGAGCACCTGCCCGTCCGTCAGTCTGATATCAGCGGGGGCGGGCGCCGGCAGGCCGAGTTCCTTCTCGGATTTTTCCCGGACCTCAGCGACGGCAAAGAAGATGTCATCCGCCTCATGCATGCAGACCGGCACCGAGAAAACCGCCTTGAGCCGCTGGTTGGCCAGCACGTGGTCGGCATGGCCGTGGGTATTGAGAATATACATGAGTTCCACCCCTTCATCCCGCACCATGCTGATGAGCCTCTCCGTTTCTCCGCCGGGGTCGATCAGCACGCCCTTGCCGGTCTGCGCACAGGCCAGGAGATAGGTGTTCACCCTGTATGGTCCGATGGCTTCCTGTCTGATGATCACATCTTGCATGACTTACTCCTTACTTTTCATCCAGCGCCTTTCTGACCAGCCTGGCCAGTTCGTGCTGGTCAAAGGGTTTCATGGCCAGCACCTTTATGCCCATCTCTTCCGCCCTTTCCTCATTGATTACCGAGCTGTAGCCGGTGCAGAGAATAACCGGCAGATCCGGCCTGATGGCCAGCGCCTTGCCGGCCAGCACCGTTCCCGGCATGGCGGGCATGGACTGATCGGTCAGCAGCAGGTCAAAGCTGTACGGGCTGGCGCGGAACATCTCCCAGGCCTCCATGCTGCTGGTCGTGGCCGTCACCTGATAGCCCAGGTTCGCCAGCACCGACTTCTCATATCTGACAATGGCCGCTTCGTCATCCACCGCGAGAATCCTCTCATGACCGGCTGGAATGTCACTCTCCCTCTCTTCATCCGCCCCGACCACCTCATCCGCAACCACCGGGAAATAAACGTGGAAGGACGAACCCTTGCCGACCTCACTTTCCAGCTTGACCAGGCCGCCGCAGTCATGGGCGATGCCATGGACCACGGCCAGACCGAGCCCGGTCCCCTTGCCGAACTCCTTGGTGGTGAAATAGGGTTCGAAAATCCTGGCCATGGTGGCGGCATCCACGCCCTGTCCGCTGTCGCTGACAGTGAGTTCGACAAAAGGACCGGGGTTGACCTGCAGCTCTCCCGCCACATCCTCTGCACTCAACTCCCTACGCCGCAGGCTGACCGTGAGAACCCCCTGCTCTTCCATGGCCTGCTGGGCGTTGGTGCAGAGATTGATCATCACCTGCTGCAGCTGGGAAGGATCGGCGAGAATGGTGCCGCAATCCTTGTCAACAAACGAGCGGATCTCGATGCTGCTCGGAATGGAAGCCCGCAGCAGCTTGAGGGATTCATTGATGATCAGGTGCGGCGCCAGCGGCACGTTCCTATGATCGCCTTTTCTGCTGAAGGTGAGAATATGCTTGACCAGATCCCTGGCCCGCAGCCCTCCGATAATCACCTGTTCGATATCCTCCAGCGAAGGGTCGTTTTTCTTGATGCCCTTGCGCACCAGCTCGGCGTAGCCAAGGACCGCGGTCAGGATATTATTGAAATCATGGGCAATACCACCAGCCAGGGTACCGATGGCCTCCAGCTTCTGGGCCTGCCGCAGCTGCGCTTCAAGCCTGGTTCTCTCCTCCAGGTCTTTACGGATATTGGTCAGGTCATGCAGGGTCAGCAGCATGCTCAGGGGCCGGCCATCCCTATCGCGGATCACCTTCAGGGTGATCTCCAGCGGCCGTTCGGCAGGATTATCCGGATGATCGGCCTCCAGGGTGATCACCGCGTCACGCATCTCCTCCTGGGCAAGGCAGACCGGACAGGGCGCGGCCTCCCCCCGGGGATGGACGATTTCGCGGATATGCCGGCCGATGGCTGTCCGGGGCGTGCTGCCGGTCATCTGGTAAAAGGTCTGGTTGGCGCGCACCAGTCGACGTTTGAGGTCAAGCAGGTAGATGGCGTCATCCGAGGCGTCCATGGCGGCCGCCCATTCCATGGCGGATTGTTCCATGGCCTGTTCAGCCTGCCGGCGCTCGGAGATATTGCGGGCGATGCCGAGGATAACCGGCCGGCCGTCAAGCTCCAGCTTGCCGATGTGGACCTCCACCGGAAACAGCGAGCCGTCCCTGCGGCGATGCATGCTTTCCAGCATGACGGCGTGCTCGAAGGACAGCTTGCCCCACAGATTCCTGCCGTCGTCCGCCAGGGAGAAGGCCGGATCAACATCCGCCACACTCATCCGCAGCAGTTCCTCGCGGGAATACCCCAGCGACATGCAGGCCTCCTTGTTGACATCAAGCAGATGGCTGTCCATGTCGCAGACAAAGATGGCGTCGGTGGCCCGGTTGAGCAGGGTGCGGAATTTTTTTTCACTCAGGCGCAGCGTCTCGGCGATGCTCTCCTGCTCCAGCATGGAGCGGTCAATCAGCCAGTAAAGCAGCGCCGCGGTGATGGCGATAAAGGTCCAGCCCTTATAGATGGCGAAGCGGGTGAGCAGCTGGTGGTCGGCCACCAGGGCAAAGAGAATTCTGTCGGAAAAGAGAATCCACAGCGTCCCGAAAAAAACATAGATCAGCGCGATCCTGAGCGGAACCGGTATTTTCGGCTTATCTTGCTTATTTTCTTTCGTGATTTCCACTCATTTTCAGCCAGTTCAGGATTAAGCCGTTTGCTGTTCCTCAATCGGATTGTTACCAGATTCAGCATAGCACAGGAAGAGCGGAGAAGGGAAAGACGAAAAAAAATTCAACCGGAAAATTTCGCCGCCCGGCCGCGGCGCCCGCCGCTCACTCCTGGGCTGCGCAGCGCAGCGACAGATCCTGCAGGCACTTCAGATACTCCTCCGAGCGGTCAAGATAAAAGGAGAGGGCCCGCGAGAACTTTTTGCCCAGCACGCCGTCGACAAACAGCTGGCTGATCTGCCGCTGCTCTTCGAGAATGAGCTGGGAGGCGACCATGATCCGCCTTTCCTCGGCAGACATGGATTTCATGATCGAGTAGAGAGTGCCGGCGGCCCGGGGCTGATACATCCAGATGTAGAGCAGGTCCAGGGCATTGATGATGACGATCTTGCCCAGATCCGGATTCTTCTCCGTCACCGCCTGGATGAACTCCCTGGGCGTCTCGAGCATCGCCAGCACGTCCGCCTCCGGAAACAGGGTTTCGAGGGCGGCATAGGTTTCAAACACCTGGGCGATCTTGGCGGCATAATCCATGGCGCGGAAGCGGATATTGTTGAGCCGGTCGGCCAGCCCTTCGATGAAGCCGGCCACGCAGTCCGAGGCCAGCTTGGAGATCACCGCCGCCCACTTCTGCAGGATGTCGTTGACCCCGGCCACCGCGGCGCCGCCGAGCAGCCAGCCGATCACCCCGTTGAACAGCACGGCCAGCGGGATGGAGAGAATGCTGCGGAAAAAATTCCCGTACACCGCGGTTTTGGGCATGCCGCGGAAAACATTATGCCCCGAGATGTAGACCCCGTTGGCCAGGGCCATGACCGAATAGAGGGCAAGCGGATTGGTGGCGGTGGTGATGCCGAACATCCGGTCGAGAATCACGGTCTTGACCAGCAGATCGAGCAGCGGCACGGAGAAACCGGTGAACAGCAGCGAATAGGAGAGCCGGTCCCAGCTTACGTACTCCTTCCATTTCAGCAGAGGCGAGCGGGTGATGCCGCCGGCGCCGAGCACCGACTGAATGATGTTGCGCAGCCCGGTGATGCCGAACCAGATGAAGGCGCCGAAATAGGCGAGAAACCACCAGTCCTTGGTCAGGGCGAAGGTGGCGAAGGCCGGGATGAAACCGATGAGAATCTTGAGCCCGTTTTTCAGATAGTGGTTCAGGTAACCCAGGGGAATGCGCCGCTGCTCATCCGCGGCGTCCGGGGCCGCCAGAGTCAGGCCGTTATCCTGCCCGGTCTGCATCCACCCCAGGGTGGCCACATTGCCGTGGGGTTCCATATGGGTGGAGTAGGCCTGGATCACCCAGTCCCGGCGCCGTTCATAGCCGAAGGCAAAGCCGGGAAACTCCGGCACCAGGGCGCACGGGGCGGATGCCACCCCGGCCTTCTGCTCCCAGGAAACTCCCTGGTCCAGGAGTCCGTGGTGATTTCTCCTGGGGATCAGCGTTACCTGCAGATGGGCGGTAATGCGCACCGGAATGTTCCAGCGGCCGGGCTGCTGTCCGCGTTCCAGGTCGCGCTGCGCCCGGCGCGGCAGGGTGTCCTTCATCACCAGCCCCATGCCGTAACGATGCCGGGAGCTGCCGGTGGAGTCGCTGCCGATGCGGGACTTGAGCAGGGAGTTCTTGTAGAAATCCTGCAATGTCGGCATGTTATGCAGAATGATCGTCAGTTTTTTTCTGCGCTGTTCCGCATCGCCGACCGGCGGCGCCGCCTCGCTTACGTCGCGGATAATCTTCTGGATGACCCTTTTGAGGTTGATGACGTTGGCCTGATTGATGGCCAGCTGCAGTCTGTTGATCTCGGCGTAGTTGGCCGCCTTGCCGGTGGTATAATCCTTGAGGTTGAAGATCTCCAGGTGGGTGATCCTGCCCCGGCAGTCGTAGATAAGCTCCAGCACATCGGCCGGACTGAGCTCGTTCAGATTCAGGGTGATGCGGGAGCCGGAGTGCAGACTTTCCAGCCGGGCCAGGAGTTCCTCCGGCGTGAGCCGGAGCATGCCGGGCACCTCTGCGTCATCATGGGGGGCAAAGGGGTTGTAGATGCCGGGATTCTTGTCCGGCTGCAGAAAACTCTCGATGATGGCATCCGGGTCCAGGGTGTTCATGATCTCCACGGCATGGCTGATGCGCAGCCGCTCTTCCTGGTCCGCCCCGGTCCAGCTCTGCCGGAAGCCGGCCACCAGCTCCCGCATGGCCGGCAGCATATGGTTGTAAATGTACTTGGCAAGATGCAGCAGGGAGGGCTGGCCGGAGCCGACAAAGGTGAAAAAATCCTCCCGCTCGAAGGGGGCGAGATTAATGCCGTAGGCCTCGTTGATCACCGGCCGGTGTCGGTGGTTGAACTCCCTGAACACGTCAAGCACGTAGCGCTGCTGGTATTCCGACACCTTGCGGCCTTCGTCCATGAAGTCCCTGGCCGGGCCATCCTTGATGAATTTGAGAAAATCCTGTTTGTCGGCAAAACCGCGCGGCGCCCAGATGAGTTTGACATAACGGCCGCGGAACCGGGCGGAAAATTCAATGCCGATCCTGACCTCGATGCCCATCACCTCGGCCGATTCCAGCAGTTCCGCCGCCACCTCCACGTTGATGAAATTGTAGTAGATCACGGTCAGGCGGCGGATGCCCTTGATCCAGGCATCCATGATCAGATGGGTCGGCGACTTGCGGCCCTTGGTGTTGGCGTCGTGCACATGGTCGTCAAAGGCGATCTGATTCCATTCCTCCGGCATCTCGATCAGATGGTACTTGTTCAGCTGGCGGCGGATGAAACGGGGCTTGCCGAAGGTGGCAGTGCGGAAATCCCGGGCCAGCCGCAGCTGGCGCAGATAGTCCCCCTGGGAGCGGACCAGTTCCTTCATGATCTCGAGCAGCACCCGGGCGGTGTTGCGGCGCAGCATGCTCTGGGAGCTGCAGAGCACCTCGTCGCGCAGGCAGCGGAGGGCATTCTGCCGGTCGGCCGCCTTGCCCGCCTCCAGGGAACCGAGCAGATGAATGACCGCATAGGCGATGCGCAGGCCCATGGAGGCGGTCATTTCCTTGATGCCATGCGGGTGGAGATAGGGAATCAGCAGATTCTTGATGTGCTTGTGGGCTTCATCCCGGTTGAGAACGTCATTGACGATATTCAACAGGACATAGTCGTTCTCATCAAAAAAATACCTGGAAACTCGTTTATCTCTGATCATCCCACCGCTGTGTGCAAAATGAGGTAATTTATTTTTATGTCAGGCAGTTATGCCCGGGGAGCGGCGAAGCCCGCTCCTCTTCCTTAATTGATAGCGTATCCGGCCTCATCGGGCAATGATTAAATCTGCTTACCACCTTTTCCAGCCGCGGGCAGGGCATTCCCTGTAACGGGAACACGGGGAGATTGAAACAGTTACGGTTTACCAGGGGCAGGGTGAAGGAAATTATCTGACCGGATGCGGCAAGGGGTTACAGCGAGGCGGTCACCTGCTCGACATCCGCAACCAGTTCATCAACGGTATCGTACCAGACGCTGGCCCCCTGGGAAAAATGCATGAAGATATTGTTCATGGCATCCGGGATATAGGGGAAGAGCTTTTGGAGATTGACCACCCGGTTTCTGGAGAGCAGGGAAAGATCATCCGGGACAATGGTGTCCAGCACCTTCTGGCCAAGCCCGGGATCGTCAACGATTTTCTTGGGCGGATAATTGCCCCTGGCGACCAGATACATCAGCAGGTTGCCCAGTTCCAGGAGATCCAGGGCAAAGGGCCGCTCCGGCAGGTAGAATTCATAGTCAAAATCAATCCAGCGGAAGGTGCCGGTATCATACTCCACCAGGATGTGGTCCCGGCGGATATCGCCGTGGCGGAAGCCGGCCTGGTGCAGAAAGCTGATGGCCCTGGCGCACTCCAGATATTCCTTGAGGATGGCGGGCAGATAGGCGGTGAAATACTCCTGGTGGGAACAGTCATGGCGATAGATATGCTTATCCAGCCGGCGGCCGCTGATGATGTCCAGGATGCGCACCAGGTTGCCCGCCTCATCCTCCACCGCCTTGCCCTTCATGAAGCGGGGATGGTCCTCGGTCAGCTCCAGGATGCGCGCCTCCTTTTCCGGGCTGCGGTAACAGGGGATGGTGAAGCTGCCCACGGAAACGGAAAAGACCTCATGGAAGACCAGCTTGAGGATATGCGACACCCCGCTCTCCAGATCAACGACCTTCGGCACCCATTGCTTGGGCTGGTCATCCACCCCGAAACGTCCCTCCACCGTATGGCCGGTAACCACGAAATAGCGGTTGTCGGCCACAATGACATCGCCGTAGTCAATGGAGGTAAAGTTGGAGGTATCACCAAAAACCTTGGGCTGACGCCGGATGGAGCTGCAGACCGGATGCGCCTTGTAGAGTGCGACGATATGCTGGGGGATATCATTGAGGGTTTTCGTCATTGACGTACCGGCAAACAAAGGGAATCAGGAAACAACCCAGACGGTGAAATCATGGCATTCCCTGATCACCGCGTTGGAAACACTGCCGAACAGAAACTCCTCCGCCTTGGAAATGCCCCGCTTGCCCAGCACCACCGTGCCGAAATCCCCCTCTTTCTGCACCTGCAGGATGGATTTGCTGAAGGTCTTGCCGGTGGCCATCAGACAGATGGTGCTAATCCTCGATTCCCCAATGGCATGACCTGCCAGCACCTGGCCGGCCCGGTTGAAAACCTGCCGGGCCGCGGCCTCCTTTTCCTCCCGGTATTCCTGCAGGGTGTGCTTCTCGGTAAAATAATACGGCGGGGGTTCGGGGTAAACGTGCAGCAGGCAGATTGCCGCCTTGTCAATGCCGCCGACCACCTCGCCCACATAATGCAGAACCCGCTCG
Source organism: Desulfurivibrio sp. (assembly GCA_003605035.1). Taxonomy (GTDB): domain Bacteria; phylum Desulfobacterota; class Desulfobulbia; order Desulfobulbales; family SURF-16; genus SURF-16. The sequence continues at coordinate 19,020 of QZKJ01000041.1, forward strand.
GAAAGGCTGCTGTCATCCACTGCCACCAGAATTTTATGCCAGTCTGCCATCGCTTCACCCAGTTTTTTTCAGAATCTCTCTTCCTTTTCTTCCAGCATGCCGTAGCTTTTTTCCACACTTTTGATCAGTTCAAACATGGTCAGATGGGTGCAGGCATCGACCCCGTTTCTTCTGCCATAGCGGTAGAGGATGCCGTTCAAGGCGTCAACCTCGGTTTTCCGGCGATTGATGATGTCCTGCAGCATGGGGGAAATATGATTAAAGGTACGACGGCAGGAGGCCATCAGCATCTCGTAGAGATCGGTTGCGCCGAGCACCACCCCGCAGGCATCGGCGATTTCCTCGCCTTCGTCAATCAGCCTTTTGAGCAGGGAAACCGATTCCATGCATTCGATGAGGTGGCCGTTGCGCTCACGCACCACCGCGGAGACGGAATTGATGGCGGCGTGGACGATCACCTTGCACCACAGCCGGCTCATGATGTCGTGCACCGGCTCGGTTTCAATGGCGCATTTATTCAGCATGTCGCTGATTTTCAGCAGCCGCGCACTCAAGGCGCCGTCGTGCTCGCCGATCTTGGTCTTGCCGATGCCGTCATTAACCACCAGACCGGGACCGAAGGCGGTGGCCGCCATATTGGTGAAACCGGTGATGATATTGCTGCGGTCAACCACCCTTTCCAGCACTTCAATATGACCAAGACCATTGAGCAGGCAGACCACCGGCGCGGCCTCGCTGACCAGGTGGGAGACACCCAGGGCAGCCTCATAAAGATGATAGGATTTGACCGTCATCAGCACCAGGTCGCACCCCTGGATATCACGGCCGCTCGCCACGGCCCGGGCCGGGAAATAGGTGATCTCCTCCGGTCCCGTATCATGGCCGGTGACGCCGACCCCCTTGGCGTTGATGGCCGCGACCACCTCCCGGTCCAGTTCCACGAAATGGACATCCTCGCCGCCCTGGGCGAGCAATGCCCCGAACAGCCTCCCCAAGGCCCCTGCTCCGACTATGACGATTTTCATGGCAATACCTGGTTACGCGAAGTCATGCAATTACGGTTTTCCATCTTTTCCCCGCATTCTACTGAGCGCATATCACCATACCAGGCAGCACCTGTCAAATAAAAATAAGCGCACCCATCCTGTCGCGGCAATTAACCGCAGACGGGACAGGCGACCCCTGACGGCGGACTGAGGCGGAGGCGCCCGGGCTTTGCATTTTCCAGCTGTATTGAAATAGCTGTCAGAATTCCGCTTTCCCAACCCGAGTTACGGAAAAATGGACCGGAAACAAGTTCAAGGCGAGTCGAGAATGCGGCCAGAGGATGGCTAAACAAGAGGGGGTGAGAATGGCGACAAGGGAGTGAACCGAGGAAGAGAAGGGGCGGCTGCATGCAGCGGGAAAGTTCATCGCAGCCAATGGGCGGTTCCAGCGGCTCTACTCCTTATTCTCCATTTCCCGCAGCTCTTTTTCATATCTGGCCAGCAACTCCCGGTCATTGGTGACATATATGGAGTCCCTGTGCTGCGACCATAATTCAAACTTGCGGTCCGAATAGCCGCTTTCTATCCTTGCTGTCAGCTTGTCGATCTGATAACGCAGATAATCCTCCCGGACAAACGGCTCATCAGCCGCAAGCTCCTCGGCCGCAAGCTCCCCGGCATCAATGTCTTTGGCGGCAATATCCCCCTCCCCGGCGACAATATCCCCGGCAGTGCTGTCGAAATCATCGGCAAAGGGTTTGGTTGCTTCCGCAGCCGCGATCCGGGAATTTCGAGCCCCGGCCAGTGACCTTGCCTTTGTTTCAGCCTCTCGACTCTCAGAAAAGGAAGTTTCTCTGGTGTGCATAGTGCCCTTCTCCTCTTTTTTGTGATGCGCCTTGGCCGGCAGAAAGAGATTTTCCCGCCCTGAAGCTGCAGGATTTCGCTGCGCCTGGTATTCCGATGAATGCTTTGCCGGGGATCTTTGCCATCAGTATGTCCGGGGCATCCAGCCCGGTCTGCCGCGCCGGCCCGGAATGCCTCCTGCATGCATGGATGAATCAGAGGGCCTGCTTGTCGATCTTGTCCAGATATTCCTGCAGCAGTTTTTCCAGCTCAACCTTTTCGAACTGGGTCAGCGGCTCCCTGGCGGACAGGGAATCCAGGACATCCTTTTTCTCATATTTGTCCACCAGTTCCCGGGCCAGGTTTGCCAGACCCGCATTGCTGCCCCTGCAGCGGTTATGCTGCTGCACCTCCTGGCTTAATGAAGTGGTCAGTTTCTGGTTTTCCGCGCTCAGTGCGGCATTTTTTTCATCACGTTCGCGGATCTTGTCAACGCTTTCCTCGCGCAACTCCTCAAACCGCGTTTTCCACTCACCGATATTGGCTTTGAGTTTATCAACGGTGGCCAGCAGCTCATCCTGGCCCTGCGACGACTGTTTCCTGGCTTGCTCCAGCTGGACGGCAAACAGCTCTTTCTCCCGGGTCATCCCGTCAATGGCGGCCTCAGCAGCCCGCAACTCGCTTTCCAGCGCCGCTTTGGCCCGCATATAACTGCCGGCCAGAGCTTTCTCTTCAGCGATTTTTTTCTGCAGCAGTTTCTCCCGGCCCGCCAGCCTGTCCGCATCCTGCTGCAGCACGTCGCGCTGCCTGCTCAGGGTGTGCGCCGTATAGCCGAACCAGCCGCAGCCGCCGGCAGCAACGGCCAGCAACAGCAGCAGGATTTTCGTCAAAATAGAGCCTTTCATCGCACCGTCCTCCTCTGCCGCTAATACTTGACATTGAGATCAATCTGCAGGGTATCCACGCTGAACTGGGGTCCCTCGATTTCATCACTGCTCAGCCAGCGCAGGTCAAGCCAGACATTTTTCGCCAGGCCGAGGGAACCGCCGAGAATCCACCCCTCGGCATTGGTGCCGCCCAGGTGGAAATCGGAATCGGTGAAGGCGTCAAGCACGGCATCCGCCTCCAGATACTTGTATTTGAGGGAAGCCAGCCACTGCCACCTCTCCGTTATCTTCGGATAGCCGACACTGAGCCCAACCAGGTAGCCCTCATCCTCTTCCACATCCCCCAGCCTGTAAGTATCATGGCCAAAAATTCTCTCCGCCACCTCATCCTCGTCATAGCCGATGTTCTTCACGAAATCACCGGTCAGCATGATATGCACGGGATCGAAAAATTCGACGTCAAAGGTGCCGGTGACATTAAGCTCCTGAAAATCCGAGGCCAGCCCAAGTACGGTGTTCTGCGGATCGAGATAAAACAGGGTGTTGCCTTTCTGCAGATACTGCGGGGCGGTGTAGCCGGTCAGCGGCGCGCCTTGTGCGGTGTCGGCTTTGCCGACCAGGTTGTCATAGTCATAGTAAGCCACGGCAAGCTTGAACCGGTAACCCTCCATGAAGCGGGTATCAATGCCGGCCTGGGCGCCATACAGGTACTTGTCTTCCGTGGTTTCGGCGAATTCATCAATCCCGAAGGCGCCCAGGGTCAGGAAAGCGCTCAGCTTATCGTTGAACTCATGGGCGTATGATGCTGCCAGCCCCTCAAAATTGAGATCGCTGTCCCAGACGAGATCCGTGGCAAACCAGGGATTGGGGATACGGCCGCCCCAGGCCGTTATTTCCTTGTTTGGCTGCCACTGGACATAGGCCTGGTCAAAGACCACGCTGTCCTTGTTCATGTAATCGCCCAGGGTGTCGTTGGTGGAAACCGGGTCTTCCTCGTTGCCGGTGGATAAGCGGACCACGGCCTTGACCTGGTCATTGACCTGGGCCTCGGCGGCAACCCTGACCCTGACCCGGCCCCGCTGCCGTTCCGTCTGGGGATAGACCACCTGGTCAGGCAGCTCTGAGGGATCAAGAAAATTGGCGTTCTGCTCCTCAAAGTAATCACCCTGGTAACGGAGCCGCATATCCCCGCCGAAACGGATCCGCTTGGCCCAGTGGCTTGCCTCGGCCGTCTCCTTTTCCTTGAATTTTTCATTGATGTCCTTGGCGACCCGGCCTTCCACATACGGGCTGACCCGCTGGGCGACCTCGGAGGTGATCGTATCGACGAGCTGTTTCTTTTCCTCCTCCGACTGATACAGCTTCGCCTCCTGCGGGGCCGGCTGGCCCTGATTGCGGTAGCGGGCAATGAATCTGTCCGCCTCCTCCTGATTGATGATGCCCTTCTCATTGAGGATCTCAATCAGCGCCACGATACTGTCAAACGACTGCTCCGGGGTCTGACCGTAGACAGCGGCGGAGTTCAGCAGCAGCGCCGACAAGGCGGCGCAGGCCAGATATTTTCTGTTGATCATCATTTATTCTCCCATCTCCCGCACGGGCATTTCATCCCTGTGATGATATTCTGAGTTTGATAATTTTCGGCATGTCACTCGGCGGCGGTTCCTTCACCGCCGCTTTTTCCAGTATCTGCGCCACCGCCCTGTCCATCTCCGAATTACCCGACGAACCCTCGATTTTAAACGCATCGACCTTACCCTGTTCATCCAGTTGAATCTTGACTACGGTCTGCAGCTCCCCTTTGGGGATGCCGCCATGCTCCTCCAGATACCGGCGCACCAGCTCCTCCAGCTCCTGCCGGACGATCCCGGTGTACCAGGCGTATTTCCGCAGCAGACTTTCCCTGCCGCCGTTGCCGCCGATCAATGACCGCCCCCCCTTTCTGGCGGCCAGGCCGAAGCCATCGCTGCCCGTTCCGCCCTCGGCGTCAAGCCCCAGCAGCTCACCGGGCGGCGGCGCATCAGGCTCATCCGCCACATCTTCCCGGGGCGCTTCCTCAGGTACCGGCTCTTCCATGACCTCCTCCGGTTCCGGCAGCTGCTCCTGCATCTCGGGTGGCGGGGGAGGCGGGGGAGGCTTGACCAGGGTCACCATCTGCACCTGCCGCTTGCGCGCCTCCGGCTTGTCCTTCAGCATGAAAACGATGCCGGAGATGACGACGACAAGCAGTACCGCCGCAACCCCGCCGATGATGAGGGTGAGCGCTTTGTGCTGTTTCATTATTTCACTACCTTCTGGGTCACCAGCCCCAGCTGGCTGATCTCCAGTTCCTGCAGGAGATCAAGCACATCGATGACCTTCTGGTAATAGACCTGTTCATCGCCCTTGATGATCACCGGCAGCTCCGGATCAGCCGCCCGGTAAGTCCTGAGCATAGACTCCAGTTCTGCCATGGTGACCGGATAGGCGTCGAGATAGATCTGGCCGCTGGAATGGATGGTAATAGCCTTGGTCTTCGGTTTCTCCAGGGCCGGGGCGGTGCTGGCCTTGGGCAGATTCACCTTGATGCCCTGCACCGCAGCGGTGATGGAGATGATGAAAACCACCAGCAGGGTCCAGGCCAGATCCAGCATGGAGGTGACGTTCAGCTCGTCATAGATCTTGCTGTCGTAGAGGTCTTTTTTCATGAATCCCTCTCCCCCCTGTGCTGCTCGACCTTGATGGCATACTCATCCAGAAAGATATTGAGATCAGCGGTGATCAGCTTGAGCTTGGTATTCAGGTAGTTGTAGCCGAACAGGGCCGGGATGGCGACGACCAGGCCGAAAACGGTGGTGGCGAGCGCCGAGGCGATGCCGGGGGCGATGGCCATGATATTCGCCTCGCCTGCCTCGGCCATGGCGGCAAAGGTGTTCATGACACCCCAGACGGTGCCGAGCAGGCCGAGAAACGGCCCCCCGGAGATGGCGATGGTCAGGGTGGCCAGCCAGGAGTTGAGCCTTTTGATTTCATGCAGGTAGCATTTTTCAATGGCGAACATGAAATTCTTCATGCAGTCCGCCTGAAATTTCCGGCCGCTTTCCCGGCCGCAGCCATGCTCATCCGGACTGGTCAAAATATCGTAACCGGCCTGGTAGATCCGGTACAGCGGCGAGCCTCCGAAATTTTCCCCCTCACAGTCCATGATGGGCGCCTGGCGCGCCTGTCTGTCAAAGGTATGGCGGAAAAGGGAGTTGCCTTTTTCCATGCTGTAGAAGATAAACCCTTTACCGAGCATCACCACCCAGCTCAGCGCGGCAATCAGCACCAGAATGGCGATGATGATCCAGCCGTCAACGGTAATATTTCTGGCAATGGTTCCCAGATAGATGATGGCCGCGGAGCTGCTTTTCTCTCCGGTCTCGGCCGCGCCGAACATGGCGATGGCCGCGTCCGGGGCCTGGCTTCTGGCGGACAGGGTCAGCCAGTCGGGCGACAGGGCGGTGCTGGAAAAGCGCACCTCATCCAGTTCGCCGGCAAAGGCGCCGGTGGGCGAGCCTCCGCCGATGATGAGATCGGCTGCCAGCTTCGGCAGTTCGTTTGGTAAAGTCGTGGTGGTGGTGGCCACCGCCGCGCCGTTGATCAGGACATGCAGTTCCCCGCCGGCCACCCCGCTCACCGCCACGTGGTTCCACTGGTCAAGCGCCAGTTCGCCCACCGGGTAGGAGGAAAATTTCCGGGTCTCGCCGCTGGTGAATTCCACCACAATCGCCGTCCCTTCAATGCCGACCTGCAGCATGCCGGCCTTATCCCTGCGGGTCAGCAGCGGCGCGCCGCTCTGGGGCCGGGTGATGCGCACCCAGACGGAGAAGGTGAAGCCCTGGTTGGTTTCCAGGGAAGGCGAGGCGGCCACGGTCAGCATATCCGTGGCGCCGTTTAAGCTGATGCCCTTGCCGATAATCGCCGGCAGACCCTGGCCGCCGGTAAAGGCGGCGGCATTGTTGTGAAAACCGGTGCTGTCTGCCGGCATGCCTTCGCTTTCGGCAAAATGCAGCACCAGGGCCTGGCCGCTGTCAAAACAGCCCGCCGGGTCAGAACCGTTCGCCGCTTCAGGGTTGCCGTAATAGAGGTACAGGCTGTTGCCGGTAGCGGGTATGACTTCCGGTATTTTCACCCAGACGATGGCCATCTCCTCCAGGCTGTCATAGCTCTCAATCTGGTATTTGAGCTGGGTGAGGTCATCACCGCCGACAAAACGCAGATCAGCCCCGTCCTGCCTGGCCCGGGTAAAATCGAAATTGCCGCTGTGCAGCCGGACCAGCAGCGGCACCCCGTCCACCGCCCCGGCAATTGACGCCCCGGATGCCGAGGTGTCCAGATTGATTTTTTTCCGGTATTTCCATTCCTCATTCCACCAGGCCTGGGCCTGGCCGGTCCAGACCAGCAGCAGCAGAACGGCTATCAGCCCCAACCAGCACCTCTTTGCTCTACACATGCGTCGTTCCTTTTCGTATTATAAATTTTCCTGCAGATCGATTACTTCAACCTTCAATACCTTGGGCACCAGGGTTTCGTTTAATTCACTGAGGTTCTGCAGGGCCTTTTCCTGGGCTTCGTTCAGTCCCGCGGCATTCCTGGTCGCCTCGCTGGTTGCCGCGGCAATGGCCCCGGCCCCGCTGACCGCCCCGATGTTGACAGCCGCATTGCTCTGGACCGGCACCCCGACTCCCGACTGGGAGAAGCTGATATTCTGGGCATTGACCACCTTGCTTGCCGCCAGATAGATGCTGCTGCCGACAATACCCGCCTCGCCGGCGTCGATGGTGCCCCGGGCAAAGAGATAGATGTCGCCGGCCTCCGGCATCTCCCGCGGCCCGTTCGGTCCGTCCGGATCATAGGTGATGGCCCTGATGCCGGAGCCGCCCACCGAAGGTTTCTTGAAAAGTTCGGAGACTGCTCTTTCATTGATGCGGGGCACCGCGGCGCCGCTGGCATTCACCGCGGTTTTCGAGCCGCGGCCGGCATTGATATCGTTTTCCGTCCAGATGGTGATATCACCGCCCATCCAGGTCATGGCCCGGGACTCGTTGACATTGACATCCCCCACGGAAAAGATGTTGATGCCGCCGCCGAACTCGGTCTTGATGCCGCTGCTGCTGTTGCGCTGGGTAAAGGAGCTGCCGCCCACGTCCAGGTCGCCGGCGGAGAGGATATTGATATCGCCGCCGTACAGGGTGGCGATCTTCGACTGGGTCATGCTGATGCCGCCGTGGTCAGCGGATTGGGGATACATGGTGCCGAACATGGGGAGGATCAGTTCCTCACGCGCCCGGTTTTCGACCTCCTGCGCCTGGTCGGCCTTAGCTTCAGCCAGCAGCTGGGAGATTTCCTTGTTGGAGGCGCGGATGGCGTCAAAAAATCCCTTTACCTCGGCAGGGGCAATGTCACTCTCGATGCCGGACAGCACATAGAGATCCGCCCCGCTGAAGAAGAGATGGGGATGCACGCCCTCTTCCCAGGCCGTTGCCTCCGTTTCCGCGCCGTTGGCCACACTGCGGATGCCTTCGGTGGTGCCAAGCGAGACGGCGCCGCCGGCCTGCACCAGCGCCGCCCCCGGCCCGGCAAAACGGAAGCCGGAATAGAATTTATTCCCGGCCGATCTTTCATAGGAACCCATGACAATATCGCCGCCCGCCCGCACCAGGCTGAGGTCGCTGGCAGCGATATTCTGCACGATGAGCTCGAGGTCGCGGATATCAGCGCCTGCGGTGATCGTCGTTTTCTTGGGGGTCTGAATGCGGATATTTTCAATATTGCCGCCCGCCTCAATGACCACCGGCACCGAGTCACCGGCGTGCAGCGGCAGAGATGGCGCATCCGCAGCGAGGTCGGTGTTCTGCAGGCCGTACCAGCCGGCCGGATCACTCTGGCGCATCCGGATATACGCCGGCTGCGGGTAGCCGGCCGTGGTGTAGGAGGTGCCGAGGATGTCATTACCGGCCTGCAAACTGAGACCGCCGCCTGCCGCGGGAGAAAGGGTCAGCTGCGCCATGGAGAAAACGATATCGTTGCCTGCCATGATTGCCAGGCTGGCCGGCAGGATGGTCACCATATCCGGTTGGATGCGGGTTTCGTCATTTTCATAGGCCGCATGGCCGGAAATGGCCACATCGCCATGCACCGCCCGCAGGCTGACGGCGCTGTCAGTGGTGTAGCCCATCAGGATCTGCGGCTCGTCCAGGGTAATACCGAGCTTGCTTCTCACATAAGCCGGGTTCAGCACGGTGCCCAGAAAAATGTCCCCTTCCGCCATCAGCGAAAGACTTGCGTCCATCAGTTCAACCTGCTGATCGGCCCGGGCGCTGCCGAAGCTGCCCTGGGCATAGAGATCCGCCCGGCCGTCGGCGGCCAGGAAGCGGCCGTTGAGATCCGAGCCGCTGCTGACCACCAGGTCACCCTGACCAAAGGTTCCCATCTGGGTGTCAATATCGCCAGCGGCGTTGACATGCACAGCGCCGCCGGCCATGGCGGCAATACCGAAGGTGCCGCCATCCGCCTGGGCAAATGCCGCGCCCCATTCCTGCTCGCTGCGCCCCCAGGTATCCCAGTTCTTGCCGTAGGCGGTGACGCCGCCCCTGATATCGCCGCCGCTGGTTACCGCGATGCTGCCGCCCTGGCAGTACTCGTAAAACTGCAGCATGCCGGCGCCGGCAATATTCAGATAATCTACCTCATAGCTGACCGGCGCGCCCGTGGTGCGGATGGCGCCGATCAGATCCCTGTTCGGGTTCAGGGGATCATAAAGTCTGCTGTCACGGCCGGTTCGGATGTCGATATCGCCGGTGGCGCTCTGAATGGCCCCTTTGACTATGAGGTCACGGCCGACAAAACCCTGCACATTGCCCCGGTAACTGGCCAGGGTGGAGGCCAGATTGCCTTCCTTCCAGGGGGACGGGTCGTATGCCGGGTTCACCACGGCCGCCTTGCCGATCACCGCATCAGAGGCCGAGGCGAAACGAATATTCCCGGTTTCCGTATAGACCTTGCGATTGTCACCTATGATCATCCTGCCTGTGGCGTCCGGTTCGGCAACATCCTTGATCACCGCCATGAAATCAGCGGCATCCGTCCGCGCACCGGCTATCAGGTTCAGGTCCGCCGAGGGCCGGCTGACATCCTCTTCCAGATTGCCGCGCATCAGCAGCCCCACCCTCTTGATCGATGAGGTGGGCTTATCGTAAATATTCGCATTGATATTGAGATTGCCCGCGGCCCGCAGGGTAAGATTGACCGGTTCGGCCCCGGCCCCCAGCCAGTTCGTCAGACTCCAGGCACTGTTCACGTTCAGATCGCCGCTGCTGCGCACCTCGATGCCGGCCCGGTGGTGAAAGGCGTCAGCTGCCACGTTTTCCGCGGTCAAATTGTCAAAAACACCCCGCACCCCGGGGTTATTCTGGGAAAATGCCCGCACCAGACCGGCATAACCAGCCGCATGGCCCTTCATGGTGTTCTGCTCCATGGTGCCGATCTGGCTGTACGTATAAAGGCGCACCCCCTCGGCAGTAATGCTGTCCGCACCGGCCGCCGTGCCGTTCAGTTCCATTTTGACAGCGTTGCCGGCCGCGTTTCGCTGGGCCCGGAAGGAAATGCTGCCGCCCTCGCCATTATCGCCGCCGCTCACATCAATCACGCTGTCTTCATGCATCCTGATATACCCCAGCGGGGACTGCGCATCACTTTTCAGCGCGGTGGACAGAAACGCCTCGCCGCCCCCTCCGCCGGCCGCGGCGGCAGTTGCCAGCAGCCGGGAACCGTTGTGCAGGGTCAGGTCGTTCATGGCGTACAGCTCGATGGTGCCGCCCTCATCGCCCGCGGCATTGACCGTGCCGTAGATGTCGATATTGCCGGTGGGGTTGTCGGCATGGCCGCTCACGGCATTGCCGTCAGCCGTCAGTTTGCACAATTCGGCGGTTAAGGTTTTCTCCGCGCCAAGGGTGATGTTTCCCTGCCGGCTTCTGACATCGATGGACCGGAAGAAACCGCCGGCATGCAGCATGTCGGTCAGCTCATCGAAACCGGTGCTGCCGCCCGTGCCGGACAGGTCCCGGACGTCCATGGTAAAGGCCCCGGCCATGCCCTGGTTGCGGGAGGAACCGCGCAGGACGCCATCCAGGGAAAAACTGTCGGCATGGGGGGCCTCAATCGCCAGGGTCCCGGCATCCCCCTGGTTGCCGGCCGACACATCGAGAATGCCGTCCTCTGCCAGGGCAAAACTGTTCCGCGCCTTGATCGTCACGCTGCCGGCCGCCGTGTCAAGAGACCCCACTGACCGCACCGTACCGTCCACGTTTACCTCGTCGGCGCTCAGCAAGATCGTGGCGCTTGCCGTATCGATGAGAGCATCTTTTTCAATGGTCAGGCACCGGCCCTCCATCTGGAGCCGGCCGCCGCGGCTGACCGCCTCGCCGCTCTCTCCGCCGGCCGCCGGCATGATGCGCAGCGCGTCAATCGCGCTGAGGAGATAATCCGCCGCCTTATAAGCGCCGTTATCCATCGGATCAAGCCTCAGGCGGGCGGCGCTGATATTCATATCCGCCTGTACCCGCAGGGCGGACGGATCATAAAGATCATTGCCTCTTTCATCCTGGCCCTGATAAGCCTGGCCAACGAAGGCCAGATCGCCGCCTGTCTGCAGGTTCACGGCCCGGAAGCCGTCAATCCGGATATCCCCCGGACCCAGGGTGAGGCCCGCCTCGCCCAGCAGCGTCAGAAAATTCTGCCCGCCGGTGTCTGCTATGGCAAGACTTGCCACGCCCGGCAGCCACTCCCGATCCTGGCTGTCATCATAGGTGGGCTTGCTGTTGGCCAGGGTGAGGCGGGGGGCCGCGATGCGCACCGCGGCAAAACCGTCCTGCTGATAACCGCCGATGCGCTGGGCGTCCAACAGGAGCTGGTCCCCGCCGCTCAGGGAAAAATCACCGGCAAAGAGGATGTCGGTGGCGCTGTCCAGCCGGATTTCTTCAATGCCGGCCAACTGCCGCCACTGGGCATCGGTCAGAAACAGCCCGCTTTCCCCCGCCGGCCTCTCCGCCTCGCTGAAGATGATGCGGCTGCTCCTCAAGGTCAGGGTGCTGTGGTCGATCTGCAGATTATCGTTGCCCTGCAGGTCGAGATTGTCCGTGTCCAGGGTAATATTGTCCGCTGCATGAATGAGGCTGCCCCGGGCCAGGGTGATGCTGCCCGGCAGGGTGGTGTTCCCTGGTTCCTCCTCGGTTTCCGGGTCATAATGAAACGCTGCATCAGTGGTGAAAACCACTTCGGAGTAGCCGCTGCCCCCCGCTGCCGGCTGGGTGGCGTGCACCTCCGCCCCGCTTTCGACAATGATTTCGCCGGCCTTTTCCTCACCCCGCAGGTAGCCGCTGCCGGCATTGAAGGCGATATTTTCCGCGCTGATGGCGCTGTCCTGCTGCAGGACGATGGAGCGGGTGATCTGCGGATCGCCGACATTAATACGACTGAAGCCGTTGCCGGAAAAGGTGGTATCCTTGATATTAAGCTTGCCCTGCAGCTCCGCCGGAATGGCGTCATCGATGACAAAATCATCAGCCAGCCCGAAGGACTCCGGTCCGATCTCCACCGCCCTGGCTGCCACGGAAAAGACGCCGCCCTGATAGCCGTCCAGGGCCATGGCCTGCATGTCCCCCTCCAGAATGGCGGTAACGGTGGTCTGCCGGCCCACCAGGGTGAATGATCCCCCGTCGCCCCCGGTCATGGTCGGGGTGGCGTACTCGCCCTCGCTCAGGACCTCGGCAGCCGGCCGTACGGCAAAACCCCTGGTGATGCGGGTGTCAACCGCCAGGCCACGTATTCCCGTGTAACCGCTGATCATGGTATAGCCTTCCAGGGTCCGGGCCGGCACCTTGCCGGTGAAATCACCCTGATCCATAAGGACGTATGCCCCTGGCAGAAAGGCATATCTGGCGTTTTCCGCATGGGCCGCATCCAGGGGCAGCAGGGTATAGGTGCCGGCCGCAAGAGTGCCGCCGCCGGCCCCGGTGAGGCGGATAACCTCGCCCGGCAGCTCAAGGCCGGGCACGACCAGGTATTGGCCCTCCTTGACCAGCGGGTCAACGGTTCCCTCCAGGCCGGGCAGGAACTGCCAGGTAAAAATTGACCCGCCGCCGGACAGATCGACCTGCGCCCTTTCCCGCACAATGACTTCATCGGCCTCCAGGATCAGTTTTTTCTCCGGTGCGCCGGTGACTTCTTCGGTCAGGGCTGTGCCGGCATCCTCCTTGCGCTGCCAGGTCCAGAACTCGCCGGTGTCGTTCAGTTCGCCGAAGGCCACCAGGCCGGCCTGGCCGGCGACGCTGGTCACACTGTCCGGACTGAGCATCACCCGGCTGTTTTCCCCGATGCCGGTCATGGTGATGGCGCCGAGGGGCGCGGCCAGATAGCCCTGGTGGTCGATGCGGTTTGCGGCAAGGGTCAGGCTGCCGGCCGCTGAATAGAGCTGGCCGGAGGCGGCAGGCGAGCCGGGCATGATGGTGATGGTTTTGTCCGTGGCAATGGTGAAATCGCTGAAGGTGGCGGGATAGATGCGGTCGGCCGTAAGTCTCATGTCCGCCGCGCTCCTGAGGGAGCCCGCATAGTATTGGCTGCCCGTGGCGCCGCTCACGGTATAGAGATGATCACTCACGGCCAGATCCCGGCCAGCGGTGAGCGCGACAACGCCCGCCCCGCTCACGGCGACGGAGCCGTTGATGTCGATGGAGTCGGCGGACAGGGCAAAGCTGCCGCTGCCGGCAAGCGGCGCGGTGTCAGTCGGCCGATAGGAATTATCAAGCTGCAGCCAGCCGGCGGCAATGCTTACGGATGCCTCGTCCGTGCTCTCCAGCAGCGGGGTATCGAGAATCAGTCTGCCGTCATGGACAAGCCGCTGGTCCTGGGCGAAAATCAGACTGTGGCTGCCGGCCAGCCGCCACAGGTAAAAATCATTGTTTCTGAAGATATCGAGCAGCTCGTCATCAACCACATATCCGGCGCCGCTGTTACGTTCAATGGTCAGACTGCCGTTGACCATGCCGGGAAAATAGGCCCGGGCCTGCAGGCTGCCCAGCTGGACAAGCTCCCCTTTGGCAGACAGGGTAATGGAGCCGGCCTTGCCGGCCCCGCTGATCGGGTTGGCGATGGTGCCGAGGTCGGCATAGGCGACAACGGCCTCCGCACTTCCCGAGACATCAAGGTGCGCATTCTCCTCAATCCGCAGCTGGCCCGAGGAGGTATTTTTCAGGGTGATGGAACCGGCATCCCACACCTCATACACGGGTGCGAGATTTTCAATCACCTGCCGGCCAACCGGCGAGATGCAGCCCGCCGCCGCTATATCTGCGGTGCCGGCAACCAGCAGGTCGCCGTTGGTGGCGCTGATAATGATCTCCCCGGCCGGGGCCGCGATGTCGCCGGCAATGGTGACCGCAGGGGCGGCCAGGGCAACGCTGCCGCCCACCGGCAGAGTGATGCCGCCGTGCTCGAGCAGCGCCAGGCTGGCGAAGTCCTTATCATCGGCATATTCGGCATAATCGACATCAAAATCCACCACCCCGTCCAGATTGTCGCCAGCGGTGATGGTGAATGCCGTGCTGCCCGCCTCCGCGGCCGGCACTTCAAGATAGCGCTCGGGGTCGGCTGCGGTTATCCCCGCTAGCGGCGAGGTTTCCCGGGTGGTGGAGACGGTCAGCGCAACCCCGTCATTAATAACGAAATCATAGATGCTGTTTAAGCTGATGCGGGCAAAGCCGGTGCGGGCAAAACGGTTGTCAGCCAGCACCAGTCCCTTGCTGAACTGCCGTAATTGCTGCTCCCTGGGATAACCCGTATCATCATGGCCGAAATCAAGCAGCGGCAGGGGGTCGTCCACATCAAAATCCGCGGACAGCTCCGGCACCTCTTTTTCCACCCTGATGTTGTTGGCAAAAATCGCGATGCCGCCGCCCTCGGCCCCGGCCAGGCTGTGGCCTTTGACCTCCCCCGCCAGAATGACGTTGCTGCCCGAGATGAGCAGTTCACCGGCATCACCGGCCTGTACCGCGCTGTCCGCCGTGACCTCATAGCCGCCGCTCACGTCAAGCAGGGCGCCCCTGGCCAGAATAACCCCGTCGCCCTGCCCCAGACCGTCTATGAGCCCCTGTTCAAAGGAGGGAATGGTGTCGCGGGTGAGATCCCGCAGGGAAATACTGCCGCCAGCCGTCTGTACGCCGGTTAGCGGCGATTCCCCCCGGGCCAGGGTTTCCACCTGATTGACCCGTTCCCCGGCCGTGCTGATGCAGCTGGTGCCGGCCAGGATCAACCTTTCATTCACCTCGGCGTACCAGGGATTGGCCGGCACATTGGTATAGTTATGCTGCAGCGCCATGGTAACCGAACCGGCGGGCACATCGATCTCCCCGCGGTGCTCGATGCGGCGGGACTCAAAGTGCAGTTCCCCACCTGCGGCCAGACGGATATCGGCATCCTCCTCCACCATGATCCGCCTGTTGGCCTTGACCGTCAAGGCGCCCAGACCGGCGGCATTGACCGTGGCCGCTGACAGATAACTCGGTGCGTCCTCCCTGGGGCTGTCCGCGGTAAAATCCGCGGGCAGGGGCTCTGCCTGGTCTTTAATGACCAGTTCGCCTAAAATGTTGCTGCGGTCCGCATACTTGCCGTCAGTTGCCACGCCCCCCAGCCGCAGGGTGCCGGACCGGGGCCGGCGGACCCTCTCGGTAAGCTGCTTGCCGTCAATGTCAATGATGCCGTCGCTAAACAGATCGGCATCATAAATCTGATAGGGGCCGACCGTGGCCCGGGCCGCCAGGGAACCGTCAAAAACAAGACCCCTGCTGATCAGGGTCAGTTCGCCGGCATCATGGCCTTCAACATGGGCGGGGATACGTTCATACAGCGGCAATGCCCCGCCGGCATAGAGGCCGCTGTAGCTTTCGGTGATGCCGTATCGCTCATGCTCCTTTTCATAAACGTCGGCAAAGGCCTCAAAGGGCAGATAGGCAGGCGCCTCATCCAGGTCATAGATCCTGTTGCCGAGCAAAAGCTTGGTGCCGATGCCCGTACTCTCCCCATGATAGTAGCCGCCCCCGGAAATATCGAAAACGGCGCCCTCCCGGACAATGATATCGCCTTCCGGGGCCTCCACCCTGATGCCGCCGCCCTTGCCCGCCTTCTGCAGGCTGGTCAGCTGGTCGGCGGCATAGGTTTCGCTCAGATCGCCGATGGTGCTGCCGAACAGTTCATTGACCGTCACCTCGGAGCGGTAGAGCAGGCCGCCTTCGATTTTCTGCTGCTGATCATCCTTAAGTTGGGCCGTATTCATTTCCTGGGTGTGCCACTGGTCCGCCCCGTCGCGGACGCTCCAGACGCCGCTCACATCAATGACCGATCCCTCGCCGAAATAGGCCCGGTCCGTGGCAAATATCCGCACGTCGCCCGAGTCGGCGGCAATGGTGCCGTTGTGTTCAACCACCCCGGTCGCCTGCCCGCTGCCCCGGCCGATGCCGCCGATATAGATGTCCCCGGGCCGGTGGGTGAAATCCTCGCCGGTTTTCTCCCCCGCGGTGGTCACCGGCGCCAGGGTGGTGCTCTTTTTCCCGGTGACCACCCTTTCCGTGGCGCGCAGCTCAATGGCGCCCCGGTGCCAGACCGAGGTGACCGAGCGGATCATGCCATCCTGGTTGACGACCCGGCCGTACATGCCGACCCGGCCGTTGTCAGCCACCAGCCGGCCGGCCGCCTCATTGAGCGCCTGCCCCTTGTCCGGGTTGCCCGGATTGTCGATCCGGCTGACATATTTCTCGTTCTTATAAGCGGTATCCGGTTCCGGGGCCAGCGTCACCTGCTGGCCCGCAGCCAGGCCGATCTGGCCGTAAGGGGCGACAATGGTGCCGCTGTTGCCCACATCGGGGGCCACCAGAAAGACGGAACCGTCACGGATAACGGTCTCTTTGCCGTTTTCTTCTCTGATCAGCTCGACGCTGATCAGGCCCTGGTTGTAGACATACGCGTTGCCGGGCTGCCAGGCGGGCTGGTTTGCCGGGTCATAGTTTTCACTGCCGTCGAAGGTAATGGCGCTGGTCGCCGTCAGCTTGAGAAAATCGTTGTTGTCCAGATCAAGGGCTGAGGCGGCCAGACCGTGGACGTTGACCGAGGAAGCGGCCCCGAAAATAATGCCGTTCTGATTGATGAGGTAGACCTGGCCGTCGGCGGTCAGTTTGCCGAAAATCTGGCTGGGATTCCGGTCATAGATGCGGTTCAAGGCCTGCCAGTCCGTATGGCCCTGCTGCTCGAAATAGACCCAGCTGTTTTCGCCGATGTCAAAGCTGTCCCAGGAGGCAATGGCCTTGTCCTCGACCTGATGCACCGTTATTTTCCTCTTCCCGCTTGCTGCATCCACCATATCATCCACGGCGGGCAGCATGCCGGTCAGCGGCTTGAATCCGGTGGGCACCGCGTTCGCCAGAGGGGCGGCCAGCATATTGTTGGCTGCCGTGCCGAAAAAGACGGCCGGTCCCTGGGCCGCAAAGGCCATGCTGGAGGTAAAGGCAATGCCGATGTTCAGCGCCAGGATGCGGGAATATCTCTTGGTGATCTTCTTGTCATTTTTCATAACGACTCTCTTCCCCCTTTTCACTTCTCACTTTTCACTCCTTACTTCTTACTCCTCACTCCTCACTCCTCACTCCTCACTCAAAACTCATATCTCACCACAAAATTCACCCGGTCCGAACCGCTGCCCGTCTGGGTGGTGGGGGCCAGGGCCACGGCCCAGCAGAGATCATAGCTTATCTGGTCGGTGAAGCGGCCGCGCAGTCCGCCCCCCGCGCCGCTCAGATCAAAACTTGCCTGCTGCTCCGGCAGCGGTGAACGTAGGGCAAGGCTGGCGTAATCATAAAAGATATAGGGCGCCGCCCTGACCGATTCCCACGGCTGGTCAAAGAGGGTGATCAGGTCGGCTGCGGAAAGCTCGGCCATGAAATGGAAGGCATGGTCGCCCGCCTCCTCGCTCTCCTTGTAACCCCGCACGCTCAGCATGCCGCCGGCGGTGTACTGCTCATTGGAGATGAGCGGCTGGCTGGCCAGCTGGCCGTCAAGCTTCAGATCAAGGCCGAACCCGGCGGGCAGCTGCTGATGCCGCTCCAGCCCCAGGGTGGCGTAGAGATAGTTGCCCCGGGCGTCATACCGTTTCACCCCAAATTCCCGGGAATCGGTAACCAGGCCCCGGAAGGCCATGTTCAGCCCGGCGCTGAACTGGGTAACCCCGCTGCTGTCAGGCAGGGAACCGGTATAGGAAAAAGAGAGCGGCATATAGGTTACAGGGGTGTAAACAGGGTCCTCGCCGCTCTCAAAGCCGAGGTTTTCATCAAAATCCTTGTAGTCCAGACCCATGGTGATGTTGTGGGCATAGGACGCATAGGCGGGCAGGGAGCAGACATACCGCCCGCCCACGATATTGCCCTTGCCGGTCACCTGAAATCCCTGGCCGAAGGCGGTATCGCTGTCGGAAACGACCCCGTACAGCACCAGCAGATCATCCGGGCGCCAAGGCGAGGGGAGAATGTAGGATCCGGCAAAGACCTGCACCTCATCAGGCTCTTCCGGCGCGGTCTGGTACTGCAGCGAGGCGGAGTGGCTGCGCTGCCACAGATTTTCATAGCGCAGCATGGCGTTTGCCCGCAGACTGCTGGTATCGTGGCTCGCCCGGTTGCTCAGCTCAAGGGAGCCGTGCAGGGGCAGCCGGTCCTGCACCTTCAGCTCCACATCGATGGTGCCCGGATATTTGCCCGGCTGCAGCACCGGCGCAATCTTCAGGTCCCGGCTGCGGTTGAGCCGGTTGAGTTCCTCCTGCAGGCTCGGCAGGTAGAGAATGGAGCCGGGCGCCAATGATGGCAGATCGGCCCGGATCCTCTCCATGGTATAATAGCGGTTGCCGGTGATGCGGACCCGCCGGATGCGGCTTTCCACCACTTCGAGCCGCACCGTGCCATCCTCCACCGTCTGTTCCGGGATATTGACCAGCACCGCCGGATAGCCCAGGGCATGGTATGATTTTTCCAGGGCGTTGCGGGCCTCCTCGATCTGCCCGGTGGTCATGGCCGGACCGGTATAGGGCCGTGTGATTTTGCCCAGTTCCGTCTCGTCAAGCAGAGTATTGCCGCCGACCCTGTAGCCCGTGATGGCAAAGGTGCCGGCCTCCTCTTCCTGGCCGAAGCAGGGCGCGGTGATCATCGAGGCCAGCAGGCAGATCAGCACGATACAATTCTTTCTCATCATTTAATTGAAACCAATCACCGGCATACGGCTGTTAAGGTGAAACGCGGACCATCACTGCCCGGCCCTTGACAATGCCCCTGGCGCCCCCTGGGCCGGGACCTGCGCATCCGACACCGTCACCTGGCAGAACAGCTCCTCATAGCCGAACGGATGGCGGTAATCGAAGGTGATGAAATCATCGTCAACGGCCACTACCCTGCCGATCAGCCCGCCTGAGCGGATCAAATGACCGATGGGTGGATTGATCCTGATGCGGAACTCCTGCTCCTCGATTGACTCGATAGAGGCCGGCCCGAAAGGGGTGGGAAACGGCTGGGACTGGTCTACTTGGAATTCGACGAGCACGGCCGGGCCTTTGATCTCCAGCACCTTGAAGGGCAGGACCGAGGACCCTTCCGGGATCACGGTTTCCCCCGCCAGCGGCAGGCGGCCGAGCATCTCCTGCAGCTGTTTGCCGTCAAAAGGCTTGACCCTGAGCCGGCTCTGGCTGCGCCTGATCCTGATCGTTCCCTCCTGTTCGTCCATGAGCAGTTCATCGCTTGCCACGGCCATGGGGGTTTCCCTGCCCGCCTGCAGGCCGACCAGCTGCCTCTGGATCGTTTCCTCCAACACTAACCTGAAGGAGCGCCTGTCCCTGTCGCACTCCGTGCACTCCGCAACCTCCCCTGCCGTCATCAGCACCGGACCATAGGCGGGCGGCGGGGCGAAAATTGCCGACCTGGCAGCATCAGCCGCTTTTGCCGCCTCAGCCGAGGTGGTGGCCGCCAATCCGCCATTTTTCAACTCGCAGGAGTAATCCACCTGCACGGGCTGGCCGAAGGTGATCACCGGCGGCTGCGGCGGCTGTATGACCGCGCAGCCGGCGGAAACAAAAAGAAGCAAAAGGAAAGCGGCCCTGCGGGAAGCCGTGCCGAAACAGCGCCAATTGAACATGAATCGCACCCCATCTGGTGAACATTTATTGCCAGTATCTGCTGTCGCGATGACACTGTCACTTAACATGTCTTTCTTTGTCTTTTGGTTAGACTTTTATTAATTTTCCGTTAGTCCGTATTTTAGCTGTATTTGCCTGACAAACAAAAACCCGCGGCCTGGGCCGCGGGTTTTTTGCTACACCAAATGAAACCGTCAGTTATTTCTTGGTCGGGAACTTGAAGTCATCTGCCTTCTCACACTTCATCTCGTTCTGGGTGGCCCAGAAAGTGCCGGGAACCTTGGCCGGGTCAGCCATATAGGTGTACAGGGCCTTATGGATCTTGTCATTGTTGTTCACCGGATTGGCCGGATTCACCTCGTCGGCGTCATAGTAGAGATACTGGGCAGCCCAGAAGGAATACATGCAGTTTTTGATGCTGGCGCGGTCGCCGACCTGTCCCTCATACTTGATTCTCTCGACGCCGGTGCAGGAGGAACTCCAGGTCAGGGTGCCCCCGGACGCATCCGCCTCAGCCTTGCTCATGGCCGTGCCGCACTTGTCGGAATCGGCATAACCCAGGGCATAGGAGGTGGCCACGGGCCATACCTGGCTGCCGTCATAGGTCATGCATTTAATCAGATCCGAGGAACCCTCGTTGAACCACTTGATGGAACCGCCGGTGCCGTCAATGTCCTCTGATTCGACAAGGCCCGCATCACCATGCAGTACCGCGTGGTCCAAGGTGGCATGGGTGCCGGAACCGGCGTGGCGCATGCACAAAGTCATCTTGGTGTCCACCGAGGTGTCGCCGTTGGCCTCGATGCCGATATCCTCCCAGTTGGCCGCCTGGCCGGAGAAGGCCAGCACCGCCTGCAGCCGGCTCAGGTTATCCGCCGGCACATCATCGGTGACAAAAAAGGAAAAAGGCACCACCACCGGACGCACGTAGCCGAGGTCTGAGGCATCATAACCGTCGTAGCTGTTTTCGCCGATATCATAGTAAGAATCCTGGTCAGTGCCGTCATAATCGCCGTCCGTCAGCGGACCCATGATCCAGCCCACGGAACTCTGGGTAAAGGCCTCGCCGGCCACGTCCGAGGCGCCGTAGGTGACATTGACGCATTTGCTGGCGCAGCCGGTGGTGGCGCAGGTGGCGCTGTCAACGTCCAGCATGGTGAATTCGCCGGGGCCGCAGGGATCATCCACGATATCCTCGCCGTTGGCCGCCATGGGTCCCCAGATGGAGGCCTTGGCAATATAGCGCATGATCACCCGGTCGCTGGTGGCCAGGGAGATGCCCAGGCCTGCCGCGGGAGTACAGTTGGTGCCCACGGTGGCGCCATTGTCCTTGTTGCCGTATACGGTGGTGCTGGCGCAGCCAAGCCCTGCCGCATTGGCCAGAAAGAGTCTGGCGTTGGTGTTCCAGAAACCGGACTGGGCCGAGGCGCCCATGATGTTGATTTGATAATCAGCGGCCTGGGCCACGGATGCCATGGCCAGTACCGAAAGGCCCAATATGCCTGTCTTAATTGCCTTTTTCATTTTTCTTCTCCTGTAATATTTGAACGTGAGTAGTGACTTACTTGTTGGCGGTTTTTCTGCGCAGGCCCACCAGTCCCATCAGGCCTGATCCGAGCAGCCACACGGCGCCGGGCACGGGCACCGCTGATGACGGGGCCACTACTTCAGAGGAGCCGTCCTCATGGGTGCGGATCATATAGATGTAATCGGTGGTGTCGCCGCTGACAAAGCTCCACACGCCCGCCTCGGTCCGGTGCAGCTGATATATATACTGATCCATATACTGCAGGCCGGCCGCCTCAAAGATCCCCAGATTTGACTCGGCTGAAGCGTCACGGACCAGGCTGGCCAGCATGCCATCGTCCTTGAAATTCATGGTATAGCTGGAGTAGCTGGCAGGATTCACCAAGGTGGTTTCGCCGGTAAGCCCCCCGGCCACTGCATTAAAAGCGGCCTGGTATTGAGAAACCTGGTTGAGATTGACAAAATCGGTGAAAGGGGTGTCAGTCTTGAAACTGCTGTTTGATGATGAAAAATAGTAATCATAGGTGTGATAGGTCATCAGACCGGACCTTCTGATTACGTCATTGTAGCCGACATATGCCACATCAAGGTTCGCCCAGGTGGTTCCCTCCTGGAAATTATTCAGGCCGAAGGCGCCGGGCACCAGGGAACCGGCGCCCGGATCCGGAGCATTGGCGATGCTGGAGATGATCTCGAGCTGGGTCGGATCATAAACGATGCGCAGCACATCATTGTAGTAGTCGGTGATTGCGGCGCTGGCCATGGAAACTGAACCGAAAACCATGGCCGCCATTACTGCGGTTGAAAATACTTTTTTCATTTTTTTCTCCTTTGTTTTTTTCTGCTTTTACTTTCTTCTCTCTCGTTGCAACCGGTGATCTCGTTGCAACCGGTGAGCTTTACTGCTTCATGGTTTCTCCGCTATGAACCCTCTTTTTTCCTTTCAGTTTTGGCATTCCTGCAATGCAGCAAGGTGCAAAACCACCCCTGTTGTCGGGCTTTCCTGTTCTTCATTGCAGTCAACCAAGACAGTAAACTAACCGGTTGCGTTTATTGCTGAGGGGCCTGGCAGGACCCGTACTATCTTTTCCGCGAATTACGCCTTGTTGTTGTGCCTGATTAAAACCGGCAAACATTAGATCGCGGTCAGAATCATGTTAAAAACAGGTTAATTTCCTGTTTTGATCTGTTGCCAGGCCTCAGCAGGCGGTTTTGCCGGTTTTTTCTCTGACCTGACGGTCGAGCTGCTCCTGGCAGTCCCGGCAGTGGACGGCAAAGGGCACGGAGCGCAGCCGGGCTACCCCGATTTCACTGTGGCAGCAGGAGCAGATGCCGTAATCGCCGGACTTGATCATGTTGAGGGCCCGGTCGATCTGATCGAGCTGTTTTTTGAAGGAGGCGAGCTTGAACAGGGTCATCTGGTCGAAATGGTACATGGTGCTGCGGTCTCCTTCCTCAAGCCCTGATCCGACCACCTTGCGGTACTCGCCGGAAGCCATTTCCCTCTGGCAGTTGAAGTATTCGCTCAGCAGGTCCGCTCTGGTCCTGGCGAGATCACTGCTGAAGCTGTCCACATATTCGCTGTGCATGACATTTCCCCTTTCTGTCTGAAAGTACGGCACACCACGGATATCGCCCCGTGTTCCGCGGCCAGCGCTTTCATGATTTGTTGTTCCCGCCAGGGGCAATGGCCGCGTGCACGGTCACCGTCCCCTATTGGCAGGCATGAATCTCAATTCACGATTTACGGGTCAGGCTAGCCGGGGGAAATTAGAATCGGGTTACGAAGGGATAAAAAAATGATTAGGCTTACTTTTTAAAAGGATCAGGGCAATGTTAAAGAATTGGTTTGTAGTTTAACGAATATTTTCGTTGTGATTGTTTATGGTTACGCAGATATTTTTCGGCCAGGCCCGACCTGTTCGATTGCCGAGGCAAGTGTTGTCAGCAGATTGACTATGATTTTTGGCACAATGGCACCTGTGTCTTGAAAAAAGCAGCACAATGCTTTCACGCCTGGAGACACCTGGGTGAAATTGATTTAATCGGCAATGTCAGGGGGCGGGCTGCTTGACCGTTGAACCTCAACAGACTTGAGGAAAAAGCCGTGCCATGTTCCGGGATGAAAATGCCGGCTGAAATAACCGATAGCCTCCTGATTGAGCAGGTGAAGGCTTCATGTTTGATTTTTCCCCCGGCTTTGCAGAGGGCCGCTTTGGAGGAGAAGTTTTTAAAGAATTTGTTGAGTTCAGGCTGACAGGAACTTTTCAGGAAATTACAGCAGAAGAGGATGGGAGAGGTAAACGGCGGCTGAAATTAGCGGGATTGTGACGGCTGTGCTGGAGATATTTTTTATAAAATCAATAAGATTGGCACACATCCCGCGGAACAGGTCCCGTGCCAACGTGGCAACCGTTTGCAAAAAAAGAGTCATGTTTCTTTCCTTTTTTGAAACAATAGGCCGAATTTAATACTAATATACTGAAATTATAAATATTTATTGAGAAAAATTCCTTAATTTTCAGTAAGAAAACCGCAGCCTCGTGGCGGGGAAACCGCTCTCCGCCGCGAGGCGGCTGCAACCCGCCTACTGCCGGGCGGTGACGTGGAGATGGTCGTCTTCGAAGTGAGCCTTCACCTTTTTGGGGTCCACCGGAAATGGCGCCTCGACCAGGGAGGTGACGCCGTACAGGGTGATGCTGAGCACCTTCCCCTTGATCTTGAGCTGCAGATCCGCTTTCTGCGTTTCCGGGTAGAACAGGCGGACATGAAACAGCCCCCCCGCGCTGTCATATTCCTTTTCCATGCTCTTTCTGCACTCGATTGCCAGCTGGCCTTCCCCCATGATTTTATCGGCAACGAGCCGCAGGGCGGCAATGCCCTGAATCTCCCGATCAAACAGGGGCACCTCGGCCAGCTGCAGTCCGGCGAAGTTTTCCCTGATGGCCGCCAGGTAGCGGGACTGGATTTCATGGCGGGACCGGCAGAGGCTGCAGGCATCATTTTCGGGCACGATGTTGTTGACCACCGCCCCCTTGACCGGGATGCCGTAACTGCCCAGGATGGCCCTGGCCCGGCGCGACTCTTCCACCGCCAGCAGCTCAGGAATGAGCACGATGTAGAACGAGGTGAACTGCTCATTGGCCAGAAAGCGCCGGATATGCTCCACCCGCCGCTTGAACTGTTCCAGCACCTCCATGGTGCTGTCCTTCTTTTTGCTGAACAGCGATTTCAGCCTGGTCAGCTGATCCCGGAAGCGCATCATCCGGCTGATCCAGCGATCGGTCAGACCGGGCAGGGAAAGAAAACGCAGGGTGTGGCCGGTGGGGGCGGTATCAAAGATGATGATGTCATACTCCTGGGATTCCACGTAGCGAAGCAGGAAATCAAAGGCCAGGGCCTCGTCCAGGCCGGGGACCATCATGTCATCCCCGGACATCTCCAACTCCTCCTCCACCCCCAGGGTCTTCAGGGGATTGGCCAGGGCCTCGGTCAACTTCGGAGCCAGTTCGGCCATGGTCTGCCGCGGGTCCATCTCCACGGCCCACAAATTTGCCACCCCCTCGATCAGGGTCGGGGCATGGCCGAGCTGCCGGCCGAAGGAATCTCCCAGGGAATGGGCCGGGTCCGAGGAAACCACCAGGGTATTGAATCCCTGTGAGGCCGTCCACATGGCCACCGCGGCGGAAGTGGTGGTCTTGCCCACTCCGCCTTTACCGCCAAAAAGGATCAGTTTTGACATCCCGCACTCCTCTCCTTTCTGGAAGGATTTTTCTTAAAATGGCAAAACCGTGCGCAATCACACACATTTTGCCTGTCAGGAAGCAAATGAAATCTTACCGGGTATGGCAAATTAAATAAATAATTAATTATCCCCTAACGAATTTCTAACATCGGGCAGCTACCTTCTTAGCAGAAGTTGAAACGGATACGCGAGCCATAATGATTTCCACGAGGTAAATGCCCATGAGCCACTACATCCATACAGTTCCCGGCAGGATCAGAGTCAAGAATAAGCTCTTCAAATACAACCCCCGCAACTGCGAAATGGCCAGGGAAACCCTGCAGCACCTGCCCGGGGTGCACGAAATAAAGACCAATCCCTCCACCGGCAGCGTCGTCATCCGCTATGACGGCTCCACCATCCAGGCTGACCGACTGCTCCTCGCCCTGGAAGAGAAACGGCTTATCCAGACCGGCAGCCTGAGCAGCAGCAAGGATTCTTATGTGGAAAATATTGTCGCCGATACGGGAGCAAAAATGGGCAAGGCCATGCTTGGCTGGGCGGTGGGCAAGGCCCTCGAGGCAAACGGCCTGTCGCTGCTTGCCGCGCTTATCTAGACGGATTGTTTCCCCCGCCGGAAAACGTCAAGCTGGGGGATGTAGCGTATGCGCGGATGAACTGACCGTGATTTTTTCTCACACCGGCCTGCGCGGGGCGGCATTTTTCCAAACCAGGCGCCCGGATCTCTTCTTTATCCCCTGATCACCGAGTCCAGTGCCCTGGTGATTTCAGTCTCGATCATCTTTTTATGGAGCAGCGCCGCATAACCCAGGCGGGCAGCCAGGATCAGCGAGGTTTCGCCGACCTGCAGATAGCCCAGGGCGGCGCCGGAGAACTGGCAGGTTCTGCCGGACCACTGCACATGAAAATCAAATCTGGCGGCAGACTCCGCCACCGCCTGTTTTAATTGCCTCAGCAGCTCATCCACCGCCATGGAGTGCCGTCTTTTAATCATTATGTGGGCCATGCTTTTCCGTCGGTTGTCCGTGCCTGTTAATGAGATGTTGCCATGATATACACCACCGTGTGGTGGAGCCATGCGGCAGAGAGGCATTTTACCACTCTTCGGTCAATACTTTATTAGAATTTGATTAGATTTCCGTGATTTTCACCTAACAAGACTAGCAGCTAGTGGTCATAGGTGATGATGCCATGCAGGAGACCAAGAATATCCTGATGCGCATTATTGAACCTGAATTCACACTCCTTGAGGTGGTACGGCAGGGAGGATCTTTTGATGCCGCGCAACCTGATCATCCGCTGCTTGAAAACGACCCAGAAGCGGTCAACCGGCGTAATCAGCGCTCTTTTTGCCCGCCCGCCATCGCCTTTCTCCTGCAGGTGGAATATCCGCTTGTTATCCATATTGGCGATGGCCCGGCAGCTGGTCAGCCCCAGCGCCTCCAGCACGCCGTCCGCCCGCACCTTGCCCCGCATGATGCCCTGCATGAGCCCGGTGAACCGCAGGGGCACGATTTCGGCATAGACATGCCCCTCTTCTTCAAACAGCCAGATCAGCACGTGCTGCATGGAAGGATTGCGGCCCCGGACGCCGCTGACCAGATTGACGGAAATGCCCTCCTGCTCCCGGTCGCAGCAGCAGCCACGCCGGCAGTGCTGCGCGATTTTCTTGCGGATGGCCATCACATAGCGATTCGCCGTGTTGCGGTTGATGCCAAGCAACTCGGCAATCTGGCAGCCGTTCAGGTCCAGGGCGAAGAGACGCAGGATTTCAGCGAACTGCGCCTCGGAAATTTTGGCCCGGAACAACAAGTTGTTTTTCTGCATCAGCGCCTCCGGGGGAGCCTGAAGAGCCTAACCTTTACCTGCGACAACATACCGCATTGCCCCCCCAGTATCCCTATAAGTACGATCGGGATCGTCCTGGTATCCAATTTTTTTTCCCCCCTGCATCTTTTAGGAAAAAGATGAGAATTTCACCTGTTTTGCAGGAATCATCTTTACTGGTCTTGATTGGCGAATCTAACAAATTTTGCATCGGAAGGGAAAAGTTTTATAGTTAGGCGCTGTAAAATTATTCAGCAGTTTCCCGCGCGATGATTCGCCAATTACTTATTCAAATCGCATTATACTAAGGAGGCAACTGTGGGTCTTCTGGAAGATGTCACAAAAAGCAAGGTGCTGACCGGCATCGCCCTCGGAATTGGGGCTTCCATTCTGCTGCCGAAAATCCTGCCGACCCTGCGGGAAACGGCGAAACCCCTGGCCAAGGGTTTGATGAAAAGCGGCATACTCGCCTTTGAAAAAGGCAAGGAGGTGGTCGCCGAAATCAGCGAGACCACCGAGGATCTGTGGGCGGAGGTCAAGACGGAGCTGGAAGCGGAACAGCTGGCGGAACTCAAAGATGAGATGTCCGAGGCCGAGGTGGAGATAAGTGCTTCGAAAACCTGATGCCCGCATCGTACACGCCCTGCCCGGCCGGGTCCGCTTCCGGGTCCCGGGCAAAAAAGGCGACAGAAACTACTTTGAAGAACTGGTGGCGGCCCTCAGTTCGTGCAGCGGCCTGGAAAAGCTGGAGATCAATCCTGCCACCGCCAGTGTCCTGATCCACTATGATGCCGGCCATACGGGCGAGCTGAACGGTTTTCTGGAAAAAAACAACTTCTTTCAAGTGGCGGACCGGCCGCAGCAGGCCACGCCAGCCGGCGGCAAAAAAGCCGGGCAACCGGAACGAAGCAGCGAGCGGAAGAAGCCGGAAACGCCCCCGGAGCTTCCCCGGATGATCGGCATGGGACTGATCGGCTGGAGCTGTTACCAGCTGATGGCGGGCGGCTTCATGTCCCCGCCCTGGCATGCCGCTCTCTGGTATGGATACAGCCTGCTCCGCAATAATCAGCAGGACAGGCAGGGCAGACCCGACACGGGATCCGCGGGGCGGGAAGAAGCTGAGTAAGCCTTTGGGAAGAAAACAATTCAAATGAAGAATTACGGAGGTGGACCATGGAAGAGATGCAAACAGCGGAGAGAAAAGCCAATCTGGGTGACGCCGGCACAGCCGTCAAGGAAGGTATTGTTCGCAGCCTGAAGGGGATCAATGAAATCGAGGCCGAGATCGTCAGCCTGGCCAGGAATACGGTGGGCGACGCCCTGCGGACCACCGGCGATGTTGCCGCGGAAGGGCTCAGCGTGGCCACCAACATCATGAAGGGCGCGGTGCAGGCCACGGAAGAGGTGGGCACCGGGCTGATCATGGGCACCAAAAGCGTGGCCAAAGGCATCATCATGGGCGTCAGCGATGTGGGCGGCGACCTGGTGACCGCCGCCGGCCAGACCACCAGGGGCGCGGTGCAGGCCGCCTCCGAGGTCGGCGCCGATGTGGCCATGGTCGCCAGGCGGACGGTTGACGGGGTGCTGGAAGCGACCAAGGAAGTGGGCGGCAATGTTGAACAGGTGGCCGAGACCGCGGTGGTCGGCGCCATTGAAGCGGCAAGCGCCATCGGCAAGACGGCCACCCGGTCGGTAACCGAGATTCTGGTGGGTGTTGCCAGCGGCGCCAAGGAAGTGCTGGGCTCCATCCTTCCCCAGCCCGGCCGGCCATCCGGCGGCGCTGTGGCGGAAGGCGGGGCAAAAGAGAAAAAAGCCAGGGCGGAATAGCCTGAACCGCCAATACCTGTCAATACCCATGCTGCGGAGAATGGTGTGCTGAAGCTGGTCCACGACTCTGTCAAGGGAAGAGCGCGCTTCAAGGTCGGCGGCCTGCAACGGGACAGGCGGCTCAAAGAGCATCTCGAGGGAGCCCTGCTGCGGCACAGCGGCGTCGCCGAGGCAACGGCCTCAACCGCCACCGGCAATCTCCTGGTCCGCTACAGCCCGGAAATAACCGCGCTGCATCTCGCGGCGCTGGTGAAAAGGGCGGCTGAGGACTT
>QZKJ01000073.1 GCA_003605035.1 Desulfurivibrio sp.
ACGTAGCACTGCTACGCTTCCGGGCGATTTCACCACTCATCCTTGCCCAGAATATTTTTCTCTCGATCTCGCTACGACGTTCATTTTGCAAGAGGCTCCTGTTACCATTTCCCTTTGGCGCCGGGAACTGTTACAGTTGGCTGAACCGGGTCGACGTTTTTACCCCCTCAATTCACCACGCAGGAGCTCTCTCATGACAATACTGCGCAACAAAAAATCCCTGCTCTGCCCCAACTGCCGCCGGCTGATCAGCCGCCATGAGCGGGTCTGTCCCTATTGCGGCACCAGCAGGCCCGGCTCCTGGTGGAAAAACAACCGCCTCACCGCGGGCTTTGGCGATGAAAACCGCATCATCAGCCTGATTACCTACGCCAATGTCGGCATGTATATTCTCTCCCTGCTGCTGAATCCGCGCAGCGCCGGGCTTGCCGTCAACCCCTTTGACTTTCTGTCGCCCAGCGACCGGAGCCTGCTCATCCTCGGCTCCACCGGCACCGTTGCCATCGGCCAGCTGCACCGCTGGTGGACCCTGCTGGCGGCCAATTACCTGCACGGCAGCCTGCTGCATATCGCCTTCAACCTCATCGCCCTGCGGCAGATCGGCCCCCTGGTCATCCGCGAATACGGCGCTTACCGGATGTTTGTCATCTATACCCTGGGTGGGGTGGCCGGCTTTTTTCTCTCCTTCCTGGCCGGCATAGCCTTTACCATCGGGGCATCCGCCGCGGTGTGCAGCCTGATCGGCGCCATGCTCTTCTACGGCAAAAGCCGGGGCGGCACTTACGGCCGCAACATTTACAGCCAGATCGGGGCCTGGGCCATCAGCATCTTTGTCTTCGGGCTGATGGTGCCGGGCATCAACAACTGGGGGCACGGCGGCGGCATGGCGGCAGGCGCCCTGCTCGCCTTTCTGCTGGGCTACCAGGAGCGGCAACGGGAAAACATCAGCCACAAATTCCTGGCCATCGGCTGCGCGGCCCTCACCGCCATGATCCTCGCCTGGGCCGCCTTAACCGGCATCCTCTATCTGCTGCTGGCCTGACCGACGCGCGCCAAGGTCAGCGGCTGCTGCGCACTGGCAGGGCCCGCATGCTGCTGCTGGCGGTTTTAGCAAAGGTGTTGATTTCACCGGTCATGAAAAAGATGGTCCGCGCCCGGTTGCGCCGCACGTCCGAGGTCCACGGGCAGCAGCCGGTAAGGGTGATGGGCTTGAAGGCCTTGAAGCGACTGGCGGAGTCGTGTTCAAAGATGGTATCCAGTTCGGCCAGGGTCGGCAGCCGCCAGTCAGCATGGCCGCCGCCCCTGTAATTTTCACAAAAGGCTTTCGCCTCTTCCCAGCTGATATCCGTCCCGTTATCCCGGGCCGCCCACATGAGGCCGGTGCTGTGGTCAAGCACGGCATCACTGCCGACCGCCGCAAACCGGCTGTCCATCTGGGCGCGGGCCTGGCCCGGCAAGGCAAACAAGGCTAACAGACATGTTGTCAGGACGAATAACAGACGACATGATTTTTTCATGGTTGTCTCCTCTCTAAAGCTGTGCTGGCAGTCTGCCGGCCTGTCCGGCCGTGCCGTCTTTTACCATGGTGCGCCAATTTGCGCAGAAATGTCAAGGCAGAGATGACATGCGGCGGCAGCGGACACGGCCAGGCAATCCCCCTCCGCCCCGCGCCTCATGCCTGGTAAAATTTCTCTTCCCTTCTCCCTGAAATAATCTTAATATCGTTTTCTAACCCTTACAGCAGAATTCTGCGGATCAGATTTTTTACTTCACCCTGGCAGGCTACTGTGGTGATCGCCCGGCTGCCCCCGCAGCCAAGCGCCCTGATACGGACTGAACCCTTCCATACCCCTGCATGACATCCACATTCCAGCAACGCATATTTTGTTGCCTTCCCTGGCTGATCGGCCCCCTTTACTGCGGCGTTCTTGCCCTCTGCATAGGCCAGGACGCCAACTGGGACCTGCGCAACTATCACCTTTACAACCCTTACGCCTTTCTGCACCAGCGGCTGGATTATGACGTGGCGCCAGCCCAGGTGGCAACATACTACAACCCGCTGTTTTATGTCCCCTTTTATGAAGCGGTGCGGCTCCTGCCGCCCATGCTGGTCGGCTTCCTGCTCGGCGCACTGCAGGGGCTCAACTTCCCGCTGCTGCTGGCCATCGCCCGCCATGTCATGGCAGGCGAGGACAGCGTTCCCTGGTGGCGCGGTCTGCTCATCGCCCTGCTCGGCATCCTGGGCGCCGGCTATATTTCGGAGCTGGGCACCATGTTCGGCGACAACCTGACCAGCCTGCTGATCCTGGGCGGGCTGTTGCTGCTGCTGATTAATTTTCCCCGGCTGACCGCCGGCCGGCTGAGCGGGGCACTGCTGCCCGTCATCTCTGCAGGGGTCATGATCGGCCTGGCCGCCGGGCTGAAACAGCCGGCCGCCATCTTCGCCGTGGGCTGGTGTGTGGCCCTGCTTTTCCTGCCGCTGCCGGTCGGCCAGCGGATCGGCCTGGCCTTTTTTTTCGGGGTGGGGGTGCTGGCCGGCATTGCCGCCGGGGGCGGCTACTGGCTGCATGAGATGTGGAGCCGCTACGGCAATCCGCTCTTTCCCTATTTCAACCATGTCTTCCACTCGCCCATGGCCTCCAGCGCCGATTACCGCGACGCCCGCTTTCTGCCGCGCAGCCTGCTGGACGCCCTGCTCTTCCCCTTTATCATTGTCCTGTACCCCTTCCGCACCGCGGAAACATCCTTCCGCGACCTGCGCCTGCCGCTCTTCATGGTGCTGCTGGCCGTGGCCGGGCTGGCCGCCCTGGTGGCCAGGGTCAGGAAACATCGGTCAACAGCCGCCCCGCTCAGCCCCGCTGCCTGGCAGGCGCGGCACAAAAAACGCTTTCTGCTGATCGGCAGTCTCATCGCCTATGCGGTGTGGCTCAAGCTTTTCGCCATCTACCGCTATCTGCTGCCCCTGGAGATGCTGGCCCCGCTGGGCATCTGGCTGCTCATCGACACCCTGCCCTGGCGCATGGCGACAAAATACCGGGCGGCCTCGATCTGCGCCATCCTGCTGCTGGTCACCCTGCGACCCGGCAACTGGGGCCGGGTCACCTGGGGGGATGACTATTTCGGCGTCACCCTGCCGCCGCTCACCGATCCGGCCCACACCATGGTGCTGATGACCGGGTTTGATCCCATGGCCTATATCATCCCGTTTTTCCCTGAACCGGTGCGTTTTCTCCGCATTCAGAGTTACTTCACCGGTCCGTCCGACTCGCCCAACGGCTTTGACCTCCTCATGCGTCGGCTGGTTGCCGGACATCGCGGACCGCTTTACGTGCTGTACCGTTCCCATCTGGAAGAACAACAGAGCAGGGATGCCCTGCAGGCTTACGGGCTGGCCATCAAGGCCGATGATTGCCGGCTGCTCTCCCCGCATATCGAGCAATATCTTAACCAGCCGCTTTCTTTCTGCGCCGTGGCGCGCACCGACAGCTTCACCAAAAAACAATAGAGGAAAAAACACATGATGCAGGGGGCTTCCGCAACTTTCACCCAACGTATTGCCGTGCTTATCCCGTGTTACAACGAGGAAAAAACCGTGGCCCAGGTGGTGCAGGACTTTCGCAGGGCGCTGCCCCAGGCAGTGATCTACGTGTATGACAACAACTCAAAGGACCAGACCGGCCAGCGGGCCGCCGCGGCCGGGGCCATTGTCCGCACGGAAAAACACCAGGGCAAGGGCAACGTGCTGCGCCGCATGTTTTCCGATATCGAGGCCGACATCTATGTGCTGGTTGACGGCGACAACACCTACCATGCAGCCAGCACCCCGGCCATGATCGAGCGGCTGCTTGCCGAGCAGCTGGACATGGTGGTCGGCTCCCGGCTCACCGCCCATGAAGGGGCCGCCTCCTTCCGTCGCGGCCATCAGTTCGGCAACCGGCTGCTCACCGGCTTTGTCTCCCTGCTCTTCGGCCGCAGCCTGACCGACATGCTGTCCGGTTTCCGCGTCCTGTCCCGCCGCTTTGTCAAATCCTTCCCGGCCCTGTCCAAGGGCTTCGAGACCGAGACCGAACTCACCGTGCACGCCCTGGAACTGCGGATGCCCATCACCGAAATCGTTACCCCTTACGGCTCACGGCCCGAGGGTTCAACCAGTAAACTGCACACCTACCGGGACGGCCTGCGCATCCTGCTGACCATCATCAACCTTTTCAAGGAGGAGCGCCCCCTGGCCTTCTTCACCATCCTCTTCGCCCTGCTGGCCAGCCTCTCGGTCATTCTCGCCGTGCCACTCTTCATCACCTACCTGGAAACGGGCCTGGTGCCCCGCTTTCCCACCGCCATCCTGGTCACCGGCACCATGCTGCTGGCCTTTCTCAGTCTGGTCTGCGGGCTGATCCTCGACACCGTCACCCATGGCCGCCGGGAGCTGAAACGCCTGAGCTATCTGGCCATTGCCGCGCCAGGACATGAATGATGGCGGCAGGAGCCAAAACGTGATTCGGGAACTCTGGAAATTTTCGCTGGTAGGAGCCCTGGGCTTTGTGGTGGACGCCGCCAGCCTGCAGCTGCTGGTCAGCCTGGCCGGCATCAACCCTTACGCCAGCCGGCTTTTCTCCTATCTGCTGGCCGCCACCGCCACCTGGTGGCTCAACCGGCGCTTCACCTTCGCCGCCTGCAGCGACACCTGCTGGAAGAGCCAGTGGCTGCGCTATCTGGTAGTCAATGCCGCTGGCGGCGGGGTCAATTACGGCGTCTACTGCCTCTGTCTTTTCCTCTCGGAACTGGTCCGACAGCACCTCTTCCTGGGGGTGGCGGCCGGCTCCATCGCCGGGCTGGCGGTCAATTTCACCGCCTCCCGCCATCTGGTCTTCCAGAGAGGCAAGGCGGCCTGATTTTTCCGGCCCGCCTGATAAGGGCTGCCCATTTCCCTCTTTCCAGGTTATACTGGGGATGACAATGTAACCTGTTTGCACTGATGAGCATATCCCAAGGCCCCGGTGAAAAAACACCCTTTCCTCATCCCTCTGCTGCTGGCCGCCCTCTTTTTCTGCAGCATGTCCGACGCTTACGAGGGCCTTTGTCCTTCTCCCCGCGCCGACAGCATGCAGCTCGGCGTCGCCGCCGGCCTTACCGATCAACAACAAGCCGCGGCAGACCAGCCGGCCATGGACACCATCTTTCACCTTCCCCTGCTGGGCCGGCAGGACGCCCGCGACTATTCCCTGCCGGCGCTGGCCGTGATCCTCGGCCTGCTGGACGGCTTCAACCCCTGCGCCATGTGGGTGCTCGTCTATCTCATCTCGCTGATCATGGGCCTCAACGACCGCAGAAAAATCTGGCTGCTGGTCGGCTCCTTTCTCCTCGCCTCGGGGGTGCTCTATTTTCTCTTCCTGACCGCCTGGCTCAACGCCTTTCTCTTCATCGGCTATCTCCGGCCGCTGACCCTGCTGATCGGCCTTTTCGCCCTGTGGACCGGGACCGGCAACCTCCGCGAGTACGTGGTCACCCGTGGGGCGGTGGCCTGCAAGGTGACGGATGACAAGGCAAAAAAGAAAACCATGGACCGCATCCGGCAGCTGGTCTCCTCGCCGCTGACCATGGCCAGCATCTTCGGCATCATGGTCCTGGCCTTTGCGGTGAACTCCATCGAATTCCTCTGCTCGGCCGGCATTCCCGCCATCTTCACCCATGTGCTGGCCATCAGCGACGCAGATGTTATGCAGTATTACGCCTGTATCCTGCTCTACGTCTTTTGCTTCATGCTCGATGACCTGCTCATCTTCAGCAGCGCCGTTTTGGCGGTCAACTCCTCGTGCGGCGAGAAATACGCCGGCCTTTGCAAGGCGCTGGGCGGCATCATCATGATCGTACTCGGTGTCCTGCTGACCTTCTTCCCGGACATGCTGCGCTGAAAACTCCCGCCGCAGGCCCTTTCCCCATTATCAGCTTGCCTATTGACATCCGGATGGAGTAAAGATTAAAAAAAGAAAAATCACCCCGCCCCTTGCGCGACATCAAGAGAGGAAACAATGAAGAAAAATCAGGCCCTGAAGATTCTCAATCCGGTCATCGGCACCCTTGTCCTGAGCCAGGCCATTACCAGCTCCCTGCACGAATTTCTCCCCAAGGAACTCTTTGAGGCCGTTCATGCCGGCGGCGGCGTGCTGCTGGTCTGCGGGGTGGCCCTGCATCTCTACCTCAACTGGAGCTGGGTGCAGGCCACCTATCTGGCTAAGCCGCTGTAACAAAATAATGTCGTCATCCGGATTGTCAAAAACGGCATAAAGAGCCGTAACGAAATGGCCAGGAAAGCAGAGGTTATTTCGTAACGGCTCCTATAAAGCGGGCCGCAGTCGTCGTAGGCGCCAGATGGGGGGCAATGCGGTTTTTGGGCTTTCAGGAGGAGAGGCCGGGGGAATACCGACCAAAATTGACAGGTTGCTCTTGAAAAGAACAGGGAAGACATGGGGGGAGAGTCTTGT
The DNA here is from genome assembly GCA_003605035.1 of Desulfurivibrio sp. Taxonomy (GTDB): domain Bacteria; phylum Desulfobacterota; class Desulfobulbia; order Desulfobulbales; family SURF-16; genus SURF-16. The sequence goes on from QZKJ01000073.1 coordinate 6,483, forward strand.
TGCTCAAGTCGCAGCATATCTGGAAATATCATGAGTTTTTTGCAGGAGGTTGCCCCAACTTTGGGGCATTTTTGCGGATTGCCTGACACTACGGCTTAAACGCTTTCAACTGCAGATCTTTTATCGCCTTGAAGTGCTTTTCATTGCTTGAAGCAAGAATCATATTATTTTCCACTGCCGTGGCAGCTATTATTGCGTCAGCGGCCCGCAGATGAGAGGACAAGGTATATTCTTCAACGTATATGGAAGCGCGATGACCAATGTTTTCCGTAAATGGCAGCACGATAAAGCCGAATGATGACAGGAAATCCTTCACATATTTGTGCTGGGTCTTATTTTTTGCACACTGCAGGAGTTCCATGTAAGTCTGGATGGAGAGATATTTTTCCTCCGCCTTTTCCATCAGCTTTGCGGCCTTTTCGTTGCCTCTCTGCGTCCAGATGAAAATATCCGTGTCAAATATCATCGTATCTGGGCTTCCGCAAATCATTGAGCTCAGCCAATACTGCTTTGGCAGTGTCCTGGGAGGACATGCCAAAAAACGGATGGTCAGTGATTTTCAGATGTTTCTTCGGCGCCGATGGCACCAGGACCCCTTTCTCCTTGCCACGGTAAAAGACCGTCACCTTTTCATTGCGGTCAAGGGCTTTAAGCACATCGTTCATTTTGTATCGTAAATCAACCACGGTAGCTTTCATAGGGAACCTCTTTTTGAAATGTATAATCAAACTATACATTCAAGGGCAGATAATTTCAAGAGCGTTATGGGTCAAATTTTTTCACAGAGCGGAAGAAGTTATCCGGACTAAGCATTTGCGCTTAGGTCAGGGCTAAACGATGGGTAGGCTTGAAGTTATATCCTTCAAGTTCAGAGCCGCTCATTTCGACCTTGAAGAGTAAGGTGGTTTTTTATGAAAAGGGTTTTCTGTTTTTGGCAAATCGCTATTCAAATACTCGATTTGTTCAGGGGTAAACCCTGATTCTATATCTTGGCAAAGCAGCAAAATCTTATCTTCAATATGCTTCTCGACTGTTGTAATGAGCTTTTTGAAAGAGTCGATGTCAAGGTTCATAAAAACAGGTGTTCGAACCAGGGTGAGCGCATGAAATTCTCAGCCAAACAGCACCTTCGCGAGGAAGCCATTATCGCAGGCGGTCAATGTAAGATTCGAGTTTAGATAGTTTATTTTGAAACGGCCTGTCTTGAATAAAGAGAGGATCATGCTTTGGGAATGGCCTACCTACTAAATCATATGTGGCCAATTTATCCTCCAAAATATGAGCTTTTCCTTGTGGGCTCCGGTAGCACTACTCAGCCCAACAAAGAGTAGCCCACCTAAAAGACGTAGAATTTTACACCCGTAGGGAGTCTTAAAAAGTTTGATCCAACTATGTAACAGATAATAGCATTCAGGCTGTTTTTATCCAGTCTTTTTGCGGGATAAAAAAACATGAATTTCCCTCTGACCAGTATGCGGTGAGGCACATGATCACGCAGCCTGGCTGCCATGCAAGTCTCGGGGGGGGGGGTAGGAGCGGGCCTTGCCCGCGATAACGGTGTTTTCGGAATGCCAAAGGTCGCGGGCATGGCCCGCTCCTACGGCGGGATAACGTACTCAAAAAATGCAAATCTCCCGAGGTCAGGAGATCTGCAATTGAGGTTTATGCTGCCAGGGATAATGATTGCAGAAGAAGAGCGGTTTTAATTGGCCTTTGAAAAAACCAGCGCCGGCTCAGCCATCTGCGACAGCCCCGCTTCCCTGGCCACAGCCGGCTGAGCCGTGACCTCGATCTCCCGGGCCGGTTTTTTCTCACAAAATGTTGCGGGTTCCGGGGACCAGCCCCGGGCCAGCAGTTTTTCCTCCCGGTGCATGGCAAAGTGAATATAGCGGCCGACGGTGGGCGCATAGAGCCTGGTTTGCCAGCCAAAGGTCTGGTAGAGCTGCTTCAGCAGCAGGCGCAGTTTGGCCGCAAGCGCCGGGTCGCTCTTGCTGTACCATTTGCCCATGGCCCAGACCGCCGCGGCATAGGTGGTGCGCAGCGGCTGCATTTCCACAGCAAAACGCCGCCGGATGCGGCTGTCCCGGTGGTCCCTGTAGCGCAGCCAGCCCTGCAGCATGGTCTTGATCAGACGATAGAGGCTTGGGCCGTTCTTGTCAAAATCACGCCGGAAAGCCTGCTGGATAAGTTCTTCCTCCTGGTGCCCATGGATGTGCGGGTGGCGATGATTGAAGCGGTACTGGCCGTGACTGTCGGCAGGGGGCATTGCCGCTTCCGGCAGCAGCAGCTCCTTCTCCTGCAACTCCCGGTGCAGCGGCGTACCGGGCAGGGCGGTATAGAGCATGAACTGGTGGAAATCCGTGTTATGGCTGACCGCGTAATCAATGACCTGGTCAATATTTTCCGACGTATGGGTTTCCAGGCCGATGATGGAGGAGCCGAGCACCCGGATGCCATGGGACTGCAGTCCTTTGACCAGGGCCAGGGTATCGATGCCGCTTAGTTTGCGGTAGCGGCTTTCCCGGCCCTCCAGGCCCATCCAGACCCAGGAGACCCCGAGGCCGACCAGCTGCTCCATACTGTATGACTGCAGCACCCGCGCGGAGCTGAAAATGTAGAGCGACCAGCTCTTGTTGTGCTGCTGCACCAGCTCCAGCAGCCTGAGCGCCCTTTTGCGGTGCAGGAGAAAATTCTCGTCCATCATGAAAAAGGATGCGACCTGGAGTTTTTCCGCAAGCTCGCCCATCACCGCAAAGAGTTCGTCGCCGGTCTCATAAAAGTTGAGGAAATGGCCCTTGCCGCCAAAGAGATGGGAGGTTGAGCAGAAATTACAGCCCATGGGGCAGCCCACCGAGGGCACGACAATGGCCGCGGTATCACCCGGTTTCCGGCTCAGGTTATGACCCAGGATTCTGGTGCCGTGGGCCGAGAGAACCTGGGGATGGCGAATGGGCCTGGTCTCATCCTGGCCAAGAAAACGGCGGAACCAGCCGATGCCGTCGCCCCTGACAATGTGATCGGCGGAGATCCGCTCGGCCAGATCCGGCAGGTTGGCCACATGGCCGCCGATGACAATTGTCGCCCCGGGCAGATAGCTGCGCACCAGTTCACACATCTTTTTGACCTTGCCAACATTGGGAATAATCGAGCTGATGCCGACGATATCGTAGTGATTGTCCCGGATCTCGCTCTCAAAGCGCTCCAGATCCGGAAAGTCGAGCAGGGTCGACGGCGCGTCAAGATTGGCCTGGATCATCAAGAGGCCGAAGGAGCGGTGAAACATGCGCAGGGAGAAGACGCCCTGGGCCCGGGTCACCTGGTTATGATAAAGTTCCATGGGGTTGATCTGTCTGCTGCCGTAGGCATCGTCCTGCGCATAGGGACCAAAGACGCTGGATAACAGCACCTTGGCGCCGGTTTTAAAGGGGTGGGTGGGGTGGCTGGGGTGCATGGGGTGTAACTCCTTACTGAAAAATCAATGGATTTGCGGTCGTGCTCTGCTTGCCCGGCATGACGTCCTGGTTGAGACAAGTGATATCGGGGAGAAACGCGCATGGCGGAGAAAAGATCCGGGCGTCTTTTCTCACTCCTTACTTTTCACTTCTCACTTCTCACTTCTCACTTTTCACTCTACCGGATCTTTCCGTCAGGCGATACTGGCTGCGGGTTGGTTTTACAAAAGTTTTACAATCCAACCTCTGGATGGATTACAATACTCTCGACAGCACATCCGGTTTCACCATTTTTGCGTCTCTATGCTATGATGGGACAGTACAGGCCGCACATCCGTCTTACTTGGTAATGCCCTATGCGACAGATCAGGTGGTATCTGCACCCTATCCTCATCTTTATCTTTTCCCTGGTGGCGCTGGGGTTGTCACTCTTTCTCTACATCTACTGGTACATCGAGGTAAGCGCCAGGCTGCAGGGACTGGTCAAGAGTTTCAATCTTGATCCGGGACAGTTCCTGGAGCTGAAGACCTGGGTGGTGATCCTGGTGCTGTCCATTCTGGTGGCGATCATCATGGTCGGCATCCTCATCATCTTTGCCTATAACGTCAAAATGGTGCGCCTCTACCGGCTGCAGCACAATTTCATCAACAATTTCACTCATGAGCTGAAAACGCCCGTCACCTCGATACGGCTTTATCTGGAGACTTTTCAGAAGTATGAGCTGCCGCGGGCCATGCAGCTGAAATACATCGAATACATGCTGAGCAATGTCTCGCGGTTGACCGGCAATATCAACAGCATCCTGAGTCTTGCCAAGCTGGAGAGCAAGCTCTACGAAATGAACCTGGCGCGGGTCGATCTGGTCGAGACGGTTGAGCAATTCTGCCGGCAGAACAGCCACCTCTTTCAAGGATGTGCCATCACCATTCATAACCCCAGCGGCCGGAGTTTTCCTTATCAAGTGGACCTGCCTCTTTTTGAGATGCTGCTGATGAATCTGCTGACCAATGCCAGCAAATATAATGAAGCCAAAGAACCGGCCGTTGATATCACCTTCACCCCGCTTGGCAGGCGGCTCAACATCAGCATCAAGGATAACGGCCTCGGCCTGGGCAGGCGGGAGAGAAAAAAAATCTTCAAAAAGTTCTACCGGGCGGAGAAAACAGACAGGCCCCGGGGAGAGGGCAGCGGCCTGGGCCTCTACTTTGTCGACAACATTGTCAGGCTCCACCATGGCCGGATCAGGGCGGAAAGCGACGGCCCGGGCCAGGGCACCACCATGGTCATCACCCTCCCCCATCCCGGGGATGGCGGCCCTTCGCCCGGCCCGGCCTGGACAGCACCCAGGGAGGCACCATGAAAAAGCGCGTTTTGATCATCGAAGACGACAAGCATATTGCCGAGGGGCTGCAGCTTAATCTGCTCATGCAGGGCTATGAGGTGGAGGTGGCGGCGGATGGCCGGGCCGGTCTGCAGCAATGGCAGACATGGCGGCCGCACCTGATCGTGCTTGATATCATGCTGCCCGGCATGGACGGCCTGGAGGTGCTGGGCAATATCCGCCTGGAGGATGAGCGGCTGCCGGTGCTGATCCTGTCAGCCAAGGCCATGGCCGAAGACCGGATCAAGGGGCTGGCCCTGGGGGTGGATGACTACCTGACCAAACCCTTTCATCTGGAGGAGTTTCTCCTGCGGGTCAAACGGCTGCTCACCCGGGCTGCCTGGGAGGACAGCCATGACGGGGACCGGAATTTCGCGGCCGTCGGACCGACTTACAGTTTCGGCGGCAACAGCATCAATTTCACCACCCACACCGCCCAGTGCGCCGGCGGCCCGATCACCCTGACCGGGATCGAGGAAAAACTGCTCAAGCTCTTTATCGTCCATCGCGGCAAGCCCCTGTCCCGCCGGCAGCTGATCGAGATGGTCTGGGGCTATGAGGGCAACATCCAGACCCGCACCGTTGATAATTTCATTGTCCGCTTCAGGAAATACTTTGAAGAGGATCCCAGGCACCCTGTTTTTTTCAAGACCTGCCGGTCGGTGGGCTATGTCTTTGATCATTGATCCGTAGGGGCAACCCTCGTGGTTGCCCAGGGGATTTCGATTATCCACAAGGGATGCATGGCCAAGGGAACAAGGGCACCCCCGAGGGGTGCCCCTACGGGGGATGGGGCGGCGCGCTCGCAGCTATCGGCAATGGTTTCTGTAGGGGCACCCCTTGTGGGTGTCCCAATCAATTAAAAATGGACAAACCAGCGGAGATAGACGTAATCGGGGTAAGGGCCATAGACGTCCCGGCTGCTTCCGTGGTAGAGAAAGGCCCCGGCGCTCACGGTCATCTCATCGCCGGCGCTGTATTCCACTGCCGGGGTGACAAAAAAGGATTGATCGTTGAGACTCTGCACGGCAAGGCAGGTCACGGTCCACAGGATCTTGGGCTGAAAACTGAGGCTGACCGCCAGATCATCGCTTTGCGTCTCATCGCTGAAGCGGTATTCCCCTAACACGGTAAGCGAATTGGCAAAACCATATTCCGCCCCGGCAATGAAGGCCGTGTGGCGGCTGTTGGCGGCGTCATCATGAAACCGGCCCCCTTCGCTGCGCAGCTCGATGCCCGTACCGAACAACTCCCCTTCCAGCTCCCAGCCGATGATGTCACGTTTCGCCTCGTTGTCATAGAGGCCGACCAGGGCCACATCGGCAAAATCCAGGTAGCCCTTGAGGCGGGCCTCCCCCTTGTCCCGGGACAGGGTGCAGTCAAGGCCGGCCAGCCGGCTGACGGCATACTCATAGCGCAGGGCCTCGGTGCCCGGCCGCTCCTGGGGTTCCACGGACTGGGAGTTGATGGGGTTGAAGATGTCGATGGGGTTCCACACCCGACCCACCCCGAGCGGGATGCGCTGGCGGCCGATGGTCCAGAAATGGGTCTCACCGCGGTATTCCAGGTAGCCGCGGTAGATCAGGGTGTCGTCGGTCAGGCTGTACGGTTGCTGAATGTAAGCCGCCTCATTGTCAATGATCAGCCGTGCGGCAAAGGCCTCGTGCTGCTCATGGGTGACGGTGATGTCAGCCCGCAGCCGGTTGTAATCAACCAGGCGGCTCTCCTCGGCATAGCCCAGGATATTGGTGTTTTCCAGGCTGTACTGCGGGACCAGGGCCAGAAGCCCAGCGGCCGCCGCCAGGCTAACCGGGAAACTCATCCGCCGCCACCTCCCCGTCTTTGAGCAGGATGGAATGCTTCGCCTTGCCGATCACCAGGGGGTCATGGGACGAGAAGATAATGGTGATCCCCTCGTCCTCGTTTAAGGCCTGCATCATGTCCATGAGGCCGGTGGCACTCTTTGAATCAAGATTGGCGGTGGGTTCGTCGGCTAAAATAAGCTTGGGCCGGGAGGCCACGGCCCGGGCCACGGCCACCCGCTGCTGCTGCCCGCCGCTCATCTCACCCGGCAGCTTGCCGAGCAGTTCGGCAATGGCCAGCTTCTCGGCCACCTCGCGGCTGCGCTGCTCGCATTCGCTGCGGCTGCGGCCCTGCAGCTGCATGACATACTCGATGTTCTCTTTGGCGGTCAGCACCGGGATAAGGTTATAGGCCTGAAAGACGAAACCGATGTGGTCACGCCGCAGCCGGGAAAGATGCTTCTCCTCCACCCCGGTGATTTTCTCATTGTCAAGGATCACCTCGCCGGAGGTTGGGCTGTCCAGGCCGCCCATGACGTTCAACAGGGTGGTCTTGCCGCTGCCGGACGGCCCGTGAATGACCACGAACTCCCCCCGGTTGAAGGTCAGGGTGACGTTAACCAGGGCGGCCACCTGCACATCGCGGCCGGGATGAAAGGTTTTGCTGATGTTTTGTACATCAAGGAAGGAATGGATCATGATTTATCTCCCCACCGCATCGTAGGGGCACCCCCACCTGGGCATCCGCAACGCGGTATACGGGCACCCACAAGGGGTGCTACGGTACCACGGTTATATGGGAAGGGCTGCGGATCCACCATAATATCTGTCCTCCGTCCATTTCAGGGGATTTGTCTGAATATATTCAACAATTTTCAGATAGGAATCCTGATCCCGGATGATATGTTCGTAAAAATTGCGCTGCCATAATTGCTTGCCAAACCTTTGCCAATCATGATGTTTGACGTTTTGTATGTAATCATTGGTGGTCAATGATTTAAACGCGCCCACCACATTGCCCACCGTAGGGGCGCCCCTTGTGGGTGCCCTATTTTGGGGTTGCCTGCCATTTTGGGCACCCACGAGGGGTACCCCTACCAATGCAACAATGCCATGAAAATGATTGGGCATGACGATAAATTCATGCAATGTGACGTTTGCATAACGATCAACCAATCCCAGCCATTGTTGTTCGACCATTCTGCCGTCATCATTGGCCATCATCGCCCCATTTTCGATTTTGCCGAACAGGTGCCGATAGTTCCGGGTGCAGGTGGTGATAAAATACCATCCCTCCCCGGTATAATCATACCCCTTTAACCGGATGGAACGGCGGTGATGGATATCAGGGTTGTATTGCATGGTCACCCACCTGGTTGCAAAAAACCGGTGCACGGTTCATTCGCCGTACTCGGCACGGCCCGTAGGGGCGGTTCGCGAACTGCCCCTACACGAACCGCCCTTGCGGCCCCTGCCGCTTTCCCTCAATCCACCCAATCCCCCCTACACCCGGTTGATCGCCTCGATGGGGTTCGATTTTTTCAACAGGCGCAACGGAAACAGCACGCTGACAAAGGTGGCCAGCATCACCGCGGCAAAGGCGGTGATAAAATAGCTGCCGCGGATGACGGCAAAGGTGATGACGTCCATGCCGAACTCCTCCAGGCCCTGGCTGAAGATGGTCAGATCAAGGCCGTGGTGGTAGAAATAGAGCAGGGTGCCGCCGCCCGAGAGCGAGCCGGCCACAAAACCGGCAAAGCCCAGGATGAATGATTCTGTGAAGATGATGCCGAGCACCTGCCTGAAGGAGGTGCCGATGGCCAGCATGATGCCGAATTCCCGCAGGCGCTCCAGCACCGACACCAGCATCACCCCGAAGATGCCCAGGCCGGCCACGCCGAAGATCAGCAGGCTCATGACCAGGTTAAACCCCTGCATCATCACCCGGCCCTGCATGAGGGCCGGATAGAGTTCATCCCAGCGCAGGATCTGCAGGTCGGGGAACTGGCGGCGCAGGCTGTCCTGCAGCGCCGGGATATCCTTTTCCGCCCGGACAATGACGCTGATCTGGCTCACGCCCTGCGGGGTGGCAAACAGTTCCCTCGCCTTATCCATATCGATGAACACCGCGGCTTCGTCAAGAGCCATGTTGCTGGTGCGCACAATGCCGGTGACGGTGAGCGCCACGGCCGCCACCTCATGGGCGCTGTTCTGGGCCGAAACGATGAGTTTCCGGCCTATCTTCACCTTGAGCTTTTCCGCCAGTCTCGCCCCGACGAGCACCCCCCGTTTTTTCCCGCCAAAGCCGTACTCCCCTTCCAGCAGATAGCTGTCCAGCCGGCCGTGTTTTTTCTCCTCCGCAAGCTCCACCCCGTAGATCATGACGCCCCGCGAATAATGGGCCGTGGCCGCCAGCCCGTCCTGGCGCAGGCGGCGGACAAAACTCCCTACCCGGGGATCAGCGGCGAGCTGCTCCGCGATCTCCCCGTCCCGCCTGATCAGCCGGTCCAGCCCCGGGTCCTCCCGAAAGCCCGCGGCAAAAAGGGAGAGCTGGCCGGAATCGCTGCGGATGGCATTGCTGATCATCTGCTCGGTCATGCCGTCATAGATACCCTCCATGAACAGCAACCCCCACAGGCTCATGCCGATCATCACCACCACCAGCACCGAGCGGGAGGCGCGCCGGGCCAGCGAGGCCCAGGCTATGCGCAGGGCGGTCCTAAACATGATGGATCGCCTCGATGGGCTTGAAGGCGTTGACCTTGCAGATGGGATAGAGGGTGGCGGCTACCGAGAGCACGAACATCACCGCCATGTCGCGCAGGATGACCAGCGGGGCAAAGGCGGTGGGCATGTCGGTCAGCGCCAGGCCGTATTGCTTGAACTGCTCCTCCATGCCGGTAAAGACAATGGGATGGAGATGGAAATACCAGGCAAGCGCGCCGCCGATGAGCCCCCCCAGCAGCACGCTGACCAGACCCAGCAGCACGCTTTCCAGCAGCAGCATGGCGAAAATCTGCCCCGGCCCGGTGCCCACCGCCCGAAGGATGCCGATCTCCCGCACCCGGGCGTAGACCACCAGCAGGGTGTAGATCATCACCACAAAAAAAATGACGATAAAAATGATGGCCAGGGTGATGTAGCCGAAGATGGAATCCACCCGCATGGCCTGCACCAGACCCGCCATGGTCTGCTGCCAGCTGGCCGCATCAAATTCCGGCCCCAGGCGGGCGCCTATGGCCGCGGCCAGGGCGGCCGCCTCAGCGGGCCGCTCCGGCTGCGCGATGAAATGGGTGGCGTAATTTTCGGCAGCCATCATACGGTCAAAATAGGGCTTGGCCACAAAGGAGGCGCGGGAATCAAACTCAAAGAGCCCGGTCTGGAAGATGCCCTTTACCGTCAGGTTGTCGGCGGCAAAGGAATAATCAGCCGCGGTGCCGACAAAGGCCAGCTGATCACCCACCCCCACCTTGAGACGCCTGGCCAGTTCGCTGCCCAGATAGACCAGGGCATCATCGTCCGAGGTCAGGTAGCTGCCCTCTTTGAGGGAGGCGGCCAGCCGGGAGATCTGCCTCTCCTTTTCCGGCTCGATGGCGGTGAACATGGCGCCCACCGCCTTGTCGGCCGAGGAGAACAGGACAAAGGATTCAAAACGGGCGGCGAGCACCGCCAGGCCGGGGAAATCCCGCAGGCGGCCGCTCACCTCGTCGGCGGCAAAGATGAGATTCTCCAGGCTGGGGTTGTCCCGGAAGCCGTGGTGGGTGATCTGTATGTAGCCGGGGTAGATCTCCACGCTGCTCTGGATCAGGCGGGCATGGGAGCCGTCCATGTAGGCCGAGGCAAAGACCAGCAGGGCCGTGGTGCAGGCCAGCAGCAGCACCGTGATGATGCTGCGTTTGGCGTAGGCGAAGATGTTTCTGACCGCGATTTTGAAAAACATGGTTCAGCGTTCCGACGTTTGAACGTTCCAACGCTTAAACGCTTAAACGTTTAAACGCTTGATCGCTTAAACGCTCCTAATCCGAAAAGCGCTGCAGGGCGCGCTTGGTGAAATACGCCTCATCAATCTCAACGTCAAAGGCCGCCTCGGTGATTTCGATGACAGTCCGGTTGCCCGCCTTATCCGGCTCATGGGGGATCATCACCCAGCGGGAGGGGTAGAGGCGGTCGCCCAGCTGTTTCACCTCGGTGTACTGCAGGGTGCGCACCAGCGCTCCCTCTTCGTCAAAATAGCTGACGCTTTTCGGCAGCAGCTCCTGTTTCGCCACCCCCATGAGCAGCCGACCCCAGACCACCGCCGCCTCGGGCCGGGGCAGCAGTTCAATCTCATACTCCTGGTCATTTTCCGTGACGATCCTGGCGTCATAATCACGGCTGATGGAGCTTTCCCGCACCAGGTCGTCATTGGTGAAATCGGTGCCCATCCAGCTCTGCAGCATCATGGAGGCGGGAATCTTGATGATCTTTTCAATGCGCGGCACATACTGCCACATGGCATCGTCGATCTTGAGAAAGGTGATGCCGTAATCCTTACCCGGATAGGTGATCTTGATGAAGCTCTTCTCGTTGCCCACCGCATAGCTGTCCATCTTCATGGTGCGGCTGGTGCGGCTGGTGGTGATGATCATGGAGATCTTGAGCACCGCGGTTTTGCCGTTCAAGCGCTCCTCCACCTGCCTGATGATCTCCCGGGCGTCAGCCGCGGCCAGCCGCATGGGCAGAGCCAGGAGGCAGAGGCCGCACAAAAAAAGGGCCCAGGCCGCCATCCGAAGTGATGATGCGCCCTGCGCCCTTTTGCTCTTAAGTGTTAGGTTCATCAGAATATAACACCCGAAAAACAGCCGCCTGTCAACCCCAATGCTAATGTTTGAATGAGCGCTGGCCGGTAAACTTCATGGCCACCTGGGGCCTGGCCTCGTTGCAGGCCTCAATGGTTTCGAAATCACGCATGGAGCCGCCCGCCTGCAGGATGGCGCCCACCCCCTGGCGGATGCCCACATCCGCCCCGTCGCGGTACGGGAAGAAGGCATCGGAGATCATCACCGAGCCTGGCAGGCCGGCCCGATCCTTTCTGGTCTGGCTGTCAATGGCCTCCTGGTCCGCCTTGTCGCGCTTGCCCTGCTCGATCTGCAGCACCATGTCGGCATAGGGGATGCCCAATTTGTCAAAGCAGAGAATATCGGCATACTTGATATAGGCCTTGTGCACGGCGATCTCAGCCACCCCCACCCGGTCCTGCTCGCCGGTGCCGATGCCCACGGTGCAGCCGTCCTTCACGTAAATAACCGAGTTGGAGGTGACGCCATGCTCAACGGCCCAGCCGAACAGCATGTCGTCAAGCTCGGCCGGGGTGGGCTGGCGCTCGCAGCGGTATTCCTTGCCCTTGTAGGTGGTGACCGCATCCTTCAGATGCTCGGGCTTACGGATGGAGTTGACCGCCGACTGCTGGGCGATGATGCCGCCGTCGATCAGGCTCTTGAAATCAACGTAACGGTACTGTTCAAAGTCAGCCAGCCGGTCGATGCGGGCCATTTTGATCACCCGCAGGTTCTTGCGGGCCTTCAAAATATCCAGGGTGCCCTCCTCAAAATCCGGGGCGCAGACCACCTCCAGATAGTTGCCGCTGAGCAGCTCCGCCGTGGCCCGGTCAATGGGCCGGCTCATGACCACGGCCCCGCCGAAGGCGGCGATGCGGTCGGCCCGGTTGGCCCGGTTGTAGGCATCGGCCAGGGTCTTGCCGTAGGCCGCGCCGCAGGGGTTGTTGTGCTTGAGGATGACCGCGGCGGGCCGATCCATCAGGTATTTGAGGATATTGAGGCCGTTGTCGATGTCGGTGAGATTGATCTTGCCCGGATGCTTGCCCACCTGCAGCATGTCTTCCACGCTAATGCCGCTGACCAGGCCGTTGCCCGGCTCGATAAATCTGCAGTCGCCCAGCATCAGGTTGCCGTTGACCAGCTCGTAGAGAGCGGCCTCCTGGTCCGGGTTCTCGCCGTAGCGCACCCCGCGCTCATCAATGGTGCCATCCTCCATGGGGATTTTCCAGGTCCGTTTCCGGTAAACCAGGGTCTGATCGCCAAAGGAAATCTTCATCTCCATGGGGAAATGATCGCCTAAAATTGTGGTGTACATCTTCTTTAAATCCTGTGCAGCCATAGCTCTCCTCTCTCGTCATAAGGCAGCGGCGGACATCTCCCCGCCGCCGTCCTGTATCTGGAACGTTGCATCCCAGTCCTTGCGGACCGGGTCATATCCTCTGCGGCAGATGTCGGCGCACACCTCCTGCATGGAACGGTGATCACCGACTGAAAATTGCTCGCCCGCAAGCTCGGGGTGGGCATAGCCGCCCGGCGCCGTGCAGGAGCCGGCGGAATAGCGGGTGGGTCCGAGCCCCACCATGCCGTCCCGGAAGCGGGCCTCCTCACGGGTTGACAGCAAAAGCCCCACATCCGGGTCAAAGATACGCAGGGCAAAAATCAGCTGGCTCAGCATGCGCTCGCTAACCGTAACCAGCGGCTGAAAGCCGCCCTCCGCCGGCCGCAGCCTCGGGAAGGAAACGGTGAGCGCCGTGCGCCAGTAATGCCTGCGCAGCCAGGCCAGATGCATCCCCAGGGCCAGCCCCTCCAGCCGCCAGTCAGCCAGGCCCAGCAACGCGCCGATGCCCACCTCGCGCATGCCGGCGGCCGCGGCCCGGGCCGGGGTGGCCAGCCGGTAGTCGAAATCGCATTTCCTGCCGCCATGGTGCACCTGGCTGTAAATCCCCCGGTCATAGGTCTCCTGGTAAACGGCCACGCTGGTGATGCCGCTGGCAAAGAGGCGGGCGTATTCCTCCTCCTCCAGGGGCTGCACCTCAATGGAGATGCTGGCAAATCTCTCCCGCAGCCGGGCGGCCAGTTCCACCAGATAGTCCACCCCGAGCCGGGCCGGGGCCTCGCCGGAGACCAGCAGGATGTGCTTGAAGCCGCGGCCGTGCAGGATCATGGCCTCCTCTTCCGCCTCCGCCATGGTCAGCACCCGGCGCTCGATCCTGTTGCCCGCGGAAAAGCCGCAGTAGGCGCAGCGGTTGATGCAGAAATTCGACAGATAAAGGGGGGCATAGATCTGGATGGTGCGGCCGAAACGCTTGGCGGTTATCTGGCCCGACCGGGCCGCCAGCTGCGGCAGCAGGTTTTCCGCTGCCGGCGACAGCAGGGCGGCCAGGCCATTGATGTCCAGCCGCTCGCTCCGCAGGGCGCGAAGCACCTCGGCGGCATGGCCATGGGTGGCAACCAGCTGCCGCAGTTCGGCAAAATCAGGGATGGTAAATGTATCTTGTGTCATTTCCGTTTAAAAAAAATTAACCGCTGCGGGTGGCGCAGCGGGCGGTTCGCGAACCGCCCTGCATAATAATTCAGCGCAGGAAATCCAGGCCGGTTTGCGGGGAAGAGGCGGCGGCCTCCGCGCGCCTGGCGCCAAGTCCCGCTTCAAAGGCCTCGCGGCCCGCCTCCACCGCCATGGCAAAGGCCCTGGCCATGCGCACGGGGTCGCCGGCCACGGCAATGGCCGTATTGACCAGCACCGCATCGGCGCCCATCTCCATGGCCTGGGCCGCATGGGAAGGGGCGCCGAGACCGGCATCCACCACCACCGGCACCCTGGCCTGCTCAATGATAATGGCAATTTGAAAAGCAGTGAGGATGCCCTGATTGGTGCCGATGGGCGAGCCGAGCGGCATGACCGCGGCCGCGCCGGCATCCTGCAGCCGCAGGGCCAGCACCGGATCGGCGTTGATGTAAGGCAGCACGATGAAGCCTTCCTTGACCAGGATCTCGGTGGCCTTGAGCGTCTCCACCGGATCAGGCAGCAGGGTGCGCGGGTCAGGCGTTACCTCGAGCTTGAGCCACTCCCCGCCGCCGGCGGCCCTGGCCAGCCTGGCCAGACGCACTGCCTCGTGGGCGTCCCGCGCCCCGGAGGTGTTGGGCAGAAAAAGAAATTTCCTGCGGTCCAGCACACTCATGATATCATCCTCGGGATTGGCCAGGTCCACCCGGCGCAGGGCCACGGTAACCATCTCGCAGCCTGAGGCCTCCAGGGCCTCTTTCATCACCTGCGGCGAGGAGAACTTGCCCGTGCCGCCGAACAGCCGGGACTTGAAAGTCCTGCCGGCAATGGTTAACATGTCAACCGCCTCCTACAAAACGTATCAATTCCAGCCTGGCGCCCTCGGGCAACACGAAGGTTTCATACTCATCTCTTTTGATGATGACCCCGTCACATTCGACAAAAACCGTATCAGGCTTGACGCCCAACTCAGCGAGAAAGGCAATCAGCGTGGAGTCCGGCCGGATCTCTTTTTTTTCATCGTTACAGATTATCTGCATCATTCCTTCTGTGCTCATCAGCTTAACAGCTCAACAGCTTAACAGCTCATCAACTTAACAGCTTATCAACTCTCTTCATCCGCCCCCAGCAGCAGCCGCAGGGCCTGGTTGGCCTGGTGATGGGCGGCAATGCCCACCCTGGGCGCCATCAGTCCCTGGTTGGGACCGACCTCGGCCTCGCCGTCGCCCACCAGGTAGACGCGAGGATGGATGCGGCGGGTGACGATGCGGTTATTGTCCCCGAACCCGGCCATGCCCGAGGCCCCCACGTAGCCGACCCCGGCAAGCCCGGTCAGGGCGGCCCGCAGGGCGGCGGGCTTCATCACCGGATCATCAAAGCACTCCACCAGCACATCGACACCTTGAAACAGGAAAGGGATGCGTTCTTCGCTCAGACGTTCGTTAATGGTTTCCAGGCTGACGTAAGGATTGATCCGGAGGAGAGTGTCCCGCAGAGCCACAGTCTTGGGTAAACCGATCTGATCGGCGAAATAATGCTGCCGATTGAGATTGCTCAGTTCCACCGCATCATAATCGGCAAGGAGCAACTTGCCAATACCTATTCGCACCAGGGCGACGGCAACGGCGGAGCCAAGCCCGCCGAGGCCCATCACTCCCACCACGCCTGCTGCTATGCGGGCCTGGATTTGCGCCCCGTGGCGCAGGGCCAGCACCGCGGCAAATTCTTCCCTGTCCGGCAATCTCTTCCTCCAGCCTAAGGTGCCATGAAATGAGATACATAATACGTCAGGCCGCTGAAAGCGACCTGTTTATTTCGTCTTTCTGCCTTTTTATACCAGGTTTTCGGCAAAATGCCAGTCAGGAAAAGAAAATGGGGATACAACGGCCGGGAAACCGGCCCCAGCCCACCGGCTTCCGGGGGTATATCTGTCAGCCAATACCAGCCTCCCCCAGAGGGTGAAAGGTTGCCCCGGCAGCGGCATGGTGACGTCGCTGCTCCCTTCATTATTGGTACCTTTTTATTTGGCAGGCAAGTAATTTTACCTAAGGGACGGCAGGGTGGGAAATCCGCTGTGGCTTACCTGGGCGGCAGGATGAGCAAATCGTGCCGATCCTCGCAGAATGTCAGCAAAATTTTCATCGTCCAGTAAGCAAAGAGCGACACTGTCACAGAAGGTAGACACTTTTTACCCCTTTCTCCCCTCTCATTTGCTTGAACTTCCTTTATAGACATGATAAGTAGCATGGCAACGTAATGAGAAGGCCGTGTCTGCATCCTTGCCGGACACTGCCGCTTGCAACCCCTGAGGTAAGGAGAACCGCGTGACGAAAGTCAGTTCAAAGAATAAACAATGGTTATCGGGCAACGAGGCCATAGCCCGTGGGGCATGGGAAGCCGGGGTAACGGTTGCCTCAGGTTATCCGGGCACACCCTCCACGGAAATCCTGGAGAATCTCTCCAGCTATAAGGATGTCTATACCGAATGGGCGCCCAATGAAAAGGTGGCCCTGGAGGTCGGCATGGGCGCCTCCTTTGCCGGCGCCCGGGTGCTGGTCACCATGAAGCATGTGGGCCTCAACGTGGCGGCCGATCCCCTGTTCACCGCCTCCTACACCGGCGTGCGCGGCGGCATCGTCATCATCACCGCCGACGACCCGGAGATGCACAGCTCGCAGAACGAACAGGACAACCGCCATTACGCCTGCGCCGCCAAGCTGCCCATGCTGGAGCCCTCCGACCCGGCCGAGGCCCTGGCCATGCTCAAACAGGCCTTTGCCATCAGCGAGGAGTTCGACACCCCGGTGCTGCTGCGCACCACCACCAGGGTGGCCCATGTCAAAGGGCTGGTGGCGACCGGCAAGAGAAAAATGGGACCGGTCCCGGTGGCCGTTGAAAAGGCGCCGGCCAAGTTCGTCATGCTGCCGGCCAACGCCCGGATGCGGCGCCGGGCCATTGCCGAACGTATGGTCAGACTGGCAGCATTTGTCGAGACCTTTGCCGCTAACCGCATTGACCAGGGGGACAGGAAAATCGGCTTCATCACCGGCGGCATCTCCTATCTCTATGTCAAGGAGGCCTTTCCCAAGGCCGTGGTGCTGAAGATCGCCACCACCTGGCCGCTGCCCGTGAACCTTATCCGTGATTTCGCCAGCCAAGTCGACGAGGTCATCATCGTCGAAGAGCTTGACCCCTTTCTCGAAACCCACATCAAGGCCGCCGGCATTGCCTGCACCGGCAAGGCGAAGATCCCGGCCATGGGCGAGCTCAATCCCTTTATCGTTAAAAAAGCGCTGGGCCAGCCGACCGGGGAGATCTTCGCCCCGGTGGACATTCCACCCCGGCCGCCCAATATGTGCCCCGGCTGCCCGCACCGTGGCCTGTTCTACAATCTGGGCAAATATGACGTCTTTATTGCCGGCGATATCGGCTGCTACACCCTGGGTTTCCTGCCGCCGCTCTCCGCCATGGACTCCTGCGTCTGCATGGGTGCAAGCATCGGCGTGGCCCACGGCATGGACAAGGCCCTGGGAGAGGCGGCCCGGGGCCGGACGGTGGCGGTGATCGGCGACTCCACCTTCATCCACTCGGGCATCACTGGTCTGATCAACATGGTGTACAACAAGAGCATGTCCACGGTGATCATTCTCGATAACCGCACCACCGCCATGACCGGTCACCAGGCCAATCCCGCCTCCGGCAGCACCCTCATGGGTGAGCCTGCCAATGCCATTGATCTGGCCGAGCTGTGCCGGGCCATCGGCGTCAAACACGTGCGCACCGTCAACCCCCACGACATCAAGGCCTGCAAAAAGGTGCTGACCGAAGAGATAGACCGGCCCGAACCCTCGGTCATCATCTCGCAGGCCCCCTGCGTGCTGCTGCCGGAAGAACGCAAACGGCCGAAAACCCCTCTCTCCATCTTTGTGGACAACTGCACCGGCTGCGGCACCTGCGTCCACCTGGGCTGCCCGGCCATGAGCTGGGTGCCGCTGACCCCGGCAGAGGCCAAAAAACTGGGCAAAAAGGAAAAGCAGAAAGGCTATGCCCGCATCAGCGCAGAGATGTGCAATGACTGCGGCCAGTGCCTGGCGGTCTGTAAATTCAAGGCCATCGGCAAAGCGGAGGGGACAAAATGAAACCAAGCGGCAACATCCTGTTCTGCGGGGTCGGCGGCCAGGGCATCCTGCTGGCCAGCGAGATCACCGCCTTTGCCTTGCTGGAGTGCGGTCTCGACGCCAAGAAAAGCGAGGTGCACGGCATGGCCCAGCGCGGCGGTTCGGTGGTCGCCCATCTCCGTTTCGGCAAAAAGGTCTTTTCCCCGCTCATCGACCCCGGCCAGGCGGATTTCCTGGTGGCCTTTGAAACCATGGAGGCGGTGCGCTATCTGCCCTTTCTGCACCAAGCGAGCAGGGTGATCGTCAATACCCACCAGATTGCCCCGCCGGCCGTGGCCACCGGCAAGATGATCTACCCGGCCGACCTGTTGTCGCATCTGACCAGCCGGGGCATCGCCGTCTATCCGCTGGACGGCTTCGGCATTGCCAGGGCGGCGGGAGAAATCAGGACGGCCAACCTGGTGCTGGTGGGGGCGCTGTCCACCTTCCTGCCGGTTGAGGAAGAGGTCTTTCTTGAGGTGCTGAAAAAAAGAATCCCCAGAAAACTTGAGGAAAACATTGCCGCCTTCAAGGAGGGCCGCAAGATCACAGCCTAGGAGTCTGTCGGACTTAGAGAATCGTTGCAAAAAATCGAGAAATCGAGACCAGATTTTCATGGGTTTGAGGCGAATAGTTGTGCTATTTAACGAAAAGCCATGGGAATATGGGCCGATTTCTCGGGTTTGCAGTAGATTTATGTCTAAGTCTGAAAGACTCCTAGCATTGGGAGAAGGGAACAATGATCTATAACGAGGAATATGAAACATTGCCGCGGGAGGCGCTGGAGGCCCTGCAGCTGAAACGGCTGCAGGCCCAGATCGAGCGAATCTACGCCAGGGTCCCGTACTACCGGGCCAAAATGGATGAGGCCGGCGTGGCGCCTGGTGACATCAGAACCCTGGCCGATATCAGGAAGCTCCCCTTTACCACCAAGGAGGACCTGCGCAAGAATTATCCTTTCGGACTTTTCACCGTGCCGCTTGAAAGGGTGGTGCGCGTGCACGCCTCCTCCGGCACCACCGGCCAGCCCACCGTGGTGGGCTACACCAAGCGGGACATCGGCATCTGGGCTGAGCTGATGGCCCGCTGCCTTACCGCCGCCGGGGCCACCCAGCAGGACATCATCCACAACGCATACGGCTACGGACTGTTCACCGGCGGCCTCGGCGCCCACTATGGCGCGGAAAACCTCGGGGCCACCGTAGTGCCGGTCTCCGGCGGCAACACCAAGCGGCAGATCATGCTCATGCGCGATTTCCGCTCCACCGTGCTGCTCTGCACCCCATCCTATGCCCTCAATCTGGCCGAGGCCATGGTGGATATGGGCATTGACCCCAGGGAGATGGCGCTCAAGGTCGGGGTGTTCGGCGCTGAGCCGTGGAGTGAAAACATGCGGGAGGAGATCGAAAAACAGCTCGGCATCAAGGCCATCGACATTTACGGCCTCTCCGAGATCATCGGCCCGGGCGTGGCCATTGAATGCGTGGAGGAGCAGCGGGGTCTGCACATCATGGAGGACCACTTCCTGCCCGAGATCGTCCATCCCGAGACCTTTGAACCGCTGCCGCTCGGCGACAAAGGTGAGCTGGTGTTCACCACCCTGACCAAGGAGGCCTTTCCGCTCATCCGTTACCGCACCAAGGATTTCTCCCGGCTGATCACCGCTCCCTGCTCCTGCGCCCGCACCTTCTACCGCATGGAAAAGGTGACCGGCCGCTCCGATGATATGCTGATCATCCGCGGGGTCAATGTCTTCCCCTCCCAGATCGAACATGTGCTGATCAGCATCGAGGGAGTGGAGCCCCATTATCAGATCATAATCGAACGTGAGGGTTCGCTGGATACCATGGAGGTTCAGGTTGAGGTCAGCGACAGCATCTTTTCCGACGAGGTGAAGACCCTGGAGGGATTGACCAAGAAAATCCAGAATGAGATCAAGGATCTGCTCGGCGTGAGCTGCAAGGTGAAACTGGTTGAGCCGAAATCGATCCAGCGCAGTGAGGGCAAGGCGAAAAGGGTGATTGATAAGCGAAAGATCTAGAGGGATTCAGGCAATAAACCTCCTCAGGGAGCGAGCACCAGGCATCTTCTAACAGCGAGGAACCTATGAAAGTTGAACAGATAGCAATTTTTTTGGAAAACAGATCGGGCCGGCTGGCTGAAATTACCGGGATTCTGGCGGGCAAGGGCATCAACATCCGCGCCATGTCCCTGGCTGACACCTCGGATTTCGGCATTCTGCGGCTGATTGTCAATGATACGGAAAGCGCCCGCAAAGTATTGAAAGAAAAGGGTTTTACCGTCGGCACCACCAATGTGGTGGTGGCCGAGGTGCAGGACAAGCCGGGCGGCCTGGCCAACGTCCTGCAGATCATCAAAAATGCCGGTTTAAATATTGAGTACATGTACGCCTTTACGCAAAAAAGCGGGGAGACGGGCCTGATTATCTTCCGCTTTGAGAAAGTCGATGCCGCCATTGACGTGCTGGTCAAGGCCGGCGTCAGGCTGCTGTCCGGGGAAGAGGTTTATGCTATCTAAGCCGTTGTGCAAAAATAAACGGTAACTACGAATGCTGAAAACGGCATAAGGAGTCGTAACGAAATACTCGGCAAAGTAATGGTTTTTTCTTAACGGTCCCTAAAAAATAGCTTCACTACACACATTGACAAAGGAGATGAACATGAAAAGATTTTTTCTCTCGACCGTTACCCTTCTCGCTCTGTGGGCCATGGCAACCTTTTTCGCCATGCCGACCGCTGCCCAGGCCAAGACCATCAAGGTGGGTGCCATCCTCGCTGAAACCGGCGGCGCCTCGTTTCTCGGCGGCCCTGAGGCCAGAACCGTCCGCATGCTGGTGGATAAGATCAATGCCGCGGGCGGGGTGAATGGCGACACCATCGAACTCATTGTCAAGGACTCGGCCAGCACGCCGGAAAAAGCCATCTCCTTTGCCAAACAGCTCATCGAAGAGGAAAAAGTGCTGGCCATCCTCGGACCGTCCACCAGCGGCGAGACCATGGCTATCAAGCAGCTCTGCGAGGATTCCAAAACCATTCTCCTCTCCTGCGCAGCGGCCGAGGTTATCGTTAATCCCGTGGCCAAATATGTCTTCAAAACTCCCCAGAAGGACAGCGATGCCGTCAAGAAAATCTATATGGCCATGCAGCAGATGGGCATTGCCAAGATAGCCGTGCTGGCGGACAATACCGGTTTCGGCAAGGCGGGCAAGGAACAGCTGGAGGCCATCGCCCCTGAGTTCAAGATCCAGATCGTGGCTGCCGAGGTGTATGACAAGGCGGCCACCGACCTCAGCGCCGTCATTGCCAAAATCAAGGCTAATCAGGATGTCCAGGCCGTGGTCAACTGGTCCATCGTGCCGGCCCAGGCCATTCTTGCCAAAAACATCCGCCAGGCTGACTGGAATGTGCCCATCTTCCAGAGCCATGGCTTCGGCAATATCAAGTATGTCGAGGCTGCCGGGGTAGCGGCTGAGGGGATCATTTTCCCGGCCGGACGCCTGCTGGTGGCTGACACCCTGCCCGCCGACCATCCCCAGAAAAGCGTGCTGATCCAGTACCGGGACGAATATGAGGCAACATTCAAGGAAACTGCCAGCACCTTCGGCGGCCATGGCTATGATGCGATCATGATCCTGGTCAATGCCATGAAAACGGCGAAAAGCAATGACAGTGAAAAAGTCAGGGTTGCCATTGAAAACATGAAAGGCTTTGTCGGCACCGGCGGCATCTTCAACTTCAGCCCCACAGACCACAATGGCCTTGATATTGATTCCTTTGCCATGCTGACCGTCAAGGACGGCAAGTTTGCCCTGTATACCAAGTAAATACAATTGACCAGCAAGAACAAAGGGGAATGCCAGCCAACGGCAGTCCCCTTTTTTCTCGCTGCAAACCAGGAGAGCCGCGGCTTTTCCATAAGCATGATGCGCCAATGACCTCGCAACTCTTTTTCCAATATCTCTTTGCCGGCATAACCTATGGCAGCATTTACGCCATCGTGGCCATTGGTTTCAACATCATTTACAACACCACCGGCATCATCAATTTTGCCCAGGGCGAGTTCGTCATGCTGGGCGGCATGATTGCCATCTCCCTGCATGCCATGCTGCCCCTGCCGCTGGCCATCGGTCTGGCCGTCATCATCACCATGGTCATCGGCGCCCTGATTGAAATTATCTTTATCCGCTGGCTGCAGAACCCCTCGGTGCTGCGCATGATCATCATCACCATCGGCCTTTCCATTCTCATCCGGGAGGCGGCGCTGCACCTCTGGGGTGAAGGGGTGCGCTCCCTTCCCTATTTCAACGGCAATGAGATCTCCACCATCCGCATCCTGGACACCAACATTTCCCCCCAGGTGCTGTGGGTGATCGCTGTCTGTGCCATCATCGTCGCGCTGCTCAGCCTTTTTTTCAGATTCACCTCCCTGGGCCAGGAAATGCGGGCCTGCGCCGCCAACCGGTTGGCCGCCACCCTTTGCGGCATCAGCACGAAGAACATGGTGACCTTTTCCTTCATGCTCAGTGCCGGCATCGGCGCTTTGGCCGGCTGCGTGGTCTCCCCCATCACCTATACCCAGTATGACGGAGGCACCCCGCTCGCCATCAAGGGTTTCACCGTGGCTGTGCTGGGCGGCCTGGGCAACAGCATGGCCGCGGTCATGGCCGGGCTGCTGCTGGGCATCATCGAGTCGTTCAGCGTCTCCGTGGTGCCGCTGGCTTTTCAGGATGCCATTTCCATCGCCCTGCTGCTCACCATCCTCTTTGTCCGTCCCCATGGACTGTTCGGCAGTAAAGAGGCGGCAGGTTTAAAGGAATTCTGATGAAGGCCCGCGGATATCTTCCCATCCTCATGCTGGCCCTGGTGCTTGCCGGGGTAGAGCAGCTTACCAGCTGGACTTCCACGGTCTACTTCCTCACCCAGATGACCATGACCACCTACTATGCCCTGCTCGTTATCGGGCTCTGCCTGGTGATGGGTTATGCCGGCCAGATCTCCCTCGGCCACGCCGGCTTCTTTGCCATCGGCGGCTATACCTCCGCCGTGCTGACCACCTTTGATCTGACCCCGCTGCTGGCCAGGGGCAACGGCGCCGTCAGTCTGCTTTCCGCTGCAGGGCTGCTGGTTTCCCGTGACAACCTTTACGGCGAGACCCTGCTCTCGGTAAACCCGTGGCTGGCCTGCGTGACCGCCATTATCCTGACCATTGTCATCGCCTTTTTCATCGGCATCCCGGTGCTCAAGCTCAAGGGACACTACCTGGCCATGGCCACCCTGGGTTTCGGCATTATCATTTACCGGGTGGCGCTGGCCACCGAAATCTTCGGGGAGGCGGACGGCATCTCCGATGTGCCCGGCTTTCCCCTGCTGCCCGGCGTTATTGTCAGCGGCGATTTCAGCAACCGGGTGCAGAACTATTACATTGCCTGTGTGCTGTTGCTCATCGGCTTTGCCCTGCTGCAGAACCTGATCGACTCACGGGTCGGCCGGGCCCTGCGGGCCATTCACGGCTCGGAGGAAGCGGCCAACGCCATGGGGGTGGACACCGCGCGCTACAAACTGTACACCTTTGTCTTAAGTGCGGTTTATGCCGCGATTGCCGGCATTTTCCTCACCCACTACAACGGCGGCATCGGCCCCTCCGAGGCCGGCATCATGAAGTCGGTCCGCTACGTGGCCATTGTCGCCATCGGCGGCATGGCCAATCTGTGGGGAGCGCTGGTCATGGCCGGCCTGCTCAATTTCCTCTCTCTGCGCGGCATGTTCGGCTCCTATGATGATGCGGTTTTCGGCGTCATTCTCATCGTCATCATGCTTTTTGCGCCCCAGGGCCTGCTGCGCCTGCAGCTCTGGCACCTGTTCAAGAAATCCCCGCGGGACAGCTGAAACGGCTATAAGGTTATTTGCCATGACGCTTTTAGATATCAAGGATGTCAATAAACATTTCGGCGGTCTGCTGGCCGTGAGCCAGGTAAGCTTTGCCGTGCGGCGGGGTATGATCAAGTCCGTCATCGGCCCCAACGGCGCCGGCAAAACTACCCTGTTTAATCTGATCGCCGGCAATCTGCCGCTCGGCTCCGGCCGGATTTTTTTTGACGACAGGCCGATCCATGGCCTGCAGCCTTTTCAGATCGCCCGCCGCGGCATCTCCCGCACCTTCCAGAACATCAAACTCTTTCCGGGGATGACCGCCCTGGAAAACGTCATGGTGGGCCGCCACACCCGCAGCCGGGCGGGATTTCTCGGCGGCCTGTTCCATTTCCCCGCCACCCGCAGGGAGGAAGAAGCCATCCGCGAGAAATCCTTTGCGCTGCTGCAACTTCTCGATATCAGCCAGCATGCCGACGCCGAGGCCGCCAGCCTCTCCTTCGGCCAGCAGCGCGCCGTGGAATTCGCCAGGGCCCTGGCCTCTGAACCGACCCTGCTGCTGCTTGACGAACCTGCGGCAGGCCTCAATATCTATGAAACCGCGGAAATCGCCCGGCTGATCACCAAAATCAGGGACCAGGGCATTACGGTCCTGCTGGTTGAACATGACATGTCGCTGGTCATGGATATTTCCGATGAGATTGTGGTTCTGAGCTTCGGCCAGAAGATTGCCGAGGATATTCCCAGCGCTATCCAGCAGAACAGGGAAGTCATACAGATCTATCTGGGTGAGGCTGATGCTTAGAATAAAAAATCTTGAGGCAGGCTACGGCAAACTGCGGGTATTGAAACGCATCTCCATGCATGTGGACAGCGGCGAAATCGTCACCATCATCGGCGCCAACGGCGCCGGCAAGACCACCCTGCTCTATACCATCGCCGGCATCATCAGGGCCACAGCCGGCGACCTGCTGCTGCTGGGCAGCTCCATCAGCCAGATGAAGCCGGAGAGGATTGTCGCGGCCGGATGCTCGCTGGTGCCCGAGGGCCGGCAGGTTTTTGCCACCCTCAGTGTGCGCGAGAATCTAATCCTGGGCGGTTATGTGCAGTATAAACGGCAGAAGGTGGACACCGAGGCGGAGCTGCAGCAGATCTATGATATCTTCCCGGTGCTGCAGCAGCGCCAGAAACAGCTGGCCGGCACCCTGTCCGGCGGCGAGCAGCAGATGCTGGCCATGGGCCGGGCCCTGATGGCCAAACCGAAACTGATCATGCTCGATGAACCGTCCACCGGTCTGGCCCCGCTCATTGTCAAAAATATTTTTCAGATTATCGGCAAGCTGCGCGACGCAGGCAACACCGTGCTGCTCATCGAACAGAATGCCAAGGCCGCCCTCGCCATAGCCGATCGCGGCTACGTGCTGGAAACAGGCAAATTTATTCTGCAGGGTCCCTCGGAAGACCTGCTGGTCAACCGGGATGTGCAGCGCGCCTACCTTGGCCGCGAGGTCGCGGTATAGCAGGGCGCCTAGACGAGATGTCACCCATGGTCCGGTTTATTGCATATGGAGGCTGAACATGTACTGGGATAAAGCAAAAGAATGCATGCCAAGGGAAGACCTGGAGCAACTCCAGCTGGAGCGGCTGCAGTCCACCCTGTATCGCGTTGCCACCCATGTCCCCTTTTACCGAAAAAAATTCAAGGAACTGGCCATCGACCCTGACGGCTTCCGTTCCCTGGAAGAGCTGCGCAAACTGCCCTTCACCACCAAGGATGTGCTGCGCAACAACTATCCCTACGGTCTTTTTGCCGTACCGCTGCGGGACGTGGTGCGGCTGCATGCCTCATCCGGCACCACCGGCATGGCCACGGTGGTGGGCTACACCAGAAACGACCTGAAAAACTGGTCCGATATGGTGGCGAGAATCCTGACCTCCTCCGGGGTGGATGCCGATGACGTGGTGCAGATCGCCTTCGGTTACGGCCTTTTTACCGGCGGCTTCGGGCTGCACTACGGCGCTGAGCGGATCGGCGCCTCGGTTATCCCGATTTCCAGCGGCAATACCAAGCGGCAGATCCAGATCCTGCAGGATTTCAAGACCACCGCCCTGGTCTGCACCCCCAGCTACGCCCTGCTGCTGGCCGACACGATGCTTGAGATGAACATCAACATCAATGCCCTGCATCTGAAATACGGCCTCTTCGGCGGCGAGCCCTGGTCGGAAGAGATGCGCACCGAAATCAGGAACAAACTGGGCATCATTGCCACGGACAACTACGGGCTCAGCGAAGTGATGGGGCCTGGCGTGGCCGGGGAATGCAGTTACTGCAACGGGCTCCATATCAATGAGGATCATTTTATCGTTGAGGTGATCAACCCGGATAGCCTGGAGCCGGTGGCGCCCGGCGAACTGGGCGAGCTGGTGTTCACCACCATCACCAAGGAGGCCTTTCCCGTCATCCGCTATCGCACCCGGGACCTTGCCAGGCTCATGCCGGAACCCTGCCCCTGCGGCCGCACCTTTCAGCGCATGACCAGGGTGATCGGCCGCACCGATGATATGCTGATCATCAAGGGAGTCAACGTCTACCCCATGCAGATCGAATCGATTCTCTTTGATATTGAGGGGACTGAGCCTCATTATCAGATCATCGTCGAACGTGACGGCAGGCTTGATAAAGTGACGGTGCTGGTGGAGGTGGTGGAATCGATCTTTTTCGACCAGATGAAAAAGCAGAGGCAGCTCGTTGAACATATCAAAAAACGGCTGGCAACCGAACTCGGCATCGGGGTCGAGGTGAAGCTGGTGGAGGAAAAATCCCTGGAACGCTTTGAAGGAAAAGCAAAACGGGTGATTGATAAAAGAAAGCTGTAATAAAAAAACCCACCGTACAGGTGGGTTTTCTTTATTGCTATTAGAGCAAGGAAGGCTTAGATCTTTTTCACATTGGCGGCAGCCGGGCCTTTCTGGCCGTCGACAATATCAAATTCAACCCGCTGCCCCTCGTTAAGCGTCTTAAACCCTTCCTCTTTGATTGCTGAGAAATGTACAAAAACATCATCACCATCTTCGCGCTCAATGAAGCCGAAACCCTTTGATTCATTGAACCATTTCACTTTACCCTGTACCATTACTGCTCCTTCATTCCTATGAGGAATCATTGAAAATAAAATTAAGGTTTACAGATTTCTCATAGTCACACAGTTTGACTATCGTTTTTTCACAGAGGATACGACCAGCAACTTCTGACTAAAAAAAACTGTACCAATAACTTATATATCAAATAACAAAAGAATTCGAGCAAGGCAAATATTTTCTTTAATCACCACAAAAAAACCACAGATGTCAGCTCGATAAGTCGCTGCTGATTTTTTTTTCAAAGTCACTGAGGCAAAAAAAAATCCCGGCCACATGCTCGTGACCAGGATTTTCAGGGATACAAAACTGCGGGTGCGGAAAAAGGACTTTTTGTCAGGCCTCTTTTGCCTGCTGATAATTAACCAGCTCGAGAATCGCCATGGGCGCGGCATCGCCATTGCGGTTGCCGGTCTGGATTATTCTGGTGTAACCGCCCTGCCGGTCCTGATATGCTGCCCTGAGCTGATCAAACAGTTTCGCAACGATCTTGGTGTCCCGGATAAAAGCCAGGGCCTGCCTGCGGGCATGCAGATCGCCGCGCTTGGCCAGCGTTATCATTTTATCAGCCACCTTGCGAACTTCTTTTGCTTTTGGCGTGGTGGTAACAATACGTTCGTGTTCGAGCAAGGAAGTTACCATATTACGTACCATAGCCGTTCTATGGGGTGTCGTCCGTCCGAGCCTTCTTCCTGAATTCCTATGCCTCATTGCAATACCTCTTTATTCATCCTGATCTTCTAAAGGAGAAGATGATACAGGGGGTTCCCATTTGTCTATCTTCATGCCGAGAGAAAGGTCCATCTGCTGCAGGAGCTGCTTGATTTCATTTAAGGACTTGCGCCCGAAATTCTTGGTCTTCAGCATCTCCGCTTCAGTTTTCTGAACAAGTTCCCCGATATAGGTAATCTGAGCATTCCGCAGGCAATTTGCCGAGCGTACGGAAAGTTCCAGATCTTCCACACTCTTCGAGAGATTCGGATTTATTGATTTGATTTCTCTGACATCAGTTTTTTCTTCTTCGGCCTGTTCGATCTGATCTTCATTGAAATTAATAAAAACCGCCATCTGCTCTTTAAGAATTTTGGCAGCAAAGGCAAGAGCATCCTCAGGTTTGACACTGCCGTCCGTATGAATTTCCATGG
Organism: Desulfurivibrio sp.; assembly: GCA_003605035.1. Classification (GTDB taxonomy): domain Bacteria; phylum Desulfobacterota; class Desulfobulbia; order Desulfobulbales; family SURF-16; genus SURF-16. The sequence continues at coordinate 34,767 of QZKJ01000073.1, forward strand.
TCAGCTTGTCATAGTCGGTACGTTGCCCGACACGGGCCTGGCTGACCAGGGTTTTTACTTTTTTAATCGGGGTGAAAATAGCATCGATCGGGATCACACCGACACTCTGCTCTTCCGTCTTGTTCTTCTCGGCCGGCGAGTAACCTTTCCCCCATTTGACCTCTAATTCTGCGATAAAATGGCCATCCCCGGTTATGGTGCAGATATGCTTTTCAGGATTCATCACTTCAACAGCATTACCAGTGATGATGTCTGCCGCCGTAACCGCTCCTTTGTCACGCTTTTCTATGCGCACCGTGGCCGAATTATCGGTATGGAGCTTTAAGCGTAATTCTTTTAAATTAAGAATAATCTCCGTGACATCTTCCAGAACCCCCGGAAGCGTGGAAAATTCATGCAGTGCGCCATCAATTTTTACAGAGGTGATGGCAGCACCCTGAATAGAGGATAAGAGTATACGTCGCAATCCATTGCCGATGGTTGTGGCAAAACCTCTCTCCAGAGGCTGGCAGACGAATTTCCCGTAACTTTCATTATGGGTTTCATGATCAACTTCCAAGGGATTGGGAGCAATCAGATCATGCCAATTGCGATAAAAAGGAGCCGATTCCTGTGTCAAGATTTCCTCATTTGCCATCTTATTTCTCTTGCTGTAATTTCCAAATAAAACAGGAAGCCCTGTTATTATTTAGAATAAAGTTCAACAATCAGCTGTTCCTGAATCGGCATTGTGATTTCCTGACGATCTGGGAGCGCTTTCACCTTACCAGTGTAATTTTTCTGATCCAGTTCAAGCCAGTTAGGTACACCACGACGTGCAACTGCTTCAAGACTGTCATTGATTGTTTCTATCTTGCGGCTTTTTTCCCGGATAGTAATCACATCATTTACAGAAATAAGAAACGAAGGGATATTTACGGTCCTGCCATTCACCTGTATATGACTATGCTTAACCAGCTGACGCGCCTGAGTGCGTGAGGAAGCATAACCAAGCCGAAAAATGGCATTATCAAGCCGCCTCTCAAGAAATACCAGAAGATTCTCGCCGGTAACGCCTTTGGCGCGTTCGGCCATCTCAAAATATCTCTTGAACTGGCCTTCGAGCATGCCGTAGATACGGCGGACCTTCTGTTTTTCCCTCAGCTGAATCGAGTAATCAGAAACCTTCCTCATTCTCGCCTGGCCATGCTGACCTGGAGGGAAGGCCCGTTTTTCGAAGGCACATTTATCAGAATAACATCTGTCCCCTTTCAGAAACAGCTTCAATTTTTCACGCCGGCATTGCCGGCACACTGAACCTCTATATCTGGCCAATTTTTACCTCCGTTATTATCCGTTCAATAACGTTGCAGGTCGCAATATTATAATAAATTAAATTAAACTCTACGTCGCTTGGGAGGTTTGCATCCATTGTGCGGCACAGGGGTGACATCGCAGATCCTGCTGACTTCAAACCCGACAACCTGTAGTGCACGTATAGCAGCCTCGCGGCCAGGTCCCGGCCCGGTGACATTGATTTCCACCTTGCGCATGCCATGATCCATGGCGACCTTGGCAGCAGTCTCAACTGCATTCTGCGCAGCAAAGGGGGTACTCTTTCTCGAACCCTTGAATCCAAGCACACCTGAACTTGACCAGGAAATGACATTACCCTGTTTATCAGAAATGGAAATCAATGTATTGTTGAATGTGGATTTGATATGCACGATACCTTCTGGCACATTCTTCTTTTCTTTACGTTTGGTTTTCTTTTTCGGACTGGCCATTTATTTCTCCTGTTCAGGTCCGTTGATATTCTCTATCCTGCAAGGATGTTATTTTTTCCGGGCGCCGGCTGCCCGACGCGGTCCTTTGCGTGTCCTGGCGTTTGTCTTGGTCCGCTGTCCGCGACAGGGAAGTCCGCGACGATGCCTGATCCCGCGGTAACAGCCAAGATCCATCAGACGCTTGATATCAAGCGCGACTTCACGCCTCTTGTCACCTTCAACCGCGTATCCGTCATCAATAATCTTCCTGATGCGGACTGCGTCGTCATCAGTCAGCTCATCACTGCTTAAAGCATACGCCAAACCAACTTCATCAAGAATTTTTCGGGCGGTGGTCCGGCCAATACCATAAATGTAGGTAAGGGCAACTTCCATATGCTTATTTTTGGGCAAATCAACTCCTGCTATGCGAGCCAAGGTCTACCTCCTCATTATATTTTCGACTATCCTTGCCGTTGTTTATGCTTTTTCACCTTACAAGAAACCCGCACAACACCCTTGCGCTTGTAAACCTTGCAATCACTGCATATCTTTTTTACCGACGTACGAACTTTCATGATTATTCCCTGCGGTTATTTCTGCTTTGACTTCTTGCCCTGAATGTTACTCTGCCCCTGGTCAAATCATAGGGAGAGAGCTCTACTGTCACACGGTCCCCAGGCAAAATCTTGATAAAATGCATCCTCATTTTACCTGAAATATGGGCTAGGATCTTATGGCCATTATCAAGCTCAACACGAAACATCGCGTTGGGTAATGGTTCAATAATTGTTCCTTCAACTGTAATGGCCTCTTCCTTAGCCATAAAATTTCTTCTTCCTCATTGATAATCAAACAGAATGATTGAATAAATATTTCTACTACACAAAAAAAATAGTCCCGAAAGACCTTTTAGCGAGAAATGAATTTGTTAATATAACCTATTGTTCTGCAAATTTCCACTGTAATTATTATTTAAATTACTTTACAGTCCATGACTTAAGATGAACGGCCCGTTTTCCGTTACGGCAACGGAATGCTCAAAATGGGCGGACAGGCTCCTGTCAATGGTCACCACTGTCCAGCCATCGCCCAGGATCTTCACATCATGGGCGCCGGCATTAACCATGGGTTCAATGGCCAGCACCATCCCTGCCAGGAGCTTAGGGGACCGGCCGGACCGCCGGTAATTAGGTATCTCCGGCGGTTCATGCAGCTGCTGACCGATGCCATGGCCGACAAACTGACGGACAACGGAATATCCTCTTTGCTCGACATAATCCTGCACAGCCTGGGAAATATCGGCAATTCTGTTGCCGATCTTTACCTGCTCAATGGCCTCATACAACGACTCGCGGGTAACCTGCAGCAGATCTTCAGCCTGACTGGCAATAGTGCCGACCGGCACGGTGATCGCCGCATCACCATAATAACCCTTATATTTCACCCCGAAGTCAATGCTGAGGATATCCCCCTCTTTTAACATCACCTTGCGGGAAGGAATGCCATGCACCACCTGCTCATTTACCGACACGCAGAGGCTGCCGGGGAAACCCCGGTAACCTTTGAAAGCGGGAGTGGCGTTATTTTTCCGGGCGAATTTCTCCGCCAGCTGATCAAGATGCAGGGTAGTGATGCCAGGGGCGATGTGCTCCCGCAGCATGCACAAGGTCTGGGCCACTATCTGGTTTGCCTCCTCCATGAGGGCCAATTCGGAAGCGGACTTCAAAATAATCGCTGAAGTCATATGACTGAGCCTGCTTTATCTTCTGCCCTTAATGCGGCCGGACTTCAAGAATCCGTCATAATTTCGCGAAATGGAATGGGATTCAATCTGCGATAGGGTATCCAGCGCCACACCAACCACAATGAGCAGGGCAGTGCCACCGAAATAAAATGGCACATTAAGTTTGTTAATCAGCAGGGTAGGCAATACACAAACCAGGCTGACGTAAGTCGCTCCGATAACAGTCAAGCGGGTAATCACCTTATCAATAAATTCCGCAGTCTTTTTGCCGGGCCGAACCCCGGGCACAAAGCCGCCATGCTTTTTCAGATTTTCAGAAACATCAATCGGGTTAAAGGTCACCGCGGTATAGAAAAAGCAGAAAAAGACAATCAATCCGACGTAGAGCAGGGTATGCAAGGGGCTGCCCCAGGCAAGTTTCGAGGTAACCTCCTGCACCCAGTCGATCTTGACAAAACCACCCAGGGTCGCGGGAAACATCATGATCGAGGAGGCGAAGATCGGCGGAATGACGCCTGAAATATTGATCTTCAGCGGCAGGTGGGAGCGCTGGCCGCCATACATCTGTCTGCCGATCATGCGTTTGGCATACTGGATGGGTATGCGGCGCTGGGCGGTTTCCACAAAGATAATAACGGATATGACCACCGCCATCATGCCCAGCAGGATCGGCAGAAATATCAGGGTAATCTCACCGGACCCCACCATCTTGAAGGTGTTGACGATGGCGGCCGGCATGCGGGCGACAATGCCGGCAAAAATGATCATGGAAATACCGTTGCCGATGCCGCGCTCCGTCATCTGTTCACCAAGCCACATGATGAAGGCCGTACCGGAGGTCAGGGTCAGCATGGTCATGAGACGAAACGACCAGCCCGGGTTGATGACGATCATCTCGCTGCCGATTGGGGCAACCATGCCTTCAAGGCCAGTGCTGATCATCAGGGACTGGATAAGACTCAGACCGACGGTGGCATAACGGGTATACTGGGTGATCTTGCGCCGGCCGGCCTCCCCCTCCTTGGATAATGCCTCAAGCTGGGGGACAACCACGGTCAACAGCTGAAAAATAATGGAAGCACTGATATAGGGCATGATCCCCAGGGCAAAGATGGAGAAGTTTTCTAATGCTCCACCTGAGAACATGTTGAACATGCCGAACAGCGTGCTGGAATTTTTCTCAAAAAAAGAGGCCAGCGCCTCTCCGTTGATGCCGGGAGTAGGAATCTGTACCCCGGCTCGGTAAACGGCAAGCATCAGAAGGGTAAAGGTGATACGCCTCCTCAGATCAGGAATATTTGCTACGCTTTGCAGAGCACCGGCCATTGGTATCCTCTTTTATCCCTCGATGGTTCCGCCGGCATTCTCAATCTTTTTGCGAGCGCTTTCACTTACCTTATCAACGGCAATGGTAAATTTTTTGGTCAGTTCGCCTTCGCCGAGGATCTTGACAAAGTTGTCCTTGGCACGGATAAGACCGGCGGCAACCAGGGCCTGACGGTCTACTTTGCTGCCTGCCTCCAGTTTGTCGAGATCCTTCACGTTGACCACGGCATATTCCTTGCGGAAGATATTATTAAAGCCGCGTTTCGGCAAACGTCTCTGCAGAGGCATCTGGCCACCCTCAAAGCCGGGCTTCACGCCACTGCCTGAGCGGGCCTTGAATCCTTTATGACCCCGTCCGGCGGTTTTTCCATGTCCGCTGCCCGGGCCCCTGCCCAAACGTTTTCTCTGTTTGGTCGAACCTTTCTGTGGGGATAAGTTTGACAATGACAGCATTATATTTCCTCCACTTCAACAAGATGTTGCACCTTGCTCACCATGCCGCGAATCTCAGGCGTGTCTTTACGGACAACGGTTTTGTTCGTTTTGGTCAGTCCCAGACCCGTGGCAGTGGCACGCATTTTTTCCGTGCTACCGATCACGCTTTTTTTCAAAGTTATTTTAAGCTCTTTCACCATGACCATACCTATCTATCAAATCGCATTTGCCAATACGAAAATTGTTTTATGAGGGATTTACCACAGTAAGATTATTTGCCCGGATAAGGCGGCAAATGACATTAACCTATGCAAGCATGTCCTCGACCGACAACCCGCGTTGTTTTGCCACCTTCTCAACACTGCGCAGCTTCCTCAAGCCGTCAAGGGTTGCCTTGACGAGATTATGGGGATTATGCGACCCAAGGCATTTGGTGAGAATATTCTGCACCCCGGCCGCCTCAAGAACGGCCCTGACCGCACCACCGGCAATAACGCCTGTACCGGCTGAAGCAGGCTTGAGCATTACCTTGCCGGCGCCGAATCTGCCGTTTGTCTCGTGGGGAATGCTGATTTCATTGATGGCAACGGGTTTCATGTCCTTGCGTGCCTTCTCGACCCCCTTGCGGATGGCTTCTGGCACCTGATTTGCCTTACCAAGACCATAACCGACACTGCCATTGCCGTCTCCGACAACAACAATTGCACTGAAGCTGAAACGACGTCCGCCCTTGACAACCTTGGCTACCCTGTTGATGTATACTATCTTTTCAATAAGCTGATCATCAATCTTATCGCTTTTAAAATCGGCCAACTTACACCCCCAACAATTCCATATGATTAGAATGATTGACTGTCTCGTAAAAAGACTCCCGACAGCCGTACAGTGCATGATAATTTATCGATTTATCATCATGTAAATTCAGCACCAGGACTTTTACGAAGGCATCAAGTTTCCTGCTTGAATACATTTTCATTAAAATTCAAGACCGCCTTCACGCGCACCATCTGATAATGCTTTGACCCGGCCATGATAGATGTATCCACCCCGGTCGAAAACGACTTTATTGATACCGTTGGCAATCGCTTTTTTTGCCAGGAGAATCCCGATCTGATGGGCGACTGCAATTTTTCCTTTATCATCGACAGGTGTGTATGACTTGTCCACGGTTGACATGGAACACATGGTGCGTCCTGCCACATCATCAATCACCTGGGCATAGATATGTCTGGAACTTTTAAAAACACGCAGTCGTGGTCTTTCAGCCGTACCCAAAATCTTTTTTCTGATCCTTTTGATACGCTTTTCACGTGCAACAGTCTTCTGATTTGTTCTTGCCATTGTTTTACCTAAATAAATGCAAAAGTTACTCTGTTACTTCGATGCTGATTTACCAGCCTTGCGGACAATATGCTCGCCTTCATATCTGATGCCCTTGCCCTTATAGGGTTCAGGCTTTCTGATATCGCGTATCTTGGCAGCAGTCAGACCAAGAAGTTCCTTGTCAATGCCCTCAAGGGTAATGGTTGTTTTTTCAACCTTGCCGGACACGCCATCCGGCAGGTTGAAAACCACCGGATTTGAGTAGCCGACATTGAGCGTCAACTCATTTTTCTGCAATTCAGCCTTATAGCCGACACCTTCAATAACCAGTTTCTTGGTGAACATTTTTTCTGTGCCGAGAATCATGTTATTGACAAGAGTACGGGTTAAGCCGCTGAGGGCGCTGGTCCTCTTGCTGTTATCCAGGCATTTTACTGTAATGATACCGTCGGCCTGCACCAGACTGATCTCTGGCCGTATATTTCTTTCCAAAGTTCCCTTCGGTCCGGTAACCTTTACATGGGTACCATTAATATCAACTTTAACCCCGGCCGGTACCGATATGGGTTGCTTGCCAATCCTTGACATTGGTCATCTCCACTCTATCTTGCTTACTTCATGTTCACGTAATTAACAGACGGCCGACATCATTGCAGGCCGTCCGGCAAATTCACTTGTTACCAGACAGTGCAGAGCAACTCTCCGCCGATACCCCTCTGCCTGGCTTCTCTGTCCGTAAGAATGCCGCTCGAAGTAGATATAATAGCTATTCCAAGCCCGCTCATGACCTTGGGTATATCATCGGATTTCACGTAAATCCGGCAGCCGGGTTTGCTCACCCGTTTCAGCCCGGAAATCACAGGATTTCTGTGCTGATCGTATTTCAGGGAGATTTTCAAAACACCTTGCCTGTTATCTTTAATAACCTGATAATCACTGATATAGCCTTCTTTCTTCAAGATCTCCGCAACCCCGCTTCGCAATTTTGAATGCGGCATCTCAAGGCTTTCAAACTTTACCAATCTGGCATTTCGGATTCTGGTCAGCATATCTGCCAGGGGATCACTTATAGACATGTATCTACTCCTTTTGCAGTCAATCAAAAATGACAAAGAGAACTCTTACCAGCTCGATTTTGTCACGCCGGTAATCTCACCGCGGGAAGCAAGGGATCTGAAGCAAATCCTGCACAGACCAAATTTACGGATAAATGCCCGTGGTCTACCACAAAGTGGACAGCGATTATAAGCGCGAACGCCGAATTTCGGTTTGCGCTCACTTTTTGATATTAAAGATTTCTTAGCCAACCTCTTCCTCCTGAACAGTGCTATTTATGGAAAGGCATACCCAGCACAGATAAAAGAAAACGCCCTTCTTCATCCGTCTTTGCATTCGTTGTTATGGTGATATTAAAACCTTTGATTTTATCTATCTTATCATAGTCAATCTCAGGGAAAATGATATGCTCTTTGACGCCGAAGGAGAAATTGCCCCGTCCGTCAAAACCGCCGGCCTTCACCCCCCTGAAATCGCGCACCCTGGGCAGGGCGATATGCACAAGTTTGCTCAGAAAATCATACATCTTATCCTTGCGCAGGGTAACCTTGCAGCCGATGGGCATGCCTTCCCTGAGCTTGAATGTGGCAATGGATTTCTTGGCCTTGGTGATAACCGCCTTCTGGCCGGCAATCATGGTCAACTCATTTGCAGCGCCTTCAACGATCTTGGGGTTCTGCACCGCCTCGCCAAGGCCCATGTTCAGTACCACCTTTTCGATCTTGGGCACTTCCATCATATTCTTATAACCAAACTCCTTGACGAGCATGGGTATACATTCTTTTTCGTAATATTCTTTCAAATTTTGCATTATAGCCCTCCAATAAACCAAAAGCCGTTACGCACGAGCCTCTATTGATTCACCGCACTTCTTGCAGACGCGGACCTTTGTTCCATCTTCCAAACGAGAAATCTTCACTCGGACAGCTTTGGCGCACTTGGAACAGATCAGCATCAGATTGGAAACATGCATCGGCGCTTCCATTTCGATGATGCCGCCCTGCTGGTTTTTCATATTAGGTTTCGTATGGCGTTTGATCATGTTGATTTTTTCAACTTTTGCCTTATCAGAGTCAGGATACACTTTTGTAATTTTGCCTACGCGGCCTTTATCCTTACCGGCAACGACCTCAACCTTATCATTGAGTTTCAGATAATTTTTTCCTGCACCCATCACTCGATCCTCATATATATAAATTTTCCATCACTTTCAGCCTGCCTGCATGCTTAAAGAACTTCAGGCGCAAGTGATATGATTTTCATGAATCCTTTCAGTCGCAGCTCACGGGCAACAGGGCCGAAGATCCTGGTGCCGATCGGTTCACCTGATCCGGCAAGAAGCACGGCTGAATTCTCATCAAAGCGAACAGACGTATCATCCTTGCGTTTGATCTGCTTGACGGTGCGAACTATTACGGCACGAAGCACATCGCCTTTTTTCACCTTGGCATTAGGGATAGCCTCTTTGACCGAAACGACAATGATGTCGCCAACACGGGCATATCTTCTCCTGGTTCCCCCAAGCACTCGGATGCAGAGAACTTTCTTTGCCCCGGAGTTATCAGCAACATTGAGAACGGTTTCTGTCTGTATCATATCTTCACCAACTATTCGCCTTGCAGCGCATATTATTGAATCATAGTGTAGTTGCGGCTATTGCCATCATACGCAGAAAAAACAGAAAGCAAATCAGACAATAACCGCTTTCTCTACAATCTTGCGCAATCTCCAGCGTTTTCTTTTGCTCAGCGGGCGACATTCTTCAATCATCACCAGGTCGCCAACACTGCAGAGGCTTTCAGGGTCATCAGCCATGTATTTCACCTGCCTGCGAATGAATTTCCCATAAAGCTTATGGCGAATCAAACGTTCAGTGCGAATGACAATACTTTTGTCCATTTTGTCGCTGACCACAATGCCGATTCTCGTCTTTTTATGTGCTTTCTTATCCACCATCTGTTTATCCCGCGATATATGAATGTTTGTGATTCACCATCGATCTCTGAAATTAATGTGACTGAAGTTTTTCAGTGATGAGCGTTTTAACTCTTGAAATCTGCCTGCGCAGATCCTGCAGTTTGGCAGTGTTCTCAAGTGGTCTTATACCATGCTGAAATTTCAACTTATTCAGCTCTTCAGCCAGATCTTTGGCTTTCGCTCTCAGATCATCAACACTTAATTCACGGATTGCTTTGGCTTTCATAAACTGCTCCTCTTCGAAATAACTTTGGTAGCAAAAGGAAGTTTATTGCCAGCCAGAGTCAATGCCTTGATCGCCAGGCTTTCTTCAACTCCGGTCAGTTCATATAAAATCCGGCCAGGTCTGACGGGCGCCACCCAGAATTCCGGACTGCCCTTGCCTTTACCCATCCTGGTTTCAGCAGGTTTTTTGGTAATCGGCTTGTCAGGGAAGATGCGAATCCACATCTTGCCGCCACGCTTGACGGTTCTGTTGATGGCGATACGGGCTGCCTCAATCTGCTGAGCAGTCATATTGCCGCACTGAACGGCCTTCAGCGCGAACTCACCAAAAACCAGGGCCGAACCGCGCAGGGCAGTGCCTTTCATACGGCCCTTCATCTGTTTTCTATGTTTAACTTTCTTTGGACTAAGCATCGCTACGTTACCTTAATCAATATCAAGCATATCATTATGATATCTGCTTGGATTTACATTGAATAAAATAAGGTGCCAGATGCACCTTATTTTTCAGAAACAGGCAAAATATCCGTTATTCGCTGACCTGCTCAGTGTCAGCCAGAACTTCGCCCTTAAAGATCCAAACTTTTACGCCGATAATGCCATATGTCGTACTTGCTTCAGCAAAACCGTAATCTATATCAGCCCGCAGGGTGTGCAGCGGCACCCGGCCTTCCCGGGTCCACTCACGCCGCGCCATTTCAGCACCGCCTAGACGACCGGAGCAGGCTATCTTAATACCTTTTGCACCGAACTTCAAGGCGATATTAACCGCCTTTTTCATTGCCCGGCGAAAGGCGATTCGTCTTTCAAGCTGCAGGGCCACATTTTCAGCTACCAGTTGCGCATCGGCTTCAGGACGTCTTACCTCCTGAATGTCGACCACACATTGCCTGTTGGTCAGCTTATCGAGATCGCTTTTCAGCGCCTCGATCTCCGTCCCTTTTTTACCGATTACAATACCAGGCCTTGCGGTGTGGAGTTTCAGTTTCAGCTTTTCTCCGGTGCGGGCAATATTAATTTTGGAAATGCCGGCATGATAAAGCCTCTTCTTCAGATACTTTCTGATCTTTTGATCTTCCAGTAAAAATTTTGCGTAATCACGGTCTGCATACCATGTTGATTCCCATGATCGCACAATATTAAGGCGCAAACCTATTGGATTAACTTTCTGGCCCAAAACCTTCCTCCATCACCTAAGGATTATGTTTAATTCCACAACCAAAGTAAGACTCATAATGCAGCGATCGCCTCAACTCAACGAATCACATCTCATCAAGAACAACAGTAATATGACTTGACCTCTTGAGTATCCGCGAAGCTCTCCCCATGGCTCTGGGGCGGATACGTTTCAGCATTGGTCCGCCATCGATGAAGATTTTCTTCACAAACAAGGTGTCAACATCTATGGCCTCATTCTGGCTGGCATTTGCCAGCGCAGACTCGACGACTTTACGGAGGATACGCGCACCTTTTTTCGGGGTGAACTTCAGGGTGTTCAGCGCCGTATCAACCTGTTTGCCGCGGATCATGTCAGCGACAAGCCGCGCTTTCTGAGGCGATATTCTTATATTTCTTACAACAGCCTTTGCTTCCATCGGTTAATGACTCCTTTTCAGGTGACCGCCCTGTTATTTTTTGCCTTTTCTGTCACCTGCATGGCTATAAAATGTCCGGGTCGGTGAAAATTCACCAAACTTGTGTCCAACCATATTTTCTGTCACGAAAACAGGAACGAACTTTTTCCCGTTATGCACAGCAAAGGTAAGACCAACCATTTCCGGAAGGATGTCCGAACGCCTGGACCAGGTTTTGATAACCTTGCGCGATCCTGTATCCTTGGCGCTTTCAACCTTGCGCATTAAATGGTCATCTACAAATGGACCTTTTTTAATTGACCGTCCCATGCTCTATCTCCCTTTATGACCGTTTCTTGACGATATCCTTATCTGATGCCTTTCGCTTCCTGGTTTTGTATCCCTTGGTAGGAATACCCCAGGGTGTACAAGGATGACGTCCACCTGAACTTTTACCTTCACCGCCGCCCATGGGATGATCATGTGGATTCATGGCAACGCCGCGCACCTTCGGCCGGTTGCCTTTCCAGCGATTACGTCCTGCCTTGCCGACTTTTTCGCTTTCATGCTCAATATTACCGATCTGGCCGATGCAGGCCCGGCACAGCCGGTGAAAGCGACGAACCTCACCGGAGGGCAGCTTGACCAGAACATGCTCGCCCTCTTTTGCCATCAGCTGCGCTGAGGCGCCGGCACTGCGCACCATCTGGGCGCCTTTGCCGATACGCATTTCAACGTTATGGATAATACTGCCGAGAGGGATATTGGCCATGGGCAGGCAATTGCCGACCTTGATATCAACTTTATCGCCAGCCTCAACGACATCACCGACTTTGATGCCAAGCGGGGAGAGAATGTATCTCTTCTCGCCATCCGCATAAAAGAGCAGGGCGATATTGGCGGAGCGGTTCGGATCATATTCGATTGAAGCTACCTTGGCCGGGATATTTTCCTTGTCCCTCTTGAAATCAATTATCCTATATTTGCGTTTATGGCCTCCACCTATATGTCTGGCGGTAATGCGTCCATTATTGTTGCGTCCACCAGATTTTTGCAGCGGTTTCACCAGACCCTTTTCAGGCCCGGTTTTTGACAATTCCGGATTGACAATCGAAACATAGTTTCTTCTGCCCGGCGATGTCGGTTTATAGGTCTTCATTGTTGCCATTTCTTACCCCGATTATTT
>QZKJ01000038.1 GCA_003605035.1 Desulfurivibrio sp.
GTTGCTGCAAATTATCTCGTCACTGCGGCGTACCCAAGTACGCCTCATTCCTCGAAATTTGCGCGCCTCGCATTTGACGATTTTTGCTTAGCCATCCCCAAAGTGGCTTTTTATGAAAACATCTTTCTCGGCTCAAAAGAAAAGGTTTTTAAAATGCATCTGATGCGGTAGTATAGCAGACTTTGGTTTACTCCACTGAGCAGAGGGAATGGCAAGGATTCTCCCTCCTGGCAGCGGAAACAATTTGATAAGTATATAACAATTTTTTATAAATTTCATCCCTAAGGAGGTTCTATATGGGAAATTCCTGTCAACAGAAGAGCAGTTCCTGCAGCAGCAGCGGCAGCTGCGGCTCGCAGGATGCAGCCCTGGCCAAGCAGAATATGGCGATCACTTCGTCGCTGGGCAAGATCAAAAATAAGATTCTGGTCATGAGCGGCAAGGGCGGGGTAGGCAAAAGCACGGTTTCCACCAATCTCGCCCTCGGGCTGGCGAACCGGGGCTACAAGGTCGGCCTGATGGACGTTGATCTCCACGGCCCTGATATCTGCCGGATGCTGAATCTGACCGACAAGCTGCATAGCGTGCACATTGAAGGCCGCTCGCTCTTTCCGCCCATGCAGTACGGCGAGAACCTCAAGGTGATTTCCCTTGAATATATGATGGAAGACCGGGATGATCCGATCATCTGGCGCGGCCCGCTCAAGGTGCAGGCGATCCGTCAGTTTATTGCCGATATGGACTGGGGCGAGCTTGATTTTCTGATCATCGACGCCCCGCCGGGCACCGGCGATGAACCCCTGACCGTGGCCCAGACCATCAAGGACGCCCAGGCCGTGGTGGTCACCACCCCCCAGGAGGTGGCCCTGGCTGACGTGCGGAAATCGCTCAACTTCTGCAAGCATGTGAAGATGAAGGTGCTCGGCATGGTGGAAAACATGAGCGGTTTCATCTGCCCCCACTGCAATAAGGGGGTGGAGATCTTCAAAACCGGCGGCGGCGAGAAAACCGCCAGGGAATTCGGCATTAACTTTCTGGGCAGGGTGCCGGTTGACCCCCGCATTGTCGTGGGCGGCGATGACGGCAAACCCTATCTCAGCTCAGCCGGGGAGAGTCCGGCCATCAAGGCCTTCAGCGACATTGTCAGCAACATCGAAAAACAGATGACCACCGCCGCTCCCGTCTCCCTGAAGGCGGCCGAGGCGGGCTGCGCCTGCGGCTCAACCTGCAATCCCTCCACCTGCAACTGCTAGCCCTCATGCAGGGACAACCAGGAAGGTGAATTATGCTTATCAGGCAGATGACGGTCGGTTCCATGGCGGTTTGCTGTTATCTCGCCGCCTGCGAGAAAACCGGCAAGGCGATGCTCATCGATCCCGGCGGTGATGAGGATAAGGTGCTGGCCATGATCAGCAAGGAAGGGGCCAGCCTGGAATATATCGTCAATACCCACGGCCACCCTGATCATGTCTGCGCCAACGGACCGATCAAGAAAGCCACCGGCGCGCCGATCGTCATGCACGAGGCGGACGCGGCCTTTTTCGGCCGACCCGAGGTGGCCAGCTATTTTGCCATGCTGGGTCTGGCCGCCTCGCCCCCCCCTGACCGGCTGGTCAGGGATGGGGATATCCTGCGAGTCGGTCAGCTTTCCTTCGAGGTGATCCATACCCCGGGCCATACGCCGGGCGGCATCTGTCTCTACTCGCCGCCCCACCTCTTCACCGGCGATACGCTCTTTGTCGGCGCCGTCGGGCGTACCGATTTCCCCGGCGGCGATCTGCGGACCTTCATGCAGGCCATCCGCGAGCGGCTGCTGCGGCTGCCCGATGAAACCATTGTCTGGCCGGGCCACGGCTATGGCGGTTCCCGTTCCACCATCGGCGAGGAGAAGCGCAGCAATCCCTTTATCAACGGAGAGTTTTAGGCATGCGGGAAATCGTACTGGGCACGGCAGGACATGTGGATCATGGCAAGACCAGTTTTGTCAGGGCCCTGACCGGCATCGACACCGACCGGCTCAAGGAGGAAAAGGAACGGGGCATCACCATTGAACTCGGCTTTGCCTACCTTGATCTGCCCTGCGGCCATCGGCTCGGCATCATTGACGTCCCCGGCCATGAGCGCTTTGTCAAGAACATGGTGGCCGGCGTGGCCGGCATTGACCTGGTGGCCTTCATCATTGCCGCTGATGAAGGCATCATGCCGCAGACCAGGGAGCATTTCGAGATCTGCCGTCTGCTCGGGGTGAAGAAAGGGCTCATCGTCATCACCAAAAAAGATATGGTGGAGCCCGACTGGCTCGAACTGGTGGAGGAGGAGGTGCGGGGCTTTTTTGCCGGCAGTTTTCTGGCCGAGGCCCCGCTGGTCATGGTTTCCTCCACCACCGGGGAGGGGATTGAGGAGGCGCGCGGCATTATGGACGCGCTGGTTGCCTCCTGCGAGTTCACCGAGGCCTTCGGGCCCTTCCGCCTGGCCATTGACCGGGTCTTCACCATGAAGGGGTTCGGCGCGGTGGTCACCGGCACCTCCCTTTCCGGCCGGATAGCTGTGGGGGATGATGTCCGCATCTATCCCAGGGAACTGGACGGCAAGATCCGGGGCATTCAGGTGCATGGCCGGAGCGTGAGCCTGGTGGAGGCCGGCAACCGGACGGCGATCAACGTTCAGGGCGTTGAAATGGAGATGCTGGAGCGGGGCAATGTGCTGGCCACGCCCGGCTGTCTGAAGCCTGCCTATATGCTGGATGCCGAGTTCCTCTACCTGTCCGCCAACGAAAAACCGCTGAAGAACCGCAGCAGGGTGCGCATTCACCTCGGCACGGCCGAGATCATGGGCCGCGTCGTGCTGCTGGAAAACGAGGAGGCCGCCCCGGGCAGCACCGCCAATGTGCAGCTGCTGCTGGAAGAACCGGTGGGGGTCTGGCCGGGCGACCACTATGTGGTGCGCCGCTATTCGCCGGTGACCACCATCGGCGGCGGGGTGGTGCTCAATAATTTCGCGCCGAAACGCAAACGCTTCCGGGAGGAAAATTCTCGCATCTTTTCCCTGTATCATACCGCCTCCCAGGAGGATCTGGTATTGTTCCACCTGCGGGAAAGCGGCTTCCGCGGCCTGACCGGCGCGGATCTGTCGGTGAAGATGGGCTGCTTCGGCAACCGTTTCAAGAAACTGCTGAGCGCGCCGATTGCCGCCCGCCGGGTGGTGGTGGTTGATTCGGAAAGGCAGCTGTATGTGGCTGAGGAGGTCTATGCCGGCCTGCTGCAAAAGATTACCGGACTGATCACCGCCTTTCATCAGGAGAATCCGCTGAAGCCGGGTCTGCCCAAGGAGGAGTTGCGCAGCCGCATCGACCAGGGGCTTGGCCCCAGGCTCTTTCAGCTCTGCCTGGCCGAGCTGGGCAGAAAGGGCGTGCTTGCCCAGGAGGAGGGCATTGTCCGGCTGGCCGGCCATCAGGTCTTTCTGCAGGCGGATGAAAAGGCGATCAGGGAAAAGATGGAAAAACTCTTCGCCGCGGCAGGGCTCAATGCCCCGACCATCAAGGAGGTGTACGCCGCCTTTCCGGATGCCCCCCAGTCCCTGGTGATGGAGGTGCTGAGCCTGCTGGTCAAGGACGGCCTGGTGGCCAAGGTGACCAATGATTTTTATTTTTCCGCCAGAGCCCTGGATGAGCTGCAGCAGAAAATGCTTGATTACCTGCAGAGGGAGGGGGATATCGACGCCCCGCGCTTCAAAGACCTGACCGGCCTGACCAGGAAATTTTCCATCCCCCTGCTGGAATATTTCGATAAGATAAAAGTGACGCTGCGGGTAGGGGACAAGCGCATCCTGCGCGCCAAGAGCTGACGGAGCTCCGTCGCTCTTCCCTTGGCCTGCCGCGGCAAACGACCACCGCCCACAGGAGAACCGGCATAACTAATCTCAGCGGAAATCTTAGCGGCCTGAAAACGGGCCAGCTCAAACGACTGGAACGGCTCGGCAAACGGCGGGTTGATCCCGATCTGATCATCTCGGCGGAAACCGCCAGGGAGATGGCGGAACTTTCCGCCGAGATCAAACGCCAGATCGGTCTGCTGCTTGACCGGGCCGGCCAGGTGGAAACGGTCATCGTCGGCGATCATAAAAAAATCGTCATTCCCGCCCTTTCCCAGATCCGCTCCGCCGGCGGCCGCCTGAAGGGCCTGCGTTGCGTGCATACCCATCTGGCCGGCGAGGATCTCAGCGAAGACGACCTGATGGACCTGCTGTTTCTCCGCCTGGATCTGATGGCCATGATCAAGGTGGGCGACAGCGGGCTGCCGGAGAA
This sequence comes from Desulfurivibrio sp., assembly GCA_003605035.1. Taxonomy (GTDB): domain Bacteria; phylum Desulfobacterota; class Desulfobulbia; order Desulfobulbales; family SURF-16; genus SURF-16. The sequence goes on from QZKJ01000038.1 coordinate 4,304, forward strand.
ACTCTACGCCGTTCATCTCATCCCTGTTCCCGTTGCGGGCAAGAGCTGGCATTTCCTGCCCCCGGTGGTTCTCTCCCGGCAGCCGGCAAATTTCCTGGAACTGATCGGCGCCCTTGAGGATGAGTTTTCCCGCGCTGCTGCGGTTAGAAAAAGCGAAGCGGGCAAGGACCGGGCCATCCTGATCAGTGTGACCACCCAGGCCAAGTCAGTGGCCCGGGAGTCGATGGATGAGCTGGAGGAACTGGTCCGCTCCGATGATGTGGAGGTGCTGGAAACCATTATCCAGCGGCGGGACAAAATCAATCCCCGGCTGATCATCGGCAAGGGCAAGCTGGCGGAGATCATACTGACCTCGCTCAAGCGCAATGCCAATCTGCTGATTTTTGACCAGGAACTGAATCCCTCCCAGGTGCGCTCCATCACCGACCACACCGAGCTGCGGGTCATCGACCGCACCCAGCTGATTCTGGACATCTTTGCCAAACGGGCGCTCAGCCGGGAAGGGCGGCTGCAGATTGAAATGGCCCAGCTCAAATATCTGCTGCCGCGGCTGGGCCAGCGTGACGACGCCCTGTCCCGGCTGACCGGCGGCATCGGCGGCAGAGGGCCGGGGGAAACGAGGCTTGAGATCGACAGACGCCGGATCAACGACCGCCTGAGCAAGCTGGACAAACGGCTGAAGCAGGTCGGCCTGGAGCGGCACCAGCGACGGTCGCGCCGCCGCAAAAAGGAGCTGCCGGTCATTTCCCTGGTGGGCTATACCAACGCCGGCAAGTCGACCCTGCTCAACAGTCTGACCAAAAGTCACATCTACGCGGAAGACAAACTCTTTGCCACCCTTGATCCGACCAGCCGCCGGCTGCGCTTTCCCGAGGATGTGGAGGTCATTGTCACCGACACGGTGGGTTTTATCAGGCATCTGCCGGATGAGCTGCTCAAGGCCTTCAAGGCCACCCTGGAGGAGCTGCATGAGGCGGACCTGCTGGTGCATGTCGTTGATATCAGCAACCCCCGTTTTGTCGAGCAGATCCGGGTGGTGGAGGAGGTGCTGGAGGAACTCGACCTGGCCGATATCACCGTCATGCAGGTTTATAATAAAATTGACAGGGTGGATCCGGTATTCGTGCAGGAACAGCTGCAGCGCTCCGACGCCGTAGCCATCTCGGCCATCAATCCGGCCACCTTTGCCCCGTTTCTGGAAAAAGCAAAGAAACTGGTGCTGAAAAAATGGAATGGACATCAAGATGTCGCCTGAAATCCCCTTACGCTGCGGTCATTGTCTCGCCTTTTCCTCTGCCCAGCCGCTGAGCCGCTGCCAGGTCTGCCGTGATCAGGCCATGGCCGAATCCTATCTCTGCGAGCTTACCCGCATTGCCTCCTCTCCCCGTTCATTTATCTGCCATGCCTTCCGGCCCAATCTCACCCTGGTGGGCAAAGGGGAGGAGAGCCCGCCTGAGCCAGCCGCCTGCCTGAACAAACAGGCCTATTTCGCCGATGCGGTCCGGCTGATCTGTGCCGGCCAATGCAGCGGCGGGCTCTGCGGCAGCCCCGGCTGCCAGCCCTCGGCAAGCAACGGGGCGGCTGCCGTCTATCATGTGGTGTGGAGTGTCCGGCAGCGCAAACCTGTTTTTGCGGCGAGCAACCTCTATGTCTCCTTCCTGCATGACGTCTTTCTCTCCTGCGGCCAGCTGATGGCCGGCAAGGTCTATCTGATCTGGCTGGCCGCCGATCACCTGCATCTCTATCTTGAGTGTTCCGGCTGGGAATCGGAGCAGGAAATTATCGAAGACCTGCAGGGGCTGGTTCATGACGCCCTGATGCAGGAGTTCCCCGCGCTGCGGAAAGATTATGAAAAAACATTGATCTGGGAGCGTGACTTCTTCCTGGAAAAAATAGCTGCCGAATGAACAGCTCATTGCCAAGAAATCTGCTGCTGTTGTGTCTGCTGCTGCAGGCCCTGCTGTTTGCCCCTGCCCTGGCAGGCGGCAAGGAGGCCGCCCGCATCGGTGAGATGGTGCTGATGAATTCCGAGCAGGAGCTGCTGGTCTATTTTTCCCTGGAAAACGCCTTTACCGCGGAGATGGAAAAGGGCATCGAAAACGGCATCCCCGTCACCTTCAGTTATTTCATCGAACTCTACCAGCTCTCTGCCGGCGAGACGGAAAAAAAGATTGCCGGCAAGGCCTTTGATCATACCTTGAAGTATGACCCGCTCAAGCAGGAATATACGGTGGACATGGAGGAGAGGAAGGTGAGCCCTATCACCTTCAAGAGTTTCGGCGAGGCGAAAACAGCCATGACCGATATCCATGATCTGCCACTGGCCGGACTGGCCATGCTGGAAAGCGAGGGCCGCTATCTGGTGCAGGTGAAGGCCAAGCTGGCCAAAAAAACCCTGCCCATGAACTTTCAATATATCATCCCCTTCTGGCAGCTCTGGAAGTTTGAAACCGACTGGCACCCACTGCCGTTCACCTATGGAAACAGCGGATCAGCAGCAGCAGAGAGATGAGCGCAAGCGGCGCCGGGTCTGGACAGTCATCTTCGTCTGTCTGGTGCTCATTCCGCTGCTGACCTTTGTTGAAACCAAGGTCTTTCAGCTGGGCGCGGTACCCTTTCCGGTCAGCGGCAATGTGCTGGTCTTCGTCATCATCAACTGCAACGTCTTTCTCCTGCTGCTCATGGTGTTTCTGGTGCTGCGCAACCTGGCGCAGCTGGTGTTCGAGCGCAAGAAAAAGATCCTCGGCACCAAACTGCGGACCAAACTGGTCATCTCCTTTGTCTCGCTTTCCCTGATCCCCACGGCCCTGCTGTTTTTTATCGCCCTGCAGTTCGTCTCCACCAGCATGGATTACTGGTTCAATATCAAGGTTGAGCAGTCGCTGCTGGAGTCGCTGCATGTGGCCCAGGACGTCTATCAGGAAAAAAGAGAGGAGATGCAGAGGCTGGGCGGCAACATCGCCCGCCGGCTGGAAGCGCAGTACGACGGCCGGCCGGAGGCTGCCGCACTTGACGCCTTCCTGACCGATATCGTTGACCGGCACGGGCTGGTCAGTCTCGAGATTATTTCGCCCCAGCGCGCAACCATCACCAGGATTGCCGCCGGGCCGTTTGCCAACCCGGCCCAGGTGCCGGAAATCCTGCCTGACCTGCTGCGCAAGGCCTTGAGCGGCGACGCCGGGCAGATCGCCATCCAGCAGACCCAGGGCGGCGAACTGGTGCGCAGTCTCATTCCCTTCAGCCTTGGCCCTGCCGGGGACAACCCGCACGTGCTGATCGTCTCCGCCCTGATTCCCCAGTCCCGCCTGGACAGGATGCAGATCATCTCCAGCGGCCTGGAAGGCTACCGGCAGCTGATGCAGCTCAAGCAGCCCATCAAGACCAGTCTGCTGGTCATTCTGCTGGTGGTCACCCTGCTCATTGTCTTCAGCGCCGTCTGGTTCGGTTTTTTCGTGGCCCGCAGTCTCACCGATCCCATCGATAAGCTGGCCATTGCCACCAGAAGGGTGGCGGACGGCGAGCTTGATTTCGTGGTGGAAACCGATGCCGGCGACGAAATGGGCACCCTGGTGGAATCCTTCAACCAGATGACCCGTGATGTGCTGGCCAGCCAGAAGGAGCTGGAGGCGAGCAACCAGGAACTGGAAAACAGAAGGCGCTATACGGAGATCATCCTGCAGAATGTGGCGGCCGGGGTCATCTCCCTTGACGCCGACGGCCGCATCACCACCATCAACCGTTTTGCCGAAGAGCTGCTGAAAATCGACAAGCAGCGGATTTTGAACCATGATTACCGGCAGGTCTTGAATGCCCAGCATCAGGAGGTGCTGGGTAATTTTTATGCAGAGCTGGCCCGCAGCGGCAAGGGCACCATCGAGCTGCCCCTGCGGCTCAAGGTGCGGGATGCTTCCTTTTCACTGCGGGTCAACATGACCCGCCTGGTGGACGAATTCGGCAAGGAGCTTGGCGTGGTGCTGGTTTTCGATAACCTCACCGAGCTGGAAAAGGCCCAGCGCATGGCGGCCTGGCGTGAGGTGGCCAGACGTATCGCCCATGAAGTCAAAAATCCGTTGACTCCCATCCAGTTATCCGCCCAGCGGCTGCGTAAACGCTATCTGGATAAACTGGGTGAAGAGGGCGAGATTTTTGATGTCTGCACCAGGACCATTGTCAATCAGGTTGACGAGCTGAAGCGGCTGGTCAGTGAATTTTCCAATTTCGCCCGCATGCCGGCCGTGCAGAAGTCCATGAACAGCCTGCCGGAAATGGCGGAAGAGGCCATGGTGCTTTTTCGCGAAGGGCACAAGCATATCAATTTTGCCTTTGTCTGCCATGGGGAGGTGCCGCGATTCCCCTTTGATCTCAAACAGATGAAAAGGGTGCTGATCAACCTGCTGGATAATGCCGTGTCAGCCGTGGGGAAGGGGGGCAGCATCAGGGTGGAGATCGCGGCGGACGAGGTGCAGAGGCTGGTCTTGCTGGAGGTGCAGGATGATGGCCCGGGCGTGCGGGACGAGGATAAGCATCATCTCTTTGAACCCTATTTTTCCACCAAGAAATCAGGAACCGGCCTCGGGCTGGCCATTGCCAGTACGGTGGTGGCCGATCACGGCGGCTATATCCGGGTCAAGGACAATCTGCCGCGGGGCGCCAGGTTTATTATCGAGCTGCCGCTGGCTTAGCCTGTGCGGAGGCCGGCAGTAAGGATGAGGAAGGTCACGGGAATGGCAAAAAAAGTAATGATCGTCGATGATGAAGCCAGTATCAGAGAATCTCTGGCCGGCATTCTCTCTGATGAGGGATTTCTCCCCGTGCCGGTCGAGTCGGCGGAAAAGGCCTTTGAGGTGCTGCAGCAGGAGAAGATCCACCTGGTCCTGCTTGACATCTGGATGCCGGCCATGGATGGCATGGAGGCCCTGCCCCGCATCAAGGAACAGTTCCCCGGTCTGCCGGTGATCATGATCTCCGGCCACGGCAACATCGAGACCGCGGTGCAGGCCACCAAGATGGGCGCCTTTGATTTTATCGAAAAGCCGCCCTCCTATGACAAGATCGTCCTGTCCATCAAAAACGCCCTGCTGGTTTCCGATCTGGAGGAGGAGAACCTCATCCTCCGGGAGAAGAACCCGAAGAAATGGAAGATCACCGGCAGCTCGCCGGCCATCATCACTGTCCGGCAGCAGCTGGAGCGGGTGGCGCCCACCGACGCCTGGGTGCTGATCCGCGGCGAGCACGGCACCGGTAAGGAACTGGCGGCCCAGATGATCCACCGCCTGTCCGCCGCCGCGGAAAAACCGATGGTTGAGGTAAACTGCGCGGCCATCCCGGAGGAACTGATCGAAAGCGAGCTTTTCGGCCATGAGAAAGGCTCCTTCACCGGCGCGGTGGGCAGCAGGCGGGGCAAGTTTGATCAGGCGGACGGCGGCATTCTTTTTCTTGATGAAATCGGCGACATGAGCCTGAAGACCCAGGCCAAGATTCTGCGCATTCTCCAGGAACAGAAGTTTGAGCGGGTGGGCGGCACCAAGACCATTTCCGTGAACGTGCGGGTGCTGGCCGCCACCAACAAGAATCTGGAGCAGGAAATCGAGCAGGGCAGCTTTCGGGCTGACCTGTTCTGGCGGCTCAACGTGGTGCCCATCACCATGCCGCCGCTCAGGGAACGGCTGGAGGATCTCCCCCTGCTGGTGCAGGAGCTGCTGGTCGAATTTTCCCGCAAGGGACTCGGCAGAAAAGAATTCACCCCCGGGGCGCTCAAGCTGATGACCTGCCATCCCTGGCCGGGCAATGTGCGGGAACTGCGTAATTTTGTCGAACGGTTGGTCATCATGACCCCCCATGAGCTGGTCACCGAGCAGATCATCGCCCCCATGCTGCCCCTTGACGCCCGCCTGCTGGAGCAGTTCCAGGCCGGGCCGGGGAAAAATCCCGGCCCGCTGCAGCAGGGGTTTGACGCCTCGTTCAAGGAGGCCAAAAGGATTTTTGAAAAGGAGTATCTGGAGGAAAAGCTGCGGGAAAATGAGGGGAATATCTCCCAGACGGCGGAACAAATCGGTCTGGAGAGGAGTCACCTGCATAAGAAATTAAAAGCGTTGGGTATTGAAGTGAAACTGGAAAGTTGATACTTTAGATGAAGTACCTGCCGCCATCCTGATACCGCAGTGTATCATTTCCGGCAGGTTGCAGGCCGCATGCGGGTGATTTTGCCCGATGGCCGGGGTGCCCTGCCCAGTGCTTGCCGGTACCCTTAAAATTCTACAGTGAAGAACCCATTATGGCTGACGATAATCTCCCCAATCTCCCCAATCAGAAAGACCTTGAAAAGGAAATCGCCGACTATCTGAGCAGGAAATACGGTGGCCAGGTCAAGATAGTATCCACCGGTTTTTTCCCGCATCCTGAAAAAAAGGGCGAAAAGAAACAGAAAATTTCCGCCAAGAAATCTTCGGCCTTTCATTTTGATCTGAAACCTGAAGAGCTGGCCGCCTATCTTGATGAATATGTCATCCGTCAGGATGATGCCAAGGCGATTCTGGCCACCAAGATCTGCACCCATTTCAACCGTATCCGCCACGAGACGGAAAAGCCGCGCAGCCAGGCGACCGGCCGCATCAAGAGCAATGTCCTGCTGATCGGGCCCACCGGGGTGGGCAAGACCTACATGATCAAACTCATTGCCCGCCATATCGGGGTCCCTTTTGTCAAAGGGGATGCCACCAAGTTCAGCGAGACCGGCTATGTGGGCGGCGATGTCGAGGATCTGGTGCGGGATCTGGTCAGGGAGGCTGACGGCGATATCGAGCGGGCCCAGTACGGCATCATCTATGTGGATGAGATCGACAAAATCGCCTCGTCGCCTTTCCGCATCGGCGCCGATGTGTCGCGCACCGGCGTGCAGCGGGCCCTGCTCAAGCCCATGGAGGAGACCGAGGTGGAGATGAAGGTCTCCCACGATCCCATCTCCCAGCTGGAGGCCATGGAGCATTACCGGGCTACGGGCAAACGGGAAAAAAGGGTGATCAATACCAGAAATATCCTCTTTATCATGAGCGGCGCCTTTGCCGGTCTGGAAAAGACCGTCAAGAGAAGGGTGCAGCAGCAGTCCATCGGCTTTGAAAAGAGCATCACCTCAAACCGGGAGGACGGCCGGCTGCTCAAGCAGGTCAAGGCGGAGGATTTGATCGAATTCGGTTTTGAGAGCGAGTTCGTCGGCCGCCTGCCCGTGGTCGCCGTGCTTGACGAGCTGGGCGAAGACGATCTGTACCAGATTCTGATCAACCCGAACAGTCCGGTGGTGGTGGCGAAAAAACAGGATTTCGCCGCCTATGGCATCCATCTGCAGTTTGAAGAGGAGGCCCTGCGGCTGATTGCCGCCAAGGCGGTCAGGGAAAGGACCGGGGCCCGCGGCCTGGTCAGCGTCATGGAGCACATCCTGCTCTACTTTGAAAAAACACTGCCCTCCTCCAAGGTGCGCTATCTGGTGATTTCGCCGGTGATGGTGGAAAACCCCCTGCAGCAGCTGCAGCAGCTGCTGACCGATGAAGGGATGCAGGAGTCGCAGCGCATCCGCTATCATGAATTCATGGCCCACGAATTCACCCGCATTGCCAGCTTTATCAGGGAAAAACAGGAAAATCTGCTGCGGGCGGAAAATGTCACGCCCTCGGAGGAGCGGCTCGAACTGCTGGCCCAGCACTGCCAGACGCAGATTGTCGACCCCCGGGATGCCTGCAAGGAATTTATCGCCCTGGTCAGACAGATCCGCGCAAGCGCCAAGCTCGTGTCCGAAGAATACGGCATGCGCATCCGCTTTGCCGATCAGGCGATTGACCTGCTTGTCGCCAGTGAATCGTGGAGCCAGACAGGGGTGGTCGAGCGCTGCGAGGTGATTTTCGAGTCATTTGCCTATGGGCTCAAACTCATCCAGCAGAGAAACGATGTCAAGGATATTCTGATCACCGCCAGGGGCGTGGAAAATCCCGATCTATTCATCAATGACCTGGTGGCGGAGATCTTCCGTCTGTAATTGCCGTGCAGAATTTTGAATCTTTTTCCCCGGAGGAAATGTAAATGGTCTTTCCCGATTATCGTCCCCGCAGGTTCCGGCGCAATGCCCAGCTGCGTTCCCTGATCCGCGAAACCCGGCTGTCGCCCGAGCAGTTTATCTATCCTCTCTTTATCATGCCCGGCAAGGGGATCAAAGAGGAGGTGCCCTCCATGCCCGGCGTCTTCCGCCAATCGGTGGATCAGCTCGGCAAGGAGGCCAGGGAGCTGAAATCGCTGGGGCTGAACCATGTCATTCTCTTCGGCCTGCCGGAGAAAAAGGATCCCATGGGCTCAGGCGCCCATGCCAAGGACGGCATCATTCAGCGGGCCATCAAGGAGCTGAAAAACAAGGCGCCTGAGCTGATGGTGACCACCGATGTCTGCCTCTGCGAGTACACCAGCCACGGCCACTGCGGCGTGCTGCTCAACCAGCAGGTGGACAATGACGCCACCCTGGAGATCCTGGGCCAGGTGGCGCTCTCCCATGCCAGGGCCGGCGCAGATATCGTCGCCCCCTCGGACATGATGGACGGCCGGGTGGCGGAGATCAGGGGGATACTGGATGAAAACGAATTTGACATGGTGCCCATCATGTCCTATGCGGTCAAATACGCCTCGGCCTTTTATGGACCTTTCCGGGACGCGGCGGAATGCGCCCCCCAGGAGGGCGACCGCCAGGGGTATCAGATGGACCCGGCCAATGCCCGCGAGGCCCTGCGGGAAGCGACCCTGGATATGGACGAGGGAGCGGACATCCTGATGGTCAAACCGGCCGTTGCCTACCTGGACATCATCAGAAGCCTGCGGGAGGAATTCGACCTGCCCATTGCCGCCTATCACGTGAGCGGTGAATATGCCATGATCAAGGCCGCCGGCGAGCGCGGCTGGATCGATGCGGAGCGGGTGATGGCCGAGACCCTGCTGTCCATCCACCGGGCCGGGGCTGACATCATCATTACCTACGGGGCCAAGGAGATGGCCAGGATGCTGAACCGCTGAGCTGCCCGTTAAAAGACGCAGTGGCCGGCATGACTGCCAGACAGAAGCGGTCATGCCGGCTTTTTTTTGGCCATGGCATGGCCGAAGCAGGTTTACTGAAAAGGGTGATTGATGATGGATGTGCTGGAGGCAATCAAGGGGCGCCGAAGCATCCGCAGGTTTACCGGGCAGGAGGTCACCGGCGGACAGCTGGCGCAGATTCTCGAGGCGGTGCGCTGGGCGCCCTCCTGGGGCAACTCCCAGTGCTGGGAGGTCATTGTGGTGCGTGACCGGCAGACCAGGCAGCAGCTCCATGACGCCTTGAGCCCGAAGAACCCGGCCGGCCCGGCGGTCATGGCGGCGCCGGTGGTGCTGGTGCTGGGGGCGGCCATGCAGAAATCCGGCCACTACAAGGGTGAACGTCTGACCCGGTTTACCGAATGGTTCATGTATGATCTGGGGCTGGCCACCCAGAACCTCTGCCTGGCGGCCCACCGCCTGGGCCTTGGCACGGTTATCGCCGGGGCCTTTGACCATGACAGGGTCAGGGAAATCCTCGCGGTGCCGGCAGGATATGAGGTGGTGACCCTGATCCCCTTAGGCTACCCCGACCATGAGCCTGCTGCCCCGAAAAGGAAAGAGGCGGCGGCATTCACCCACTATGAGCGCTTCCCCGGCTGAGTCCTGCGGCGCTGCCTGGCTGGGCTACGCAGCCTCATTCAAGCTGTTTTCTGAACTCCAGAAAGGCCTCCTTGAGTTCCTGCAGTTCCTGCTGCAGCCGGTTGACTTGCTGCTCCAGGGTCTCCAGGCGGTTGCTGTCATCCTGCCGCTCCGGTGCAGGTTGCGGGGGTTCCGCCTGCCGGTTTGCCGGGGTTGCCTGCGCTTCGCCGCACAAGAGATGCATGAACCGGCATTCCTTGCGTCCCGGCTGTCTGGCCAGCCTGGTCACCAGACCCATGTCGCTGAGATCGTCAAGCTTTGCCTCCACCTCGGCAATGTCGTTGAATTTATAGAGACGCTCCGCTCTGCCCCGCAGTTCTCCGGCGGTCTGGGGGCCGCGCAGCAGCAGCAGGCAGATGAGCGCCGCCTCCTTGTCAAGCAGATTGCTGCCGGTGATCAGGTTCTCCTCATATTTGCTCACCCGGGATGCCTCGCTCTGCAGGGCCAGCCGTTTTCCCTTCAGCCGGTCAAGCGCCCGGATGACGGTTTCTTCGTCATAGCTGACCACAGGCTCACGGTTTGATTTCTGGTTGCAGGCATTGACCAGGGCATTGAGCGAGAGCGGGTAATATTCAGGGGTGGCCAGCTCCTTTTCCAGCAGGCAGCCCAGCACCCTGGCCTCCACCTCGTCCAGCGGTTCTTCCATGTCATGATCTCCTTTGCCGGCCGGATAATATCAGACAGCAATCGGCCAGCAGACTTTCGTTCCCCTTGACTTTCTTCTTCAACCCGATAAAAAACGCTTCATGATACCTGCAAAAACTCTTTCCTGCCACAGGCTTTTGTCATCGTCAGCGGTAAGCCTGCGAGATGGTTTGGGAGTTTGTCCCGGCATGTGGTTTCAGCTGCCGGGGTGGCCGCGCCTGATCTCAAAGACGGTGATTTCCGGCGGGGACAGGACCCGCATGGGCGGGCCCCAGGTGCCGGTGCCCCTGCTGGTGTAAAGCAGGGAGCCGGAGGCCAGGTGATAGAGCCCGTCCTGCAGGGGATAGTGGAGGCCGGTCAGAAAATTGAAAGGGAAGATCTGGCCCCGGTGGGTATGGCCGGAGAGCTGCAGGTCAAAAAGGGCGGAACTGTCTGCGCTGACCGTGGGGCGATGCTTGAGGAAGATGGTGAAGAGCCCCGCTGGCTGGGCCCGCAGCAGGGCGGTTTCCTGCACCGCGTGATTCCGGAGCTGTTCATCGTCCATGCCGACCAGTTGCACCACCCCGCCCACGGTCAGGCCGCTGTTGCGCAGCATGACAAACCCGCTGCGCCGGAGAAAATCGAGGCTCTGGTCGAGTCCGGCGTAGACCTCGTGGTTGCCGGTGATGGCGAATTTCCCCAGGGGCGGGGCAATTTCCTGCCACATGGCGCATAGCTCATCCAGGCAGTTGAGCTGGGCATCAACCACGTCACCGGTGGCAACCAGTAGATCGGGCTCAAGTTCCTTGAGCCGGGCGATGATCGGAGCAAGAAACGGGCCGCGATTGAGCAGGCCGAGATGGATGTCCGAGACCTGCACGACCCGCAGCATCTCCCTGCCGGCGGGCAGTTTGTCGGTGGCGATGGACACCTTTTCCACCCGGATATTTTTGGCGGCAACAGAGCCATGAATACCGAGGGCCAGGGTGGTGAGGAGCACGGCCGCGGCAATGCGCGGTCCATGCAGCGGCAGGCGGGGCAGGGCGGGAATGAGCAAAGATAAAAGGTACGACAGCAGTTCGACCAGGCCGATGACGGCAAAGAGGCAGAAGGCGATAAAAACCAGTCCCATCCATAGGTATCCGGTAAGTGCCAGCAGCCGGGCGGCCTGGGGACTGCCGCCGGCCTCCAGCAGCCGCACCGCAACGGGGGCGATAATCATCACCAGCATCCACAGCAAAAGGGCCAGGCCGGCCTGACGATGACCGGCCAGCAGGGGATGGATGCCCCACCAGACCGTGCCATGCATGGCGGTGTAGATGGCAATGGCAACAGCAAGGAAAAGGATCATGGGCGTTCGGGGTTAGGGTGGCCGCCTGGTGTTGCGGCTAGGGCGATTACGGACCGCAGCATTTCTTGAATTTCCGGCCGCTGCCGCAGGGGCACGGTGAATTTCTGCCGGGTTTGTCCACGGCCTGGTCCACGGCTTCGTTGACCTCTCCGTCAACATAGAGCCACTGGCCGTTTTCCAGCGCAAAACGGCTTTTCTCGTGCAGCAGCAGCATCCTGCCCGCGGCGTTCGCCCTGGCCTTGAACTCGACCGTGGCCCTGCCTGTTCCCTCTTCCGCCGCCCCGATGACCTCCAGGCCGTTCCAGGCCACCATGGTGTGCGGATCAAGGTGCGCCGGCCTGGTTGACGGGTGCCAGGTCCGGAGGATATAGGCCGCGTCACGGAGCACGTAGGCGGTATAGCGTGAGCGCATGAGCGCAAGTGCCGAGGCGGCAGCGTGACGGCCGGCAAGCAGAGGCTGGCAGCAGGCGACAAAAGACTTGCCGGAGCAGCAGGGGCAGAGGTCGGGGACAGTCATCTTTTTTAGTCCATCAGCGGAAGAGGGCGGTAACCTTGCTGATGAACTGCTCCCGGGTAAAGGGTTTGGTGATGAAATCGGATACCCCGGCCTGGCGGGCCAGCTCGGTCTGTGATTTCTCCGACTCGGTGCTGGCCATGAGAATGGGGATATCGAGCTTCAGGGAGTTGCGGATCTCCTTCACCAGTTCAACCCCGTCCATGTTCGGCATGTTGAGGTCCGTGATCAGCAGATCGACCCGCTCGCCTGATTTGAGCAGATTAAAGGCCTGCTGCCCGTCCTCCGCGGTGGTCAGTCGGACATCCATGCCGGCCAGGGACGAGGTATAGAAAAAGAGCATGGCCTTGGAATCGTCGGCAGCCAGGATGGATCTGCCGCCCGAGACCTGGGCGCCGGTCTCCAGCTTTTTCAGCAGTCCGACCGCCCTGTCATCGGCCATGGCGGCCAGCAAGCCTTTGAAGAAGCTGATGGACTCCTGATTGTGACTGGCTGCCAGGATGTCCAGCAGTTCCTCCAGGCAGGCGCCGTCCTGAAAAACGGCGGTGAACAGTCTGCCGGCCCTGGCGGCAACCAGGGCGGAGAGAATCGCCGCCCGCTGCCCGGCGTCTTTCCGCAGCGCCTCGTTGAGGGCCCTGGCCACCCCTGGATTGTATATCTCGTTCAGCCCGGTGACCACGGCGATGAGGATCATCTCGTCGCTTTCCGCCAGGCCGTCCGTCAGGCCGACAATGCTGCGCATGGAGGGAATGCGGCCCAGGGCCTCATAGGCGGCGAATCGCAGGTTGGCATCGAGGGGCTGCCGGGAGTCGAGCAGATCGGTGATGATGTTGGCCCCGTTTTTGTGTTTGATGAGGCCGATGATGTTGGCTGCCATGATCTTTTCGTCCCTGTTGCCGGCGGCCAGGGTCCCGGCCAGCCGCGGCAGGGCGATTTCACCTGCCTTGATCAGCTGTTCATGGACGATCTTGCGGATGGTCGGATTGCGGTTATGGATATGGGAAATGAGAAAATCAACGGTCTTATCGTCAGTGAAGCTGCCAAGCCTGGCAAAGGCCAGCCCGACCCCCAGGGTCTCCTCCGTCCCCATATCTGAACTGACTGACGAGATATAGCGGCACAGGGCGTTCCGGCCCCGCTCCCCTCCGCTGCGGGCCGCCTTGTCCATGGCCAGCCCGGCAATGGCGGCATCCTGATGGCTGATATAGGGCAGCAGGATGTCGAGAATCTCCGGTTCATCCATCCTGGCCAGGGCCCGCACGGTCTCGGTGAGCAGTTCGGGTTCCCGGCTGCCGCTCTGCAGGAACTCCGCCAGCCGCGGCAGGGCCGCGCTGAGGCGGTTTTCGCCCGCCGCCTTGATGCACAGCAGCCTGACCCGGGGCGAGCTGTGGCCGAGCCCGGTCAGGATCAGGGCATCCTGGCCCTTGAGCAGGCTGATCAGGGCATGATAGACCATCTCGTCCACCGCCACATCCGGCAGGGGGAGGGCGTAGATGTCAAACAGGGCAGGGACGGCTGCATGCTGCCCGTTTGCCTGGATCTCGTCCAGGATGGTAATCTGTTCGATCATGTCTTTCTGTGAAAAATTCACCAGTAAATCCATAGTGCCCTCACTATTTTCTTAATTTCGCTGTGCAACGATTCTGGCCGCCAGTTCGGCAAGGGGAACGATTTCGTCCACCGCCCCCATCCTGATGGCCACCTGAGGCATGCCGAAGACCACACAGCTCTCTTCATCCTGCGCAAAGGTTTTTGCCCCGGCCTGCTTCATTTCCAGCAGCCCCCTGGCTCCGTCGTCTCCCATGCCGGTCATGATGATGCCGATGCCATTGCTGCCCGCATACCGGGCGGTGGAGCGGAAAAGGACGTCAACCGAGGGGCGGTGGCGGCAGACCAGCGGTCCGTCCTTCACCTCTACATAATAGCGGGCGCCGCTGCGCTGCAACAGGGTATGTCTGTTGCCCGGGGCAATCAGCACCTGGCCGCGCAGCACCGCGTCCCCGTTTTCCGCCTCCTTGACCCGCACCTGGCACAGTTCGTCAATCCGCCTGGCGAATGCCCTGGTAAAACCCTCGGGCATGTGCTGGACCACCACAATCCCCGGAATGTCCACGGGAAGTCTGGTCAGCACTTCTTTCAAGGCCTCGGTGCCGCCGGTTGAGGCGCCGATTGCCACCACTTTCTCGGTGGTCCTGGCCATGGACGTCTTTCCGGCAGGCGCGATAACCGCGTCAGCGGAGAGTTTTTTGGCCGGCTGGTACCGTGCCCTCGCGTCGGTGATTTTCCGGACTTTCACCTTGGCGGCGGCCTTGACGCTGTCGCAGATAAGGATTTTTGACTCCTCGATAAACTGTCTGGCCCCGAGTTTCGGTTTGGTAATGATGCTGACCGCGCCGTACTCCAGGGCCCGGATGGTGGTCTCCTCTCCCTTTTCCGTCAGGCTGGAGCACATGACCACCGGAATGGGGTGCTGGCTCATGAGTTTGCGCAGAAAGGTCAGGCCGTCCATGCGCGGCATCTCCACATCCAGGGTGATGACATCGGGTTTTTCCTTTTCAATCCTCTCGGCCGCGACAAAGGGGTCACCGGCCGGCTCCATGATTTCGAGCATGGGGTCGGAACGCAGCACCTCGCTTAAGGCCTGGCGGACCACCGCTGAATCATCAATAATGAGAACCTTGATTTTCCGGGGCATATCTCCCTTCATTCCCTCAGTGCAGGCGGCCTGGCAGCTTGGCAGGCGGATTACGCGCTCACAATCTGCTCAGAAACACCTCGCCGGTGCCGGAGTTGAAGAAGAGCTTGTAGCCCTTGTGACCTCCCACACATTCGGCAACCAGGGGTATTCCCAGATTTTTCAGCACATTGCGTGCCATTTCCACGTTGGCCGGACCGATCCTTACGCTTGTCTCGGAGACCGGCGCGCTTTTTGCCGTGATGATGGCTCCGCCGAAGAGTTTGGCCTGCATGCCCTGCAGGGGAAGGCCGGTTTCCTTGAGCGCTTTTATCATTTTCGGCAGGGTGCTGTCCACATAACGATAACTCTGCTTGTCGCGGTCCAGGTCACCCACCGGCAGCAGACAATGGCACATGGCCCCTGCCCGGTGCAGCGGATGGAAGAGACATACCGTCACGCAGGAGCCGAGAATGGTGGTGACCAGCGTCGCCTGCCTGGAGACAAAAAGTTCCCCCGGGTGCAGCCAGTAAAGGGGCAGCTGCGCCATTAAATCCTTTATTTTTTGCATTGATATATAGATGAATCAACTTTGACAAATTTATCTTCCATGCCGTGCAGGTTCTCCGAATGGCCGAGAAAGAGAAATCCCCGGTGGCTCAGATTCCTGTAAAACTTGTGAAACAGCTGCCGCTGGGTCTGCTGGTCGAAATAGATGATGACGTTCCTGCAGAAAATGGTGTCAAATGCGGATTTGAAACCGAAATTCCTGTCCATGAGATTGACCCGTTGAAAACAGATGCGCTGGCGCAGTTCCGGCACCACCCGATGACAGCCGGCCTGCCGGCCCTTGCCTTTCATGAAGTATTTGAAGAGCAGGGATTTCGGCACCGGGTTCAGGATTTCATCGTCATAAATACCGTGAATCGCCTGCTCAAGCACCTGATTATTGATGTCGGTCGCTGTAATGGCAAAACTGAACCAGGGATGCTGTTGCTGATATTCTGACAGCACCATGGCCAGGGTATAGGGCTCTTCCCCGCTGGAGCAGCCGGCGCTCCACGCCCGGAATATTCTGCCGGCGCCCTGCCGCAGCTCGGCAGCCATGCCCGGCAGCAGGCTGCGGCACAGAACATCGAAATGGATCTTTTCCCGGAAGAAATCGGTTTTGTTGGTGCTGACCGCGTCAATGAGATGGCTCCACTCATTCTGGCGTCCCGCCGGGCTCAGGACATAGTCAATGTAGGATTTAAACGAGGGGTGCCCGAGCGCCTTGAGTCGCTTGCGCAGCCGGGAGCTGACCATGGTTTTTTTCGCCGGCGGCAGCTTGATGCCCCATTTGTCGTAGATCAGACTGCTTAATCTGCCGAACTCCCTGTCGGTGAGCAGCAGGGTAAAATCGTCTGTGTCGGTTGCTGCACCGCAGACTTCCGTGCTATTGCCGGCGGACATCCGCAGACTCCTCGATCCGGGCCGCACGGGCCAGGGCCTGGGTGTCAATGATCAGGGCCACCTCGCCGTTGCCGAGGATGGTGGAGCCGGAAAGACCTTCCGCGTTGCGGTAGGTCCAGCCCAGCGATTTAATCACCGTCTGGTGGCCGCCCACCACTTCATCAAGCACCAGGCCGAGCTGCTCCTCCCGCAGGCTGACGATCACCATCTGTTCCCTGTCAGGCCGGCTGCCGGGCATGACAAAGAAATCCCGCAGTCTGACATAGGGAATAAGATGGCCGCGCACGGCAAACACCCGGCGTCCGTGGTAGCGGGCAATCTCTGCGGCAGTCAGTTCCACGCATTCCTCCACCTCGGCCAGGGGCAGCACGAAATGGGTGTCGCCGGCGCGCACCAGCAGGCCGTCAATAATCGCCATGGTCAGGGGCAAGGTGATGGTCACCGTGGTTCCCCGGTTTTTTTCGCTGTTGACCTGGACCGAGCCCCGCAGCTTCTCAATGGCATTCTTCACCACATCCATGCCCACCCCGCGGCCGGAGACGCTGCTGATCCGTCTGGCGGTGGAGACGCCGGCGGCAAAGATCAGTGAAAAGATTTCCTGTTCGCTCAGCACCGCATCGTCGCTGATGATGCCTTTCTGCAGGGCCTTTCTGCGGATACTGTCAGCGTCGAGACCCTTGCCGTCATCAAGGACGGTGATCACCACATTGGCGCCGTTATGCACGGCGGACAAAAACAGGGTGCCGGAGCGGGGCTTGCCTGTTGCCAGGCGCTCCTCGGGGGATTCAATGCCGTGGTCGATGGAGTTTCTGATCAGATGGATGAGCGGATCATTGAGCTGCTCGATGACGGTCTTGTCCAGTTCCGTCTCCTCGCCCACGGTTTTCATCTCCACCTCTTTGCCCAGTTCGGCGGAAAGATCCCGGACCAGACGTTTGAAGCGGGTAAAGGTGCTGCCGATGGGCAGCATGCGGATATTGAGCACCAGATCACGCAGCTCGGCGGTGAGATGCTCGATCTGTTCCACCGGCTCCAGCAGAGAGGCCTGATGCAGGGCGGAGGCAACATCGGTCAGCCTGGCCTGGGTGACCACCAACTCTCCCACCAGATTGATCAGGGTGTCAAGCTTGTCCGCCGCTACCCGGATGCTTTCCACCCCCTTCAGCACCTGGGGTTCCGGGGAGTTTTTCCTGACCGCGGGGGTTGGTGTTTCCACAGCAGGCGCAGGGGAGGCCGCCGCCTGCGGCGCCGGTCGGGACGGCTGGGCCGGAGATGGAGGCAGGTCTGCCCCAGGGGCCAGCTCAGCGGCCAGCTGCCGGTGATCTTTATCCGTGGCCAGCGGGGTTATGGTGAGAGTGGAGCTTGACTCGGCGAAGATGAAGACATCGCGGACCGCGTTGTGGTCATGCACGGTGCTGAGCAGAATTTTCCAGGCCGGCCCGGGCAGGCCGGCGGGGTCTGCGGCGCCCCGGATGAGCACGGTGCTCTGGCCCATGGCCTGCAGATCCTCCAGGAGCTGCCGGGGGTCTCCGCCTCCCTCGAAAAAGGCGGCCTGCGGCTGAAAATCAATGAGATAATGGCGGTTTGCAGCGGGGTCCGGTGCAGGTGCTGCCGCAGGGGCGCTGACCGACTCCTGCAGTCGGGCGGTCTCCGTAGCAGGCGCGGCTGCCGGGGTGGTCCGGCCGCTGGACACGGCAGCCAGTTCGTGAATGATGGCCTCTCCCCGCAGGGGGTCCGGTTCATCGCCCCCCGAGGCCGCATCAAGCAGGGCGGTGATAAAGTCCCGGGACTGCAGAATCAGGTTGATCAGCTCCCGGCACACCGGGACAGCGCCGTCCCGCACCCGGTCCAGGGCCGTCTCCACATGATGGGTGAAATCGGCAATGCGGTCAAGGCCGAACATGGCGGCCGAACCCTTGATGGTATGCATGCTGCGGAAAACCCTGCCAACCAGTTTGATGTCTTCCGGAGAGTTTTCCAGTTCGAGCAGGGAGCCTTCGAGCTCTTCAAGAAGCTCCCTGGCCTCTTCCTGAAAAACCGCAACAAAATCATTGTCAGCCATCACAGCTCCTGTGCAGCGGGTTGTTCCTCGGACTCCTGCGGCTGGGCCGCCAGGGCGCCTGCTTCCGCATCCCGCAGGGTTGCCTCTCCTTCGCTGGCCAATACCTTGTCAATATCGAGCAGAATGAGAAATTTATCCTCATGGCGTCCCATACCCTTGATGAAATCGGTGTTGAGGTTGGTGCCCATGCGGGGAACGGCCTCGATATTGGCCGGATCAAGTTCAAGCACCGCCTGCACCGCATCGGTCAGCACGCCCATGAGCACCGGCGCGGTTTCGGCCTCAACCTCGATCTCCATGATCATGATGCAGGTGTTGATGGTTTTCTGCACAGGTTCCATGCCGAGTTTGAGGCCGAGATCCACCACCGGCACCACGTTGCCCCGCAGGTTGATGACGCCGCAGAGATAGGCGGGCATGCGCGGGATGCGGGTCAGGGTGGCAACATCGAGCACCTCCCGCACCTTGAAGATTTCCACGGCAAAGTCCTCATCCCGCAGGGTAAAGGAAAGATACTGACTGCTTACCGTCTCATTGTGCATATCCATGGCAAACCCCTTAATATCTCTCGAACTCGTCGTCGGAATCGCTCAGTTTCAGTTTCACCCCATCCCCTTTCGGGGCTTCAGCGGCATCTGTTTTCTTGGGAGGCTGGGCTGGCGGGAGCTGCGGTTTTTTCTGCGCTGGTCGGGAGATGGGGCTGTGCCGCACGGGCGAGGCGTATTCCTGGTTGATCTTGAAAAAGGAGATGGCCCGCATCAGTTCATTGGACTGGGCATTGAGTTCTTCGGCAGAGGCGGAAAGCTCCTCGGCCGCCGAACTGTTCTGCTGGATGACCTGATTAAGCTGTTCCACCGCCATGCAGTTCTCCTGCACGCCCTTGGCCTGTTCCGCACTGGCCGCATCGATTTCCTCCACCAGGTCCGCGGTTTTTTTGATCTGCGGCACCATCTCCAGAATCAATTTGCCCGCATTGGCGGCGATTTCCACACTGCTGGCGGCCACGCCCTTGATCTCCATGGCCGCGGTCTGGCTGCGCTCGGCCAGCTTGCGGACTTCAGAAGCCACCACGGCAAATCCCTTGCCGTGCTCGCCGGCCCGGGCCGCCTCGATGGCGGCGTTTAAGGCCAGCAGGTTGGTCTGCCGGGAAATTTCCTCAATGATCTCGATTTTTTCGGCAATGGTCCGCATGGCCTTTTCCGTGTCTGCCACGGCCTGGCCGCCTTTCTCCGCATCCTGGGCCGCCCGGTTGGCAATGGCCGCGGTCTGGCGGGCGCTGTCGGCGGTCTGGTCCACCGTGCTGGTCATTTCCTCCATGGAGGAGGAGATCTCTTCCACGGTGGCCGCCTGTTCGCTGGCCCCCTGGGAGACGGTCTGCGAGGTGGCGCCCAGTTCGTTGCTGCCGGTGGTCACCTGGGCCGCGATTTCCCGGATGGTCACCACCGTATCCTCCAGCCTGGTCACCATTTTGCGCAGGGCATTGGCCAGGGCGCCGATTTCGTCCTTGCTTTCCAGGGTCATCTGGGCGGTGAGATCGCCGGCCGCCACCGATTCGGCGAATTTTACCCCCAGGTTGAGGGGATCGATGATGGAGCGGGAGAGCCTGTAGAGGAAAAGTCCCAGCATCACCGCGGACAGCAGGAAGGTGGCCAGGGCGATGATGTTGGCCGCTGAGACCACGCTGGCCATATGTTTTTCCGCTTCAGCCCGTTCCGCCTCCACCGAAACGGCAAATTTATGCAGACCTTCGGTTACCTGGCTGCCGTATTCATCCAGGGTGTCGTCCATCCTGTCAAAGGCGGCTTCCATCTTCTTCAGCTGCACCGCGCTGTTTTCAATGAGGTCTTTCAGCTCCACCTTGATGCCTTTTTCCAGCAGCGGCAGGCCTTTGCCGATTTCGGCGATCATCTGCCGCTCGCCAGAGCTGGCCGGGGAGGAGGCGAGTCTGTCAAAATTCAGGTAAAGGAATTTCAAATTGTTGTCGATTGCGGCAAGCCGGTCATCCTGGATTTTGCCTTCATGCTTGTCAATGATGGAATCCATGGCAGCCAGCATCACCTCAAGCTGGGCCAGGCGCATGTCGGTGACCAGCAGGATCGTCTCGGTGAGTTTCTCGTGGTCCTGGCCCGCAGCACCTTCAAGCCTGGCATGGAGGGACTCGTCAAGTTTGACCAGATTGCCGCCCACCGCATCTCCGTATTCATCCAGGGTGTCGTCGATGTGGTCAAAGTCTTTCTCGATGCGGGCCATGTCACTGCCGGAGGACTCGATGAGTTCCTTGAGGTCCTTCTGAATGGCGTTGACCAGCTGCTCCACGTTGCCGACCATGGCCGCCGCCAGCTGTTTTTCCTCGGCATTGTCGGCAGCCTCGGTAAGATTCGGCAGATTGGTTTTCAGAAAGGAGGCTGCGCGGATGATATTGTCCATACGTTCCTTGTCAATGGAACCATGATCCTTGTCAATGATGGAATCCATGGCGGCCAGCAGCAGTAGGGTGGTGCTCTTTTCCATCTCGTTGACCGTGTTCAGTTGATGATTGCGCAACTGGCTGACTGCCATGGATGTGTTGACCGTGCGGTTTGCAAAAAACATGACGCTGAAAAGAATCAGCAGCGCCAGGATGGAGATGCCACCTGCCAGACCAAGTTTTTTCGCTATGGACATACATTCCTCCTTGATAGGTACAGCATTTTGGTTGCCGGCAGCCCGAGCATGAAGAAACTTTTTTTTGGAGCATGCCTGCAGGCGCCCTGTCGCGGCAACAAGGGGTTGCCTCGCTGCTTTCGACCATGACCGTGTTGCTGATTTGCGGTTGCAGCTCATTCCCAACCATTTCATTATATTCATAGATTTTCGGGAAAGTGAATATAAAAAATAGCAGCGTTGTCAGGGGATCAGGGCAGGTTGCTAGGATAAGTTATTATTTTTTTTGTTGAGAATGCTGTCAGGGTCAGGCCTGGGTGGTCAGGCTTGGGGGAAAAGCTGATGACTGGCTATGGAATAAATGGTGAATGCCGTGGCAGTGCGGCTGAGCTGGCCCAGGCCGGCAGCCTCTGGCGCGGCTGTCATTTTCTAGTTTTGGTAAAGCGCGGGGATTTCAGCAGCACGGGAAAGGGTAACTGCGTGGGCCAGCCGGCCGGTGAGCCGGTCAGCTGCACCAGGTGATCATTAACCACCGGACATTTCACGGTCAGCAGAAAATAGAGGGGAGCGTGAACTTCGGAGAGGGTTTCAAAGTTGCCCTGTCCCTTGCTGATGATCAGATCGGCCTCAGCAAACAGCTGCCGGAACTGCGTCGAGCAGTGGGGCAGGGGGGTGCCGGGGCAGCCGGTGCCATTGGTGGTCACCCGGCAGACCTCCGGCAGGCCGCATTCCCGGGCATCTTCGGGCAGGGCGTCATTGATGATGGCCTGTTCCTTGACCACAAAGGTGAGGTCCCGCTTCATTGTTTCAATGGCGATTTTGTCAAAGACCAGTTCGCCGCAGTTGTCGCCCAGGTAGAGTATGCGCTCTGCCTGGCGCAGGTCGTTTTCCAGTTCGGCAAAATCATTGATGGCCATTGCTGGGGACAGGGCGTCGTGTATGGTCTGATGCATGTCAAACTGGTGCAGGGAGCCGTAATCAATGATGTTGCCGGCGATGGCAAAGCGCAGGGCGGCCAGCAGCGGCTTGTCCGCCGCCAGCACCTTTTGTCTGATCAGGGGAGCCATGGCTGCGGCAAAGCGGTTGCTTTCCCTTTTGAGCTCGGCAAAGGGGTCCGGCTGCCCGGAAATGTCGGCAATCAGCGCGTAGAGATGAACGGCATTTTCAGGCGGACTGAGGTTGAAGTCAATGAACGGCAGAAAATCTCGAATGACTTCACTGGCGATCTCCTGCTGGCCGGCAGGTGATGAGGTGCAGAGTCGCGCGGTATGGATGGCCTGCTTCAGAAAGCAGGGCAGACAGTCCAGGGTGGTCAGCATGGCTTAATGAATTGGCTTAGGTGATGCATTTTCTCTGACATATCTGCCGAGCACGCAGGTTGCCGCCATGGAAGCGGTGGCAGCGATGAGTTCCGGGATGGAAATGCTCTCGTTGAAGCCGCCGAGATGCGGGCCGGTGGGCAGGGCAATATCCTGTTCGCCTTTGGGGATGGCGGCCGCCTGGGTGGCTGAAAAGCCTTTCCCGCTCAGAAACCGTCTGAACTCCCGCTCGCTCATCCGGCGCTGGTCGACCAGGCGCAGCATCTCCGTCATATGCCGGTCAACCCCCATTTCCTCAATCATGCGGGACACCAGTTTTCCCAGGTCAAAGGGCATCCCGGCCGGCAGATCACAGCCGACAAAACCCTGGTAATAGCTGGCCAGGGTATCGCTGATCAGTTCCAGAAGATGGGTTTCCTCAAAAAGAAAACGGGCGTCAACCGGCTGGCCCGCGGCAGTCAGTCCCCGCAACGCTTTATCGCGGTTGCGGAAATAGCTGGCCGCGACGAGCAGCAGGCTGAGAATGTGCGCCCCGAGATGCCAGTAGAGCTTTTCACCTGATATGGCCGAGGCCTGAAAATGTTCAAAATCCCGGAGACCGGAAAGGCCGAAATTCGGATGACGGCAGGAGGCAAGCCACTGGTCCAGCCGGCCGGCCAGCGGCCAGTCGTAAAGACCGTTGTCTTCTCGTCTCTCGCTCTGCACCCGGTTGTGAAAAAGCGGGATCGGTGCAGTGTGAATAATCCCCTGGCCGGCAAGATGACCAAACAGCCAGCTGTTGCGGACCATGACCTCCCGGAGTTCGGCAGATTGCTGGTAGTGAACCGGCTCATTGGCATAGGCGAAATACTGCTGGTGGGCCGTATAGGCGATGGCGATGGTCTCGGGGTGGCAACACTGGTCAGCGGGCGGGGCAAGCGGCAGGTCGTGCAGCCTAAAAAGGGTAACACCATCTATCTCCAGCGGTTCCGGGATGTTGAAGCGGACCGGCAGGGAAGAGAAACGATTCCTCAGGGTTTTCATCCACCAGGTCTCGGCAGCTAAGTTGTCAGGCGCCTCGTCCCGGCGGGCAAGTTTAATGACCAGTATCCTTTTGCCGGCATGGCATGGCAGGGTGAGGCTCCTGCCGTGGAAAAGCGCCCTGGCAAGGGTTAGCTCTCCGCATTGTGCCGCGAGCTGCCGGAAGGAAACAGCGGGGAAGGCGGTCTGTTTGTCAGCGCCGGGTTGATGGTTCCGGCTGAGGGTAACCGGCAGCGAGCCCACCGCCTCCGTGGCCGCCCGGTGAGCATGGCCCGTGGTGGAACGCAAGAGTCTCCGCAGGGTGGCCAGGGTATGCTCGCTTACAATCGGGCAGTTGTCCATGGCAATCGTTGTCATGGTCTGCGCCGCTTCACGGAAGAGAAAAAAGGCCTGTCGATGGCGGAGAACATGCGGGTCATGCATCAGCTTTTCCAGGTTGCTGATGCTGGCCAGGCCCATGCTGCGGGGATTGGCGCGGGCAAGTTGGCGCAGATTGCAGGCGGCGATAAATCTGGCCGGAAATTCGGCATGTCTGCTGTGCAGTGTCTGTTCTTCAAACAGTATGTGCTTCAGAGCTTCCATGCCGGGGTGATTTCCTGGGTGGTTAAATAATTTTTAGTTTTGTCCTGCCAGGCAGGACTCTTTCCGGAATATTAGGATTTTGTTGGGAAAAATTCCGATTTATCTGGTGAAAATTCCGGTTATTTAAAAAATGATCATTCACTCATTTCAACAATATTATCTAATGATTCATTATTATTAGATAATTTTTCAGGAATAAATATTGGCACATTGTGGCACGCGGGTTGCTGTAGCTGATATTAAAAAAGTTTAGGTATGTGGCCCTGGGCAAAATAGGGTGCCGGGCGGAACAGCTTATAAAGGTGCCTTAAGAGGAGGTGATCAGTCAAGGAAAATCAGCAGGTTCCAGATGCTGAAAAAATAGCCTGCTGATCAGGCCCTGAAATGGACGACGTTGTTTTTTTGCTATTTTAAAAAATTTATGTAATCAATTTACGTTGATTTTCCGAATAGAACTACAGTGATAACTTTTCTCGATAACCGCAAGAATGACCGGTTGAACGGTTCAAGGAGGGACCATGAACGAGATCGATAAACTTCAGCTGATGGCTGACCTGAGCCATGAATATTGCGAGTTGAACCACGGGCCGAATACGCGGAAGGAAAGCTTCCCGGCCAGCGACTATATCATCATGCCTTTCGGCTATGCGGAAAATGAAATAACCGATGTGGCCGTGCGGGAGATGGTGGTGCCGGTCTGCTATGACTGTGCCACCGCCCTGCTCGGCAATGATTGGACGCTGCTCTACTGTTTCGAGTGCTGCAGCAGTCAGTGGGTGTACCGGAAACTGGCCAGGAACAGCTATCGGCATCATATCCTGTGGCTGCGGGGCTGCCCCCACTGCACCAATGAATTCGGCGGGCTCTACTTTAACGACCTGCAGGCGGTGGGTGATGCCGCCACCTTCCTGAAAGACCATCTGCACAGGATTGCCGCCTGAGATGTATCCGTCATGTCGGGCTGCGCGCCCGGCACAATGTCAGGATGAAACAGACTGACGCAGGAGGTATTCACTCCTGACATTGGACAGGGCGGAAAAGATGTTTCCCTTCATTTGTGGGTTCCCTTCACAGAGATCGTTCAGTAACTGTCTGACTTTTTCCCGCTTGGATGTGCCTGCAAGAGGGCAGGGATTTTCAGCTGCCTCCAGATGGATTGATGCTGCCATGGTGCGGATCTGCTGTTTGTCGACATAGGCAAGGGGGCGGATGACCGTCAAGGCGCCGTTAAACAGGGGCTGCGCCGGGACCATGGTGCTCAGGTTGCCGCTGTAGAGCAGATTGAGGAAAAATGTCTCAATGATATCTTCCTTGTGATGTCCTAACGCCAGTTTGTTACAGTTTTTTTCTCTGGCCAGGGAAAAGAGTTTTGTTCTTCTGTTGCGGGCGCACTGGAAACAGCTGCTTTCGCCATTTTTCGCCGCCACGGCAGCCGCTGCGAAGGAGGTGTGTTCCACCTCGACTGCCATGCCGATGGCGGCCAGCTGTCGCCGTACCAGTGCTGCCGTCTGTCCGGCATCAAATCCCATATCCAGATGAACGACGGCAAGCCGGTAACGGATCGGCGCTTTTTTCTGCCACTGCTGCAGCAGGGCGGCCAGGGTCAGACTGTCGATGCCGCCGGAGACGGCGACCAGTACGGAGTCGCCGTCGGCAAGCATGTTGTAGGTGTGCATCGCCTGGCCGATGAGGCGGTTGGTGGCCTTGGGGATGTGCATCGTGCCGGTTCAGGAAGGGCGTCTGGCGATTCTATTGGGCCAGATACTGACAATCACTCAATTTCTCCTGCAGGCCTTCCCTGGCGAGCTGCTCAGCCTTCACCCATTTGAAACCCCGGCTGGACGCCTTGGAAAAGGAGAAAAGATTGGAGAGCAGGGTCTGCTGGGTTTCGTCAAAAACTCCCAGGCAGAGGGTGGTGCCGGTAGGCACATGGATCAGCTGGTATTTGAAGAAGACGGAGGCCGGCTGGTTGACCGAGTAGTCGCCGCCGTCACGTTCGCTGTAGCGGCTGACCACGGTTAGCATCACGGCGTCAACGCCCAGCTGCTGGCCGATGTAACGGGCGGTGGCCTGGGGATTGCCGCTGAAGTCGGCAAGCAGTGACTCTTTCTGGTTTGCGGTCAGCAACAGGATATTTTTTTTATCCGCCAGCATTTCCTGTAAAATGACGTTGATGGTGGCCGCCCCTTCCTCGAGCTGGCGGGTGGTCGCATAGTCGGCTTTGTCCTGTCTTTCCGTCTCTGCGGGCAGCACGACAAGGGAGGCGATGGCCACCGGGGCCTTGGTCTCCTCAACAGGCTGCTGCTTTTTTGCTGAGCAGGAGAGCAGGAAGAAAGCGGCAAAGAAAATGGCCAGGGGGAATGAATAAATGGCAAAACGTTTCAATGGGAAGCCTCCGATGGTTCGGGAAAATTGATTTATTACAGAGACCCTTTCGAGGAAAGCGGCCCCTGGGTGCGCGGATGTCTGGCGCTTGCCTGGTCAAGGGTTCTGCCAAGTGCTTTAAAGATCGCCTCGAGGATATGGTGGGTGTTGTGGCCGTAAGGCACCTCAACATGCAGGGTCATGCCGCCATGCAGGGAAAGGGCGCGCAGAAATTCCTGCACCAGTGCCGTATCAAAGGCGCCTACCTTCTGGTCGCATGGTGCTACTGCATAATGCAGATAGGGGCGCTTGGAGAAATCCACGGTGACCCGGGCCAGGGCTTCATCCATGGGCAGGGTGCAATGACCATAACGGTTGATGGCGGAAAAATCGCCCAGGGCTGAACTGAATGCCTGGCCAAGGCAGATGCCCACATCCTCAACGGTGTGGTGCGCATCGATATCCAGATCGCCTGCCGCCTCAATGGTCAGGTCAAAGAAACCGTGCACGGTGAACAGGGTCAGCATATGGTCGAGAAAAGGAACGCCGGTGTGCAGGGCGGCCTTGCCTGCCCCGTCAATCGTGAGACTTAATCTGATATCGGTTTCATTGGTTTTGCGTTGAATGGTGCTTTCACGGTGAATGGTCATGTGTCGGATCTCTTGGAAGTCGATTGTCTGCTCTGCAGTTCTTACTGCTCTATTATCGTGCATAACTTGATAAGCCGTTGTAAATAAATAACATGGCCATCTGCATGGCCAAAACGGCATAGGAGCCGTAACGAAATAGGTCTTGAAGAGACAGGTTATTTCGTAACGGCCCCTAAATATAGTATATCTATAACAAGTTAACTGATTGAGTGGCAAGATATTTCTCTGATTTGGCCGAATTGTCTTTGCGCTTGATAGTAAAGAAAAAAAGGTAATTTTTTGTTGACAACTCTTTACGGCCCCGGTTATATTCACCTCGTTTTTGAGACAGAAATATAAGCGGGAATAACTCAGTGGTAGAGTGCAACCTTGCCAAGGTTGAAGTCGCGAGTTCAAATCTCGTTTCCCGCTCCATGCTTATACAAAGGTTCGAACCGGGTTCGAACCTTTTTTTGTCAATAAATCACCTGAACATCATTAAATAGAGTATACTGTGAACTTCAGGTGTCATATTGTTCGTGAATTGAGGTTATTGTAATGAAGACGATTTTAACACCGGTCAAAGAAGTTGAACGGAAATGGCTAGTGGTTGATGCGCAGGGCCAGATACTTGGCCGCCTTGCTTCTGAGATCGCCCGCAGGCTCCGCGGCAAACATAAACCTAACTTTTCAACATTTCAGGATACCGGTGATTTTGTCATCGTGGTCAATGCCGATAAGGTTCGTTTAACCGGCAGAAAGCTTGAGGAGAAAGTTTATCACAACCATTCCGGTTACATGGGTGGTTTGCGGACGCGGACGGCAAAGGAAATTCTTGCCAGTAGCAGACCTGAAGAGCTGATCTACAATGCAGTCAAAGGGATGCTGCCCAAAAATACCCTTGGTCGTACTCAGTTGAAAAAACTGAAAGTGTATGCTGGCTCTGAACACCCGCATGAAGCGCAGAAGCCGGAAAATCTTGAATTATAATTGAGGTCGTTTAGATATGTCTGATCTGCGTTATTATGCCACAGGGAAAAGAAAAAACGCTATTGCCAGGGTCTGGATTCAACCGGGCAGTGGGAATATCAATGTCAACAAGCTGGCTTTTACCGATTATTTCGGCGGGGCGATTGATCAGAAAATCGCCACCAGGCCGTTTGTGCTGACTGACAACACTGATAAATTTGATGTCTATGCCACCCTGAAAGGCGGCGGTAAGGCTGCCCAGGCAGAGGCGTTGCGGCATGGCATTGCCAAGGCTCTGCTTGATGTTGACCTGGTCAATCGCCAGCCCCTGAAAAAGGCAGGCCTGTTAACCCGCGACGCCCGTGTGAAAGAGCGGAAGAAATACGGCAAGAAAGCAGCCAGGGCAAGCTTCCAGTTCTCCAAACGTTGATCTGACTGTTTACTTTTTGTAAATGGATCTTCCATAAGCGGGGAAAGACGAAACTACGGGTTCGTCTTTCCCCGTTTTTATTTAGGAGCCGTACGAAGATAACGTGTGCGATTCCGCCTCGCCTTTACGGCTCCTGATGCCGTCCTGGCAATGACAGAAAGTTCACGTTCAGACAACCTGATCTCGACAGATTTTGTCGTGATACCTACTCGGTGATCGAGCAGAGTGCCTAAAGTACTTGAAATGCCCTTGTGCCCCTTGTGGGTATAAAGTGCCTAAAATTTCGGTACATTCTGATCAGATAAAACCTTAAACTTTAGGCACTTTAAGTACTTTAGAGCATTTTAGGCACTTCGCTGGTAACAACCCGGAATCTTATGGCGTAGTATAACATATTGAAATTACGTTACGAGATCAGGACTTCTGACGTTGTTTTTGCTCTCAACGGCTTGCCATGCATGGCAAAGCAACAAACCGAAGGAACAAACCAATGATACGTGCAGCTATTATTGGCGCATCAGGCTATACGGGCGGTGAACTGGCGCGCATTCTCAGCCTTCATCCCGAGGTCGAGCTCAGTGTGGCCACCTCACGCAATTATGCCGGCAAAAAGATGTCCCAGGTCTATCCCCATCTGACCGGCATCGCCGACATCGTCTGCGAGGATGCGCCGATGGCTGAGCTGACCCGGCGGGCTGATATATTTTTCACTGCCGTGCCGCACCAGACCGCCATGGCCATTGTGCCCGAGTTGCTGGAGGCCGGCTGCAAGGTGATTGATCTGAGCGCGGATTTCCGCATCGATGATCCGCTGGTGTATGAGGCCTGGTATCAGGCCCATACCGCCCGGGAGTACCTGGCGGAAGCGGTCTACGGGCTGCCGGAAATCAATCGGCATAACATCGCCGGCGCCAGACTTGTCGCCAATCCCGGCTGTTATCCAACCTCCGTCATTCTGCCGCTCGCGCCGCTGCTGAAAAACGGCCTGATCGATCCCGACACCATTATAGCGGATTCTAAATCCGGCACCTCCGGCGCCGGCCGGGGCGCCCAGGTCGGCACCCTGTTCTGCGAGGTGACCGACGGCTTCCGGGCCTATAAGGTCGGCGAGCACCGGCACACCCCGGAGATCGAACAGGAACTGGCCAAACTGGCCGGCCGGCAGCTGACCATCTCCTTTACCCCCCATCTGGTGCCGATGAGCCGGGGCATCTTGAGCACCATCTATGCCAAACTGACCAGGGACGTTGATCAGCAGGAACTGTCCGACCTGCTCATGTCATTCTATCAGGACGAGAAATTCGTCAGGATCTGCCGACCCGGCCAGTTCCCGGCAACCCAGTACGTGCGCGGCAGCAACTATTGCGATATCGGCTGCAAGGTGGATACGCGCACCGGCCGGGTGGTGCTGGTCTCGGTGATTGACAATCTGGTCAAGGGCGCGGCTGGCCAGGCCGTGCAGAACATGAATGTGGTCTGCGGCTTTGCCGAGTCCCTGGGGCTTGCAACCGTTCCTCTTTTCCCGTAATATCCGCTTTCCCCTTGCCATATGGGTGAACAATCTG
Source organism: Desulfurivibrio sp. (assembly GCA_003605035.1). Lineage (GTDB taxonomy): Bacteria > Desulfobacterota > Desulfobulbia > Desulfobulbales > SURF-16 > SURF-16. The sequence goes on from QZKJ01000038.1 coordinate 34,246, forward strand.
TACATTTGCGCAACATCAGGCTGATACTGTCCTTTGACGGGACTGATTATTCCGGCTGGCAGCGCCAGAGCAACGCCCGCACCATTCAGGGCGAGCTGGAAGAAAAACTTGCCATGATGACAGGTGAAAAGATTGTGCTGCACGGCGCCGGCAGGACCGATTCCGGGGTCCATGCCCTGGCCATGACCGCCCATTTCGCCACCCGTTCAGCCATTGCCTGTTCTTCTTTCCGCAGCGGCTTAAACAGCCTGCTGGCTGACTCGATCAAGGTCATGCAGGTTGAGGAGGCTGACTCCTCGTTTCATTCCCGTATCAGCGCCAGGGCCAAGATTTACCAGTATTATTTTACCACCGCGGCCATTGTCCCTCCCCACCGGCGGCTGTACTGCGCCCATCTGCCGGGAGGCTTTGACCTGGAGGCGGCCAGGCGGTGTCTGCCGTATCTTGTCGGCAGGCATGATTTTTCCTGCTTCGAGGCCGCCGGTTCAAGGGATAAGGCAAAGATCGGCGGCCGGGGCGCCTGGCGGCAGATATTTTCCGTGTCCCTGACGTCGCTGGCAGGACCTGAGCCTGAATATCTTTTTGAGATCTGCGGCGATGGTTTTTTACGGAAGATGGTGCGCAATATTGTCGGCACATTGATCGAGGTGGGGCAACAGCGCATGCGGGTCGCCGATTTCGCCGTTCTGTTGCGGCAGGGGGACCGCTCCCTGGCAGGACCAACCGCCCCGGCCTGCGGCTTGTTTCTCAAACAGATCTATTACGATGAAAGCTGGTCAGCAGCATAGAATACACTAACAAAAGGTGGCATATGGAAGGACAACTAGCACTTGCGGATCGTATGAAATTGATTAAGCCGTCACCGACCCTGGCGGTGAATGCCAAGGCCAAGGCCATGAAGGCGGCCGGCGCCGATATCCTGAATTTCAGTGTGGGAGAGCCTGATTTCGACACCCCGGCCCATGTGTGCGCCGCCGGCAAAAAGGCCATTGATGAAGGCTTTACCCGCTATACCGCCGTGCCGGGCATTCCCGAACTGCGGGAAGCGATCGCCGCCCGCTATGCCGCCGACCGGGGCTGGCAGTACGAGGCTGACCAGGTGCAGGTCTGCTGCGGCGGCAAGCACGGCCTGTATAACATGGCCCAGGCCCTGTTCGGTCCGGGCGATGAGGTGCTGATCCCCACTCCCTACTGGGTCTCCTATCCCCCCATTGTCCTGCTGGCCGGGGCGACCCCGGTGTTCGTACCCCTGGATGAGAATGAGAATTTTGATCTGACCGCGGAAAACTTAAGCAGATGCGTCACCGACCGGACCCGCGGCATCATCTTGAACAGCCCCTCCAATCCCACCGGCGCCATCTTCTCCGCCAGGGCCCTGGCCAAGGTGGCGCAGATGGCCCTGGAGAGGGGCTGGGTGGTCATCTCCGACGATATCTACGACACCATCGTCTATGAGGATGTGCAGCTTCCCCATATCCTTAATATTGAACCGAAAATCAAGGACCAGACCATTATCCTGAACGGCGTGTCCAAGTCCTTTGCCATGACCGGCTGGCGGATCGGCTATTCGCTGGGACCCAGGCACGTGATCGCGGCCATGAACAAGATCCAGAGCCAGTCAACCTCAAATCCCGCCTCCATCTCCCAGAAGGCCGCCCTGGCGGCAGTTGTCGGCCCCCAGGATTTCCCGGGCATGATGAAGCAGTCGTTTCTGCCCCGCCGCGCCTTCATCGTCAGCCAGCTCACCGCCATAGAGGGCATCAGCTGCGTCAATCCCAGCGGGGCCTTTTATGTTTTTCCAAATTTTTCGGCCTATTACGGGAAGAAATTCAAGGGGAAGGTGATCACCGGCTCAGTTGACATGTCCGAGTATCTGCTGGAGGAAAGCTTCCTGGCCACGGTGCCGGGTGCGGCGTTCGGGGCGGATGAATTTGTCCGTTTTTCCTTTGCCACCTCCATGGACGCCATTGAAGAGGGCATGAAACGGCTGCGGGAGGCGCTTGGCAAGCTTGCGTAGAGGCCGGCTTCGGCGGTGCGCGGATTTAAAATTCCTCTGGACTGGGCTCGCTGAGAGCCCAGATCCACTGGTCCAGGGGGCGCTCCTTGGAAAGGGATTTCCGGCCGCTGGCCGTATAGCACTGATAGACCCACTCCTGGCCTTTCTGGTAAATTTTGATTAAAGCAAGATTCGGGTGAATGTACCAACCAGCTTTGTAATGTCCGTCCATCGCCACTCCTAAGCGCTCAACAGGGTTTGTTGTCAAATGATACTGGATAGGAAACGCGACCCGGATTGTCGCCAATCCTGGCAAGAAGCTATTTTTCCAAACATTTTGTGATGCAGGTCTGGCAGTCGTCGCTGACTTTGCCTTTGCTGCAGAAGGTGCTGAAACTGTCAATCCAATCCGTGCCGCCTCTGGGACACTGTTCGAGAAACTGCACAAAGTGGATCATCTTGTCAATGATCTCCCGGGGCGCGGCATGTTCAATTCTGCAGGCGCCGATGTCAGCCACTTTCTCATCGACATCAAGGACCTTGATAAAAAATTCTTTCAGCGCATGATGACGGAGAATGATATCCTCGGCAACCGCCTTTCCCTTGTCCGTGAGAGTAATAATCTCATAAGGAGCATAGTTGATCAGCTTTTTCCTGGCGAGCGCCCTGAATGCCTCGGTAACCGAGGCACGACTGACTTTGAGCCGGGCAGCTATCTCTTTTGCCCTGGCAACCTTTTTTTCTTTGATGATCAGGGCAATGGCCTCGAGATAATCTTCGAGGCTTGCGCTCAGCCTGGTTTCTTTTTTCATAGAGGGGAAAACTGAGCCCAGTGCGCGAAATGCGCCTGCTCGTTTCATTTTAACCTGTAAGCCCTTGTAAAAAATAACATGGCCGGAGAAATGCGCAGAACGGCATAAGGAGCCGTAACGAAGTTGAAAAAAATGGCTATGTTATTTCGTAACGGCTCCTAAGTACTTAATATCATACAGGTGGGATCATTTCTATGCCAGGTTTTTTTCCAAAAGCCACAAAAAAGCCGGGCCGACATCGCTGAAATCGTCTTTTTTATCGATGATTGCCGGCTCTGTTGCCGCCTGAGGAAAATGGCTGCCAAGCGAATTTTTTTTATTAAAACATGCATGCCGCCTAAACAATACTTTTTTTTGGCTGCCTTTGTTTCCCTGGTGATGCTGGCTGCTTACGGTTATGTTATTGAACCAGGCAGGGTCAGGATCGAACGGGTGGTGATCCCTGATAAAGAGCTGTATCAGGCCTGGGGCGGGGTGAAAATTGCCCAGCTTTCCGACCTGCATATTGACACGATCGGGCCAAGGGAAGAAAAGGTGCTGCAACTGCTCACGGAGAGCAAACCCGATCTCATCGTCATAACCGGCGATATTGCCCAGTGGAATACGGACCCGCAGCCCGGTCTGCGCTTTCTGGAGCAACTGCAGGCGCCCCTGGGGGTGTATGCCATCCTCGGCGACAGCGATATCTCGAGCGGCAGACGCTATTGCCTTTTCTGTCACAGCGGGGGGAATGTGCATCACCAGCGGCAGCATCCCCGCATGCTGAAAAACAGCTATGCAGCAATCACTGTTCCCGCCACCGGTAAAAAGGTCATTATTGCCGGCGTCTTTCCCGCCGAAGATGGAGAGGCAGGGCAGACCGCCATGGCGGAGCTTCTGCGGCAGACCGCGGAGCCGGTGCTGCTGCTTGCGCATTTTTCCGAGGGCTGGCGGCAGATCCGCCACAAAGGCCCGCTGCTGTGGCTGGCCGGCGATACCCATGGCGGCCAGATTGCCATACCGGACTTTATCTGGCGTGATTTGCAGCTGGTTGATTTTCCGCAATACATGGCCGGACTTTTTTACGCCGCGGGACATAAATGGCTGTATGTGAACCGGGGCATCGGCACGGTTTCCTATTTTCCTTTCAGGATTGGCGTGCCGCCTGAAGTGACCATCATATCCTTTCAGGACAGGTAAATGACAATTCCGGCACGAAGATACGTTCTGGGATGGTCGCTGCTCGCCCTGCTGGCAGTCGCCGGGGGCTGTTTTGCCGACCGGCCTGCGGCACAACCTGAGCGAACGCTGTTTGCTTTTGAGGATGCTGCCGAGCTTGACCGGCTGCACTGGCAGTGCGGCACCTTCATGGAGCAGGACGTCCGGCACGCCACCGCCGGCCGCTACAGCCTGCGGGTGGAGATGTATCCCAGCGCCGAGTATCCGGGCTTCAAGGCGGGCATCACCCGCGGCTGGCAGGGCTACAAAAAGTTGCTGGTGGATATTTATCATCCGGGGGCGGCTGAGATGCAGCTTGCCTACAGGATCGATGACCGGGATGATAATCCGCCCCATGAAGACCGGGCCAACGGCAGGATTGTTCTGCAGCCCGGCGCCAATATTGTCAGCCTTGATCTGGAAAACCTGAAAACATCCGGGTCGGACCGCAGGCTTGATTTGACCAGGATCCGCGGTCTATACCTCTTTGTCCATCGACCGCCGCAGCCGGTCATCCTGTACCTGGATCAGCTGCGGCTGGTCAACGAGTAAAAAAAATAAAATGGGAAGGAGAGAGCCATGACTCTGCAGGAGAAGATACGAAGCGATTTGAAGCAGTCCATGAAGGCCAAGACCGAGGCGAGGACCTCGGCCCTCCGGGTGCTGATCGGCGAGTTCGGCCGCCAGTTGAAAAAGGAACTGGCTGATGCCGAGGTGCTTGCCATCATCCGCAAGCTGATCAAATCAGAGGCGGAAACCCTGGAAAAAAAGGGCGAGCCCAGCTCGGAATACATGCAGATCCTGGAAGGCTATCTGCCGAAACAGGCCAGTGAGGCGGAAATCAGGGCATGGATCGAGAAAAATATCGATTTCGGCAAGTTTCAGACCAAAATGCAGGCAATGAAACCGATCATGGCCAACTTTGCCGGCATGGCTGACGGCAATACGGTAAAAAAGATTCTCGAAAGTCTGTAACAGATGGTGGGTGCAGGGGTATCCCTTGTGGGTACTCCAGGTTGCTTATTTGGGTACCACCCTGGCAAGGCAATAGCGCTAGGGTACTGCGCAGGGGCGTAGGGGCGGTTCGCGAACCGCCCTTTAGCCGAAACGGCCGGTGATGTAATCTTCGGTCAACTGGTGGCGGGGATTGGTGAAGACCCGGTCGGTCATGCCCACTTCAATCAGGTCGCCCAGATGAAAGTAGGCGGTCCGCTGGGAAACCCGGGCTGCCTGCTGCATGGAGTGGGTGACAATGACAATGGAATACTGCTCGCGCAGTTCGGCGATCAGTTCCTCGATCCTGGCCGTGGCAATCGGGTCAAGGGCGGAACACGGCTCATCCATGAGGATCATCTCCGGGCTGACGGCAATGGCCCGGGCAATACACAGGCGCTGCTGCTGGCCGCCGGAGAGCCCGGTGCCGGGCTGGTTCAGCCTTTCCCGCACCTCTTCCCACAGGCCGGCCTTCTTCAGCGAGCCTTCCACGATTTCATCAAGCTCCGCCTTGTTCTGCACCAGACCGTGAATCTTCGGGCCATAGGCGACATTGTCGTAAATAGACTTGGGAAAGGGGTTCGGCTTCTGGAAGACCATGCCGATTCTGGCGCGCAGCGGCACCACATCCACGTTTCTGTCATGGATATCCATGCCGTCCAGTCTGATGTCGCCGGTCACCCGGCAACCCTCAACGGTGTCGTTCATGCGGTTCAGGCAGCGGAGAAAGGTCGACTTGCCGCAGCCCGAGGGGCCTATCATGGCAATGACTTCGTTGCGGGCAATGTCGATGCTGACATTGTTAATCGCCTTTTTATCGCCGTAATAGACATTGACCTCCCGGCAGGTCATGCGCGGGTTATCGACAAACGGGTTGCCTACCGTTTCGCGTACCTGGTGGAGGGCCTTGCTGGTAGCTTCAGACAATATCTCTTCCTTGCCGGCGGCTGACAGCACGCCTGGGTTGGCTGTTTCAACGAGTGATTCCATGCGATGGTGTTGTTTGCTCACTTGTATAACACAGAGATCACTGACGGCACAAAGGAAAAATGTGCCGCCGTGATCTCCGCACTGGTCATTGCGTAACAGAAAACAAGAGTCTGTTATTTCATGGTCAAAGTGGAAAGGTTCTTTGCCGCCTCGGCAATGCTGTCGCGCTCTTTTTTGTCCATGGGAATCATCCCCTTGTCAGCCAGGTAACCCTCGGCACCCCAGGCCTTCTCGCTGGTGAATTCAGCCAGATATTCCTTGATGCCGGGGATAACGTCCACATGGGCCTTCTTGACATAGAAGAAGAGCGGCCGGGAAACGGGATATTTGCCGGAAGCGATATTCTCAAAGGTCGGGGACTCATTCTCAACAATGGAACCCTGGATCATGTCGGCGTTCTGGTCGAGGAAACTGTAACCGAAAATGCCCAGCGCACTGGGGTTGGCCTCAAGCTTCTGCACGATGAGGTTGTCGTTCTCCCCGGCCTCGATATAGGCGCCATCCTCCCGGATGGTCTGGGTGGTGGCCTTGAACATGTTTTTGTCCTTTTTTTCCATGTCATGGATAAAGGGGAAGGTCTTGGCACCGGTTTCCATGGTCAGTTCAACAAAGGCGTCCCGGGTGCCCGAGGTGGGAGGCGGTCCCAGCACCTCGATTTTGACGGCCGGCAGGGCGGGATCAATATCCTGCCAGGTCTTGTAGGGGTTGGGCACCAGCTTGTCGCCGCCCTTGGGGTCCGGCACGTCTTTCGCCAGGGCCAGGAAAATATCCTTCCTGGTCAGTTTGAGCGGAGCGGTCTTTTTGGAATTGGCAAAGACAATGCCGTCATAGCCGATTTTGATCTCGATGATGTCTTTCACGCCGTTGGCCTGGCAGGTGTCAAACTCGGACTTTTTGATGGCCCGGGAGGCATTGGAGATATCCGGATACTCGACGCCCACGCCGCTGCAGAAAAGCTTGAAACCGCCGCCGGTGCCGGTGGATTCGATTTTCGGGGTCTTGAAATTGGTGGTTTTGCCGTACTGTTCGGCAACAACCGTGGAAAACGGGTAGACCGTGGAGGAGCCGACGATGCTGATGTAATCACGGCCGGCGGCCTGGGCCGTTGAACCGGCAAAAAGGCCGGCAATGAGGGCTGATGCCAACAGAATACTTTTCTTCATGTGAATCTCCTTGAGCAGAATGTTATAAACCGTTGCTACCATTTGATTTCAAAGCGTTTTCTGAGGTAAACCGCTGCAGCGTTCATCAGAAAGAGAAAGATCAGCAGCACCATGATGGCCGCTGAGGTCTTTTCAACAAAGGCCCGTTCCGGGCTGTCGGACCAGAGATAGATCTGGACGGGCAGCACGGTGGCCGGGTCGGTAAAGCCGTGGGGGATATCGACAATAAAGGCCACCATGCCCACCATCAGCAGGGGGGCGGTCTCGCCCAGGGCATGGGCCATGCCGATAATGGTGCCGGTCAGCATGCCGGGCAGGGCGAGCGGCAGCACATGATGGGCGACCATCTGCATTTTGGAGGCGCCGATGCCCAGCGCCGCCTCGCGGATGGAAGGCGGCACCGATTTCAGCGAGGCGCGGCTGGCAATGATGATGATCGGCAGGGTCATCAGGGTCAGCACCAGGCCGCCGACCACCGGCGTGGAGCGGGGCATGCCGAAGAAGTTGATGAACACGGCCAGTCCCAGCAGTCCGTAGACAATGGAGGGCACCGCCGCCAGGTTGTTGATATTGACCTCAATGATGTCCGTCCATCTGTTTTTCGGGGCAAACTCCTCAAGATAGACGGCAGCCGCTACCCCGATGGGAAAGGAGAGGGACAGGGTGATCAGCAGGGTGTAAAAGGAACCGCAGGTGGCGCCCCAGATGCCGGCCAGTTCCGGCTCCCGGGAATCACCAGAGGTAAAGAAGGTGGTGTTGAAGGTTTTTTTGATTTTCCCGTCAGCGGCCAGGGCATCCAGCCAGGCGAGCTGTTTGTCGCTTACCCGCCGCTCAGTCTCGGGCCGGGTTCGGTCGATGTGTCCCTTGAGCAGCATGTCCACATCATCATTGGCCGCCACCCAGACCGACTGCTGCTGGCCGATGAGGTTCGGGTTGTTTTTGACCAGTTGCATCAGCTGAAAGGAGGCGCCTGGGCTGACCAGATAAAAAAGCTCCTTCTTGTCGCCCCTGGAGTTGACCTCCGGGAACAGGGAACTCATTGAGGTCTTGACCAGGCCGGGAAAATTGGCCGTGGCCAGATTCTCATTGGCAAATTCAGCCGGATCAAAAAAGACGTCGATCTGGATATAGGTTTTCTGGAAGGCCTTGTAACCGTTGGCGACAATGGAGAAAAAAAGGAGAAAGAGAAAGCAGAGCGCCGTGATGATCGCGGTGGCCCCGCAGATCCTGAACCGCCGTTCCGCACGGTAGCGGCGCCTGAGCCCCCTGTTCACCTTGTCTATGGCCGGATTCGTTGTCGGTTGTTTCATAAGAAATCCTCGGCAGGCCTGTTATTCGTATTGTTCCCTGTATTTGCGCACGACATACAGGGCAATGATGTTCAGTATCAGGGTGAAGACGAAAAGCAGCAGGCCCAGGGCGAAAGCGGCCAGCGTCTTCGGGCTGTCGAATTCCTGATCGCCGACCAGCAGGGTGACGATCTGCACGGTGACCGTGGTGACCGTCTTCAAGGGGTTGGCGGTCAGATTGGCGGACAGACCCGCGGCCATCACCACAATCATGGTTTCGCCGATGGCCCGTGACACGGCAAGCAGCACCCCGCCGACAATGCCGGGCAGGGCGGCGGGCACCACCACATTGCTGATGGTCTCATACTTGGTGGCGCCGAGAGCCAGGGAGCCGTCCCGCATGGTCTGCGGTACGGCATGGATGACATCGTCGGAAAGCGATGAGACAAAGGGAATGATCATGATGCCCATGACCAGTCCCGCGGCCAGGGCGCTCTCCGAGGAGACGGACAGGCCAAGCAGGCCGCCGGTGTCGCGGATGAAGGGGGCCACGGTAAGGGCGGCAAAAAAACCGTAGACCACCGTGGGGATGCCGGCCAGGATCTCCAGCAGCGGTTTGGCGATGGTGCGGAAGCGTTTGCCGGCGTACTCGGAGAGATAAATGGCCGACATCAGCCCGATGGGCACGGCAACCAGCATGGCGATCAGGGCGATCAGGGCCGTACCGGCGAAAACCGGCACCGCGCCGAAGGCCCCGGAGGAGCCGACCTGATCACTGCGGATGGCGGTCTGCGGACTCCAGGAGAGACCAAAGAGAAAATCGCTCAAGTGAACCACCTTGAAAAAGCGGATGGCCTCAAAAAGAACGGACAATACGATGCCCACCGTGATGAGGATGGCGATGGCTGAACTGAGGAAAAGTAAAATCTGGATGAGCTTTTCCACCTTGTTGCGCGCCTTCAGGGCAGGGGATATGCGGTTGCGGACGGCGATGCCCGCCGCCACCATGATGGCCAGAATGACGGCGCTCATGGCATTGACGGATATCGCCTGCAGGGCGCGGTAATGCTCGGCCGCCTGCATGATGGCCGGACTGGGCGTCCCTGAGGTGATGTTGCCTGAGATGATATTTCTGATGTCGTTGATGATCAGGCTCAGCCTGTTCGGCGGCAGACTGCTGATATCGGCGGGAAGACCGGCGACCACCAGCGAGGTGATGATGGGGGATTCCGCCGCATTCCAGACGGCGCAGACCAGCAGGGCCGGCAGGGCGCACCACAATGCGGTCCACATGCCGTAATGGCTGGGCAGGGAATGCAGTCCTCTGACCCCGCCGCAGCTTCTGGAAACGGCAAAGGCCCTGGAGCGTCCTAAAAAGTAGGAAGCGCAGGCTAAAACGACGATGGTGGCAAGCAGGTAGGAGGTTCGCATTTCTCAGCTCAACTGCGCAGGCGGACAATCTCGCCTTCCACGAGGTAGATGACCTCTTCGGCGATGTTGGTGGCCCGGTCGGCGATCCGTTCCAGGTGGCGGGCCAGCAGATAGTTGTTGACCATGCAGCCCGGATGCTCCGGGTAAAGGGTCAGCATCTTGATCACCGCATCATAGGCCTGGTTGCGCAGGGTGTTGACCTTGTCCTCGATGAGGAAAATCTGTCTGGCCATGGAGGCATCCCGGTGCACCAGGGCGTCCAGGCTCATGCGCAGCATGGTGATGACATGCTCGGACATCTCGCTGTAATCAAAGCTGCCTTTCATGACCTCCGAGGTCTGGGAGATCACATCAACCCGTTTGGCGATGTTCACCGCCATGTCGCCGATACGTTCGATCTCATTATTGACCTTGATGACCGTGATCAGAAAGCGGAGGTCGCTGGCCACCGGCTGGTGCAGGGCCAGGATTTTCAGGCAGTCTTCCTCGATCTCCACCTCCATGTCGTCAATCTGGTAATCCGAACGGATGATGGATTTCACCAGTTCCTCATCATGGGTTTCAATGACGGTGACCGCCTTGCGGACGCGATCCTCCACCAGGGCCACCATGGTCAGCAGCTTCTGATTCAGTTTTTCCAGCTCATTGTGAAAGGTATGGTGCACCGGCATAAATTCTGGCCTCATTTTTTAATTGAATATTGATAGTTAAATTTGGATTTAACATATCATTGGTGACTAAATTAGGAGAGAAATATTTTTGTCAGGTTAGGAAATTGTTAAGATTGTGTTAGAGTCTTGAAATCCCCTTGCACAGCAGAATTATTCGCATAAACTTAGGGAGCAGCAAAGAGGTCGTGTCCTTATTTATGAGCTGACATTGCATGAGTTTACTCTCAGGAGCGGAGAAGTCATGGGCAAAGCCAATATACTCATTGTGGAAGACGATGAAGATATCCAGCAGCTGGTGAGCTACAACCTGATCAAGTCCGGTTTCCATGCCACCTGCGCCGACACCGGGGAAGAGGGTCTGCAGAAGCTGCAGGCCGGCGGCATTGACTGTATCCTGCTTGATCTGATGCTGCCCGGCATGAGCGGTCTTGAGGTGTGCCGGGCGATCAAGAAAATCGAGAGCTGTGAGGCGATTCCGATTCTGATGCTCACCGCCAAGGGCGAAGAGGATGATGTGGTTGCCGGCCTTGAATGCGGGGCCGATGATTATGTCACCAAACCCTTCAGCCCCAAGGTGCTGATCGCCAGGGTCAAGGCCCTGCTGCGGCGCCGGGTCGAGCAGCTGGCTGAGGCCGCCCCGCCGGAAAAGCTGGATAAGATCATCATCCAGGGCCTGGAGATTCATCCGGGCCGGCACGAGGTGAAGCTGAACGGCTCTCCCCTGCAGCTGACCATGACCGAGTATGGCGTGCTGTTCCTGCTTGCCAGCAAACCCGGCTGGGTGTATACCAGACAGCAGATCATTGATTCGGTGCGGGGCTATGACTTTCTCGTGACGCCGCGGGCCATCGACGTGCAGATCTTCGGTCTCAGGAAGAAAATGGGTGAGGCGGGTTCAAGCATTGAAACGGTGCGCGGGGTCGGCTATCGTTTCAGGTCCTGAGAGAGCTTTATGAATCATAAAAAATTAATCTGGCAAATATTCCCGGCCAATCTGCTGATCACCCTGGCGGCCATGCTGGCGGTGAGCTGGTACGGATCCGCCGCGGTGCAGAAATTCTACATTGAACAGCTGGAAGCCGCCCTGCAGGCCCGCGCCTATCTGATCAGAGAACGGGTCAGCCAGTTGCTGGCAGACGGCAGCCTGGAAGAACTCCGGGAATTCTGCCGCAAATCCGGACGGGAGGCGTTGACCCGCATCACGGTCATCGACCGCTCCGGCAAGGTCGTGGCTGATTCCAATGAGGATGCCGGCGTCATGGAGCTGCATGACACCCGGCCGGAAATCATCGAGGCCTATCAAGGTCATACCGGCACCTCCATCCGTTTGAGCAGAACCCTGCAGGAAAACATGCTCTATGTGGCCGTGCCGCTGACCTGGCGGAGCAGCGGCAGCGCAGTCTCCGGGGATCCGGTTGCCGGGGCGCTGCGGGTGGCAGTGCCGGTTACGGCCATTGAGCGCACCTTGCAGGATGTTCAGCTGAAAATCGCCCTGGGGGCCATTGCCGTGGTGTTCACCGCGGCCCTGATCACCCTGCTTGTTTCCCGCCGCATCAGCCGGCCGCTCGAGGAAATGAAACAATGCGCCCTGCGTTATTCCCGGGGGGATTTCAGCCAGCGCATGTCGCTGCACAAGGGGGAATCCGTCTCTCTGGAGGTTGCCACCCTGGCCGCCTCCATGGACCGTATGGCGGAGCAGCTCAACGAGCGCATCGGCACCATTGTCAAACAGAGAAATGAACTGGGGGCGGTTTTTGCCAGCATGTCCGAGGCGGTGCTGGCGGTGAATACGGACGAGCGGGTGATCAACCTGAACAAGGCGGCGGCCGACATTTTCGCCATTGATGAAAAACAGGCCCCCGGACGCCTGCTGCAGGAGGTGGTGCGCAATATTGATCTGCAGCGGCAGGTCAGACAGATTCTCGAAAATCTTGAGCCGCTGCAGGAGGAAATCGTGCTGCAGTATGGGACAAGTGAACGCTTTCTGCAGACCAACGGGGTGCCGCTGCATGACGGAGGCGGCAATAATATCGGCGTGCTGGTGGTCATGAACGATGTCACCCGCCTGCGCCGCCTGGAAAATGTCCGCCGCGATTTTGTCGCCAATGTTTCCCACGAGCTGAAAACGCCGATCACCTCCATCAAGGGCTATGTGGAGACCCTGCTGGAGGGCGCCATGGACAACCGGGAGGATGCCGAGCGCTTCCTGAAGATCATCGTCAAGCAAACCAACCAGCTCTACGCCATCATCGAGGATCTGCTCTCCCTTTCCCGCATC
>QZKJ01000032.1 GCA_003605035.1 Desulfurivibrio sp.
GCCAGGTAGGGTAGCACCACCCCCAACAGATACTGCAGACCTGTTACCTTCCCTCCCAAGAAGGCAACCACGATCAGTGCTAAGACTGCAATGAAGGGATACAGGACTCTCATTTACCGTTACCTCGCCTCACTTTAAGTGTGTATAAAGTTCCCGAAGCGCACGCCGTGCAGGCCTGCATCTCGAGGGCCACTAAGACTGCAGCACCTGCGGTTTGGCGCCGCAGGCATCATCAACCGGCATCTTTTCCCCGTCAGGAGAGCCGTCCGCCTCTGCAGCTGCGTTTGCTGTCTGCTTGTTCCGGCGCGCCAGGGCAGAAGGGCACATCGCCCCATTAACAATGAGATGTCTTCCATGCTGGAATTCATTAATTCTCACCTGATAAATCTGTTCCTTGCTGGCCATGAACATGTCAAAGATAACAAGCGCAGCGGCATCGATTCTGGCGTCAAATGCCAGCCATTCGTTATATGAGTCAGCCATTCCTTTTTTCAGGAGTTCCTTTCTCACAAGCTCCTTCAACTTGAAAACGAAGGAAACCGCATCTGCCGCTGAAACCTGCTGAACAGCCCTCATTTTAATAAGCTGCTCAAGGTCCGGGGTGAGAATCTCCTCGTCACTGGGGTCGCAGAGAACGTCATACAGCTCGGCCAGCCCGGTTCTGATTTTGTGGCCGACGGGGTTGGCGAACTGATTCTTCTGCTTTTTAAAGATATGAAATGCATCCGGAGCGAAGCTGCCTAAAATGCTGTCTTCCCATTTCTCCAGGATTTCAACCTTTTTTTCCTGCAGCAACTGATGAAGTTGTTTTCTCATTGGATACCGTGTTTCAGTAGAGATACCTAAAAGATGAATGACTATTCATATAATAAGTGCGATGGTTATCACATTTATTTTCAATTTTCAATGAAAAAAAATGTTTGGGCTCCCTCCTTTACTCAGGTGAATCGCTCGGCATGTTGACCTGCTGTTGCCGATTTTTCCGTATCAACGCAGCGCCTTGCGCGCAATTGCCTAACTTTTGCGGATGGATACGCCGTGGCAGTCATAAAGAGGGCGGGGGTCGCCGGCCGGGATGGTGATGGGGGATTCACCGGGGACAGGAAAGGCGGGCAGAAGGGAAAAGACCGAAAACAGAAGACAGAAAACAGAAAGCAGAAGGCAAGGGGGAAAAGTCGGGAGACGGACGAAGTGGCGGGCGGCCGGGAAAATTGGCGCGGAAAAAGTTTTGGCGGAGATTATGTTGTCTGTCTCCGTAAACCCCGCCAGCGTTCCCCACGGAGACCGCCGCCCATCGCGATCCGGTTGTTTTCGCCGCTGGCAAGTTCTGCTGCCGGGCAGGGCTGGTGCGGGTCAGAGGTTGATTTCCATGCCCTCCCGGGCAAAGAAGATTTCCGTGGCGCCATTGCCCCCGCCCTGGCAGTGGATTTGGGCCAGTTCGTCTATCTGACTGTCGGTGCGCATGGGCTCGTGGTGAAAAAGGGCCAGGGATTTGACTTTGTTGCGGATGGCCATGGGGCAGACATATTCAAAATAGGAGTGGCCCCAGCCTGCCTTGCCCTTCTCGTATTCGGCCCTGGTATACTGACAGTCGTAGATGAGCAGGTCGGCGCCGGCAATGAACCTCTCCAGCGCCTCATTCTGTTCCTGCGCCACCAGTTCGCCTTCGCTGGCCATGGCCTCATCATAGGAGGGGTGGGCCGGGTCGGTGACAAACAGGTTGCGGAAGGGTTCGGTGTCGTAGGCGGTGCATAGCACCTTGCCCCGGTATTCGAAGCGGTAGCCCAGGCAGAGGATCGGATGATTCAGGTATTTGGTGGTGAGCCTGATGCCATCGCCCAGGTCGAATTCTCCCTCCTTGAGGTCGATGTAGGTGATGGAGGCGCCGAGTTCCTCCCCTCTGACCGGAAAATAGCGGTAGGTGAGCTGGCCGCCGACAATCGTTTCCAGGGTGTCCTGTTCGTAAGAGACCGGGCCGTAGACCTTCAGTCTGCTGCCGGGGATATAGATGGGGGTGAAAAAGGGAAAGCCCATGATGTGGTCCCAGTGGGTGTGAGACAGAAAGATCTCGGTTTGCGTGGGCCCCCTGGGCAGGTCGTGCTGCATCATGAAATTGCCGAGTTCGCGGATGCCGGAACCGGCATCGATGATGATCAGCCGGTCAATTTCGGGAAAACGGACCTCCAGGCAAGGGGTATTGCCGCCATACACCATGGTAAGGGGGCCCGGGCACGGAATGGAACCGCGCACGCCCCAGAATTTTATTTTCATCGTTCCTCCTTGATTATTTCGTAAAAAGCCATTTTCGGGATGGCTAAGCAAAAATCGTCAAATGCGAGGCGCGCTAATTTCGAGGAATGAGGCGTACTTGGGTACGCCGCAGTGACGAGATAATTTGCAGCAACGAAGCAGTTGGCGACTTTTTGCGACGCCATCACTCCTTGGCGATCTGCAGAAAGATCTGCGCCTTTTCTATTTCCTGCTGTACGCTGTCAAGCAGCGCTGAAACCCTGGACCATGGCGTGCCTGCGGTGGCGATGATCTGCTCCACCACCGGCGCCTCCTGGTGGATGTCGCCGGCCGAACCTATGGCAAAGATATTGGCGAAAAGGTTGGCCAGGGCTATGGTGGACACCAGGCCCTGTTTGTCTTCCGGCACGGCCTCGGGATTGTGGTGATGGGTGAGGCAGGCGAGCATGGCGGGGTTGAGCTGCCATTTTTCTCCGATCATTTTGCCGGTCAGGCGGTGATCAAAGCCAAAGATCATTTTTTCCGCCCGCACCAGGCTGCAGCGCTGCAAATCGGCAAGATCAAGGGCCTGCTGATACTGTTCCGGAAAACAGTTTGACAGCGGAATTTTGCCGAGATCGTGCAGCAGGCCGGTGACAAAGTATTCCTCGCGCAGGGTCACCGGCACGTTTTTTTCCGCGGCCAGGGCCTTGGCCGTGACCCCGACGCAGATGGAGTGGGTCCAGAAGGTGTCCATGGAGAAGCACTGGGATTTTTCCTTGCCCAGGGTGCCGAGAATGGCGGTGCTGAGTGCCAGGTTTTTTACCGTGTTCAGCCCCAGCATGATGATGGCGCGGGTCAGTGAGGTGACCTGATTGGGCAGTGAGTAGTAGGCGGAGTTGATGAGCTTTAAGACATGGCCGGTGAGCACGGGATCAAGGGCGATGACCCGGTTGAGATCGTTGGGAGAGGTGTTGGGCTGGTTGCAGACCTCCATCACCTTGGTCACCGTGGTTGACAGACTTGGCATTCTGTCGATAAAATCACGAAGTTGACGAAAAAGTTCTTCTCTGGTGTCTAAAGGATTTGCCATCGGCTTCTCTTTCTTATAACCTGCGAAAAAAAATTAACCCATCATAGTATTTTCGCGGGCCGGGGTCAAGCTGCCGGGAAGGGGCCGGCAGGGTTCTGTTTTTTCGCTGACTGCTCAGTAGTGCTGGGCAAGCCGTAACATCAATTAACTCTTATAAAACATACAACAAAAAAAATGAAAACGGACAATAAATCATACATTATCGGCATTGATACAGGTGGCACGTTTACCGACGCGGTGATGATCCGGCGGCCGGACAACCAGGTGATGCAGGTTTCCAAGTACCCCACCACCCATCATAATCTCAGCCTGGGCATATCAAAATGCCTGCAGCAGCTGTTCTCCCGCTCCAAGGTGCAACCGGCGGAGGTGGAGCTGGTGGCGGTGTCCACCACGCTCGCCACCAACGCGGTGGTGGAGGGCAAGGGGGCGGAGGTGGGACTGATTGTCGCCGGGCCGGCCAAGCATTTCAATCTGCCGGTGCTGTCAACCTCGTATGTGCGGGGCGGGCATAATCACCTGGGTGAGGAACTTGAGCCGCTGGACATGGAAGCGCTGGTGGCTGCGGTGATGCGTTTCAAGACCCATGTGGACACCTATGCGGTCTGCTCGGCCATGAGCATCGTTAATCCCACCCATGAAATGGTAATGGAGAAGGCCATCAGCCTCATCGACCCGAAACCGGTCTTCTGCTCCCACCAGGTAAGCGACCGCTCGGGCATTAAGGAGCGGGCGGCAACCTCGGTGATTAATGCCCGGCTCATGCCGGTCATGCAGGAATTTCTGATCGGCATGCAGGATTCCCTGACCTCGCAGGGCATCGCCGGGAAGGTCTATATCATCCGGGGCGATGCCCAGCCGATGCCGATCAGTGATACCCACAAAAAGGCGGCTGCCACGGTGGCCAGCGGCCCTGCCGCCACTGCCTGGTACGGGCTGTCCTTCTCCCCTGCTCCGGATGCGCTGATTGTCGACGTGGGCGGCACCACCACCGATATCACGTTGATTAAAGAGGGCCGCCCCGTGATAGATATGGAGGGCAGCCGCATCGGCGAATGGCTGACCCATGTTGATGCGGTGAAGATGTCCACCGTGGGCGCCGGCGGCGACAGCCATGCCTCGGTCAGCGAGCGGGGCACACTCACGGTGGGCCCGGTGCGGGTGCAGCCGCTGGCCATGTCCGACCGGACGCCGGCCCCGGCGGAGTGGATCGGCAAGGGTCTGCTGGACAGATGCGTCATGGCCGAACCTGATATCTCCCCGGAGGATGCCCGGCAGGACAAGGTGCTGGCCTATCTCCTCCAGCATGGGCCGTCCACGCCCCAGGTGCTGAAAGAGCAGCTGGACATGGCGGAAATCACCCTGGTGAGCCATCTGAAGGAGTTGTGCAAGCTGCAGTTGATTGTGGAAACCGGCTTTACCCCCACCGACGCCCTGCATGTACTCGGGCAGCTTGAACTGGGCAACCGGCAACATGCCCTGCAGGGGGCGGAGCGCCTTGCCGCGGCTCTCGGCATCGATGCGGAAGCATTCTGCCGGCAGGTGCTGGCCGGAGTAGAGCAGCGCATTGAGGATGCCATTCTTGACCACATCCTGAAGATTGAGACCGGTAAAACCATGACCGGCTTTTTCCCCCATTATCGCCAGAGCAGCTTATTCGATTTGCGTTTCTCGGCCAAGGTGCCGATAGTCGGCATTGGCGCGGCGGCCCGCTATCTGCTGCCCGGGGTTGCCGCCAGACTGGAAACGCAGGTCTTTTTCCCGGAATACTATGAGGTGGGAAATGCGCTGGGCGCTGCGCTGATGGCGGTAACTGTCGCATAACTTCACAAAATCACTGAAAGAACGTGCTGCTCCGCCATTGACAGGGGCATTTCCCCCGTTATATAAAGGAGGGATATGCCCTTTCGTCACTAAGCAGGCAACCCAGGAGCCTTGTTAACACTCCGCCATGTTATCTCTTTCCAAGAGTTTTTCCCGCACGCTTCTCCTCAATATGAGCATGCTGGTGGCGCTCGCCATCGGCCTGCTCGGTTCTCTGTGGATTTTTCAGGAGTACACCAGTTTCGACAGGCAGGCAGATGCCATGCGGGCCGTGCAGTTGAAATCCCGCAAGGCGCAGCTGAAAAATCAGGTCGAGAATGTGGTTGACTGCATCCGCATCAGAAGGTCGCAGACCGAGGAGATCCTGCGGGCGGATATCAAGGCGCGGGTAACCGAGGCCCATGCCCTGGCTTCCCATATCCATGACACCTATCAGCACAGCAGGAGCAGCGGGGAAATAGAGGGCATGGTGCGGGAGGCGCTGCGCGCCCTGCGCTTTCATGACGGCAAGGGCTACTATTTTGCCATATCCCTGGATGGCGTTGATCAGCTTTTTCCTGACAACCCCGCTCTTGAGGGCGGCAATGTCCTGGATGTCCAGGACACCCGGGGCCGTTATGTCTTCCGCGATATGATCGATCTGGTGCGGCAGCAGGATGAAGGCTTTTATGCCTATAACTGGACCAAGCCGCAGCTCGAAAGCAACGATTTCAAAAAGGTTTCCTTTGTCAAATACCTGGCGCCCTTCAACTGGCTGATCGGCGCGGGACTCTATCTTGACGACCTGGAAGCGGAGATCAAGGACGAGGTGCTTGACCGCATCACGGAGATGAGCTTTGGCCGGGAAGGATACATCTTTGCCGGTCAGTGGGATGGCCTGAGTCTGGCGGGTTTCGGCAAGGGCCGGAATCTGCTCACCGGCGACGATCCGGATGTGGCCAGGGTTTCCCGGGAACTTATTGATCTGGCCAGGCAGGGAGGCGGCTATATCTATTATGTGATGCCTGATGTCACGGGACAGCGGAAGGCTCTGAAAACCAGCTACGTGATGGGCATTGATGACTGGCAATGGTATGTGGGAGCCGGGGAATATCTTGACGACATAGAAAAGTCGCTGGAGGAGGACCGGGAGGCCATGGTGGCCCGCATGTGGGAAAATATCGCCGTTACCCTCATGCTGCTGGCCGCTTTGCTGATCTTCTCTTTTGTCATCGCCCGCCGCATCAGCCACAAAACCAGGAACAATTTTGCCGCGCTCAGCTCGTTTTTTCACAAGGCTGCTTCCGAGTCGCAGCAGCTTGACACCGCGACGCTGGACTTTGCCGAGTTCCAGCACCTGGCGCAATCGGCCAACCGCATGGTGAGCGAACGTAACCGGGTCATGAGCGAGCTGCGGGAAAATGAAAGGCGCTACCGTTCGCTGTTTGATTCGGCCAGTGACGCCATCATTATCAGCCAGGATAATATCTGCGTCGACTGCAACCAGCAGGCCCTGAAGATGTTCGGCTGCCGACGGGAAGAGCTGATCGGTCAGCCACCCGAGCGCTTTTCGCCGGCCGTGCAGCCGGATGGCAGCGATTCCAGGGAAAAGGGCCTGGAAATGTACAGGCTGGCCGTGGCCGGCAACCCGCAGTTTTTCGAGTGGACCCACCAGCGGCATGACGGCTCGACCTTCGAGGCGGAGGTGAGTCTCAATGTCATCGAGTTAGCCGATGCCACCTATGTCCAGGCCATCATCCGGGATATTGCCGAGCGCAAGCAGACGGAAAAACAGCTGGCCCGGCAGGCTTCGGCCATTGAGCAGGCGGCTGAGGAGATCATTATCGCCGACAGCGAAGGGATCATTGAATATGCCAATCCCGCTTTTGCCCAGATTTCCGGTTACACGCGGGCTGAGGCCATCGGTAAGACCTTCTCCTTTCTGGAGAGCAGGAAAGATGACTATGCCTATGCCGAGATGTGGACGACCATCAGGGCCGGCGAGGTGTGGCGGGGACGGCTCACCACCAGGAGAAAGGACGGCGGTCTGGTCGAGGCGGATGCCACGGTGTCACCGATTTTTGATCCGGCCGGCAACCGCATGGGTTATGTATTTGTCAAACGTGACGTGACCGAGCAGATCAAGGTGGAAGCAATGTTCAGGCAGAGCCAGAAAATGGAGGCCATCGGCACCCTGGCCGGCGGTATTGCCCATGATTTCAATAATATCCTGTCCGCCATCTTCGGGTTCGCCGAAATCGCCAAACTGGAAGCAGCGGAAGGGTCCGGCGCCCATCGCTGCCTGGTGAAAATACTGGAGGCGGCGGGCCGGGCCCGCGACCTGGTCAAACAGATCCTGACCTTCAGCCGCCAGACGGATATCAAACCGCGGCCGATTCAGCCCAAGATCATCGTCAAGGAGACCATCAAGCTGCTGGAGGCTTCACTGCCGTCAACCATCGAGATCCGCTCCAATCTGCAGGCCAATGAGGCGGTCATGGCCGATCCGACCAGCATCCATCAGATCATCATGAACCTCTGCACCAATGCCGGCCATGCCATGCGCAGGAGCGGCGGCATTCTGGATATCTCGCTGATCAGCGTCGAACTGGACCATGATTTTGCCCGGGTGCACCCGGAGATCAAGCCCGGTTCGTTTCTGCGGCTGACCATCAGCGATACCGGTCATGGCATGAGCCATGATGTAAAGGAAAGAATCTTTGATCCTTTCTTTACCACCAAGGGCGAGGGCGAAGGCACCGGCATGGGGCTGTCCGTGGTGCATGGCATTGTC
This sequence comes from Desulfurivibrio sp., assembly GCA_003605035.1. GTDB lineage: Bacteria > Desulfobacterota > Desulfobulbia > Desulfobulbales > SURF-16 > SURF-16. The sequence goes on from QZKJ01000032.1 coordinate 7,920, forward strand.
AGAAGCCTGGGCGGCACCATCGTGGTCTTCAGCGAGCCGGGCAAGGGCAGCTCCTTCAGTGTTTATCTGCCTATCTACACCAGGCAGCCGGTGAACCAGGAAACGGAGGCCGAGATCATCCCCGGCGGCAGTGAGCATATTGTCTTTGTTGACGACGAGGAATTCATCGTGGATATCGCCCAGCAGATGCTGGAGATGCTCGGCTACCGGGTGGTCGGCAAGACCGACAGCCGGGAGGCCTTTGCCTATTTCAAAGAGCATAGCGCCGAGGTTGATCTGGTGATCACCGATTTTACCATGCCGCACATGACGGGCATTGATCTGGCCAAGGCGATCAGGAAAATCCGGCCTGAGCTGCCGATTCTGCTCTGCACCGGCTACAACACCGGTTTTTCCGAAGCTGAACTGCAGGAGGCCGGCATCAATGCCTTTATCCTGAAACCGGTGGTGCGCAAGGAGCTGGCCGGGGTGGTGCGCCGGGTGCTGGACAAGAAACAGTGACCGGTTCCTGTACGGGCGGCTCGCGAACCGCCCGTACGCGCCCTTCTACCTTTTCCCTTCTCGCTTCTCCCAGGGCAGGCACAAGGCCAACCCCTACCCATCTCCCCCGGGCAGTTCGCGAACTGTCCCTGCTCCTCCTCACTCCTTACTTCTCACTTTTCACTCTATACTCCTCACTGCCTCCTGATGCCGTGCTTGCCCATTTTGTAGCGCAGGACCCGCTCGCTGATGCCCAGGGAGTCGGCCGCCCTGGTCTGCACCCAGTCGTTTTTCTCCAGGGCGGCGACAATCATGTCCCGCTCCATGGCCTCCAGCCGCTCGCCGAGATTGCCCTGCTCGCTTGCCTTGTGATAGCGCATTTCCGCCGGCAGGTCCGCCATGCGCACCACCGGGCCCCGGGCCATGGTCACCGTCCGCTGGATGAGATGCTCCAGCTCGCGCACATTGCCGGGAAAGGGGTATTTGATCAGGGTGGCCAGGGCCTCCGGGTCAAAGCGCACCGGCCGCAGGCTGTAACGCTCAAGGAAGAAGTCAACCAGCTGGGGAATATCCTCTTTGCGGTTTCTTAAGGGCGGGATGTCAATTTCCAGGACATTGAGCCGGTAATAGAGGTCTTCCCGAAACTTGCCCTCCGCCACCTGCTGCCGGAGATCGCGGTTGGTGGCGGCCAGCACCCGCACGTCCACTTCGATATCCGCCTCGCTGCCCACCCTGCTGATCTTTTTTTCCTGCAGGGCCCGCAGCAGCTTGGCCTGCAGGGTCAGCGGCAGCTCCCCCACTTCGTCAAGGAACAGGCTGCCGCCCTGGGCCAGTTCAAAGCGTCCCTTCCTTTTAGCGGAGGCGCCGGTAAAGGACCCTTTTTCATGGCCGAAAAGCTCCGACTCAAAAAGGTTCTCCGGGATGGCCGCGCAGTTCACCTCGATAAAGGGGGCCTGGCTGCGGCTGCTGAGCAGGTGAATGAGGTGGGCGATGAGTTCCTTGCCCGTGCCGGTCTCGCCGCTGATGAGCACCGTCCAGGGCGTCTGGGCGACCCTTTGTACGGTGGACAGCAGCCGGCGCATGGCCGGGCTGTCGCCGATGACCTGCAGCGGCAGGCCCTTGCTGCTGTCGATGGTTTCGGCAATGGCGGCCACATCTTCCTCCGTGGCCAGCTGCTGCTCGATGTTTTCTATCTTTTCCAGCAGCTCCAGCAGGTCTACCGGTTTTTCCAGAAAATCATCGGCCCCGAGCCGCATCACCCTGACCGCGGTCTCAACCGCGCCATAGGCAGTGATCATGATGGCGCGCATGAACGGGTTGATCTCCTTCATCCGGGCCAGCAGCTCATCGCCGTTCATGCCCGGCATCTTATGATCAAGCAGGGCCAGCTGGATCGGATAAGCGCTGAAAATCTCCAGGGCCTCGGCGCCGTCGGCCGCGCTGAAAACCTGATAGCCCTTTTTTTCCAGAAAGCCTTTCAGGGTCTCGCGCTGCAATTGCTCATCATCAACAACAAGGATCTTCATAGCCCATCCCTTTATTTTCAATCGCCAAGCGGCATAACTACTCAAGTTGTTCAGACTATCAGGTGTTTAGATTAAAATCTGTTCACAAAAAAGGCGAAATCAAGAGGCAAAGCGGGCCTCATCCGGGAGTTTTCCATCACTGACAGACTAAGCCGTGTCTTCAAAAATAACAGTAACAGCGAAATGCTGTAAAAGGGGCCGTAACGAAGCAGTCAAAAAGTAATGGTTATTTCTTTAACGGTCCCTAAACACCTAGAGACTATCCACCTGAGCAGCCAACAAGCGGCAGGGTGATCACTGCCCGGAAAATGTCCTGCTCCGGGACGGCGAGCTCCAGGCTGCCCTCATGGGCCTGGGCGATGCGGCGGGCAATGGGCAGCCCAAGGCCGGTGCCCCGGGTTTTGGTGGTAAAATAGGGTTCAAGCAGCTGGCTGAGGTTGTCCACGCTGCCCCGGGGCATGGCGTTGTCAATGCTTATGCGCGCCTGATTGTTTTCCATGATGCTGGTGACAGAGATATAGCCTCCGGCTGCTTGGGCCTCCACCGCGTTTTTGATGATATTTTCAAAGAGCTGGCCCAGCAGTTCCGCGTCGCCCGGCACCGCTTGGGCAAGTTGGCCGTGCCGGGAGACGCTGATATTTTTGCCCTCGCACTGCGGTTTGTAGAGCAGCAGAATGGTGTCAATGAGCTGCGCCAGATTGACCGGATCGCGTCTGGCAGTCATGGGCCTGCTGTAGCGGAGCAGATCACTGACAATGGTATTGGTGCGTTTGACCGCCTGGCGCATGCTGGCCGCCAGTTCCCGGTGTTCCGGCCGCAGTTCGTCGGCCTCCAGCTCAATGCGCTGCAGCCCCATGCTGATGGCATTCAAGGGATTTCTGATCTCATGGGTGATGGTGGCCGTGGCCCGGCCCAGGGCCGCGTCCTCCCGTTCCCTGGCCAGTTTTCTTTCAAAATCGGTTATTTTCTGTAAGTAAGCGCTCTGATAACGGTAAAGCAGCCAGGAAAAGAAGACCCCCAGGCAGGCGAGCACCAGGGAGAAGATCAGCACATTGCGCCAGATCTGCCGAACCCGCATGGTGTACAGGCTGGCATCAAAACCGACCAGCAGCGCCGTGTCGCCGGCGCTGATGCGCTGCTCGAGCACCATGGCGGCCGGCGGACCGTCCGCCCCGCTCTCATCGATTTTGACGTAGCTGATGCCCGGCAGGGCGGCAAGGGCCTTGAGCAGGGCCGGCATGCGCAGCTGCCGGTGCAGCTCCTCGATATGGGCGGCGGAAAAGCCCAGCATGATGCAGCCCTTTTCCGGCCGGGGCCAGCTCATGACATAGAGGTTTTTTTCCGGCAGATAATCAAGTGCGGCTTTGTCGCAGGGGCGGGGGGGCAGCAGCGCGGCGCCGCTGCTGACCGTGCTGCGGCCTTTTACGTCACGCCCGATGCGGATGGCGGCCAGCCCGGTCTCTCCGGCAAAGGCCTGCAGTTCCTCGGCGGAAAACGGTTCCACTGAGTCAAGGTAGTCGATGAATCTGGCGGTATTGGCCAGAAAGGTCTTGATGGTCTGCTGCAGGGCGTTTTCCGCCAGCCGCACGGTGCGGGTGTTCTGTTCAATGACGCTGCTGACCACCCGGGAATGCTCCCGGGCATAATTCTGGAAGTTGCGGCGCAGTTGACCGATCTGCCACAGGGAATAGGCAAGAACAATAAAAATCAGCCCGCCGATGACCAGCAGGTTGAGTTTCCAGGAGGGACCCAGGGGAGCGGGGTCCGGCGGCGGATGGCGGCCGTCTGTTTCCGGGACGCTGCCGGTCATGGCACTTCATGGTCCGGGGGTGGAGGGGGCGGCGGATTCATGAAGCAGCGTTTGCGGATGCGCGAGCGTACTCCAGTCGAGTCATGTCCGTGCCGCCAGCCGGGACCGGTGATGCGGCTCGCCTGCAGGCGGTTTCCCTCTTCCCCGCTCAACTCGCCCCACACCTGGATGATGCGCTCCGGAGCAGCACAGGGAGGAATGAAGTCGGCTGAGATGATATAGATCTTTTCCTCCTGCGGCTCCCCAACCGGGGCCTGGCCAGGCCCCGGGCCCGGCGGCCGGTGCTGCTCCGGCTGGCGCGCGGCGAGGGTTATTTCGCCTTTTTCCCGGTCAATGGCGATGACCCTGCCTCTGAGAAAATATTCAGCCCGCAGCGGCACCGGCATGAGCAGGATGATGAGCAAAAGCGGAAGAATGACACGCATGTATTTCTCCTTTATCTTTATACTCAACTTTCTGGCTTGATCTATTTTGTCGAAATAACGATATTTTTGTGACATAGTTGCTGCTCTGATCTCCGTCATGGGAATTCAGGAGACAGGAGACAGAATTCAGAATGGTTGATTTTATAACGTTTTATTCTGGCTCCTGACTTCTGGCTGCTGAATTCTCTGGAAACAAGCTCCGGGCAACCTGAACATATTTATTCAATTTCAACATGTTAGCACAACTCAGAAAGTTGAATGTATATAAAAGATTCAAGCAACTTCTGCGCCATCTGTGCCGGGTTTACCGGTTTGCGAGCGATTCGGCCTGGTTAGACCGGGTGGCCGGTGCGCTTGCCGGCCGGCCCGCTTCGACATTTTCCGTTCCCCTCGTCAAAAATGTCGAAATCACAGGTCGGCAACAATCATATTCCGGCCGCCCTCCTTTGCTTCATAGAGATGGAAGTCGGCCTTTTTCAGCATGTGGTCCAGACTGTCCCCCAGCTTGGCAGTGATGCCGATGCTGACGGTAATCTTCACCTCGCCCAGGCCTTCATCAAGCACCACCACCGAGTTCTCGATCTTGCGGCGCAGTTCGTCAAAAATTCGGAGCACCGAGGCCGTATCCATGTTGACCGCCAGGATACAGAACTCTTCCCCGCCGATGCGGGCGACGATGTCGGTTTTGCGCAGCCGGTTGCGCAGGATGTTGGCCACATGCTGCAGCACCCGGTCACCTGCTTCATGACCGTATTGATCGTTTACCTTTTTGAAGAAGTCAATATCCAGCATGGCGCAGACCAGGGTAAGGGCCTGGCGTTTGGCATTGGCGAACAGCTTTTCCCCGCTGATGAAAAAATATCTCCGGTTATGCAGGCCGGTGAGAAAATCCATCAGGGAGGTGGAGCGGAGCTGCTGGATATGTTCGATGTTTTCCACCAGCAGCCGCGCGATGCAGTAGAACTCTTCCGGCAGCAGGGTCTGTCTGACGATACAGTGGTTGGCGCCGTATTTGAGAAAACGGGCGGCCTTGATATGTTCGCCGGCGTACACCATGCCCATGATGGCCAGGTCTTCCTTGCCATAGTGCCGGCGGATTTTCTGGATCAGGGTGAGCCCGTCCATATCGTTGAGGTCCGAGGCGGTGATCACCAGCCGGATTTTCGGCTGGGTGGCCAGGATTTTCAGGGTCTCCCTGCCGGAATCGGCGGTGAGGACCTCGTAGCGCTGCACCCGCAGCAGGCCTGCTATTCTTTCCTGCTTTTCCGCATCCATGTCCGTCACCAGAACCTGGGTGGCCACATTTTTTTCCAGCCGGTCCAGCAGGGAGAGAATATACTCCATGCTCAGCACATCTTCCTTGAGGACATAATCAACCACATGGTATGACCAGACCGTTTGCCGCACCTCTTCACTGACATGGGCGGTAAAGACGATCACCGGGATGTTTTTTTCGACCACCAGGGCAATGATCTCCCCCTTGTTCGCATCAGGCAGATTGAAATCGAGCAGGGCGGCGAAAATGGCATCACTTTCCCCGCTGGCCAGAAGCTCCCTGGTTTCCCGCAGGTTTGTCACCCAGGTGACGCTGTACTTGCCGGTTTTTTCCAGTCTTTTCTTAATCATCGTCCCGGTGGGCGGGCTGTCTTCAACGATGAGAATCTGTTTCATTTACAGCAACCCCTCTTTTTTCAAATGGACCTGCAGCACGGAAATGGCGGCAGGAGTGATCCCGGAAATGCGGGAGGCCTGTCCCAGTGAGCGCGGCTTGATGCGGTTAAGTTTTTCCACCACCTCATGGGAAAGGCCGGGCAGGCCGGTGTAACCCATCTCTTCCGGCAGGCTGATATTCTCCAGTCTTTTAAAGCGTTCCACCTGTTCCTGCTGGCGCTGGATATAGCCTTCATATTTGACCTGCAACTGGACTTCCAGGGCAATCTGGTGATCCACGGCTATTTCCATGCCGGTAAGCGGACCCAGATCCGCCAGGGTCAGCTCCGGCCGGCGCAGCAGCGCGGCCATGGAAATCATCTGTTTCAGGGGGGCCTGGCCCGCGGCCGTGAGCCGCTGGTTGATGGCGTCAGCCGGTTTGACCCAGGTGTTGTTCAGCCAGGTGAAGGCGGTGGTGATGGCGTCTCTTTTCCGGCAGAAGGCGGCATAGGTGGCGTCATCCACCAGGCCGAGCCGGCGGCCGATCTCCCGCAGCCTGAGATCGGCATTGTCTTCCCGCAGCAGCAGGCGGTATTCGGCCCTGGAGGTAAAAAGCCGGTAGGGCTCCCTGGTGCCGCGGGTGACCAGATCATCGATGAGCACGCCGGTATAGGCCTGGGAGCGGTCCAGGACCAGCGGCTCTTCGGCCCGGCAGTACTGGACCGCGTTGATGCCGGCCATCAGCCCCTGGGCCGCCGCCTCCTCATAGCCCGAGGTGCCGTTGATCTGACCGGCCAGAAACAGCCCGCCGAGGCGTTTGGTTTCCAGGGAAGGGTGCAGTTCCAGCGGATCAACATAGTCATACTCGATGGCATAACCGGGCCGGATCAGCTTGACCTGTTCCAGGCCTTTGATGCTGTGCAGCATGGCCAGCTGCACATCCACCGGCAGGCTGGTGGGAATGCCGTTGGGGTAAACCTCCACCGTGTCAAGCCCCTCCGGTTCGAGAAAGATCTGGTGGCGGATTTTTTCGGGAAAGCGCATGACCTTGTCTTCGATGGAGGGGCAGTAGCGGGCGCCCACGCCTTCGATGATGCCGGTGTACATGGGCGAGCGGTCCGTGCCGGACCTGATGATCTCATGGGTCTGTTCATTGGTGTAGGTGATGTGGCACGGCCGCTGGGACAGTGGGGGCGCGCCGCTGGTGGCATAGGAGAAGAAGTTGGGCGGCTCGTCGCTGTACTGCGGCTCAAGACCCTCGTAGTTGATGGTGGTGCCGTCCAGCCTGGGGGTGGTGCCGGTTTTCATGCGGCCCATGGCAAAGCCCAGTTCCCGCAGGTTGCCGGCCAGGGAGATGGACGGGGCATCGCCTTGGCGGCCGGCGGGAAATGATTTCAGGCCGATGTGAATCAGCCCGTTTAAAAAGGTGCCGGTGGCAATGACCACCGCCCGGCAGGACAGGGTTTCCTCCAGGGAGGTGACCAGCCCGGTGATTCTGCCGTTTTCCGTAAGCAGCCGGTCGGCAAAGGCCTGCCGGATGTCGAGGTTTTGCTGGTTTTCCAGCACCGACTTCATGCGCAGCCGGTAGAGCAGGCGATCGGCCTGGGCGCGGGAGGACCACACCGCCGGCCCTTTACTGGTATTGAGCCGGCGGAATTGGATGGCGGTGGCGTCGATATTTTTGGCCATCTCGCCGCCCAATGCGTCGATTTCCTTGACCAGGTGACCCTTGGCCAGCCCGCCGATGGCGGGATTGCAGGACATGGCGCCGATGGTGTCGGCATTGATGGTCAGCACCGCCGTCCGGCAGCCCATGCGGGCCGCCGCCAGGGCCGCCTCGCATCCTGCATGGCCGGCGCCGATGACGATGATGTCATAATCGTTCATGGTCTTTCCGTTTTGGTTTCATGTTTGAGCTGCCAGCGCAGGACCGGCTTTCGGGCCATGCGCCAGAAACCCGGAGTGAGCAGTACAGCCACCGGGTAGAGTTCCAGACGGCCGGCCAGCATGCAGAAACTGAGCACCACCTTGGCCAGATCGGGCAGGCCGCCGAAATTGCGGACCGGGCCTACCTCCTGCAGGCCGGGGCCGATATTATTCAAGGTGGCGATCACGGCCGTCATGCCGGTGAGCAGGTCAACGCCCAGGGCGGTAACGGCCAGGCTGGCCAGCAGGAAAAAGCAGCTGTAGAGGGCAAAGAAGCCGAGGATGGCGATCATCACCTCCTTGGGCACCTTCTGGCTGCCCAGCTTGATGGTGCCGACGGCCCTGGGGTGGACCAGGCTGTGCAGCTGCAGCCTGGCGTATTTGAAAAAAAGCAGGATGCGGACCACCTTGATGCCGCCGCCGGTTGAGCCGGCGCAGCCGCCGATAAACATCAGGGAGACCAGGATCATTTTGCAGGCCGGCGGCCACTGGTCAAAATCAGCGCTGCCGAAGCCGGTGGTGGTCTGGATGGAAACCACCTGGAAAAGGGTGTCGCGGAAGGCCAGGCTGACATTGTCATAAACGCGATGGCCCAGATTGGTTGCCATGATGAAGACGGTGGTGACAGCGATGAGCAGCACATAAAGCCGGAACTCCTCGTTGTGCCAGTAGTCTGATAATTTGCCGCTCATCAGCGCCCGGTGATGCAGGGAGAAGTTGATGCCCGCCAGGAACATGAAGACGATCAGCACATAGTGAATGTAGGAGGAGCTGAAATAGGCGGCACTGGCCGTGTGGGTGGAGAAGCCGCCGGTGGCCAGGCTGGCAAAGGCATGACACACCGCATCAAAGAAGGTCATGCCGCCCAGCAGCAGCAGCAGGATCTCGATCAGGGTGAAGAGCAGGTAGACTCCCCAGAGGATTCTGGCGGTGTCCTGGATGCGGGGGGCCAGCCGGTCCTTGGTGGGCCCTGGCATCTCCGCCTGAAACAACTGGGTGCCGCCCACCCCCAGCAGGGGCAGGATGGCCAGGGAAAGGACAATGATGCCCATGCCGCCGATCCAGTGGGTGGTGGAGCGCCAGAAGAGCATGCTGGGCGGCAGGATCTCCACCTCGTTCAATATGGTGGAACCGGTGGTGGTGAAGCCGGACATGGATTCGAAAAAACAATCTACATACGAGGGCATGGCGCCGCAGAAGTAAAAGGGCAGCGAGCCGAGGAAGGCCAGTCCCAGCCAGCTGAAGACTACCACGGCAAAGCCGTCGCGATAGCCGAGATCCTTTTCCGCCACAAAGGCTGCCACAATAAGGCCTCCCAGGGTGGCGCCGAGCAGGGAACAGCCCAGGAAGACCCGCACCATGCCGTCAGCGAAATACAGGCTGAAAGGGATGGGGGTGAGCAGAAAAAGGGAGATCAGGATAAGCAGTTTGCCGAGAATATTGAGAACGCCGCCGGTCCGCATGGCTGTCCTTATTCAAAAAAGGCTTCAACGCTGGAGATGGCATCCCTGGCAAAAAAGACCACCAGATTGTCGCCGGCCTGCAGTTTGGTCTCACCGGAAGGAATAATGACCTTCCCTTTGCGGACAATGGCGCCCAGCACGGCATTGCGCGGAAATTTCAGGGATTTCAGCGGGATCTCCTGAAATTTGGCCTTGTCGCTTACCTGGATCTCCATCACCTCGGCGTCGCTGCCGAGCAGGGTTGCCACGGAGACGATTTTACCGCCGCCGCGCACAAAACGCAGGATCATGTTGGCCGCCACCAGCCGCGGACTCAGGGCCACGTCAATGCCCAGTTTGCCGAGCAGGGGAATGAAGTCAGGGCGGGTGATTTTGGTGATGCACTTGCGCGCCCCATGGTGTTTGCTCAACAGACTTGAGAGGATGTTGGTGGTGTCGCTTTCCGTAACGGAAATGACCAGATCCGCCTGATCAATCCCCTCTTCCAGCAGGTCATGGGCCTCCAGACCGTCACAGTTGAGGACCACCGCGTGTTCCAGCTGGCCGGTGAGGAATTCGCAGCGTTGCGGGTCTTCTTCCACCAGGCTGACGCTGATTTTCTGCTTTTCCATGCGTTTGGCCACCATGTAGCCGATGGTACCGCCGCCGATGATGAAAACCCTTTTCGGCGCCTTGCTGGTGAAATGAAAGTGGGCTTCCACCTGGGCAATGTCTTTTTTGCGGGCCACCAGATAAATCCGGTCGCCCGGCTCGATTTTGTCGTCACCCCGGGGGATGATGGTGTTGCCGCCCCGGCTGATGGCGACAATGAGAAAGTTGCTCTGCCGCTGCATGGCCTGCATTTTATGCAGGGTGATGCCCACCATGGGGTTGCCCTTGTACACCTCGTAACCCAGCAGTTCCACCTGGCCGCCGGCAAAATCCGCCACGGCAAAGGCATCGGAGAGCTGGCTTAAGGTCATGATCTCATCGGCCATGGCAATGTCCGGGCTGATGAGCAGGTCGATGTCCAGGGTTTTTTCGGTATGGGCCTCGCCGGCAACGTAGAAGTCTTCATTGCGCACCCGGGCGATGCGGCTGGCCACCTTGTACTGTTTGGAGAGGATGCAGGCGATGAGGTTGACCTCGTCACTGTCGGTCACGGCAATAAAGAGGTCGGTATTCTTGATGCCCGCCTCTTCCAGCACCCTGGCCGAAGCGGCGCTGCCGTGCACGGGCAGAATATTGAGGTCGCGTTCCAGCTTGCGCAGCTTTTTTTCGTCACGGTCGACCAGCACCACCTCCTGGCCTTCCACCGAGAGTTTTTCGCAGAGATGGTGGCCGACCTGGCCGGCCCCGACTATCATGATTCGCATGTCAAACCGTTCTCTTTTCCCAGGATAACAAGGCCCATTTCACCCGGGAACTCCGCCTGAGGGTATAGGTGCCGGCATCACTTTGCTCCAGCCGTTCATCGACATAGGCTGCCAGCCCCGCCTCCTCGGCGGGTGTGAGTTCGTCAAGCATCCAGCGGCAGCTCTCAACGGCATCTTCTCTGGTGGCAAATGTTTTGTTCTGGTCGATTTCAATATAATCGATTTTAGGATGAATCCCCAGCTGATACAAGAGATTCACCGTAAAAATAAAGTCAGGGCCTGGTTCAAAAGGGCGGCCGACCGCGGCAAACAGCTCCGGATCAAACGGGCCGCTGCCCACCCGGTCGGCGATAAAGACCTTTTCCGTGGCCCAGCCATGCATTTTTTCCAGAGCGCTTTTCAGGTCGACAACGGACAGGGAGCGGGAGCTGATGACCACTTCATGCTCCGCGATCCCCAGCTGGCGCCAGTCATCGGTCCAGGAGGCCTGGATGGCGGTGATATTGGTGATACCCTGCCGGGCCGCCCTGCTCTCCAGTTCCGCCAGCATGGCAGCGGAAAAGTCAAGGGCGGTCACGGCCTGCACCCTGGCCGCCAGCGGCAGGGCCAGGGTGCCCGGGCCTGAGCCGATATCAAGCACCCGCCAGTGCGGTTCGGGTTTGACCAGCTGCAGGAAGCGCTCGGCATAACTTGAGTCGATATTTCTTTTGGCAAAGCCAGGGGCGCGCCTGTCCCAGTCGCTTCTGCCCTTTTTTTTCCAGCTTTTGCGCCGGCGCGCCTCCTGCCAGAGTCTGTTCCAGTCTATGTCTTTATAGTGCATAAGGGGTGATCCTGTTTCCGGAGAGTGAAACAGTCCTGATTTTCGGGTGGAGACGGCACAGGGAGCCGTAACGAAATGCTCAATAAGGAAGAGGTTATTTCGTAACGGCGCCTAATCCCGGATTTTCGACTTCAGGTCAGGCATGGTTTCCGGCTTGCGCACATCCCATACCCTGCTTTCCTTGCCGGTGGCGGTCACATTCTCGTAGACGCCGTCGTCCCGGCGTACCAGTTTGGTGAAGCCGTGGTTCTTCAAATCGCTGTTGGTCTTCGGCGTGCTGACCGCGCAGAGGGAAATGAGCCTTCTGACCGGTTCCCCGCATTCCGGACAAGTTGTCAATCTTTCGCTGGTAATGGACTGGCTCATCTCGAAATGGCTGCCGAGCCGGCAGGCCGGTCCCAGGTGTTCATACTCGTAGATTGGCATGGGAAACGGCTATTTTCTCTTTAAACGGTTGATAATGATGGTTAATTCCCCTTCGTCGGATTTCATTTTTCGGGCGCTGACCGCCACCTCATACTCTTTCTGGGCCAGGTCAAGAAATTTTGGCAGGCTTTTGCGCCGGGCGTCATGGGCAATATAAATCGTGCCCTGCGGGGCAAGATACTGCTTGAAGACGTTGAGCAGCGGTTGAAAAAATTCATCGCGAAAGAGAATTTCCGCTCCGATGATGGTGTCAAAAAGGGGCATGGCCGGCGGTTTTTTCCAGTCGATCATTCTGAAGGCAACGTCTTGCAAACCATTTGCCGCTGCGCTGACCCGCTGAAAATCAAGGATATGGGGTTCGTAATCACTCAGGGTCACCTTGTAGCCTTTTGCCGCGGCAACCAGTCCCGGCGCGGCAAGTCCAGCGCCCAGCTCAAGCAGGGTCTGACCCGGCTGGCACGGCATGCTGGCCATGATATCGGCTAGCAGCAGCGAAGCCTCCCACAGCTTGACCCAGAAGGGAAAGCTCGACACATCGGCAAAGGGATCCCTGCCTGCCAGAAGATGTTCAAGGTCCTGCACCTGCAGAATTTTAAGCTCCACATCCCGGATGCGCAGGGGTTCAAAGCCGACTTTATATTTTTTACTGATCCTGTGCAGCACGTCCCGGGTCTTTTCCGGCAAATGTATTTCATTCACGTTTGATAACCTTTTGCTTTACGAGCCTCAAATGAACATCTACTCCGATCGGCTAAAAATATCCTGGGCGTCGTCTTCATGGTGAAATCGTCCTCAACGTAGCACTGCTACGATTCCGGGCGATTTCACCACTCATCCTTGCCCAGAATATTTTTCTCTCGATCTCGTTACGACGTTCATTTTGCAAGAGGCTCTTACTTTATTGATAACCGAGCAACAGGGCAATGACCACGATGGCCGAGAGGAAAAAGCGGTAATAGGCAAAAACAGCCAGGGATCTGGTCCGCACAAATTTCATCAGCAGGGCGATGACCAGATAGCCGGAAACCGCCGAAGCGATAAAGCCGGTCAGATAAAAGAGCATTTCGCTCTGATTCAGGCCCATGCTGAATATTTTCGGCAATTTATAGATGCCGGCTCCGAAAATAATCGGCGCGGACAATAAAAAGGAAAAGCGGGCGGTGGCCGGACGGTCCAGGCCGAGAAAGAGTCCTGCGGTCATGGTGCTGCCGCTTCTTGACACGCCGGGGATGATGGCCACGGCCTGGGCCAGGCCGATGATGAGCGCATCCTTGCCGGTGATGGCGCTGAAACTGCGCTGGCGGTTCCCCATTTTTTCCGCGAGCCAGAGAAAGAGCCCGGCAGCTGCCAGGGACAAGGCCACGGTGGCCGGCCCGCGCAACAGGGTTTCCGCGGCATGCTCACCCAGCAGGCCCGCGACCACGGCCGGGATGGTGGCCAAGGCGATGAAAAGTGCCAGGCGCCGGCTCTGCCGGGCCTCCTGTTCGGCATTTTTACTGAGCAGGGCCAGGGCCATGGCGTAAAAATCATTGCGGAAATAGGCGAGGATGGCCAGCAGGGTGCCCATGTGCAGGGCGATGTCAAAGGTGAGCCCGGCCTCTTCAATGTGGAAAAAGGCCTCAGCCAGGGCCAGATGGCCGGAACTCGAGACAGGGAGAAATTCGGTTGCGCCCTGCAGAATTCCAAGAAAAGCGGCATAGAGTAAGTTCACGTGCGGAGTCCGTATCGGTCATGCAATTCGGGGTGTGGCGTCTTTTTGGTTTTCCACACCCGGTTCATTGAAAAAACTTCGTAACTATCGGGCTTGGGACGAAAAACGTTCGATTCACCCCGGTGCTGCTGGATAGTTATAAAACTTCCTATATTTACTTTACCTGGCAAGGCCAGCCAATGTTTTTTTACTGTCCTGGGAGAAAACATTTTGCCCCTGCCTCGCTCAGACGAGCCGCGGGCAGGTGTCAGGCGGTGCGCCGGGATGGGCTGGTCACCGGGATCTGTCTGGCCTCCCCGGAAAGGGGCGGCGTTTTACGTATGCTTGGCGAAATCCACTGGGCGGATCATGGTAGGCAGGCTGCATTCATAAAAAAAGACCGTTTCATCCGAAGATCAAACGGTCTTTGTCCAGCAGTTTAAACAGGGGAAAAAATTAGCAACCTTCTACAGCTTTGCCTTTTGCGGCTTTTACATCAACTTTGTCCCCAGCTTTCAGATCGCCGGCGCCGTCACAGGTCATGGTTACTTTGTCGCCTTCTACGCTATCAACGGTGCATTTAATTTTAGCAGCCAGAGATACGGTTGCGGTGCTTGCGATAAAAGCTGCAGCCAATGCCAGAGTCAAAAGTTTTTTGCTCATTTGTTTCTCCTTTGATGTTTTGCTGATCTATAAAAACTAACCACCCTAACCATACGCGATTTAATATACCTTGCCTCATTCATATGTCAACCCCAAAATGAATTGACGTTCAATCGCAAAACCGGCGTCCGGCCGGCCACTGCTTGTCTCGCCGGCCGGTCCGCAGAGCCTTTCACGGCAACAGTTGTTTGATATCCTCGGCAAAAATCGTGTGTCCCACAAAGCCCGGATAATTTTTGATCACATTTCCCTGCTGATTGACCAGAAATGAGGTGGGAATGCCGACGATGCCGCCGAAATCGCTGGTCACTTTTGAATCAGCCATGAGAACCGGGTAGTTAATTCCTGTTTTTTCAATCACCTTTTTTACCGGGCTCGTGCCTCCCTGGTCCACGGAAATTGCCACCACGGTGAAGCCTTTTGCGCCAAATTCTTTCTGCAGGTCGATGAGGGAAGGAATTTCCTGCATGCAGGGCGGGCACCAGGTGGCGAAGAAGGTAATAAGCATGACCTTGCCCTGCAATTCGTTACTGTCGAGCGTCTTGCCGTCCGTTACCGATTTGAGTGCGAAATGGGGCATGGTGGCCGCTGCCGATAACGGACTGACCGGGGCAAGGAAAAGGAAGAGCAAGATCATCACGAGAAAAAAGTTTATTTTTTTGAGTGGATTTTTTTTCATTATTTCACCATATGGAGTAGAACGCGTTAAAATTTGTTGGCGGCTTGGTTCATCCGGCAATTGTATGCATTTTAAGATAATTAGACTACTCAAAATGTTCGTTTCATGTCAATAAAAAGATACTTTGTCAGGGTTTGCGCAAAGCTGTGGGTCTCGTTGATAAAAAAATTCTGATATTTCTGGTGGTTGCCTCGGGGGTTTTTCTTTCCACCCTGGACAGCTCCATGGTGAATATCGCTCTTCCCGCGATTATGGCAGAGTTTCAGGCCCCGCTGCACAAGACCGAGTGGGTGGTGATGGCCTATCTGCTGACCACCAGCTCCACCCTGCTCTTCTGGGGGCATCTGGCCGACCGCCTGGGCCGGAGCAGGTTCTACGGGCTTGGTTTGCTGCTGTTCGGTCTGGGCTCGGCGGGCTGCGCCTTTGCCGTCTCCCTGAATATGCTGATCAGCGCCCGTTTTTTTCAGGCCCTGGGGGCGGCCATGATGATGGCCAACGGGCCGGCCATTATCAGGCAGACATTTGCCCCGGAAAAGCTTGGCCGCAGCATGGGATTCATCGGCATTCCCGTTTCCCTGGGCCTGATGAGCGGTCCGTTGGTGGGCGGCTACCTCATTGAGTTCTTTTCCTGGCGGGCCCTGTTTCTGCTCTCACTTGGGGCAAGCCTGTGCTTTGCCCTGCTGGCCCGCTTCATTCTGCCGCCAACCCCGGTCCGGCAGAGGGCACAGGGCCGCTACGACTGGCCCGGGGCCTTGCTCTGGTGTTTTCTGCTGGTCACCGCCTCCTTTTCGCTCACCCATGCCTTTTCCGGGCAGATTCACCCCCTGTGGAGCGTGGCCATGATCAGCTGCGCCCTTGCCGCCCTGTTGCTGTTCATCAGAATGGAAACACGGGCGGCAGAGCCGGTGCTGCCGCTGTCCTTTCTGAAAAAAAGATTTTTTACCATCGGCTTTGTCAGCGCGCTGCTCTCCTTTCTGCTGCTCTTTTTTGTGCTCATCCTCATCCCCTTTTACCTTGATCTGGTGCTGGAACTTTCCGCCTCCAGAACAGGGCTGATCATGACCACCATCCCTCTGGCCGTCATGATCGCCGCACCGGTGGCCGGCTGGCTTTCCGACTCGGTGGGGGCAAGAATTCTCTCCACCCTGGGGCTGGCCTTTTCCACCATCGGTCTGCTACTGCTGGCCTTCCTTACTCCGGAAACGACACCAGCGGGAGTTGCCGCGCGGCTGTTTTTCCTGGGGCTCGGGCAGGCGATTTTTCTGTCACCCAACAGCGCCTCGGTGCTGGCCCGCATGGCGGAAAAAAACAGTGGCACGGCGGCAGCGCTGCTCGCTACGGCCCGCAATCTTGGCATGATGCTGGGTGTTGCCCTGGCCGGCCTTTTTTTCGCCTTCTTTTTCCGGCAGTTTACCGGGGGAGTGGAACTGAAGGAGTACTCCATGGCGCATGCCCACTCTTTCTGCCTGGCCCTGCGCAGTTCCTTCCTGCTGGTTTCCCTGGTCGGCCTGGGCGCCGTGTTGCTTTCCTGGCAGAGACCGGTATTTATCAGTGCGAAGAGGGGATCAGACGCTGACGTCAAGGAGTGAGAAGCGTTGGATGGCAGCCTTTTCCTGCAGCGCCTGCTTCAGCTGGCTGATCATCCTCTCCCGTTTGACCCGGCAGGTGAAACCAACCGGATGATAGCCCTGTCTGGCCAGCAGCTGGACCAGCTCCTGGATATTGTCCGCCACATGGGCGCGGGCTTTTTCCGAGGCCAGCAGGAACTGCCCGCTGATTGCCCTGCCGCTGATGGTCGCCTGCAGGGCAACAGGGCCGAGCCTGCTCATCTCCAGAAAAAATGACAGGCCGTACTGTTCGCCCCGATCCTCTTCAGCCTGTTTTTCCAGGGAAAAAAGCCACTCGCCCCAACCGGAATTTCCGGCAAAAAAACAGGGAAAGAGCAAAAAGTTGGGGTCATTGGCCTGGGGCGGATGACTGTTTATCTGCTGATGCGCAGCCAGGATTTTTACCAGTTTATCCGTCCCGGGTTCGAGGCCGGGCTGCGGACCTGAGGCTTTTTGCTCGAGAGCGGCCAGCAGCTCCGCAATTTCCTGCGGTGAGCCGGCTGAGCTGCCCAGCAGGAGGGTCAGCGTCTTGATGGCTGCCGGGGAAGCCGCACCGTCGCTGGCCGCCGCAATCAGGCTGCCGGCCATGACCTGGCCGCCGGCAGATGGCTGGGAGGCAAGAGCTGGCATCAGGGCAGACAACATATCGGCCACCCCCCTGGCGTTTGCCGCGGCAAATGGAGTGCCGCTCACCAGCAGTTTCAGGAAATCCTGCACCGCCCCTTTTTTGGCGGCCAGGGTCAACAGGGGGAGGCCGCCGCTCTGCCCGGTTTCCAGCCACAGTTCGCTGCCCGGGATGAGCGGCACCAGGGTTCTGGCGCTCACCAGCTGCCCGCCCACCTCCAGCAGCACCTTGCCGTCGCCGGTGAATCCGGCCACCGTGCCTTTGATCAATTGACCGGGCGCAAAGGGCAGGTCGCCCGGGCTCTTGCCATCTACGGCGGGCTGGCCTGGCCTTGCTTCGATTTTAAGGATGGCGGGAGGGATTTGCTCAGATATTTTCATTTTTCGCCAGGGGGAGATTGATCTTCACTTCCAGTCCGGTGTCGTGCCGGTTGAGTGAAAAATTTCCCCCATGGGCCTTGATAAAGCGGTCAACCAGGGTGAGACCCATGCCCGTGCCATAGGTCTTGGTGGTAAAAAAAGGCTCCGTCGCCTTGTCAAGATAGGCCCCGGAAAGACCGATGCCCGTATCCCGCAGGGAAATATGGACCCACTCGTTGTCGGCCTGGGCGGTTATCTTCAGCGTGCCGCCATTGGGCATGGCCTCCATGGCGTTGCGGATGATGTTCAGGAAAACCCGCCTGATCTGCTTGGCGTCCATGAGGATGAGCGGGTCAGGCTCGGCCAGGTCCATGGTCCAGGAAATATGCTGTTTCACCAAACTGGTCTGCAGCAGAATGACGGTCTTGCGGATGAGCGGATAGAGGTTGCTGAGCTGTTTTTCGCCCTGGGGCTGGCTGACAAAGTCGAAAAGTTCGGTGAGCGTCGCCTCCAGCCGGTCGGTTTCCTTGACCATCACATCCAGATATCTTTTCCATTCCGCTCCCTCGATTTTGCGGCCGAGGATGCGGGCCACCCCGCCGATGGAGGTGATGGGATTTCTGATGATGTGCACCATCTGGGCCGCCATCTGGCCCAGGGCCGAGTATCTTTCCGCCTCGATCAGCAGGTCTTTGTTTTTGTCCAGTTCCTGGGTCACCTCTTCAAGCTCGGCGATCTTTTTCTGCATATCCATGTACAGACGGCTCTGTTCAATGGCGAGGCTGCCCTGGCTGGCAAAAAGTTCCAGGGTGCCGACATGGCTGTCCGGGATAGGTTTGCGGGTGACATAGTTGTCGGCGATAATGACGCCGATGGAACGGCCCGGCGCAAAGAGCGGCACCACGACAAAGGTGTCCTCCTTGAGCAGGTTGATCAGATCCTGCGGCACGGGAATGGAGGAGGTGCCGCCGCTGACCTTGAAACTCCGTCTTTCCGTGGCTGATTTGATCAGAATATGCTCAGTGAGGGTGACGGGAATCCTGAGGGTTTTGACGATCTGGTTGACGGCATCATCTTCCCGCATGCATGCCTGGCCGAGATTTTTGATGATCTCAATGAAGTTGAGTTCCTTGGCCCGCATTTCCGCCCAGATGTGCGCAGCTTCCTCCCGGCAGCTGGGGCCAATGGCCATTCTGCCTTCCAGAAACTGATTGTTGACGTCAAACAGGGCAAGGAAGGCCCGATTGAAGCGCAAACCTTCATTGGCGGTAATGCCCACTAGAATGGCGCGGAGAATCTCATCGAGTTCCACGGCATTGAGGTAGACGCTGTTCATTTTCAGGGAGAGCTGGTGCAGCAGCTGGATACGGAAATAGGCCTGTTCGAGATCCTCCTGGTAGCGGCGGTTTTCCAGGATCAGCCGTCTTTTTTCCAGGTTCTTTTTCACCGCCACCATGATTTCATTGAACTGCACGGGTTTGGTGATGTAATCATCCGCGCCGTTGCGGATACAGTCCAGGGCAACCTGGATATCCGACTGTCCGGAAAGCATGACAATGGAGACATCTGGATAATTGGTGGTAATCTGCGGCAGCAGCGAGGCGCCGTCGGCATCAGGCAGGCCGATATCGAGCAGAACCAGCGCCACATGTCTGTTAGCCAGCAGGTTGACCAGTTCATTGCCGCTGCTGGCATCGGCAACGGCAAAACCGTTCTGTTCGAAATAGAGCTTAAGCGGCTCGCGGATGGCAATCTCATCATCGACGATGACAATAACCTCATCCCCGTGCAGCAGATGCTCCGGTGCGAGTGAGATATAGGGGCGTAAGCCGGTATTGGGAGCGATCATCTTCGGTCTGCTCATTGATGTTTCAGGAAGAACTTAAATATTCTATTTCCAATGTTCACCTATACTACTTTAACTGTCAAGGCAAAAAAAAACGCATTTCCGAAAAGCACGGAAATGCGTTTTTTTTGCAAAAGGTGAAAACCGGACAATGAGAAGGATGCCCGGTGTCTTCTCTTACATTTCCACAATCAACTTGTTGGATTCTTCATTCCAGTCAACCGTGATGTACCAGAAAAGCAGGAAGGCGGTGATGAGAAACAGAGAGCCGCCATAGCCGATGACATCGGGGAGGTAAACATATTTGCCGAGCACGCCGTCGGCCTCGAATTCCCGGTCAAGGAACCAGGCGGTCATGATGGAGTTGGTGATGCCGAAAATCGGCACGACGATCCACAGCTTTACCTGTCCTTCGCCCACACGCCAGAGGGTGCCGGTACCGCAACCGCCGGCCAGCATGGCGCCAAAACCAAAGACAATACCGCCGACCACGCCGCCCCAGCCGAAGGTGCCGCGCACATAGTTCATGGGCGCCAGGACGGGATCGCCGTCAATCCTGACCGGCACCCCGTATTTGAGAACAGTGGCGCCAAGGGCCACGATAAAGATACTGAGTACCACGGATTTGGCCATGGTGCAGTTGCCGGTCATGTGGGGTTCACGGAAACCCTGGATCATGCACCAGCGGCCGCGCTGCATGGAGTAGCCTATGCAGGCGGAAAGCAGCAGCAGACCGCCGAGAGAGGCGATATAATCGCTGTCCTCATTGCCGGCATACATGTAGGTCCCGGCAATCAGGGCCACCAGGGCGACCAGGCCGAACAGGAAGTTGAGTCCCTTGGGAAATTCGAGGGTTTTGGCGCCGCCGCTGCCCCAGCTGACATTTTCCATTTCCCAGTAGATGTATTTGAGGCCGATGATGACGCCAACCACCAAACCTGCCCACATGGCAAAACCATGGGCGGACAGGTTGCCGATGGCATTGTAGAAACCGCCGACATTGCAGCCGCCGGCCAGGGCTGAACCGATGCCCATGAAGACGCCGGCTGCCAATGCCTTGCACATTTCCAGCACCGGCGGGATACGGATGGCGAAATCATTGCCCAGGCAGGCTGAAACAAAGGCGCCGCCCACAAAACCGATGCCGATTACCGAACCGGTGTTTCTCAGAATGGAACCGGGCGCATCTTCATAAAAACCGAAAATGCCGGCATCCGAGCCGATCAGATTAGTGATGCCGTACATGATCCAGTCGCCCCAGTTACGGATGGCGCCCACTGCTCCCCAGGGCCGCCACCAGGCCATGATCAGGATCGTGAACAGGGCCACCATCACGCCGGTCATGGTGGCATTCCACTCCGTCTGGCAAAGGCCCTTATACAGCCCCTTGATTTTACTTCCTAAAATACTTTCCTCACTCATCTCTTTTCTCCCCTATTTTAATGTTTCCTCATTGACAGCAGCCACTGAAACAGCCTGAACCATACTTCAAAGGAAGTCATTAAGCACATGCAAGTCATAACATTTATACTCCTTTACCCGCGACGAAAAAATTTGTCAAGCATGTTATCACAGGGATTTTTCCACAAAAACCAATAATAATACGGCCTGAACCATGATTCATTTTTCGCCTTGACATAACATTTCTTTCTTGTTATTTGAGTCCATGTATCACTATATGATTACTCATTTAATCATCTCATTGTTGCCTGGCTGTATCAGTCAGGTGGGTTGAGGTAAAAAGTTTAACAAAGTCAAACCTGTTGTGAGGAGGAATCGATGAGCGAGTATAAAAAAGCCCCGGATAACGTACAAGTAGCCCGCACTCTGGATGCAAAAGGTCTGAGCTGTCCAATGCCTCTGCTGCGTACCAAAAAGGAAATTGATAAGATCAAATCCGGCGAGATCCTGGAAGTGATGGGAACCGATCCGGGTTCACGTAACGACCTGCCGGGCTGGTGCACCCGGGCCGGGCATGAGTTTGTCGGGGAGAAGGAAGAGTCCGGCTATTTCCGTTTCTTTATTAAGAAAAAATAAGTGACAGGAACATAACAAGAACTTGTCTTGCAATGATTAAATAACGGCGCATTTGCCACAAGCGGAGGCGCCGCTCTTGTTTTGTTTTAATGGAGGAATAACATGGCGAAAAGTATTGGGATTTTTGTAACATCTCCCCAGAATATGAGGCATGTCGTGGGCATCACCAAGGCTGCCGTGGCTAAAGGCGTCAAAGTTAAGGTGTTTTTCACCTGGATGGCCACCCATCTCACCAAATGTCCGAATTTCAAAGAACTGTGCGATATGGCCAATGTTGACGTATCCATCTGCGCTGACAGCTACAAGAAATGCGGTTATGACGTAGCAGGTGACATACCCGCGGGGCTGACCCAGGAAAAGATGGCCACCCAGGCACAGCATGGCGCAATCATTGAAGATTATGAATGCTATCTGACTTTATAGGAGGAACCGATGTCAAAGAAAGTATGCTTTATGTATCCCAGCAGCGAGTATATCCTTGATGGTGTCAGATCAGCCCTCGGACTTGCCGTAGAAAATATGTATGCCTATGGCATTGTCATGAACAATGAGATCGATGAGAACCAGATGACCGATTACCACAAGGAAAACATTGACTGGATCCGCGACATGGAAGGCGAGATTTTTTCCATTCCGGATGGCAACGTTGAGAAATACGGCCTGGTGAAAATTACTCTTGAGGAACTTGGCCAGAAGCTGCGGGACATGGATCTCATCGTTCCCTATGGCATCATGAGAAGTGACAAGAGTTGATTTTGAGCTAAGAGTTAAGATCTTACAGGGAGAATGCACAATGAAAATCCTGCATGTATACCGTTCCGAGCCTAATGACGATGTCAAGAAGCTGGTTGCTATTGTCTCCGAAGGCCGTGATAATGAAACCTTTAATCTGAATGTCGAGTCCCCTGACTATGACAAGCTGGTTGAAATGGTCTGGGGCGCTGATCAGACAATCTGCTGGTGGTAAGCCTCACATTTTCCGCCTGCTGAAAAGCGATTAATGCAAAGAAACCCGCCAGGTTCAACCTGGCGGGTTTTTTTGCGTCCTTAGCCGCAGAAAAGCTATCACGCCCTGATATGTTCGTTCTCCAGCATGGTGTCCAGAAAGCCGAGCAGAAAGTCACGCTGGGCCTTGGTGGCGTAGCTGATGCAGGTACAGTGCAGGTTGCTCTGGCTTCTGACCAGCAGTTCAATGATCAGTTTTTTTTCCGTCAGTTCCAGGCCGAAGAAAAAGGGTCCGCATTTTTCGTGACCCTGCTGGGCCTCAGCCAGCAGGTCATCCGGCACCGACAGCCAGAACATCCCCTCCATGCCCCCCTGCTTGAGGGTTCTTTTCAGATACGTATCCAGATTATCCCGTTCTTCCCTGCTGAGCTCATCAATGACAAACTGTCTCATTTATCCTTCCCTATTACCATTTATCCCTGGGGCTGGCGGCCATCGGCTTGACGAGTTCGGGCCGCAGCTGGTGCAATTTTTCTTCGAAATCACGCGCATACTGGTCAAGCACATCCTCCGACTCAATAACATAGGGGGTGATGAGCACAATGAGTTCCGTTTTCTGTTCCATATCCTCCTGGTACTTGAACAGGTTGCCCAGGATGGGGATATCCATCAGGAAGGGCACCCCGTTCTGCAAGGTGGATGTTTTTCTGTCGATCAATCCGCCCATGAGAATCGACTGGCCGTTTTTGACCGCCAGTCTGGTCTGCAGCTCCCGTTTGGCGATCACCGGCGAGCTGATATCCGAGGTGGTATTCTCCTCGGCGCTGCTCACCGTCTGGCTGACCTCCAGCAGGATGATGCCGTTATAGTTGATCTGGGGGGTCACCTCCAAAATGACGCCGGTGTCCTTGTATTGCACGGTTTTGTCCACCTGGCTGGTGGTGGTGGTGTTTTCCGTGACGGTGGTGACGATGGGCACCTGGCGGCCGACATTGACCGAGGCCTTTTCATTGTTCAATACCAGGATCTGCGGTGAGGAGAGAATAGAGATGTTGGTCCTGGTGGCCAGGGTCTGCAGAAAGCCCTGCAGATCGCCGGCCGAGAAGGAGTAGGACAAGCCGCTGGGAAAGGAGGTGGTTGTCACATTGTCCACCGTGGAGGTGGACATGCCCACCTCGGTAAAGGAGGTGCCGAGGGTAAACCTGTGGGAATCGAGAAACCATTCGAGGCCGAATTGCAGCTCGTTCGTTAAGGCAATTTCCGCCACCAGCACCTCCACCAGCACCTGCCTGGGTAAATTGTCAAGCCTTTCCAGCAGTTTGACGATGCGGGTGTAGTCCACCGGCAGGGCCCTGATGAGGATGATGTTGCGGTCATCGTCGGCAAAGACCACCGGTTCCCCCATGAAGCGAAGAGACGACAGGGTTTTGCCGCTTGCTGTGCCGTCGGCACCCAGCTTGCTTTTTTTGCTGGTCGGGGAGGTCCTGCTCGATTTCTGGTCCTTGGCCTGGGAAGAGCTTGAGGGTGAGGTCGAGGAAGAGGAGGAACTCTTTTTATCCAGGGTTTTCTGGGAGGTGGAGCTGGGATTTTCTTCAGTAAGCAGCTGATTGATGACTTCGGCAAGCGTTGATGCCACCGAGTTGCGCACATTGTAAATATAGATGTTGTCCCTGTCCTGGGAAGGAAGGACATCAAGCTCTTTAATCCAGTCAACCCCGTTTTGCACCTGACTCTCACTGTTGCTGACCAGCATCAGGGAATTGACCCGCTCCAGCGGCACCACGGATATCCCCTCGTGATCAGTGCCGTTTATTTTGAGCGCCGTGAAAATTTCCGTGAGTTCATCCCGCAGGTCATAGATCGGGGCGTTATCCACCCGCACCAGTTTGATATGCACGGTGGCCAGCGGCGAGATGTCTATTCTGGCAATGATGCGCAGAATATCCATGACCTTGCTTTCATAGTCGCTGACCAGCAGGGTGTTCTGCTGGGGCAGATCATAGAGGGAGCCCTGGGCGGAGAGGTAGGATTCAACGAGTTTCACCACCTCGGTGGAGGAAAGATGGGCCAGGGGTACAACCTGAATGATGAACTGGGGTGAATCCTCCAGTCCGGCAATGGTATCCGGGCCGCTGACCCGTTCGTTTCCCAGTTTCCTTGCCACGTAAATATATTGGTATTCCCCTTCACTGCGGATATCAAGGCCGTTGATATGCAGGATCTTGGTGAAGATATCATAGAGCTGATCAAGGGGAATTTTACTGCCGGAGTGGATATTGACCACCCCTTTCACCTGGGGATCAATAATGTAATTGAGGTTTAAGGTGCCGGCAATGACCTGAATAACCTCGAAAATATCCGCATTATCAAAATTGAGGAGTATGCCCTCTTCGGAGTCTGCTGCAGCGGCAGCCACCTTCGGTTTGCTTTTTTCGCTGGGCTCAGAAACCTGGGTGGCGACATTTTTCCTGCTTTCCGCGGGCTGGGGCATGTCCTTGACTTTGGTGCGCGGTTCCTGCTTTTCCAGTTTTTCTTCCGCCTCGAGAATAAAGGATTTCTGCTCATCCCTGCTGAGACTTTTGCTCACTTTGGCCATATCAATGGGCGGCAGATCAAGCCGGTTGGAATAGGTGCAGCCGCTGGCAAGCAGCATCAGCAGAAATGCCAGGGCCGCCAGCCTGAACAGCTTGGGCCGCCTGGCTGGGGATGTCTTCTTTGCAACAGAATTCTCGTGGTGGGAAAAGATATGTTTGCTACCGTTCATGGGTGACCTTTTATGTAGTGTGTCAGCTTGAATTCACTCCGTTGCAGGCGGAGCTGGAACCCCGGGGACCTGGATGCTCTGGGGAGCCATACGCGTGGTGCCCCTGACCGTCCTGGTGGACTGTACGGGGCTGCTGCTTCTTGCCTTGTCAAGTTGTACCCGATTTGTCTGCGCTGGCGCTGCCGCCGGAGTTTTACCCGGCGCTTTGGGCAGAGGGGGCGGGGTGATACGGGACTTTTTCGGATCTATGAGCATTTTTTCTATGGTTTCCGAGCCTTTTTGAAAAACGATGCGGTCAGCTTCCACTTCAGCAACCGTATAGCCGCTGAAATTTTCACCTACTGCCAGCTGCGCATAGTTTCTTTCCTTGTCCTGGGGGGCAGCCTGCCTGGTCGTGATTTTTCTGTTCAGCACGGTTGCCCTGGGGGAGGGATAGGCGACCAGACCTTTGCGTATCTCGCCAATGATGATTGAGCCGGCATAAAAGACGGCATCCATGTCGACAGAAAGTGAGGCTGTGTCTTCCCCCGAGCCATCCCCACTTCCATCGGCAGCACTCTCGATGCTCCGCTCTTCGTTAAACAGGTACCCTTTGTTGAAGTCCGGCAGGGCAATGGGTACCGGCGGGTAGAAGATCACATTTCTTTCCGCGGGATATGCGGCCTGTGGTCTGGCCTGCCTGTCTTCGCTGACCGGCGGAGCGGGTATGCCCCCGCCCCGCAGGGCAACGATCGACTCCTTGGCCAGAAATATCAGCGACAGACTGAGTGTTATGGCGGCGATGATTTTAACCATTTTTTAACGTGTAGAAACCTTTCAGATCAATAAATATTTTCATCTCTGTTTTCTTATACGGCTTCAGGGTGAAACTCTCCACCTGAAAGAGTTTGTCCGAGCGGTACAGCTGAGCGATAAAATCAACAAATTGACTCAGGGTGCCGGAAAGACGGATCTTGATGGAAATTTCCTGGTAATCGCGGGGCGTGGTTTTACCCCCCCCGCCGCTGACCATGGGCCTGATGGATTCCGGTTCCAGGCCGGCCTTGGTCACCTGCTCCTGCAGCATGATCTGCATGGCCGAGGATATCTCTTCCGGAGAGGTGCCGCTGAAAAGATATTTTTCCAGCTTGTCAGACTTCTGCTTGAGCCGCGCGACTCTTTTCTTCAGGGCTGGCAGCTGGTTGGCCGCTTCCTGATACTGACTCAGCAGACTTTGTTTTTCCGCGGCCGCGGCCAGCTGGTTGCTGTAGGCCTGCAGGCTCAGCCGGCCGACATTGAGCAGGAGCAGCAGGCCGGCCAGGGTGAGAAAGAGGATCTTGCGGTCAAGACCTTTGAGAAGCATGATGAGCTGGTTCATTGGCCGCCGATCTCCACATGGAAATATGTTTGGTTTTTGCGCCGGCTGGTTGATTTGAGTTTGGCATTGCCAAGGGCATCGAGTTTGGCTGTCAGCGCGGCGATATCTGCCGTGTATCCCTGCAGCTGGATATCGCCTGTCTTGTCATCCATGCGCATCTGGTCAAGATAGCTGTTTTCCGGCAAGGCCCTGGTCGCCTTTTCCAGGAAACGGATGATGTCGAAGTTGGCGCCGATGGCTTCAATCCGGCCGATGGCATCGACAAGCTGTTTTTCTTCGATGCGGAGTTTCTCCACCTCTTTGACGCCTGGCCGCAGTGTTGCGATCTCCGTATCAAATTTCTTCAGCGCGGTTAATACGTTATATTCCTTTAATGCCCCGGCGGCAATCAGGGCCACGAGATTGAGCACACAGAGGACGATGAGGGCGTAGCGGAGATAGTCCGGCCGGCGATAGGTGGGCGGCAGCAGGTTCAACTCCTTATGCAGGGCCTTTTCAGCCAGGAGCAGGCCGGCATCCTGAAAGCCGCTCCCCGCTTGGGCCGCCGGTTTATATACCGTTTCGCCGGCATTGAGGGCGGTCAGCTCCTCAATGGAGGGGTCATTGTGACAGAGGAGGCGGTCCTTGATCTTTTTATCCGAAAAGAGGAGCAGCTTGGGGAACCGGCCGGGCAACAGCAGGGCCCATTCCTTTTTTTTGCCGAGCCGGGTAACAAAACGCTGGCTTTCCGGGAAGAGCCCGGCAAGCTGGAATCCCTGGGCAGTCGCCTCGTCCAGCAGGGGCAGCACGGCTTCCTCCGGGACGGCATACAGGCAGACGTTGTAACCCTGTTTGTCGCGCAACGCGGCAAAGCTGTGCAGCAGCTTGCCCTCAAAAGGGGCCAGCATCTCAAGTTGATAGCTGATGGCCTCTTTGAGGTCAGCGGTTTTCAGGGGCAGGGTGAATTTTTTGAAGAAAAGAAGATCTTCGGCAATATAAAACAGGACATCAAGACCGGCCGGGCCCTTTGGCGCACAGTAGCGGACCAGCCGGCTGCCCAGTTCGGTGACGGGCTGGGCAATGAACTCAACCTCCTGTTTGAAGGAGGAACTGATCTGCACGCCGTCGTGCCGGATGAGGATATCCACTCTCTCTTTCATGACCACCCTTCTTCCCAGGCAAAATAATTGACCTTGCCGCCCCGCAGCTCAAATAAGACCCGGACCTCGACCGCCGCCGTTTCCTGGCCCTGGTCTTGTTCCCTGGCCGCCAGGGCATCAGCATCCACGCCCGCGTCACCCCGGCCGACAATGGAGTAATATCTGTTGTTGCCGGATGAGTAGGTCAGCCCCGCCGAACACTCGTCGAAGCGTTCATCCCCTAAAATCTGCCGGGCCTGTTCCTGGCTCAGGGCGCCATACAGCTCCTGGGCCTCATGGTAGGCCTTGATCTTTTCCCCGTCGCCTTCCGTGAGAAAATCAAGCATCAGCGGGGTCAGGCTGTTGAAATTGATTAAGCCGGTATCGTTGTGCACGGTGAAAATCTCATTGGCCCTGAAGAGGCCGGCCAGCGGGTCGGTGCCGTTAATAAGAAAGAATTCGGAGGGGTCCATGATTTTGCCGTTGCGCGGGATATAGGGATCATCCAGGGCCTCGTAGACTTCCAGCTCCGCACCGTTTAAACGGAGCAGATCATCGCTGTCTGTCCAGTCCTGCAGGGAATCTATGATTATTTGCCTTTGCTCGGGATCGATCTTCATATATTCCAGAAAAAGTTCCAGTAACGGCTGGTTCAATTTGTTCAGGTCGAGTTTGCCGGATTCATTGACCACATAATAACGTAAATGGCCTGTCTCCAGGAAGGTGTTATATTCATAGCCCTCCAGAAACTTCTCATAATCCTCATTAATATATTCAACCGGCTTGTCAAGCAGTCTGAACAGGCCCAGGTTCACCCCCCCCTCTGCCAGGCAGAGTTCGGCTGCCTGGGTTTTGGCATTGAAGGCAACCTGCAGTTCCGTGCGCACGTTCAGGATGAGCTGGGCAGCGAGAAAGGAGATGAGCAGCATGATGACAATCACCACGACCAGCGCAAAACCCTGCTGCCTGACGCTTTTTCTCCCTGTTGAAACGATTAGCATATGTTTTGCCGGCCTGCAACGTTTACCTACAGGAAGGGCTGCAGTTTGAGTGTTGCCAGCTCGCCGCTGGCGCTTTGCACGGCTATCAGCCGGTATTTTTCACCCTCGATGAACAGGGTGCCCTCCTCTTCCACTTCCACATCCTCGGCCAGTGGATCGATGCCGGTGAATTTCGCCTCCTCGCTGAAGATGAGCAGCTCCTCAAATACAGCTTGGCGTGTTTTGCCGACTTTTTCTATATTTTTCAGAGAAATGGAGAAATTTTGCAGGACGGCGACATAGGCCAGGCCAAGGATGAGCACGGCCACCAGCACCTCCAGCAGGGTAAATCCCATTTGTGCCGCGGCGCCCAGCGGTAAAACTTTCACGGGGTTAAATCTCATCTGTGCGGGTTTCCACCTGGCACCATGGGGTAAAATTGAATTCCCTGTCATCATAGATCACGGTCACCGAACTGCTGTCCTCCTCATAGGAAAAAGACAAAGGCCGGCAATCTTCCACCAGCACCTGCATATCTTCCAAAGCCGGTACATAATCCTCGGCGTAATCGATGTTGTAGAAATCCCTTTTTTCCTGATAATAGAGGGTGTCGCTGTCAGGATCATAACGATACACGGCAATCACCACTCCGGCAAGAGGATAGAGCAGGGGCGCCCGGGTGGTAATGCGCAGCATGGTGTCATCCGCGACAATGGCCACCTGCTTCTTCTGCTCATCATACCAGCCGTGCCTGATCTGGCGCTGCAGGATGCCGAGCAGACCATGTTCCCGCTCAAGCAGGAGGATGCGGTTATCCCCTTTTTCGGCAAACCTGATGC
Organism: Desulfurivibrio sp.; assembly: GCA_003605035.1. GTDB lineage: Bacteria > Desulfobacterota > Desulfobulbia > Desulfobulbales > SURF-16 > SURF-16. The sequence goes on from QZKJ01000032.1 coordinate 37,310, forward strand.
TGACATTCAAGATTGAGTAGATCATGGAGGACACCATGGTCAGCAGGAATACGGCGACCATCACCTCAAACAGGGTAAAGCCTTTCCCGCCTGCCCCGGCGGCCGAAGACGCCTGCCCGGCCGCAGGATCTCTGCTGCCCGGCCGGCCCTCATGAACCTTGTTACGCATGGCCATCAGCTTCTTAACGTATCACCGGCAGGGCCGTGAGCGGGTCGAGATTGATCGTCCGGCTCCTGCTGCCTGCGGTCAGAGAAATGGTTGCCGGGGTGACCGTTGACCGCGGGGTGAAGATGACTAGCGGCGGGTCCAGGATCAGTTCGCTTTCCTCATTGAGATCCAGTTCCCGCACCTCCTGTTCTCCCGCCGCCCGATCCAGCAGGAGATTGTGGTCTTCAACGGTCATTTGTATCTGCTGACCGGAGACCACTGCCTGCAGCCGAATTGCCCGCATCTGGGCCATAAGGTCCCCCACCTGTTTTCTCAAATCAAGTCCGGCCAGGAAGTTTCCCACCGCCGGGGCGGCAATGCCTGCCAGAATTCCCAGCATGACCAGCACGGTGAGCAGTTCAAAGAGGGAGAAGCCGGCGGAGCCGGTATCGCCCGCGAATCTTTTTTTCATGGCCCTCCGGATTTTTTCCACTGCATTGGGCGGCCAGCTCCCTTTTCAGCCGGCGATATCATTGATGCTTAAGATAACCGTCAGCATGGAGACCACCACATAGCCGGCCACCAGGGCAATGACCAGAATAAAGGCCGGTTCAATCAGCGAGATCAACCGTTTGATGCGGCTGCGCAGCTCCTGGTCGTAATGATCGGCAATCTGGCCGCAGACCTCCCCTACCCTGCCCGATTCCTCGCCGATGGAGAGAAGATCCACGGCAAGTGCCGGCAGCAGCGCCTCGCCTTTGAGTTTGGCGCTGACCCGCTGCCCCACCTTCAATGCCTCGGTAGCCCGGTGCAGCAGTTGCTGGAACTGTTCATTGACGGCAATGCCGGAGCAGATGCGCAAGGCGGTGGCCAGATGCACGCCGTTGTTCACCAGCACCTCCAGGGTACGGAAAATGCGGGTGGTCTCCAGTTCACAGATAAAATTCGACAGCACCGGTATTTTCAGCGACAGCCGCTGGTAAAACCGCTTGCCTTCCGGCTGTTTCAGGTACCAGACCAGCAGCGCGACCGGGCCGCCCACCAGCAGCAGGACGATGAGATAGTGATTGGTGACAAAGGCGGCGACACTCATCATCAGGGCCACATGGACGGGGAGCTGCTGGCCCATTCCCTGAAAAAGCACCTCGAACCTGGGCAGGATGGTGGTGATGAGCACGATGATGGCAATGATGCCGACCGTGAGCAGGATCAGGGGATAAACCGAGGCGGAGATAATATACTGCTGCAGTTCCTGAAAGGTCGACTGGTATTCGGAGATTTTCATCAGCATGGCGGGCAGGATGCCGCCTTCTTCTCCGGCCCTGGCAATATTGACGTACATGGGGGAAAAATGGGGAAAATCGGCAAGGGCCTGGGAGAATGATTTGCCCTCTTTGAGTTTTCTTTCGATGGAACCGCAGAATTCCTTGAAGGCCGGTTTCTGGCTGTGGTTTTTCATCACCCGCAGGGCCCCGTCCAGGGACAGGCCGGCGTTGAGCAGCATGGCGATCTGTTTGGTGAAAAAATCAATTTCCACCCGGGTTATCCTGTCCCGGCTGAAATGCAGGAAACTGGGCAGGCTGATCTGCGTTCTGCTGCCCGGGGTGTATGGCTTGATTTCCAGGGGACGGAAACCCTGCAGCAGCAGTTTTTTGGCGGCAGCGTTTTTGTCGGGTTCCTCCACCACCCCTTCCTTCACCGCATTGTTGCCGTCCAGTGCCGAGTATTTAAAGAGCGGCATTGGTTGCTCCTCTGCTGACCCGGATCACCTCGGCAAGCGTGGTTTTACCCTCCCTGATCTTCAGCAGTCCATCCTGGAACATCTCTTTGAAACCTTCGTCAACGGCGATCTTTTTCAGTTCACCCAGATCCTTTCTTTTGGCCACGGCCCGGCACAGCGCATCGCTCATGACGAGCAGCTCGTAGATGCCGATTCGTCCGCTGTAGCCGGTGCCGGAACAACTGGCACAGCCGGCGCCCCTGTACATGTCAAAGTCTTCGCCCGCGGGCAGATAACCGAGATGCTCGGAGAGGCGCCCCTGCAGGGTGCGGCATTGCTGGCAGATGCGGCGGACCAGGCGCTGGGCGAGCACGCCGCGCAGGGCGGAAGAGATGAGGAAGCTCTCCACGCCGATGTCGATGAGCCGGGTAACGGCGGACAGGGCGTCGTTGGTGTGCAGGGTGGAAAATACCAGGTGGCCGGTGAGGGACGACTGCACGGCAATTTCCGCGGTATCCAGATCCCGGATCTCCCCCACCATGATAACATCCGGGTCCTGGCGCACGATGGAGCGGAGCCCCTTGGCAAAGGTGAGGCCGATTTCCGGGCGCACCTGGGTCTGGTTGATCCCTTTCAGCTGGTATTCCACCGGATCTTCCAGGGTGATGATTTTATTGTTGCCGGTGTTGATCTGGTTCAAGGCGCAGTACAGGGTGGTGGTCTTGCCGCTGCCGGTGGGGCCGGTGACCAGGATGATGCCGTTCGGGTAGGAGATGAGTTGTGTGAACTGCTTTTCGATCTCCTCCCCCATGCCCAGATGACCCATGTCAAGGATGATGGATGCTTTTTCCAGGATGCGGATAACCACCCCTTCCCCATATATGGTAGGCATGGTGGAGACGCGCAGGTCGATTTCCTTGCCGCCGATGCGCATGGAGATCTTGCCGTCCTGGGGAATCCGTCTTTCCGCGATGTCAAGTGCGGCCAGCAGTTTTATTCTTGATATGATGGCTGCCTGCATGGACAGCGGCGGCATTTCAAAGTCGTGGAGAATGCCGTCGATGCGGAAACGGATCAGCTGCCCCCCCTCGAAGGATTCGATATGAATATCGCTGGCCCGCCGGTTTACCGCTGTGTCAATGAGGTTGTTGACATACTTGATGACCGGGGCCTCGGAAGCCATATCCTTCAGCTTGTCGATGTCTGCCTCGTCAATGACGTATTTCTCCGTCTCCAGTTCCTTGAGGCCGACATCATAATGCTCGTCCACCATTTTTTTGACATCGCTTTCCAGGGCCAGCTGGATTTCAAAGGGCTTGTTGAGCTGAATCTCGGTGGTGGAAAGGATATCGCCATCCAGGGGATCGTGGCAGATGAGGATGTTTTTGTCGCCCCGCCTGACCAGGGCAAAGGGATGTTCACGCAGAAAGATCTTGGCGATGTTGAGAGGCAGAAAGGCATCTTCCTCCTGCGGGGTATAGATGCTCAGGGACAGTTGTTCGGCAAGGCCGGCAAGCAGGTCTTCTTCGCTGATGAACCCCAGGGATACCAGGATTTCTCCCAGTCCCTGGGGTACTGATTCAAGATGGGTGAGTGCGCGCTCAAGCTGGTTTGGCTGCAGTTTGCGCTGGCGGACGAGCAGTTCGCCGATCTTTTCCTGTTTGCTGAAAAATACGGTCATAGGACCTCGTTAAGGCTTTCTCCCGGTTTATGAAAAAATCCGTACATTACGCCCTTCTTTCAGATCTTTTCCTTCTAAATACCGTTTTATTGATTCTGCCGCAACCTTTCCTTGATAGACCGCCTTGGCGGCCGTCTGCGGCCCCAGCACGGCGTCTCCGCCGGAGAAAACCCAGGGCACGGAGGTCTGCAGGGTAAGGGGGTCAACCACATAGGTGCCCCAGCTGGTCACCTCCAGCGGCAGGTTGCTGTGGGCCGTGTGGTCCACCTTCTGGCTGATGGCCGGAATGATGGCGTCGGCCTCGATCATGAAATTCGATCCCTCAATAACCACCGGGCGGCAGCGGCCTGAGGCGTCACACTCACCGAGGGTCATCCGCTGGCATTCCACTCTGGCCACCCTGCCGTTTTCTCCATGTATCTTAACAGGTGCGGCCAGGAATTCAATATGAACTCCTTCCTCTTCCAGATGATGAATCTCGGCCATGGAGGCGGGCATTTCCTTTCTGGTCCGCCGGTAAAGAATAAAGACATCTTTTGAACCGGTGCGCAGGGCTGTTCTTGCCACGTCAATCGCCACGTTGCCGCCGCCGACCACCACGACCCTGCTGCCGAGATTGGTTTTTTCCCCCAGGCAGACATTGCGCAGATAGTCAACCCCATGGGTGACGCCCAGCAGCTCCTCGCCCTCCACCGCGAGTTTGCGGCTGTTATGGGCGCCCACGCTGACAAAAACCGCGTCAAAGCCCTGTTCATCCTTCAGCTGCCGCATGCTCAGGTCTTTTCCTATAGTAAGATTATTGACCACGGTTACGCCACAATTTTTTAGAGAATCGAATTCGGCATTGATGATGTCCCGGGGCAGCCGGTAGGGAGGAATGCCCACGGCCAGCATGCCGCCGAAGACGGGAAGGCTTTCAAATATGGTGCAGGCATAGCCCTCATGGGCCAGATGATAGGCGGCCGTCATGCCCGCCGGTCCGGATCCGATGATCGCCACCTTCTTTTCCTTGGGCAGGGCGCAGGCGACTGCCATGTTCTTTTTATTATGCACCATCCAGTCCACCAGAAAACGTTCGAGCAGGCCGATGGCCACCGGGTCCCCTTTTTTTGCGCGGATGCATGATCCTTCGCACTGAAACTCGTGGGGGCAGACCCGGGAACAGACGGCGGGCAGGGAACTGGTTTGCCTGATGGCCCAGTAACCTTCCTCAAATCTGCCGTTGCGCAGATGCTCGATAAAGGCAGGGATATTGTTGTTGATCGGGCAGCCTTCCCGGCAGCTCGGTTTTTTGCATTGCAGGCAGCGGTTTGCTTCGTAAATGGCGGTTTTCTCGTCAAAACCAAGGCACACTTCGGCAAAATTGCTGATCCTGTCGTTGACCGCGAGTTCCGGAGCCTTTTGCCGGGGTATGGCAAGACGTTCTTTCGGCTTCATTGAAAAATCTCCTTATATAAATGCGGATTTGCTAGGTATTTCTACTAGTTTATGCTGCAATTTTAACTTGTTACCTATGTAATATGTTTATAGGATCATTTCAAGCCCTCATCATTGAACTAATCGCCGAACGATTGATTTTTTAAATGAGCATTTTTATGATTATGATCGTTGAATCTGGTAATCGTTATGCTATAATCTCTTAATGTTAAGGATTTTTACACTTTCCATTGCCACAATATCCCTTCATTTCACTTATCAGGATAGTCGATGAAAGCTGAATTTATAAATCCGTTTTTAAACGCTGCGAAAAATGTCCTGGAAACCATGTGCCAGACTCAGGTCAAGCCCAAGAAGCCGAGCCTGAAGGATAATTCCCTTACCTATGGCGAAGTTACCGGTATTATCGGCATGGTCTCAGATGACATTGCCGGATGTATGATTCTCAGCTTTTCGGAAAAATGTATTCTGCATGTGGTGGCGAATATGCTGATGGAGCCGCCGAAAGAAAAAGTCGATGAGGAGGTCGTTGATGCGGTGGGTGAGCTGACCAATATGATTTGCGGCGGGGCCAAGGCCCAGCTGGCCAAACTTGATTACAAGTTCAATCTCGCCACCCCTACCATGGTGGTGGGCAAGAATGTTGAAATTTCCTATTATTCCGATGCCCCGACCATTGTCATACCCTTCGCTACCGAGCATGGTGATTTTGTTATCGAGGCTAATCTCGGCGGCAAGAATAAATAAGATTATACAGCCTTGGATCGACCCAATAAAAAAAGGCCACCCGAAGGTGGCCTTTTTTTATTGGCTGCATACAGGCTGCTTATTTTGGGTGCCTTTCTGCAACTTTCAAGCGGGCAATGGCCCGCTGCAATGCTGCCTGGGCGCGAGCCATGTTGATTTTTTCTGTCTGAGTTTTCGCTTCCGCAAGCCGTTTTTCCGCCCTTTCCTTGGCCCGCAGGGCACGATCAACATCAATCTGTTGCCCTGCCTCGGCTGATTCGACGAGAAAGGTGATTTTATTGCTTGATACTTCACAGAAGCCACCGCTCACCATGAGGTAGTTATCCTTGCCATCCTTCTTGTAAACCAGGCTCCCAATCTTGATTGTACTGAGAAAAGGGGCATGATTTGCCAGCACGCCAAAGTCGCCGCCGTAACCGGGGGCGCTGACGATATCGACATCATCACTGACTACTGGACCTGATGGTGTGACAACTTCTAAATGTATTGATTCAGCCATTGGTCTTTACCTTGACTTTTTGTAGCTCCGCAGGGGAGCACATTCAGTAATATAACTGCATGATATAAAAAGATAAATTAAGCGGCTTTATCCCTTCCAGCTTTTTCAACGGCCTCTTCGATGGTTCCTACCATGTAGAAGGCTGTTTCAGGCAGTTCATCGTGCTTGCCTTCAAGAATTTCCTTGAAGCCGCGTACCGTGTCAGCAACTTTAACATAAGCGCCCTTCATGCCGGTGAAAACCTCGGCAACGGTGAAAGGCTGGGAAAGAAAACGCTGAATCTTACGGGCCCGGCCAACCAGCAACTGGTCTTCCTCGGAGAGCTCGTCCATGCCGAGGATGGCGATGATGTCCTGCAGATCTTTATATTTCTGCAGGCTGACCTGAACCTGACGGGAAACCTTATAGTGCTCCTCGCCCAGAACATGGGGATCGAGAATACGAGAGGTTGAGTCAAGCGGGTCAACCGCGGGATAGATACCAAGCTCGGCTATCTGGCGGGAAAGAACAACGGTTCCGTCGAGATGGGCGAAGGTGGTCGCCGGCGCGGGGTCCGTAAGGTCGTCGGCAGGTACGTAAACGCACTGGACGGCGGTGATGGAGCCTTTGGTCGTTGAGGTAATACGTTCCTGCAGGGCGCCGAGGTCGGTGGCCAGGGTCGGCTGGTAACCAACGGCGGAAGGAATACGTCCAAGCAGAGCGGAAACCTCGGCACCGGCCTGGGTGAAACGGAAGATGTTGTCAACAAAGAAGAGTACGTCCTGACCCTCTTCATCGCGGAAATACTCGGCAGCGGTCAGACCGGTCAAACCTACACGGGAACGGGCTCCCGGGGGCTCGGTCATCTGGCCGTAAACCAAGGCTGCCTTGGGAAGAACGCCTGATTCCTTCATCTCATGATACAGGTCGTTTCCTTCACGGGTGCGCTCGCCAACGCCGCAGAATACGGAAATACCACCGTGATGCATGGCGATGTTGTTAACCATCTCCATCATGATAACGGTTTTACCGCAACCGGCACCGCCGAACAGTCCCATCTTGCCACCGCGTGGGAAGGGAACCAGCAGATCGATAACCTTGATGCCTGTCTCCAGAACGTGTACCTCGGTATCCTGCTCGGTGAAAAGGGGCGCCGGTCTATGGATCGGCATTTTTTTGTCAGAAGTGATCGGGCCGAGACCGTCAACCGGACGTCCGACCACGTTCATGATACGGCCAAGGGCGGGAGCGCCGCAAGGAATCTCAATCGGCAGACCGGAGTCCCTGACCTCCAGGCCGCGCATGAGGCCGTCTGTCTGATCCATGGCGATGCAGCGGCAGACATTATCACCGAGATGCTGAGCAACTTCGATAACCAGATTGTCTGGCTGGTCGTTGATGCCCTGATTGGATACAAAAAGGGCATTCATGATTCTCGGGAGATATCCCTGTTCAAACTCCACGTCAACACAAGGTCCGATAACCTGGACTATTTTTCCTACATTTTTATTACTCATATGGCTAATTGCCTCCTCAGCAGCTTGAAAATTCTCCGTTTAAGAGGTGGTTGCCCTCCACTCCGAAATGTATTGTTATCCTTTCAGTGCTTCAGCACCACCTACAATATCCATGAGCTCGCCGGTAATTGCTGCCTGGCGCGCCTTGTTGTATACCATCGTCAGGTTACTGATTATATCCTTGCAAGCCTTGGTCGCATTGTCCATGGCCGTCATACGGGCGGCATGTTCACTGGCGCCGACCTCAAGCATGGAGTTATAAACCATAACATTGGTGTACAGCGGCAGGAGAACTTCCATAATCTCCTCCGGACTTGGCTCATAGATATAGTCACCTGCCTGTTTTGCGGAACCTGTGTCCTCCTCGGACTCTACAGATTTTACCGGCAGAAAAGGCAATGCTTTCGGGATCTGTCTTGCGACGCTTACAAAGCTGCCATAAATAAGGTGTACTTCGTCAGAGCCGCCGGCAATAAAGTTTGCCGCTACATCCTGAGCAATGGCGCGGGCATTGAACATCTGGAAATTACCCATGATGTCTATATATTTTTCCCGCACCTTGCCGCTTTTACGAAAGTAGCGGTTCCCTTTTTTACCAACACAGACAAGTGTGACTTTTTTCCCGGCAGCTTCAAACCTGGCTGTCATTTTTTCAGCCATTTTAATGATATTCGAGTTAAAGCTGCCACACAGGCCACGATCAGAGGTGACGACAATAATTTCGACAGTCTTCACTTCGCGGGACTGCATTAAGGCAAACTCTCCGGACTTCATATTGCCGCTGATGGAGCGCAATGCTTCATTGAATTTCGCGGCATAGGGTCGGAAAGCCTCCATCTTCATCTGGGCGCCCCGCAACCTGGCCGATGAAACCATGTTCATGGCCTTGGTGATCTGGGCCGTCTTCTTGACACCAGATATCTTCATTTTGACATCTTTTAGACTCGGCATGACTCGTCACTCCAGATTTATTGAATTCCTTTGGATGCCTTGAACGTCTCGGTGAAGGCCTTGATGGTGCTGTGCATTTTTTCTTCGAGCGCCTTGTCGATGATCTTCTTTTCCTTCAAGGTGTCAAAAATAGCCGGATCGTTGCTCGCCACATAGGCGTAGAGATCCTGTTCGTAATCCGCCAGGGTGCTGAGCGGCAGCTTGTCAAGATAGCCCTTGGTGCCGGCAAAGATGATGGTAACCTGTTTTTCCATGGGCAGCGGCTGGTACTGCGGCTGTTTCAGGATTTCAACCAGTCGGGCGCCGCGGGTAAGCTGGGCCTGGGTTGCAGCGTCAAGGTCGGAACCGAAGCCGGCAAAGGCGGCCAGTTCGCGATACTGCGCCAGATCAAGACGCAGGGTACCGGCTACCTGTTTCATGGCCTTTACCTGAGCCGCGCCACCAACCCTTGATACGGAAAGACCTACGTTGATGGCCGGACGGACACCGGAGAAGAACAGGTTCGGCTCCAGATAGACCTGACCGTC
>QZKJ01000035.1 GCA_003605035.1 Desulfurivibrio sp.
CAACATGTGGCTCTACATCCCCAATGTGGGCAAACCGCTGCGCATCACCAGCCTGCAGTCAGTGGTGGGCGGCATATTCAACAACTCGGACATTCTGCGACTGGACTACGGGGTGGAGTATAATGCCGAACGGATCACTGACAATGGCGATACCTATCTGCTCGATCTCAAGGCGAAAACAACAGCGGTTGCCTATGACCGGCTGAAGATGACGGTTGACGCCAAGTCTCTGCTGCCGACCAGCATCGAGTGCTACGCGGTGAGCGGCATGCTGATCAAGACGCTGCACTATTCGAAAACGCAGGATTTCGGCGATGGTTTGCTCCGCCCCTCGGTGCTGGAAACGGACAGTCCGCTGCATCAGGGCTACCGCTCGGTCATGATATATGCCGCGATCAAAAAAAGAGAACTGGCGGATGAGGTTTTCACCCTCAATTATCTGTCCAAAGTTGATGAGTTGCGCTAAGGGTTCTTGTTATACGGCTCTGGCCGTAATCGGGTTTTTCGTTTCCGCCTGCCCGGCCTGGGCCGGCGAGGAGTTCAGTTTTGAGCTTGCGGAGATCGAAAAGAAAAATCTGAGCTGGGGGGGCTATGCCGAAGTCATGTGGGAACACATGGATATCAACCAGGGAGCTGCCTTCAGCCTGCTTGAGCCCTCCGCACGTCCCGGGGCAACCCTGGATCGCTTCAGCGGCAGACTACAGATTGACGGCAGCTATCTTTATCAGATAACGAGTGTGAACTGGCTGCTCAAGGCGGCGGGTCAGCAGGATGATGGCGGCGACTGGTCCGATATGGCCGATGTGTATGAGGCCTATGCCAGCCTGAAGCCGACCCCTGCCGTCACCGCGGGCATCGGCAAAAGATCATATAGATGGGGCAAGGGCTACGCCTGGAACCCGACCGGTTTTATCAACCGGACCAAGGACCCGAACAACCCGGAAGAGGCGCTGGAAGGGTTCAGCACGGCTGAACTTGATGTGATCAAAAGCTTTGCCGGCCCCTTGCAGACCGTGGCGCTGACCACGGCGCTCCTCCCTGTCTGGCAGGGTGTTAATGAGGATTTCGGCGAAAAAGACCACGTCAACCTGGCGGCAAAACTTTATTTTCTGTACCGAGACACGGATATTGATCTGATCTGCTACACGGGCAACAGCCGCACCAGTCGCTATGGGCTCGATTTTTCCAGGAATCTGGCCACAAATTTTGAGGTCCACGGTGAACTGGCTTATACCGCGGACCGGCAGAAAATCGTGCTGCAGCAGGATGGTGCGGTGCTGGCCGATGGCGGTGAGGCATTTTCCTATCTTGCCGGTCTCCGCTATTTGACGGAAAATGATCTTACCAGTATTCTTGAATATTATCACAATGATGAGGGGTATACGGAAGAGGAGATGGACCTTTTTTATCAACTCGCGGTTGACGGAGAAGGGCAGCTGCTGGCCTCAGGGATGGACGCGCTGCTTGGCAGGGCAAGAAACCTGAGCCTGCGGGGCTACGGCAGACCGCAGCCGGGCCGCAACTATCTGTATGCAAAATTCACCCAGCAGGAACCCTTTGATATCCTCTATGTTACCCCAGGCCTGATCGCCATCGTCAACATTGATGACAAAAGCTGCTCAATCAGCCCGGAAGTGGTTTATAGCGGATTTACCAACTGGGAACTGCGGCTGCGTTTCACCGCTTTGGTGGGCGATGCCTTCAGCGAATACGGAGAGAAACTTAACAATAGCAAACTGGAGCTGCGGCTGCGCTGTTTTTTTTGATCACGAAAGCGCCGGGCAGGAAAACTTCTCTCTCTGCGGACGCAGCCGTGGTCTTTTTGTTACCATTCCCTGGTGGGAATGATCTGCGGCGCCTTGAACAGGCTTCGGCTGAAAGGTCACTGAGGCGCATTCTTCGGCCGGGGCAGCCTGTGGTTCCGCAAGGGAGCGGGGGTGGTGATCGCGGGGCTTGGTTGCTATTTCATCGCCAAGACATTTCTGTAAGCCGTTGAGCAAAAACAAATTGAACATTTAGTCATGTCAAACGGCATAAGGAGGCGTAAAGGCGGGGCAAAATCGTACAAGTTATTTTTGCACGGCTCCAAAACCGGGGCTGCTGTCAGGCAAGATAATCGCCCACCCTGGCACTCTGCAGACGGGCGAAAAAGGCCTTGACCGCCGGCGTTCCCTCGGCCGGGGACCAGGGGGCGAATTCGGCCGCCGTCTCTGCATCATACGGACCCTGTTTGGTTTCGAAAAATACCGATTCATCAGCCCGGGGCAGCCAGGCATGCCAGATGTCCGGGGGCAGGTCAAAGGCAACCGCATCGGCGCCAGGTCCGATGGTGAACCGCTGGGTGAGGCGGCTGTCATCATCAAAGAGCAGGACATCAAAAAGTCCGCGGATCACCAGGGCAAACTCGTTTTTGCCCGGGTGCCGGTGGGGCCGGAAATAGGAGCCGAGTCGTGCGGCGATAAACAGCCGCTGCACCGGATCGGCAGCCGATTCATGGATATTGTGATTGGTCCGCTTTCTGGCATTCGTACCGGCCTTTCCAAGCAGCTCATTAAGCAGGTGAGCGGTAATCAGTTTCATGTAAGACACCCCCTGAAAATATTTGTCGCGGTTCGCTGAAAGATGCTTGATGGACGCGGGCTGATGCTCCGGGGCAGGGCAGGGCGGGTTTCTTCTCATGTTAGCCGAGGCAGGCTGATCAGTCCAGCAGATCCCGCTTCATGGCGTCGAATTGCTCCTTGCTGATCTCGCCCGCGGCATAGCGCCGTTTGAGAATATCCATGGCTTTTTCCTGACCGGCTTTCCTGCCGGAATTTCTGATAATTGAAACGAGAAGCAAGACCAGCAGAATGGCCAGCAGAACCATGAATACCCCGCCGCCGAACCAATTGCCCGGCCCCCAGTAGCAACTGCCATATCCATACATGTTTTCACCTTTTGCCGGTTAAGCCGCTGTAAAAAAAAAACATGGCCAGAGAAATGCGCGGTACGGCACTCTTTTCAGTACCCCCTTGAGGGGTATAAAAAGCCGTAACGAATTGAAAAATGGCCATGTTATTTCGTAACGGCTCCTGGTATCTTTACCGCACCCTGTCAGGCGCAGAGTTTCTTGGCGATTCCCGCCACATGGGCGCCCTGGAAGCGGGCGCCGGCCAGTTCGTTGGCGCTGGGCGTGCGGCTGCCGTCCGGCCCGGCAATGGTTGAGGCGCCGTAGGGGGAGCAGCCGCTGATCTCTGCCGCTGTCATCTGGCCCTGGAAGGTGTAGGGCAGGCCGACCACCACCATGCCCTGATGCAGCAGGGTGATATGAAAGCTCAGGATGGTCGACTCCTGGCCGCCGTGCTGGGTATTGGAGCTGGCCATGACGCTGGCCGCCTTGCCGACCAGGGCGCCGGACAGCCACAGCTTGCCGGTGGCGTCGAGAAATTGCCGCATCTGCCCGCACATGTTGCCGAATCTGGTAGGGGTGGCGAAGATCACCGCATCAGCGGCGCCCAGCTCGGCCACCGTGCAGACCGGGATGTGGTCCTGCTGCTGCAGGGTATGCAAAGCCCCCATCTTCTCCAGCACTTCCCGCGGCAGGGTTTCCGGCACCCGGCGCAACTCCGCCGTAACCCCTGCCACCGAACGCGCCCCCTCGGCCGCTGCCTCCGCCATCTGGTAAATATGACCATACATTGAATAATAGACGACCAGTAGCTGCATGACTGTTCCTCCTGTGCTAAAAAAAAATATATTTCCCGTTCCGTTCTGTATGAGATGCTGCTTTTGTTGTTAAGGATATCTCATCATCTCTTGCCGGATAATGCAAGCGATATCCGCGGCACGGCAAGCCCGATTTGCTGGTTCCCTGCCCTGGCAAGGACCTGTTGCGCGATCAGGGCGGCAGGATGGCCGGGTTTTTAAAAAGCAAGCTCAAGAGGAGGGCGCTTTGCCCGTTTGCGCAGCCAGTTGATGGATTTTAAAATGGCCGGGCGGCTGACCAGCCATTTTTCCAGACGGTACTTGCCCGGGAAGTCAAGCAGCATGACGCCGAGGAGAATGGTCAGCAGCCCCTGGCCGGGGAGCACCAGCATGAGAATGCCTGCCAGTATGAAGAGATAACCGGCCAGGTTCTTGGCAAGCAGCATGGTCCACCGGATAAATGGATGGTGGACTGCCCAGGGTGGTCGCCGTGGTTGGTGGCTGGCGAAGTAGTTAGCGGGAATCCGGGCCACCAGCAGGGGCACGATGACCAGGGTGCCGATAAAGGTGAGCGTCGACAAGCCGGTCAGCCACAGGATGGCCGATTCGTGGTGCTGGAAAAACGTGAACATGACATTGATCTAGCTGGGCTGGGTTTCGCCGGTCAGTTCCTCCCGGGTGAAGATGACCGTCAGCGGCGCCTCCAGCATGTTGGTGCGGAGGAACTGCTGAATTTTTTCGATCCCGTCCCCCTCCTGGCTGTCGATGATGATGATAATTTTCCTGATCTCGCCGCCAAGCTGCATGACCTGCTGGACTGCGCGGATAATCTGGCTGCCGGAGGAGACCACATCCGCGACAATGGCCACCCGGTCGCCGCCCTTGATGCGTGATTCGATCCACTTGGGGGCATGGATGTTCCCTTCCTTCTTGATGCTGTCACGGACGTAGAATACGCCGATTTCCTTGAGAAAAGCGGCCCGACACAGGATGGATACGATCCCGTGGGACGGGCCGCCGACCGCCTGAATGTCAAGATCCCTGATCTCCTGGTAGACAAGCTCGCCAGCCAGCTCTATCCCCTTGTGTTTGAGGGAAACTTCCAGGAAATCAAAAAAAGTGCTCACCACCCCTGAGGGTGTTTTGAAAACGCTGTTTTTCTTGTAGGCGCGTTGCTGGATGAGCTCCTTGAGCTGTTGTTTCACTGTGGGCAACTCTGCATTATCAACCATGATTCCTTCTTACTTTTCTTTGAGCAGATCTCTGATTTCCGCCAGCAGAGTTTCTTCCCTGGATGGCGGAGGAGGTGAAGCGGGAGCCAGTTCTTCTTTTTTCTTCAAGGCGTTCATTGCCTTAATGGCGATAAAAATGGCAAAGGCGATGATGACAAAATCCACGACCGACTGAATGAATTTCCCGTAATTGAGGGTGACCGCCGCGGCGTCGCCGGCAGCCTCTTTCATGGTTATTGACAGGTTCGTGAAATTCACCCCGCCGATGATCAGACCGATGGGCGGCATGATGACGTCAGCGACAAAGGAGGAAACGATTTTCCCGAAGGCGCCGCCCAAAATGATACCAACTGCCATGTCGACCACATTGCCCCGCATGGCGAACGTCTTGAATTCCTGAATCATGCTCATCGAATTACCTCCATTTGTCATTTGTTTTGCCGGGCAGCATCCCTGGTGGAGGCTGCCTGCCGGGATGGCGGATAAACCTGCCTGTCTCAGCCGTCAACGGCATATGCTGTGCGCGCTCGTGCAATATTTTCTTCTATGATCCGCTGCTAAGAACTGTTGTATATAATTTGCAATTGATTTTCAAACCCTAATATCTTTCTGCCAAATCAATATCGGTGGCTGTATCACACTTCTGGCGGGCAGCAGGAAAAGGGGCAGAAAACAACGATTATGTTTTGTCTGACAAAAAGCGCAAGGTCAGCCCTGTTTTTCCAGCACGTCCTTGCTCCAGGTGAAGGCGGCGGCGACTTTGGGGAAGCCGATGGTTGAAACGAGGAGCAGCAGGGCATGATAGATCTCTTCCCGGCTGGCGCCAGCCGCCAGAGCTCTGCGGGTATGGGAATGAACGGCGCCTTCTGACTGGGTTGCGGCAGCGCCGGCCAGCTGGATCAGATGTGATGATTTTGCATCAAGCGGGCCTGCGCTGCGGAGGGTTGCGCCGAGGTTTTCCAGGGCGGTCATGGCCTCGGGGAACAGGCGGGCAAGTTCGTGATAGTGTCTGCTTGGTATGCTGCGGTCTGACATGGCAATCCTCCTTGTGAGGCAGCGGCGCTGACCTGATAAAGGTTTGTTGCAGGTGAGGGGGGACAGCGGGCGGCTGATGGGGCCGGATCGGCAGCACGGTTCATCATGCGCGGCAGGCGCAAGGGTGAATTTGCAGGTCTCTGGCTGCCAGCCGCCTCGGTTTGCCGGACCTGGTTAAGGCAACACCGCGGATCAAATCAGCAGGGCGTCAAGGTTCTCCAAGGCCTTTCTGCCGGCTGTTTCGAGCCCTTTTCTGTTCTCCTTGCCGTCCGGATTCCCCAGCCGTATGGTGATATAGTAGTCACCCTTGAGAATATGCAGGGCGATCGTGCCGATGAAGGCCTCGTCGCCAAGCCCCTTGAGATCGATGCGGCCGTCGGCGAGGATCTTCCTGGTATTATCAAAGATGGATTTCGGGGTCTGGCCGGATTCCAGGACAGTCTGCGGCATGAAAAGCGTCTGCTGGACACTGATCTGGAAAAAATTACCGGAATTCCCCGCTGCGGCGCCGTAGAAGCATTTTTTCATGCCCACCGCCGGTTTCTCGTCATATTGGCCGTCCAGCAGTTTTTCCCCGGTAAATATCTCGGCCTCCGCTTTGCTGATAAGTTGTCCCGGTTCAACAATCTTGTTCACCGCAGCATTCGCCTTGCCGGCCCCGGATTCGGATTTTTTATCCGGGCTGTTGTCCTTGGTTTGCAGGTCTCCTCCGCAGCCGGCGCAACACACCAGAGTGATGATGATGCTGAATATGAGGCCTAAGGATATTTTTGCCATTTTCTCTTCCTTTTCCTTTTTGTTTTCGTTTTGCATGCCACCAGGCCCTGCGGTGCTTTTTTTATAAAGCGCGGCGGGGCGGAATTAGTAAATAATGCTCAATCAGATAATTTTCAAGTATTATCATCGGCAAGGTCCGGTTTATAATGCAATTTTGCCATTTGTTTCTTTGCCTGTCAATAGAATGTATTGTTTGGCGGTTGGCAACGCCCGGCAAAACGCGGGCCCCGGGATTCCTGGAAATTTTTTATGTCGTGACTGTCAGACCGGCAGCTTTTCAACTTCCCCTTGCAATATCTCCAGCTGATCCTCATGAATTTCACTGGTGACCGGCAGACCGTACTGTTCCTGGAATTCGTTCATGGCTGAGCGGGTGAAGCGGCCCGAGATGCCGTCAACCGAACCAGGGTGATAGCCGAGATACATGAGATAGATCTGCCCGGCGCGGACAACCAGGTCGGGCAGCGGTCCCAGCGTGTATTTCTGGTAGGCGGCCGCGAGCCGGGTATCATAGCTGTTTTTCGCGTATTCAGGGCCGTTGTAACCTCTGGCAAAGGCGGCCCAGTCATGGGCGCGCAGGGCGCGGTCGAGCCTGTTGCTGGTAATCTCGCCAGCCATGCCGAGCAGTTGATGATTTTCGGAGATGGTCATGGCTGTAATCATCTCCTCCACCCCGGCATACCCGGAAATTTCCGCATTAAAACCCATGAGCTGTCCGATGCCCCAGGAGGTGCTGCGCAGGGAAGCCAGGCGGTCCAGGGCCAGGGCGCGGTACAGGCGATCATACTGGGCGGCGCCGCCGGCGCCGTAGCCGCCGGCCTTGGGGTTGCTGATGTCCGGATGGGAGGCGTCGAAGCGATGGTCTGTTTCACGGCTGAAGATATGACGTTCAAACAGGATCATCGGCCGCCGGTCGGCCAGAAAGCCGCAGCCGCGCGTTTCAACATTGAGGACCGCCCACAATTCTGCCACCGTGACCTGCAGACGATCGACCGCTTCGGCCACGCCTTCCTGGTTTAAAGGTAAAGCTTTGTCCCTGAATTGATCTGGCATGATTCATCTCCTTAGGGGCCTGCTCGGGCCGGTATTGCCGCAGGCGGAAATCATTTACTCAACTTTCTGACTCGATCTGTTTTGTCGAAATAACGGTATTTTTGTGACATAGTTGCCGTGCCGATCTCCGTCATGGGGAATTTCAGCAGACAGGAGCCGGAATTCAGAATGATTGATTTCATAATGTTTTATTCTGGCTCCTGGCTGCTGAATTCCCGGGAAACAAAATTTGAGCAACATGAAAAATATTCATTTAATTTTAACATGTTGCTACTACTCAGAAAGTTGAGCCATTTACAGCAGACTGACCAGCCATGCCAGTAAACAGAGTGCAGCAATGCCGATTATGATAGGTTTAACGGTAAGCCAGATATTTTTTATCCCGCCCGGGGATATGGTCTGGTTTTGTTTTCAGTTTCCCATGGGTTTACTCCAGGTTGGCGGTCTGCCGGCATCGGCGGAAAACAGATGCGGGGATGGCTCGCCTGTTTGTTCTGCTGCGCAAGGTGCGGTCAGCGCGCTGATGGCTGTCCTGGCCCCCAGGTGTTGCAGGAGAACCGGCGACCGTGACAGGACTGACAATAATTATAGCCTATCCAGCTTTTCTTCGCATCAGAGATGCCGGGCATTGGCAATTTTTTTTATGAATGATCCGCCGGGCAACCGGCTGGATGCGCGATGCAAATGATGTGTGTCAGGGGCAATGATTGTCTCCATGTGCTCTTTTTGTTTGTTATGGGCGACATTTTACCTCAGGGAAGCACCTTGCAAAATTTGTGAAAAAATGCTTTTATTTCTATAAATCACGCTCTTTTTTTAACGGATATTGTGCCTGCAATTTTTCCCTGCAGCGAGGGCCCTGACCAGATGATCCAAGACGATAAAATCTCGAATGTCATCAGTACATTACAGCGCCTGTCCTCAGCCATCTTCAGTGATGCCATCCAGCGCAAGCTCATACTGGACAACCTTACGGAAGGGGTGTTTACCGTTGACCCTGCTCTCAAAATCACCTCCTTTAACAAGTCCGCCCAGAGCATCACCGGCATCAGTGAAGAAGAAGCCCTCGGCAAGAGCTGCCGGGAACTTTTTGCTTCAAATTTACGTGAGGAATTCTGCATCGTCGGCCATGTGCTGGCAAAAGAACAGCCGCTGCTCAAGCTGACCCGCCACCTCAAGGTCGGCGACAGGCTGGTGCCGGTGCTGGTCAGCGCTTCGCCACTGGTGGACAGCAGCGGGGATATTGTCGGCGGAGTGCAGTCTTTTCAGGAAATTACGGAGATTTTCCACCGCCAGCTGATTCTGGACAGCGTTTTTGACGGCGTCCTGACCGTGGACATGGATTTCAAGATCACCCTGTTTAACCGGGCCGCGGAACTGATAACCGGCTTCAAGCAGGAGCAGGTGCTCGGCAAGTTCTTCGCCGATGTGCTGCGGCAGGAGGGTGCCAACATCCCGGTGGACCACATGGCCCTGGCCAAGGCGGTCAAAACCGGGGAACCCCATCTGGAGGAATGCTTTTATATAGAGACGGCGGATCACCGTGTCCTGCCGGTCAGCGTCCGGGCCGCTCCTCTGCTGGACGCCACCGGCAAAATCATCGGCGGGGTGGAGAGTTTCCGCGACAACACCGGGGCGATTCAGCGACAGTACATTCTCGACAGTGTGGGGGACGGCGTTTTCACCGTGGACCATGCCTTCAAGATCACCTCGTTCAACCGGGCCGCGGAGACCATCACCGGCTACCGGAGCGAGGAGGTGCTCGGCAAAAGGTGCAGGGACGTCTTTGACGGCAGCGTGTGCGAGGGCAACTGCCCCCTGGCCAAGGCGATGAAGTCGCAGGCCAAGGTCGATGTGTTCGACATTATCATCCACGGTAAGCATGGCCGGGAGATTTCGGTGAGCATCAGCGCCACTGCCCTGGTGGACGAGTTCGGCAAAATCATCGGCGCGGTGGAGACCTTCAGGGATCTTACGGAAATCCACAGTCTGCGCCGGCATCTGGCGGCGGAAAGGGAACAGACCGGCATTCTCACCAACAGCCCGCTGATGCAGAAAATTCTGGCGCTGCTCCCTGAGTACGCCAGAAGCGACAGCAATATCCTCATTGTCGGCGAAAGCGGGGTCGGCAAGGAGTTGATTGCCAGAGCCATCCACAAGTTGAGCAACCGCAGCATGATGCCCTTTGTGGCGGTCAACAGCGGCGCCCTGCCGGACGCGCTGCTTGAGGCCGAGCTTTTCGGTTACCGGGCATGGGCCTGCAACGAAGATCGGAAAGACAAGAAGGGTTATTTTGCCACTGCGGAAAAGGGAACGCTTTTTCTCGACGAGATCGGAGATATCTCGCCCGCCATGCAGGCCAAACTTCTCCAGGTCCTGCAGAGCAAGACCTTTGCCCCCCTTGGTGCGGACCTGTCGGTCAGCACCGATGCGCGCATCATCGCCGCCACCAGCAAGGATCTTGCAGAGCTGGTCGAAGACAAGGAATTCCGCGAGGATTTCTATCGCCAGCTCAACATCGTCAGCATCCAGGTGCCGCCTCTGCGGGAGCGGATGGAGGACCTGCCCCTGCTGTCCGAGCACTTCATCAGACGCTTCAACCGGCAGCGCGGCAGGGAAGTGCTGGGTCTTTCCGAAGAGGTGCTGGAAATTCTCATGCACTATGAGTATCCCGGCAATGTCCGCGAACTGGAAAATATCATCGAGTATGCTTTCATCCTCTGCAGCAAAGGCCTGATCCTGCCCCAGCACCTGCCGGCCAGGTTCCAGCGGCAAACGGAGGTCGGCCAGTCGCACCTCATAAACCCGGAGACCGGTGAGCCCATGACCCTTGAGGAGATTGAAAAATACTCCATTATCGCCGCATTGACCCGGAACAATTTCAGGACCATGCAGACCTGTCGCGAACTTGGGATTTCCAAGGATACCCTGCGCCGTAAGATCAAGGCTTACGGAGATATTGTCCAGCCGATAACCTGAGAAGCCCGAAAAAAAATCAGCCAGGCACCGGGAAATGAATCCGATCAAATACAGAGGGCTGTTTTACCTGATGATCATCGTCCTGCTGGGCAATCTCAGCTCGCTGACGGACCTGATCATCCACCCGGACATCCACTATTTTGACGTTGAGCATTTCATTGTCGGCGGCACTACCTGTCTTTTCACCCTGCCTCTTTTCATCGTCCTCGAACGCTATCTGCGCAAGCATCATGAGATCAAGGGGGAAAGGGAGATCACCTACGAGGGGATCGGCCGTTACGGCTGGCAGCTGGCCGCCATCTGGACGGTTATTGTCTTTGCCTCGCTGGCATGGAATATCACCCTGCATAAACAGCGGACCACCAAGATCGCGCTGGTCGAGGCCTCCACGGTTTTTGACGAAGATCTGATGTTTTATAACTGGGCCGCCAGTCACCGGGGAGTTTTTGTGCCGGTAGATGAAAAAAACCGGCCCAACCCCCATCTGCGCGACATCCCTGAGCACCGGGCCACCACGGACTCCGGCAAGCGCCTGACCCTGGTCAACCCGGAGCACATGATCCGTCTGGTCTATGAGATGCGCACCAAGGGCAACGGCCCTTACGGCCACATGACCAGTCTCGACCCGCTCCGCCCGGAAAACGCCCCTGATCCATGGGAGGCGGCCGCCCTGAAAACCTTTGAGGACGGCACGGACGACGCGCATACCGTTGAAGAAATCAACGGCGAAAAGTACCTGCGTCTCATGCGGCCCATGCCGGCGGAACCAGGCTGCCAGGAATGTCACCCGACCTCCCAGGGTTACAGGCAGGGAGACATCAGGGGCGGGATCAGCGTCTCCATTCCCATGGCGCCGCTGCTTGCCATGTCCAAGCAGGATATCTTCACCTTCTGCATGGCCCATGGCACCCTCTGGTTTCTCGGGCTGATGGGCACCTTCCTCGGCGTCAAACGCCTGTCGGAATCCATTCGCGAACGGGAGCAGGCCGAGATCCGGGTGCGGTCAATCATCGAAAACATGTTCGACGGTCTGATCACCTTGAATGAACAGTGGCGCATTGAGTCGTGCAACTCCGCTGCCTCGAGAATGTTCGGTTATTCCCAGGCCGAGATGCTGGGCAGGCATATCGGCACCCTGGTAAAGGCCGCAGCCGATGACAGGAAAGGGGAAATAACGGACCAGGTGGTCACCCCGCTCCTGGTGAAGGCCATGGGCACCCCCATTGAGCTGACCGGCGAAAGAAAGGACGGGACAAACTTCGCCCTGGAGATCTCCCTGAGCGAGATGTTTCGCGGTCCGAAGCACCTTTTCATCG
Source organism: Desulfurivibrio sp. (assembly GCA_003605035.1). Taxonomy (GTDB): domain Bacteria; phylum Desulfobacterota; class Desulfobulbia; order Desulfobulbales; family SURF-16; genus SURF-16. The sequence goes on from QZKJ01000035.1 coordinate 12,077, forward strand.
CCATGGTCAGAGACATCACCGAACGGAATATGGCCAAGGATGCCCTGCTGGAAAGCCAGGCCCGCATCATCAAGCAGGAGAAGCTCGCCTCGCTGGGCACCATGGTTGCCGGCATTGCCCATGAGATCAACAACCCGTCCCAGGCTATCAGCTTTTCCATGGACGGCCTGAAGATGAATATCGAATATGTGAAAAAACTGATCAAGGAGCTGCAGAAATACCTGGCGGCCGAACCAGCCAATCTGGCTGTAGAGCGCGAACGTATCCAACGGCTGATGAACGAGCTGGACATGGATCTCGTCCTGGAAGGAATTGATGATATTGCCAACCGCAACACCCAGTCGGTGGAACGGATCGACCACATCGTCAAAAGCACCAAGCGCATGGCCCACAGTGAGGAGGTTTTCAGCTCCTGCGATCTCAATACCATTGTCAGCGATGCGGTGGTGCTCACCCATAATCAGGTCAAGTACGATCTGGAGATCGTCAAGAATCTGGCGCCCCATCTGCCGCCCTTCCAGGGGCTGGCTCAGGAAATGGGCCAGGTGTTCATGAATCTCATCATGAATGCCCGGGATGCCATCAAGGAGAAGGGACTGTCCAAGAAGGAGGGCCGGATCGTCATATCCACCTATCACAACGTCAAGCGAAAATGCATCGAAGCGCGCTTCGAGGATAATGGCATCGGCATCAAAAAGGAAATCATCAATAAGATTTTCGACCCGTTTTTCACCACCAAGGACATCGGCAGCGGTACCGGTCTTGGGCTGAATCTCTGCCACCGGATCATTGATACCCATGGCGGAGAGATTATTGTTGAAAGTGAAGCAGGCAAGGGGGCCTGTTTTATTGTCCGGCTTTTTGTCTAGCCGTTGTCCAAAAAAAAAGGAAAAATCCTTATGAATCTTGATATAATGCCGCGCGACAGCAACCAGAGGTACACTGTGGTGATTGTGGACGACGAACGTCCCATCCTCACTGAGCTCAGGATATTGCTCAAGCGCAACTATGACGTGTACACCTTTGAAAATCCCGAAGAAGTCGAAGGCTTTGTTGACAACCATCAGGTAGACCTCATTATCTGCGATGAACTGATGCCGGAAATGCGCGGCAGCGTGCTGCTCAGCCGGCTGCACAGGAAACATCCGGATGTGTGCAAGGTTGTCCTGTCCGGCCAGGCGGAGAAAAACGACATCGTGAGGGCCATCAACGAGGGCCACATCTTCAACTTTCTCTTCAAGCCGGTCAACCAGCAGCAGCTGCTCAATGTCATAGAAAAAGGCATCGAAAACAGGATGCTCAAGCTGACCCTGGAAAGGCAGAACATTGAGCTGAAGAATTACAGTGAAAATCTGGAGAAGATGGTGCAGGAGAGGACGGCCCAGCTGGTCAAGGCCCATGAACGGGTCAAGCAGCTGGACGGCAACAAGATGTCCTTTCTCATTTACCTCACCAACGAAATCAACTCGCCCCTTGATCGCATCCAGAAACTGGCGGAAACCCTGCTGACCTATTTCGGCCTGGCAGGCAGCAACCTCAAGCCCGACAGCCGGCAGGTCGTTTTGAAGGAGATTTTTGCCGTTCTGCTGGCCGGCAGGCAGGGAGCCCTGACCGCCCGTTCGCTGACGGTGGAAGACCTGGTCAGTCCGGGGGCGGCGGTCAAGGCGGACCCGGAATATCTTGAGCGGGTGCTGGGCGCGATCATCGATAACGCCATCAGCTTTTCCGACCCAGGCGGCAGAATCATTGTTGATGCGGTGAACCATAACGGCAAAACACGAATATCCGTAGCTGACACCGGTAAAGGCATTGCCGCCGAGGACCTGGGCAATATCTTCAAGGCCTTTGTGCTGGAGCCTGAAAAACGGCGTCCCGCCGGTTTCGGTCTCAGCCTGCCCCTGGCCGCCATCCTGGTCAACGCCCTGGGAGGCAGGCTGTGGGCCGAAAGCCCCGGCCCGGGCCAGGGGTCCACCTTTTATCTGGAATTATGAGGCGGGGGAAAAATTGTTTTTTCCCCTTCATAGCCAGACATTGTCTCCTCAAGGGCGGATAGATGGAAAACAGCTCCTTTTTTTTTGTGATGAAGCGCGATGCGGAGTGCAGACATAACGATGCCCCAGGCTTTTCATATCACCTTTCCCCTGACCAACCCGGTACAGATCTTCCTTCTGATATTGCTCATCATTCTGTTTACCCCGCTGATTTTCCGCAGGCTGAGAATTCCCGGCATTGCCGGGCTGATCCTCTGTGGCATGCTGGTCGGGCCCTATGGTTTGAATCTTTTATCGGAGGCCATCAATTTCAGCATATTCAGCACGGTCGGCGTCATCTATCTCATGTTTCTTGCCGGCCTCGAACTCGATATGCAGGGCATGCTGAAGTATCGCTATTACCTTGTCTTCGGGCTGGCCACCTTCTTCATTCCCCTCTTTTCAGGTTTTTTAGTCTGCTATTACTGGCTGGAATATTCATTCTACAGCGCACTGCTGATGGCCAGCATGTTTTCCACGCATACCCTGCTTGCCTATCCGATTGCCAGCAGGCTGGGCATCAATAAAAGCCTGGCGGTTTCCATAACCATTGGCGGCACCATCATAACCGACACGGCGGTGCTGCTGCTGCTCGCCTTTATCGCCAATCTGGCGCAGCATAAAGCGAATGCCGATTTATGGCAGATGTCGATTTTGTTCGTAGCGCTTATTCTGGCAATCCTTTTTGGCCTGCCCTGGATTACCCGCTGGTTTTTCCGGAATTACAAGGGAGAGGGAAGCACCAAGTACCTTTTTGTCCTGGCCATGGTGTTTCTGGCGGCTTTTCTTTCTGAACTGATCGGCATCGAGGCTATCATCGGGGCCTTTCTCGCGGGACTTGCCCTGAACAGGTCGATTCCCGAATCATCGGTCCTGATGAACCGTATTGCCTTCATCGGTAACACCCTTTTTATCCCTTTTTTCCTGGTAAGCGTGGGGATGGTCGTTGATCTGAGTGTCGTTTTCAAAGGGTGGTACGTTCTTTATTTATCCGCGGTGCTCATTGTGGTCGCATTAGCGACCAAGTTTCTGGCTGCCTGGGTAACGCAGCAGGTTTTCCGGCTGACCGCCATTGAGCGGAACGTCATATTCGGTCTCAGCAGCGCGCATGCTGCAGCCATTCTGGCGGTTGTTCTGGTTGGTTTCAAAATAGGCCTGGTGGATGCAAACGTATTGAACAGTACCATATTGCTCATTCTGGTGACCTGCCTGGTAAGTTCATTCGTCACGGAAATCTATGGCCGCAAGCTGGCCGTAAGCAGGGAAAACGGTAAATGCGAGCAGGCAAACCAGTCCGAGAAGATCCTTGTGCCTGTTTCCAGTCCTGAGAATATGGAAAAGCTGTTCGATTTTGCTTCCTGCCTGCGAGACAGCCATTCATGCGAGCCTGTTTATCCCCTGACGATCATTTCTGATAAGCAGATGGCAGATAATAATATCAAGGATAAAGTTGATCTCGTGGAAGAAGTTATTAAGCAGTCAGGGAAAAGCAGAAATCTGTTTTTTCCTTCCTCAAGGGTGGATGTCAATGCCGTGAATGGTATTGTCAGCGCGGCGGAGGAGATGAAGATCACCAAGATCGTCATCGGCTGGAGAGGCAGACAATCGACGCTTGACTATTTTTTCGGCGACACGCCCAACAGCCTGCTTACGAAAATCGACGCGCTGATCATGCTGGTGCATCTGCATAACCCTCTGGATGCCGGGGGAAAGATTGTCGTCATCATGCCGCCGTTTTCAGAGTTTGAATATGGTTTCAGCGAATGGGTAAAATCCGTCAATACTTTTGCCTGCAATTGCCAGCGCACGGTTTTGTATGTGGGTCTGCAAAAATCACTTGACCGGTTGCAGCAGGTGTTGCAGGGCTGCGAATGCCATGCGGATTACCGGGTGAAGATAATCGACTGTTATCCTGAGACAGCTGAAATCGGCGCTTACCTCGCCGGCAACGATCTGTTGATCATGATCAGTGCACGGCCCCGGACGCTTTCCTACCTAGGTTCCTTTGAGAACATGCCGCGTAAGATCGCCAGAGCGTTACCGGCAAGAAATTTCGCCGTGATATATCCTGCGCAGCGTCAGATTGATCCGAACAGCCTGAGTTCCCAGCTGGAAGGCATGGAAATCTCCCCCATCCAGGAAAACATTGATCGTTTGAAGCTGATCACCTGCAAGGTCAGAAGATTTCTCGGCAGCAGGGAGATGCATTAAAGGGGACCGGCTGGTCAAGGCGCGGCCCCGCAAGAGCGGCGAGGCCGAACCCGCACCCTTTTTTAAAAGAATACCCGCGCCCGGTGCTGATCAGCCAGGGAGGCGAAATTCGGCAGCGGGCCCACCAGATAATCAATGTCTTCGGAGGACATGATCGCCTGGTTGGCGTGAAAGGGGTCATAGTAATGGATGATCCCCACGTTCAGGAAAGGAAACTGCGACTTCGGGGCAAAGCGGTTTGCCATGGAACTGGTGAGGTCGACGCCGGTAACCAGCAGCCAGTGGTTCCACAGGTGCAGATAGCTCATGACGTTGACCGCCAGCGGCCGTCTGGTCCAGGCCAGCAGACCCATCCAGGAATAGGCCCCGCGGAAGCAGTTGAACGGGTCGGAAAAGCGGCTCATGGGCGGGGTGAACTTGGTGAATCTGAGGCCCTGCACGTAAAGCAGTTCATTGTCGTCGGTGCGCAGACCTTTCTGTCTCCGGAATTCATTGACAAAGTAATCCGGGGGCCGGCCGTTGACGTTCTTGCCCGCCTCGGTCAGCACCAGTTCAATCTGTTCCGGCACCGGCCATTCATGGATGTACTTGTTGAACTTCTCGGGATGATTCCATTTTTCCAGGATGGTGGCGGAGGTGGCCCAGCAGGACGCCCCGTCAGGCTGGCGCATGCGCTCAACCGGCCGGGGAATATAGTAGCTGGTCGGCAGTTTCAGATCCGGGTTGGTCGGCGGGTCAGGGAGAACGTTGGCCACCTGGCCATCCATTCTGCTGACCGTATTCTTGCCCACCACCCCGTCGGCGGACAAGCCGTTTTTCAGCTGATAGGCCACCACGCTCTTGTGGGTTTCCGAGCCGAAAATGCCGTCAAGCGTACCATTGGGTCTGGTGGAGCGCGGCATGGGATGGCCCAGGGCCACCAATGCCATCTGCACGAGACGAACCGCCTGACGATCCATCGACCCCATGGCCAGGGCCGGGGAATTCAAGGCCGCCCTGGCCAGGCCGTCATTGCCGGCAAAAAAACGGGAAACGAAACTCATGGGCGCATCCTCCTAAGACAGCGGGCTGTCCTGGTAAACCGTTGTAAAAAAACAACATATATTTCTAGCATAATAAATTCACAGCCCAGCGGCAACAGATTTGGACAGGACCAGGCGGGCAAAGCCTGTTTCAGGGAGATGGCAGCCGGCGCCGGGAATTCTTCGTTGCTCGGTTCTTTCCGCCGGTTCCTGGGTTGATTTCTTTGAGCCGTAACTGTAAGATGGCCATTTACCGGATATTTTGACCGATTTTATCGTTTCTTTACCATGACATGCTTTTACCCCAAAGGATAAAGAGCCGTTTTTTTTCCAAACTCCTTGACCGGCTGGCGCCGCGGGAAGGTATGGTGCTGCTGCTGCTGTCCATCGTCGTGGGGGCGGCCACCGGTCTGGCCGCCGTCTGTTTCATTGAACTCATTTCTTTCATCCACCGCTTTTCCTATGGGGAAATCAGCGGATTGCTGCCGGGACTGGGGAGGATCTGGTTCATCATCATTCCGGTGCTCGGTGCCCTGCTGGGCGGACCGATCATCTCTCACTTTGCCAGCGAAGCCAAAGGCCACGGCGTTCCGGAGGTGATGCAGGCCCTGATTCAGCGCGGCGGCAGGATCAGGCCCAGGGTGGCGGTGGCCAAGATTGTTGCCTCGGCCCTGTGCATCGGCTCCGGCGGTTCGGCCGGCCGCGAAGGTCCGATCGTGCAGGTCGGCTCCACCCTCGGGTCCACCCTGGGGCAGTGGCTCAGCCTTTCCGATGAGCGGATCCGCAATCTGGTGGCCTGTGGCGCAGCCGCAGGCATTGCCGCCACCTTCAACGCTCCCATCGCCGGGGTGACCTTTGCCCTGGAGGTCCTGCTCAGTGAAATGCAGGTGGCGGTTTTCGGCAATGTGGTCATTGCCGCGGTGTCCTCTTCCATTGTCAGCCAGTTCTTCCTGGGCAGGAAACCCGCCTTTTTCGTTCCCGCCTACAGCATGCACTCGTCCTGGGAAATCCTGCTTTATGTCATTCTCGGCCTGCTTGCCGCCCTGGTCGGCATTTTATTCATCCGTCTGCTTAACGCGCTGGAGAATTTTTTTGATGGCCTGCCGCTGCCCGCGATGATCAAGCCCGCGGTGGGCGCCCTGCTGCTCGGCATTCTGGCCTTCTTTTATCCCCATGTCTCCAGTCTGGTCTCGCCATTGCCGGACGAATCCAGACTCGGTCTGCCGCTGCTTGCCAACGTACCGCATGTGTATGGCTCGGGTTTCGATTTTATTGCCCAGGTGCTGCAGGGCAATGCCTCCTTCGGGCTGCTGGTGATGCTGGTGTTTCTGAAGCCGCTGGCAACCTCCTTTACCCTGGGCTCCGGTAATTCAGGGGGGGTGTTTGCCCCGTCTCTGTTCACCGGCGCCATGCTGGGGGGAGCCTTCGGCCATGCGGTGCGGTATCTGGCGCCGTCACTGCCGATTGATATCGGCGCCTATGCCCTGGTCGGCATGGCCTCGGTTTTTGCAGCCGCGGCCCGGGCGCCGCTGACCGCCATGCTGATCGTCTTTGAGATGAGCAATGATTACAATCTGATTCTGCCGCTGATGGCCGCCGGCATGACCGCCTCCTTTGTCGCCTACTGGCTGCATCCCGACTCTATCTATACCATCAAGTTGACCAAACGAGGCATCCGTTTCGAACAGGGGCGGGATCTGGACATCATGCAGGGAGTGCTGGTGGAGGAAGTGATGAATCACGCCCCGATTACGGTAGACAGGGACCAGAGCCTGGCCGAGCTGTTCGGCCTGGTCCATGAAACCCATCTGCAGGGCTTTCCTGTGGTGGGCCAGGATAAAAAACTTTATGGCATGGTCTCTCTGCAGGATATGGAGCGGACCCTGCAGGATATTGATCGCACCATGCGGGTCAAGGATATTCCTTTGAAGGATATTCCGGTCTGGGATGTGACTACCCCGGAGCCGGTGACGGTCTTTGCCGATGAACCGATCGGGTCTGCCATCCGCAAGATGGCCCCCCGTGATCTGGCCAGGCTGCCGGTCGTTTCCCGCCAGGATCCCCTTGTGCTGGTGGGACTGATCAGCCGCAGCGATATCCTGCGCGCCTATCAGGTCGGCATCATGCGCAAGCAGCAGCAGTATCTCATGCGGGAACGCCTGGTGCTGCGGCTGGGTGACGATATCGGCTTTGTTGAACTGGTTATCGGGCAGAACAGTGCGTGTGTGGGCAGGAAACTGGCTGATCTGACTCTGCACCAGAGTACCTCCATCGTGGCGGTGCGGCGCCAGCATGAGGTGATGAATCCGGATAGCAGTATCGTGTTTCAGCAGGGAGACCTGCTGACCATATTCTGCCGCACCAAACACCGGCAGGAAATTCTGCAGATGTTTGACGGGTTTGAGGTGGCCGCAGCCAGGTAAATCATCCGCCCTTCCTTCCGGCTGAACCGCAAATCAGGCTGCCGCCGCTGCCGGTAAACGAAAAAAGGGGGGGGCAAGCCCCCCCCTTTTTCCCCGTTTACTGCAGGTGATGCACTGACAGCACCCCTATGGAAATACAGCCGCGCCAGGCATAGCCAATGCTACGCTTCGGCTTCCTTGGTCGTATCCTTGTACTCCTTGCTGTCAGTGACCTTCTGGCTTTCGATTTCCTCTATCTCTTCCCGGGTCAGATGAATCTGGCCGCAGGTCGGGCAGGAGCCGTCGAAATTGTTGCCTACAGTAACCTTTTTCAACTCATCAACAGTCATATGGCCCACATAGCCGCAGGCGCTGTCTGTCCTGGTGACACGAATCTGGTGTCTCTTCTTCTGGGTCGTATCAGTCATCGCCAAGTCCTCCTTGTGTTTTTTACATACAATCCGTTTGAGGGAACCTTGAAAAGGAATTGTTACGTTCATTATTCCAGGTTGGTCAGAACGTCAATTTCTTTTCCCTGGGCATCAATGATAGATACGGTTAAAGGCATACCACCATCCAGGTGGTGCGTGGCGCAGGAAATTCAGGGGTCGTAGGCGCGCACCGCCATTTCGACCTTGTTAAGCATACCCTGGTCATAAACGCCGTCTTTGATCAGCATGGTGGCCGCCTGTTTGACGCTCATATTCATGGGCGCAATATTATGGGTGGTGCCCACAATCAGATTGGCGCTGACAATGCAGCCGTTATCATCGGTGGTGTAGTCATGGATAAGAGAGCCGCGGGGAGCTTCCACACAGCCGACCCCCCGGCCGGCCTTGGGCTCGACCTTGGCCCTGATGTTGGGATCAGTGATGCTTTTGTCCTGCAGCAGCTCAATGGTCCGCTCACAGGCATACACCAGTTCGATCAGGCGAGCCCAATGGTAGAGCAGGGTGTACTGGGCCGGTCTGCCGAATTTTGCCCGGAACTCCTCCAGGGCCGCCTGGGCCTTGGGGGTGGCGATGTGATCGCACACATTGAGCCGGGCCAGGGTGTTGGAGCGGTAGATGCCTTTGGGCTGGTCCAGATCCATGGAGAATCCTTCCTGCCACGATTTGGCATAGGGCATTTTGGCATAGGCCCATGGCTCCACGTGTTCGGCCAGGTAGTCGGTGTATTGGTCATAGGGGAAGTCGGTGTACTCGCCGGTGGGCTTCATGAGACGCAGCTTGCCGTCATAAATGCGCAGCGCGCCGTTGTCGTCCACGGTGCCGAGGAAACCGGTGTTGATGGTGCCCAGTTTGGCAATGACGTCCAGATACTTGTTGAAGACGTTATTCTTGGCAAAATCCAGGGCGTAGACAGCAAAATCAAGCAAAGTCTCCGTGTCCCTGAGCAGACCAACCCGTTCCGGCTCGGTCATGGGTTTGGCAAAGCCGCCGGGAACGCCGGCAATGGGATGAATCGCCTTGCCGGCAAAACGCTCCAGCATCATCTGGCCGAGCTGCCGCATCTTGACCACCTGTTGGGCCAGCTCCGGTGCGGCTTTGACGATGCCGATAACATTGCGCACCGCATAGTCGCTGTCCGGACCAATGACAAAATCAGGGGCGGCCAGGAAAAAGAAGTGCAGAATTTTATCGTTAATATGGGCCATTACCTGGCAGAGTTCGCGCAGTTTATGGCCGGCCGGGGTCGGGGTGACGCCGAAACAGGCGTCCACCGCCTTAACCGAGGCCAGATGATGCATCCACGGACAGATGCCGCAGATGCGGTTGACGATACGCGGTACTTCCTCCGCGGGCCGTCCTTCAATGAATTTCTCAAATCCCCGCAGAGACATGAGATGCAGTTTGGTGTCTTTGACATTGCCGTTATCGTCGAGTTCAATGGCAATGCTCGCATGGCCCTCGATCCTGGTAACCGGCTGAATAGTTAATACTTGTCCCATAGTTGTCTCCTTTACTCTGTGGGCCGTTGCTGTTTGATCAGGCCGTGGGCGCCAGAGAATCGCAACAGGTTTTTACGGTCTATGACGGATTTGAAATCAATGCCGTTGCTGGCCAGGGCATTCATCATATCAAGCATCTGATTGCCGCCTTTTCTGACCGGACCGAAACAGCCGCGGCAGGGCACCCGGGCGATGATGCAGCTCGGTGCTCCGCGTTTGGCGCAGCCGGCCAATGTCACCGGTCCCATGCACATGAAGCCTTGCTCCAGCAGGCAGCGCATTTTGTCAATGGGTTCCTCGGCAATATAGGCGGCATTTTCCAGGAAACGTTTTACCTTTTTGACATCGCCTTTGCCTTTTCGCACGGTGGGGCAGGTATCGCAGACGCTTTTGGTCGGCAGCTTGATCTCCTCGCCGTTGAGCAGGGCGAGGATGGCCCCGGCAATATGCTGGGAATTGGGCGGACATCCGGGAATCATCAGGTCGATCTTGACCTTTTCATCCAGGGCATAAACCCGGTCCAGGGGTTTCGGCACCTTCTGGTTCGGGACCTCACAGGCATCGGTGGTGACCGTTTTGTATATTTGCTTGTGGGCTTCGCCGACGTCCCAGTTGTTGAGCAGGGCTGGCAGTCCACCGTGGGTGGCGCAGGTGCCCAGGGCAATGAGAATCTTGCATTTTTTGCGCATTTCCTCCAGAACTTCCAGATGCTCTTCATTGCCCACGCCGCCGGAAACGATACCCACATCCGCTTCAGGGATGTTCAGCTCCTTTTCCTCGCCGGTCTGGCCGTAATACTTATGGTCCATGAGTACGGGTATGTGAACAAATTCCAGTGCCGACAGCAACTCAACAAGGGGTTCGCCGATATTGAGTATGGCAACTTCACAACCGGAACATGCATGGAGCCATTCTTCTGCAACTCGAACAGCCATATCAACCTCCTTTGTTACGCTGCCTGTGCAGCTTCGCTTTTGTGTGGGCCGAGCTTTTGCACTCGTTCCGTCACCTGCTTAACCGCTGCAACGAACTTGTCCGGTTCTGCCGACGATACCCAGGTTATTTGAAAGCGCTGCGGATCAATGCCGAAATCCTCCAGCAGAGAGGTGATCATCTCCGAGCGCGCCATAGCCTTATAATTACCATCCAGGTAATGACATTCACCGAGGTGTCAGCCGAGGACCATGATGCCGTCGGCCCCCAGATTAAAGGCCTCCACCACCGTTTCCGGATGAACCATACCCGAACACATTACCCGTATAATACGGATATTGCTCGGATACTCCATACGGGATATCCCGGCCAGGTCTGCTGCGGCGTAAGAACACCAGTTACAGCAAAAGGCGATTATTTTTGGTTCATAACTCATGATTGACTCCTTATTTCAGTAAGCTCATGATATGTGTATTGCGTAAATTGCATGTTCAATCACCCTGTCTACCCCGCCAGGGCGGCGGCCACCTGTCTGTTGATCTGATCAAGGGAGAAACCGGCGACAAAGACACCCCGTTTCGGGCAGGTGCCCTGGCAGAGTCCGCATCCCTTGCACTGGGCCTTGTTGATGTCAATGCGGCGGGAGATTTTGCCTTCATTGTCCGTATTTTCCATTAAACTGATGGCGGAAAAGGGGCAGACGTCCAGGCAGAGGGCGCAGCCGTCGCAGTTGTCCACATCCACGGTGGCCTTGATGGCTTCCAGGGTGATCGATTCCTTGGACAGCAGGGTAGCGGCCCGCGCCGAGGCGGCCATGGCCTGGGCAATGGATTCTTCCACCGGTTTGGGGTAATGGGCCAGACCGGCGACAAACATGCCGTCGGTGACAAAATCCACCGGCCGCAGTTTGGCATGGGCTTCCTGGAAGAAGCCGTCAGCGTCAACCGGTATTTTAAAGAGCTGGCCAATCTTCTTGCCGTCCTGGTTGGCCAGAATCGCCTCGGCCAGGATCACGACGTCGGCGCTGATGAACAGGGGACGGTGCAGGACATGGTCCCAGACCTCCACCTGAATGCCGGCCATGTCGTGTTTGACCAGGGGTTTGCCGTGCAGCTCGTAATTGATGAAGATGACGCCCAGCTGGCGGGCCTCCTTGTAGAGCAGCTCCCGTTCGCCATAGGTGCGGATGTCCCGGTAAAGGATATACACCTTGCGGTTCGCATCCTCCTTTTTCAGTCTGATGGCCGACTGGACGGAATGGGTGCAGCATACCTTGGAGCAGTATGGCCGGTCTTTCTGGCGGGAGCCGACGCATTGGATGAAGACAAAGGTCTTGCCTTCGCGGACATTGACGTCGCCAGCTTTACGCAGGGTATCGAATTCAATGCCGGTGTAAACGCCCTTGATCTCACCGTAACCATATTCCTGCAGCGGGCGGAAGCGTCTGCCGCCGGTGGCGACAATGCCTGCCCCGTGTTCGATGACGGTCTTGTCGCCGGCCTTGTTCTGCACCGTGGTGCGGAAATTGCCGACATAGCCCTCCACCTCTTTTACCTCGCTCTGCAGGTGCAGGGTGATGTTGTAATGGTTCTCGATGCGGGCGGTCATGTTGGCCAGCTGCGGTTTGATCTCGTCTCCCTTCCAGGTATGGTCCAGCATGCGGGCAAAGCCGCCGAGCTGGTCGCTCTTTTCCACCATATGCACCGGAAAACCCTGGTCAGCCAGGTTGAGCGCCGCGGTCATACCGGCCAGACCGCCGCCGATCACCAGCGCCGAGCGGGTGACCGGCACGGAAAGCTGACGCAGCGGCACCTGGGGCGACACCTTGGCCACGGCCATGCGGATCAGATCCTTGGCCTTGGTGGTGGCCTTGGCCGGTTCCTTGGCATGCACCCAGGAGTTCTGGTTGCGGATGTTGGCCATTTCAAAGAGATACTCATTGATGCCGGCAGACTTCAGGGTTTCCCTGAACAGCGGCTCGTGGGTGCGGGGGGTGCAGGCCGCGACTACCACCCGGTTGAGTCCCTTTTCCTTGATCAGGTTCACCATGAGATCCTGGGTGTCCTGGGAACAGGTGAACAGGTTGCGTTCCACGTGGGCGACTCCCGGCAGGGTGGCGGCATAGTCCGCTACCGCGGCCACATCGACGACGCCGGCGATATTGGAACCGCAATGGCAGACAAACACACCGATTTTGGGTTCCTCGGTGGAGATATCCCGTTCGGCCGGGAAGGTTTTGTCCCGGGTCAGGGTATTGCGGGCCGTGGCCAGCAGGTTGGCCGCGCCGGCCGCCGCCGCCGAGCCTTCGATGACCGACTGCGGGATGTCCTTGGGTCCGGCAAAGGAGCCGCAGGTGAAGATACCGGGTTTGGAGGTCAGCACCGGCATGAAGTTGGAGGTGGCGGCGAAATTGCCGCTGGTGAGCTGGATGCCGAGATCCCTGGCCAGTCTGACCACGGGTTTGGGCGTCTGCAGACCCACTGACAGCACCACCATGTCATAATATTCCTCAACCTGGCGGCCTTCCTCGTTGATATAATGGAGACGCAGGTCGCCGTCCTTGCCGTGGGGCTCAACGCCATGCACCCGGCAGCGCATGAAGCGGACGCCGGATTCTGTTTTGGCCCGCTGGTAATAACGGTCAAAGTCCTTGCCGTGGGTCCGCATATCCATGAAGAAGATGGTGGTCTGCAGTCCGGGGACATGGTCCTTGGCGATGACCGCCTCCTTGATGGCGTACATGCAGCAGACCGACGAACAGTAGCCGTTGCCGCACTTGTTTTCATCACGGCTGCCGACACACTGCAGGAAGGCGACCTTCCGGGCCGGCTTGCCGTCGGAGGGACGGATGAGATGCCCCTCGGTCGGGCCGGTGGCCGAACAGTAACGCTCCAGCTGCATGGAGGTGATGACGTTGGGCAGGGTGCCGTAGCCCCAGATGCCCGCGTCCTTCGGATCAAAGGTCTGAAATCCCGGGGCAAGAATAATGGAGCCCACGTTGATTTCATGATTTTTTTCCTTATCCTCGAAATTGATGGCGCCAGCCGGGCACACCTTGGCACAGAAACCGCATTTGCCCGGTTTCTGCAGATAAATACACTGATCGGCATCGATCTGGTATTTCAGGGGCACCGCCTGGGAATATTTGACGAAAACAGCTTTTCTTTTTTTGGTGGAGGCGTTGTAGGCATCATCAACCTGTTTGGGGCATTTTGCCGCGCATTCACCGCAGGCAATACATTTGCTCATGTCCACATAACGGGGATGCTCCTTTACCGCTACGGTGAAGTTGCCTTCGCTGCCGCTGACTCCGGTGACCTCGCTTAAGGTCATCAACTGAATATTTAAGTGCCGACCGCACTCAACCAATTTTGGCGCGATGATTCACATCGAGCAGTCATTGGTGGGGAAGGTCTTGTCCAGCTGGGCCATGGCGCCGCCGATGGCGCCGCTGCGTTCCAGCAGATAGACATAGTAGCCTGAGTTGGCGAGGTCCAGGGCTGCCTGCATACCCGCGATACCGCCGCCGACAACCATTACCGATCCTATTGTTTGCTCTCTTGACACGGTTTGATCCTCCTTGCATAGGATAGTGAGAGAAGAGGTTGGTTATTTTTGAGTGGGAATCACCACGGAGTCTGAAACCAGCTCCCAGAGATATTTCACCTCAATACCGAGATCGAATTCCTTGTTGAGTGACTTTTTCAGCTGGTCACGGCAGTTATGGCAGGGAGCTATGACCATTTTCGCGCCGCACTCCTGAATCTGGCGGGCCTTGATACGGCCGTAAAAGACCCTCTCCGGGGCATAGGGCATGGCCCAGGCGCCGCCGCCCGCACCGCAGCAGTAGTTGCCGTTGCGGTTGGGTTCCATATCGACATAGGAGGGACAGCAGGCCCGTGTGATAATTCTGCCTTCCTCGAAATAACCGTGGCCAAAGGCCTTCAGTGATTTGCGGCCATAGTTGCACGGATCGTGGTAGGTGGTGAGTTTGCTATGGATGGTGTTGTCAAGGGTGATGCGGTTGTCCCGCATATATTCAAGCAACAGATCAAAAACGGAATAAATTTTGATTTTCTTGAGGACTTCCGGGAACCATTTGTTCAACCCGAACCGGGTTGCATAGTAGGCGTGGCCTCATTCGGGCAGGAGCAAGGCCTCGCAGTGCAGCCTCTCCATGTTGGTGACAATCCGGCCGACAATGGTCTTCATGGCCTCGTCGTCACCGGAAAAAAGACCCCAGTTGACTCCCTCCCAGTTGTCGGCGGAGACTGTCCAGGATTCATTGGCGGCATAGAAGATCTTCCACCACCATTTCATGTCGTCGGGTTCGGCAAAGGGTTCTTTGGAGTTGACGGTAACCAGCAGCCGCTGGCCGCGTACCTCTAACGGGGTCTTGAAGCCGGGGCAGGTTTCTTCGGCGAGTTCGTCGCCAAGGTCCTGCAGCAGAAAGGCAAAATCGTCTTTGGGAATACCGAGATTGTTGCCGCGCTCCAGACACATGGCAACCCCCTTGTGGATGGGGCCGGGCACCAGATTCCGCGGCCGCCGTGAACGGAGACGACGCATCAGCTTGACGATCTCAATGTTCATGGGGCAGGCCTCTTCGCATTTGCCGCACATGGTGCATTTCCATGGCCAGCTGCTTTCCACCAGTTCATCTTCCAGTCCCAGAACCGCCATGCGCACCACCTTGCGCGGATCAAGACCGTTGACCCCGGCGATGGGACAGGCGCTGGCGCAGGTGCCGCAGGTCAGACAGGCATCACCCCAGGAAGGATCTTCAAAAAGGGTGTTGGGTTTTTCGCCAAGCTGCAGAACAGGCTGACCTTGCTGGGCAGTGGTGATGCTTTTCAGCTCCTCGATCTCAAACGCCATTTCCATATTGACTTTCGGAATGATGCCGAACTTGTCACATAAGGCTACATAATCAGCCACCTTCATGGCATAACGCTTGCCAGGCCCCTCCTGCGCAGGCAAGGTTCCCGAGTTAATCCAATTGCGAATGGTGTTTCGGTGGACACCAAACTCCTCCGCCAGATCAGCAACTTTGAACTCATACATCATGGACAGTCACCTCGCTTTGGGTTGTGGATAGAATATCCATTATTTTCTTGCAGGCTTTTGGAACGGCAGCCGCCATTGCCGGGGAAAGGCCAAGGGAAACCTCCTGTGGCAGCGATTCGACCTGCGCCACCACAATCGTTACTTTCATGTCGGTGTACTGCTGCAGTTCCTGCAGCATATTTACGGTGGGAAATTGATGCAGGGAAAAATCGTGGAGTTTTTTTGCCGGAACGGCAGATGGGTCAATCTCAAAAACTTCGCCGGGTTTTTTATCTTCACGGTCGATGGCATCGACAATGATCAGATGGCGCGGCCTTTCCTTTTCCGACAGAAGGTAATCGAAGAGATATTCCCGGACCCCGGTGCCAACATCGGCGACACTCACCCCGAGCGGCAGGTGCTTCTGGCGCTGCAGTAACTGTTCAATCACTGCAGGTCCGAATCCGTCATCCCCAATCAGGGGATTGCCACATCCGAAAACAACAGCTGAAGGAACTCTTTCTTGTTTTCCCATTTTATGCCTCTTGTGCATGTTGTGCAAAAAATATTCAGACGCGCATGTACCACATAATAGGTATTTATACTTAATAAATACTAACTCGCTAAAATTGTGTCAATAAATAATTGTAATTTTTTTGTATCGCGTCAGTAACTGATGGAGAGTCTTGGATAATTTTTTTTGTTTTGCACAATACGAACAATATGCACACATTTATTGGTGGACTTTCAGCGGTTCGACTGCTGATGTCTACGAGGAAGCCGCAGTTGCCGGCTGTGAGGGGAAATTGTGGGGTATCCCGCCGGGGTGGCGGGAAAAAGAATCGGTTTAATCCATTATCTGTCCAAATCTACGTAGTTTATATCAATCTGCAGCCAGGCCGTGGCATCATTGATATTTCTGAATACCATTGTCTGGATGGCCGAGTCGAAGCTCTGTTCCTGAAATGCGCGGTTTGAACCGTAGAGCAGGTTGCTGGGGGCCACGATGGCGCAGCGTTCATTTTTGAATTTGTTGGCAAAAACCTCTTTGAGGCTGGCCAGTTTCTGTTCTTCCGCCGTGGTAACCCGGTAATCGTCGCAGAGCCGGCAATCCACCAGTTTTTTCATCGGAGTGATGTACCGCTCATCCTGGTACAGTTCTTTGAAATGGCGGACAAGCGCATCAGCATCGACTGTGCCGATCAGTCTGGCATAAACCAGGTTCAGTCTGTCTATGATCTGGTAAACAACGGGCATACTCTTTTTATTTTCATGGGTGCTTCATATATTAATGTTAAGTATCCCCGGTTAGATCCTGGCTTATGGCTGCTTGCCGTACACAGCGGCCTGATAATCCGCCAGCAGCTGCGGATTGTCGATTGACCCATGATGATGAACCTGTTGCCAGCGGGCCCCGATTTTCCGGAAGATCCGGCTGGTGCGGATGGCCAGGGGAATTTCCCCGCCGGCCGGACGGAAATAGCCCCGTTCCCGGCCCACGGCATAAAATATCTCTGCGGTCTGATGGATGGTGTAATCGTAATACTCGACATAGACCTGGGCCGGACCGTTGAAAATACGCCGATAAGCCGCCTCGATTTCCGGCCAGCCCCGTTTGATGCCGCCAAGGGGGTTGTCCATGGAAATTTCATCGGTGTGGGCCCAGTTCTGGGCCATCAGCCGCAGATCGCCTGAGTTGAAGGCCCGGTAAAACTGAATGAGCGCCTGCTGCGGGGAAGAGAGCCCAACCTGTTCTTCCAGGCCGGTAATTGCCTCGTGAATCGGACGCATGTCTTTTCTGTCGCTACGGATATGTTCGTCCGGCACGGGCGTGAATCGCCGGGGAGAAAGCCGGTTGGGAAACATTGACTAGTAATCATTCTTGCACAACCGCTTAGCACAAAGCAAGGGTATTTTTTCAGGCCATGACTGAAAAAAGGTTGACTGGGTGGATTTCGAAGGCAAGTCAGCGGTGATTTTGGGCAAACTCAAGACTCGGCCTTCAATGCCTTCACATCCGCCTGCACCTCCTGCAAAGCGGCCAGGATGGGCAGAGGTTTTGCCGCATAGGCAGCTGCGGCAAGCACCAGCAGGTCGGCGATCAGATCAATAAAGGTTGCGATCTCCTTGATCAAGCCGATTTTCTCTCTGGCGCCGTCGATCAGCTCCATGATGCCTTGCTGCGACTCCGCCAGGTCTTTGACCACGCAGTTGGCGGCATCGATATACAGGCTGTTGGCCTGCTGGCGCAGGACCGCTTCATCCTGGAAGATTGTCTGGGCCGTATAGCGGTCAATTTCCCTGTCCCTGATTGCCTGCATGAGCCGTCCATGAATTGCGTCGGCGCAGCCGGTGATGCTGGCGGCAAGCGCTTCCACCTGTTGCTGATTTGCCAGAGCCATGGGTCTTTCTCCTTTTCCTGTCTGGGGTCGGTCTCACTCAGCTGCGGACTGTCCCGAGGTTTTCTCTTATGGTTTTTATGTCCTGCGCGAATTTACTGATCATGGCCCTGGCCTCAGCGCTGGACAGTCTGTCGAGGTTGGCAAGCAGTTGCCGGTGGCCCTCGGCCATGCTCCTGATGCCCTGCTCCGCCGCATCGTATTGGCGTTGGAGCTCATTGTATTCAGCTGACCTGGTCTGCAGCTGGGCGCGGGCCAATGCCAGCAGCAGCCTGTCCTGCGAGGGGTCGGCAAAGGGGATTTCCACCGCAAAGAAACCGAGCACCGTATTTTTTTCATTTTCACTGGTTTGCCGGTAATAGCGGATGAGGGTCAGCATGGCGACAAGCATTTTCTGCAGGTGCGGGTCGCCTTCCGTGATCATGCTCCGCACCGCCCGCTGCTGGTAGCTTGCAGTCAACCATCTGCTGATAACCTGGGAGAGGTTGGCGGCGGCATCCACCTGCTGCGCATCGATGCCCAGCTCAGGATGGGCCTTGATCCCGGCGGACAGGGAATCGATCTGCGGCGAGAGGTCGAAGGCGTCGTCTCCGGCCAGTCTGGCCAGGGTCTGCATGTAGAGGGTGACGCGCTGGTGGATTACCAGTAAATCAGCGTAGGCCGCCTGCCGTTTCTGGTCATTATCCCGGGCCAGGCGCTCGGCCTCGCCGGAGAGATAAGGCTGCTCGCGCTGATAGGTATCGCGGAAGCGGGTGGTGAGTTCCGTATAGGCCGAAAACTCTGCCGATGCATCCGCATAATCGCGAATTTCCTGAAGATTGGCGCACCCGGCCAGCACAAGGGTTGCCAGCAGAACGGCCAGCGGTCTGGATGCCTTCATTGTTCCCCTCCTTTGATTGTTATATGTTTGCGCCTGCAGAAGCGCCCCACACTTAAAGTCCGGGCGGGATCTTCGCTCAGCCTTGCCAGCGGCCCATGAATGTTAGGAGCCGTTAAGAAATAACATGGCCGTTTTTTCAATTTCGTTACGGCTCCTTATACCCCTCAAGGGGGGTACTGAAAAGAGTGCCGTTCCGCGTATTTCTCTGGCCATGTGTTTTTTTACAACGGCTGCCAGGCATTAGCCTTGATAAAACACAATAAAAACACCTTAAAAATAAATGAAGGATAATCGCAAGTTGTAAGTTTTCATACTGAAAAAAAAAAGCTCAGCAGGGGGGTAATGGTGGAAAAGGGTATGCCCGGTTCGGTGCTAGGCGAAGCAGCGTGGACGGGCTCATCGCCCTGAGCAACGGTCAAGCCGGCAGCCGGGAAGGGGTACCCCGCTCAGCCGGCCCCGGTGCGGCAGCAGGAAACAACATGCTGCCGACGGACAACCACCCGAGTCCCTCCTGATACCAGCCTTCCCGGCCACCAAGCAGCAAAGCGCAAGCACTTCTTCATGCTCTCCTTACTCATCCCAGTACGGATCATACGGGTGGAAGCCGGGGTAGACCGGGGCATACCGTAAGGACGGGTAGTACCGGTAGGCCCGGTAGTAGCCGCCGTAATAGGGATCATGATAAGGCCCGCCGTACCAGTAGAACGGATCGTGCCGCCAGTAAGGATCATCCCAGTAGTAATTCCGATGCAGATTCTTCGGCCACAGATAGACCTGCCGGCTTTCGATGGTAAGGCAGGCATAAGGGCAGCTGCCGATTTGCTCCGTGCGGAACCCGGCAATGGTGCCCGCCACCGTTATCCGCCTGTTCTGCCGGTAAACCTCCGGGTCCAGAAACCCCTTGTGCACCACGACAAACCTGCCCTCGGACTGATCCTTGTCATAGGGATAATCCATTGAGGAGAGGGGAGTCTGCAGCACGCTGACCAGGGTCTCGTCCGCCTTGTTCTCGGTACTGAGGATAAAGCCGCCCAGAATGACTGTCTGGCCGGTGTATTGCCCGGCATTCTCGATCAGGGTCTTGAAAGGCATGGGCGCCATGGCCTCATTCCGTATCTCGCGCGAGATGACCGAGCAGGATACGGAAAACAGCAGAACAACAAGGAGTAAGATTATATTTTTCAGCATGGTTAAGTTCATTTTCATCAAATCCTCCCTTACCGCCGCAACGTTGCTGAAGGAACATCTCATAATAAAAATATAAGGATGGCGGCAGCCCCGGACAACGTTGCAGCCCGTTTCCTGACATTTTCCTGCTCTATTTTGTCTGCCGGGGATGGGCAGCGGCAAGTAACGCAGATTTAACTTGACAGGTGAAGCGGAAAAAAATAGCGTTTTTGTAGATCTTTTTCGCTCCTATCTTATAGCAGGAATACTGCATTTGCCCGACTGCCGCGGGCTTCTGGAGAGAAAGCCGGTGGCAGCGGGAAAAAACCGTTTCTCCTGTTTTCCATTCTCGACAAACTCTGCACAGGAGGGTGACCATCATGATTTCACTCAACATCAATAACAAAAATTACCAGGTGGAAGTTGAGGAGGATGTCCCGCTGCTCTGGGTCATCCGGGAGTATGTCCGGCTCACCGGCACGAAATTCGGCTGCGGCATCGGTGAGTGCGGTTCCTGCACCGTGCATCTGGACGGCGAGGCCACGCCTTCCTGCCAGATAACGGCAAAGGAGGCGGAAGGCAGAAAAATCACCACCATCGAAGGGCTGGGGGACGATCATCCGGTGCAGCTTGCCTGGATCGAGGCTGAGGTGCCCCAGTGCGGCTACTGTCAGTCCGGGCAGATCATGCAGGCCGCGGCGCTCCTGGCCGCAAATCCCCATCCCGGTGATGACGACATCGATCACGCCATGCGCGGCAACAGCTGCCGCTGTGGCACCTATCAGCGCATCCGCCGGGCCATTCATCAGGCGGCGGAAAAGAGTGGGCAGGGAGGGAAGTCATGAACCGGATCAGCAATTGCAGCAGGCGTGAATTCTGTAAAACCGGGGCCCTGCTCGGCGGCGGGCTGGTGCTCGGTTTTTATCTGCCGGAGAAACTGGCCGGGGCGGCGGCGGAAGGCCCGTTTATCCCTAATGCCTTTATCCGCATCAAGCGGGATGAGACGGTGACCATTATAATCAACAAATCGGAGATGGGGCAGGGGGTGTATACCGCGCTGCCCATGCTGGTGGCCGAGGAACTGGAGGCAGACTGGCAGAAGATCCGCATCGAAGCGGCGCCGGTAGATCCGGCTTATAACCATACCCAGTGGGGCATCCAGGGTACCGGCGGCAGCACCAGCGTGCGGACAAGCTGGGAGCAGCTGAGCAGGGCCGGGGCCGCGGCCAGAATCATGCTGGAAAAGGCGGCGGCCGCGATCTGGCAGGAGGATGCCGGCAGTTGCCGAGCCGAGAAGGGCTTTGTCGTGCACCGTGACGGCAGCCGCCGGCTTTCCTTCGGCGAGCTGGCGGAAAAGGCCGCGCAGCTGGAGGTCCCCCAGCAGGTGGCGCTGAAGCAGCCCGGGGATTGCAAGGTGCTCGGCACCCCGCAAAAACGGCTCGACACCCCGGATAAGACCAACGGCAAGGCGATATACGGCATCGATGTCATGCTGCCCGGCCTGCTCACCGCCGTGGTGGCCAGGCCCCCGGTTTTCGGCGGCACGGTAAAGGGTTTTGACGACAGCTGGGCCAGAAAGGTCCCGGGCGTTAAGGCGGTGGTGCAGATTGACCGGGGCGTGGCCGTGGTGGCTGATCATTTTCCGGCGGCGGAACGCGGCCGACGGGCCCTGAAAATCGGCTGGGACCTGGGAGCCCTGGCCAGGCTCGACAGCAACGTGCAGCTGCAGCAGTACCGGCAGATGGCGGAAAAGCCTGGAACGGTGGCCGCCAAGCGGGGCGATTTCGCCGCCGCGCTGGCCGGCGCCGCCCGTAAAATCGAGGCGGACTACCACTTCCCCTACCTGGCCCACGCACCCATGGAACCGCTCAACTGCGTGGCGGATGTGCGGCCGGACCGCTGTGAAATCTGGGTGGGTACCCAGCTGCAGACCATTGACCGCGATAAGGCGGCCGCCATCACCGGTCTGCCGCCGGAAAAGGTGATTCTGCACACCACATTCCTCGGCTGCGGCTTCGGCCGGCGGGCCGTGGCGGATTCCCATTTTGTCAGCGAGGCGGTGCAGATTGCCAAGGCTATGAAGGCGCCGGTCAAGGTGATCTGGACCAGGGAGGATGATATCCGCGGCGGCTACTACCGGCCCGCGGCCTGCAGCGTCTTTGCAGCCGGGCTCGGCGCGGACGGCCTGCCGGTGGCCCTGCGGCAGCGCATCGTCTGCCAGTCCATTGTCAAAGGCACCCCTTTTGAAGGTGGTCTGCTGAAAAACGGCATTGATGAGACCGCGGTGGAAGGGGCGGCCGACTCGCCCTACGAAATTACCGATTTCCTGGTGGAATACCATGAGGCGCCCGCCGGGGTGCCGGTGCTCTGGTGGCGCTCGGTGGGCCACTCGCACACCGCCTTTGCCAAGGAATGCTTTATCGACGAACTGGCCCATGCGGCCAGGCAGGACCCCTACGCCTATCGCCGCAAACTGCTGGCCAACCATCCGCGTCAGCTGGGGGTGCTTGACCTGGCCGCCCGGAAAGCCGGCTGGGGCCAGCCGGGCACAGCCGGGGCATTTCATGGCATTGCCGTGCATGAGTCGTTCGGCAGCCATGTGGCCCAGGTGGCCGAGGTATCGGTCACTAAAAAGGGAAGCATCAAGGTGCACAGGGTGGTCTGCGCGGTTGACTGCGGCCGGCTGGTGAATCCCGATACCATAGAGGCGCAGATGGAATCAGCCATTGTTTTCGGGCTGTCGGCCGCCCTCCACGGGCAGATAACCTTTAAGGGCGGGCGGGTGCAGCAGAGCAATTTCGATAACTATAGAATCCTCGGCATGGATGAAATGCCGCAGGTCGAGGTCTACCTCGTCAAAAGCGACGAGCCGCCGGGCGGCATAGGTGAGCCTGGGGTGCCGCCGCTTGCCCCGGCGGTGGCCAATGCCTTCTTTGCGGCCTCCGGCCTGCGCCTGCGGACCCTGCCCATGACACCCGAAGCCATCAAGGCGGCAATCCGCATGGTCTGACAGGGGGAGGGAGGGCCTGGGAAAGGGGGGACCCTTGCCTCCTTGCCAGTGGAGCGGCAGCAGGGAAGAGGGAGGAAAGCGGGGAGGGATAAGCTAGCTCCGCTTAATGCAAGTTGCTGCCGTAAAAAACGAAAAACGCGCCCGGAGCTGCCGGGCGCGTTTTTTGATGGTGCAGCAAAAAGTAAAAGGATAACAGGCTATTCGGCGCCGACGCCAAGATAGGTGCGGAGCTTCTCATCCTCGAACATCTGCTCGGCAGTCTTCTCCTTGGTGACCAGGGAAACCAGCCAGCCCACGATAAAGGAGGCGGTCATGGAGACGATGGCCGGATTCTTCAGGGCGAAAAGGGCGGAGCCCTTCGGGTTGCCCATCACATCCTCCCAGACGGTGGGGCTGATGATGATCAGACCAACGGCCAGGAAGGCGCCGGTCAGAATGGAGCAGACCGCGCCGGCAGTGGTGAAGCGTTTCCAGAAGATGGACAGGGTCAGGGCCGGGAAGTTGGCGCTGCAGGCGATGGCAAAGGCCAGGCCCACCATGAACGCCACGTTCTGTCCCTTGAACAGGATGCCAAGCAGTACCGCAACAACGCCGAAGATCAGGGTGGCGATGCGGCTGGCCCGCACCTCCTCCTTTTCGGTGGCCTTACCGCGCTTGATGACATGCGCATAGATATCATGGGAAATGGCCGAGGCCGCGGCCAGGGTCAGGCCGGCAACCACCGCCAGAATGGTGGCAAAGGCCACCGCCGCGATGAAACCCAGAAACGGGGTGCCGCCGAGGTACTCGGCCAGCAGCGGGGCAGCCATGTTGCCGCCCTTGTCGATCTTGGTGATGATGTCACGACCGATGAGGGCCGAGGCACCGAAACCGACAATGGGGATGATGATGTAAAAATAACCGATGAAGCCGGAGGCGTAGAGCACGGAAACGCGGGCCGCCTTGGCGTTGGGTACGGTGAAGAAGCGCTGCAGGATGTGCGGCAGGCCCAGCAGACCGAACATGAGGGCAAGCCCCAGGGAAACGGCGTCTATGGGGCTGCTGATCAGGCCGCCCGGTTCAAGGGCTGCCTGGCCATACTGGTCGGCGACCGCCGTGTACAGAGCGCCGGGATCGAAATTGAATTTGGACAGCACGATCAGCATCAGTACCGACACGCCGGAGAGCAGCAGCACGGCCTTGATGATCTGTACCCAGGTGGTGGCCAGCATGCCGCCGAAAAGAACATAGGCCAGCATGATGACACCCACCAGGATTTCCGCCATCTCGTAGGGCAGGCCGAACATGAGCTTGATGAGGCTGCCGGAGCCGACCATCTGGGCGATGGTGTAGAAGAGCACCGTGAGGATGCCGCCGATGGCTGAAGCGATGCGGACCGGGGTCTGTTTGAGGCGGTAGGCGACCACATCGGCAAAGGTGAACTTACCCAGGTTGCGGAGCGGTTCGGCGATGAGAAACATCAGGGCCGGCCAGCCCACGAGCCAGCCCACGGCGTAAATCATGCCGTCATAGCCTTTGAGGGCAACCATGCCGGCAATGCCCAGAAAGGAGGCGGCGCTCATGTAATCGCCGGCCAGGGCCAGGCCGTTCTGAAAGGCGCTGATACCGCGGCCGGCGGCGTAAAACTCCTTGGCTGACTTCGTGCGTTTGGAGGCCCAGTAAGTGATGAACAGGGTGATGACAACAATGATCAGAAAGAATGCGATGGACGGCACCGTCGGTTTTCCCAGGGTGGTCTGGATGGCGACGGCTGCCTGTTCTGCAGCTGGTGGCATGGTAATCTACTCCTTGTTGGTTATAATGACATTTTAAAAATGTTGAAGAAAACCATTATCAGTCGAACAGCTGCCCGCGCAGCTTCTCGACCTCGGGATCGTAGATGGCGTTGGCCCAGACGACATAGGCAAGGGTCAGCAGCCAGGCGAGAATGATGACGGCCACGGCCAGGGGGATGCCCAGTGTGACGCTTTCCCCGATCTTCTGCGCCATGAACGGCTTATTGAAGCCGATCAGCAGGACAAACCCGTAATACAGCAGGAAAAGCAGGGTCATCAGCAGGGTCGAGACCTTGGCCCGTTTGGCCACAAGGGATTTGAACTGACTTGAGTCGAGAACATTCTGGACGGTTTTTTTTGCCATTGATTTCTCCTTGTCGTTGCCGGTGGATAACTCACCTGAGTTTATATCATTGCCGCGTAATGCGGCGTAAAATTGATTGTGCGGGAGCTGCGGCTGGTTGAGCCGAAAAAAGACATAGCTTGCTTAAATAACCTGCCATGACGTAATTGTCAACTTTTCAGATGATATTAGTTAGCAGGTTACAACAGAAGCGGTTACTGTCTGTAAGGATGGATGGGTTGGATTATCTAACAGCTGGAAAAATGGATAGAATTTCAAGAGCTCGAGATTTCGGGGGCAGGATCATGCATTGTTTCCTGCCAGCCGGCCTGCCACGGCACGACAGAAAGCCGTTTTCCCCCCGCAGAGGCGGCGGTTTATTGCATGACGGCCGGGCATTTCAGCCGATGAGTCCGTATGCCGGCCAGCAGCATATCCGTCAGGGCGAAAATATTTCCCGGTCCGCTGGCCTGCTCTGTCCCGGCGCAACTGCTCAGCTATACCGCCCTGCCCCTGTTTCTGCTCCCTGCTACGGGTCGCGGCCGATATGTCTGAGGGAATAGCGGCCCGGATCGCCGTAAAGGGCAGCACCAGCAGCCGGGGCAGGGTAAGCAGTTCCGGCCTCCGGTACCGGGCCAGCCCGATGGCCATGCCGGTGTGGCCCGCCGCCGGCTGAGGCCGATAGGTCCCGAACAGCCAGTCCCACCAGGGAAAGTTAAAACCGAAATCGGCATTCGTCATTTTCCCCTCTTTACTCATCATGTACGCCCTCTC
Organism: Desulfurivibrio sp.; assembly: GCA_003605035.1. GTDB lineage: Bacteria > Desulfobacterota > Desulfobulbia > Desulfobulbales > SURF-16 > SURF-16. The sequence continues at coordinate 38,020 of QZKJ01000035.1, forward strand.
TCATAGGATCAGGGTAACCACCTTCACCCTGCCGTCGATCACTGATGCCGCAGAAATTATCTTCGGGGGAAATATTGCCTCAATGGCGCTGGAGAATTTCCGGTTTCTCTGGTTCGGTTCCTGCAATGTTTGGTTAAGATCATGCCATCCTCCTGAAGAGGGAATAATCGATAATCGGACAAGACAGCGAGAAGCAAGCCAGACGGAGCAGCTGCGTCGGCCTGAAAGGACTGGGCGAGCTCGGGAAAGATCCTCAGGCGCATTTTCGCTGAAACATGAATTTCCCGGGACATTATCCGTCCGGTGGATTCGGAAAAAATCCCGCTCCGCAGGACTCCGGGGGGCTCTGCCAACGTACAGACTGATCAGTGTGGGGCAGCAAATACCCGGGCGCACTTGACCCTGGATCATAGTCCAATGTTTATCCTGAAATTAAGAGCAAGCGAAACAGTAAGAGGCAGATAAGCAAAATGTTTAATCTTCAGCCTGACAAATATCTATGATCAATCTTGACAAATATCCAGGGAGGTGACTAGGTGGCTGAATCGAAACGCGAGCATTTGCAGCCAAACCCGCATCACGCTCACCCGGAGGATGCCGGGCAGCGCTATACCGATCCGGTGTGCGGGATGAGCACGGAGGATGCCGGGGCCTTTACCCGATACAACCACGAGGGCAGGGATTATTACTTCTGCAGCAACCACTGCCTGGAAAAATTCCGGCACAATCCGGATGAGTTTCTGGCGGAGAAATCGGGTCAACCAGCTGAACATAAAGAGAAAAAACAGGGAGGCGGGCAGTACACCTGTCCCATGCACCCGGAGGTGGTGCGGGATAAACCGGGTTCCTGCCCCAAATGCGGTATGGCCCTTGAGCCGCGCACCGTCAGTCTTGAGACGGAAGAAAAAAATCCCGAGTACGGCTTCATGCGCAACCGTTTTCTCGTTGCCGCGGTTCTCACCGTGCCCCTGATGATCATCGCCATGCGGGAGATGCTGCCGGGCGGCCGGCTCATCGAGGAACTGGCCTCTGGCCGGGTCCTGGGCTGGCTGGAATTTGTCCTGGCGACCCCGGTGGTGCTGTGGGCCGGCTGGATCTTTTACGTCCGGGCCGTGCAATCCGTGATCAATAAAAGCCTCAATATGTTTACCCTGATCGGCATGGGGGTGTCGGTGGCCTATGTCTACAGCGTAATTGCCGTGCTTTTCCCGGAAATTTTCCCGGCAAACATGCGCGGACCGGACGGCTCCGTAGCCGTCTATTTCGAGGCGGCAGCGGTGATCGTCACTTTGATCCTGCTGGGCCAGGTCATGGAACTTCGGGCCCGCAGCCAGACCGGCGCCGCCATCAAGGCTCTCCTTGGTCTGGCGCCGAAAACCGCACGGAAAATCAATGAAGACGGCAGCGAAACCGATATCCCCCTGGAACACGTTCAGGTCGGTGATGTGCTTCGGATCAGGCCGGGCGAAAAGGTGCCGGTGGACGGCACGGTGGTGGACGGCACCAGTTCGGTGGATGAATCGATGATCTCGGGTGAGCCTATTCCGGTTAAAAAACAAGAAGGCGACAAGCTGATCGGCGCCACGGTCAATACCACCGGCGCGCTCACCATACGGGCCGAAAAGGTGGGCAGCGACACCCTGCTGGCCCAGATCGTCCGGATGGTGGCGGAAGCCCAGCGTTCCCGGGCGCCGATCCAGAAGCTGGCCGACATCGTGGCCGGCTACTTTGTTCCTGTGGTCATAGTTATCGCTCTTGTCGCTTTCGGGGTCTGGTACTATTTCGGTCCTGATCCGCGCCTGGCCTACGCATTGATCGTGGCGGTGTCGGTGCTGATCATCGCCTGCCCCTGCGCCCTGGGACTGGCCACTCCCATGTCGATCATGGTGGCCACCGGCAAGGGCGCCACCATGGGGGTGCTGTTCAAAAACGCCGAAGCTATCGAGACCATGCGCAGGATTAACACCCTGGTGGTGGACAAGACCGGCACCCTGACCCTGGGCAAGCCGAAACTGACCGGAGTGGTGACAGCAAAAGACATGGAGGAGGAAAAGCTCCTGCTTCTTGCCGCAAGCCTTGAAAAGTCGAGCGAGCACCCCCTGGCGGCGGCAATCATGAGCGGTGCGGCAGAACGCGGCGTCAGTCCCGCCGAGGCGGCTGACTTCAACTCGCATACCGGCAAGGGCGTTTCCGGGACGGTGGCAGGATCGAAGGTGCTGCTCGGCAACCTGAAACTGATGCAGGATGCCGGCGTTGTCGCCAAAGATCTCGCAAAACGGGCTGAAGAGATGCGCAAGGAGGGCCAGACCGTGATGTTCGTTGCGGCGGACGGCAGACTTGTGGGGCTCTTGGCGGTATCCGATCCGATCAAGGAGACCACGCCGCAGGCAATTCGCGAACTGCACGAGGAGGGTCTGCGGGTGGTGATGCTGACCGGCGACAACCGGGTAACCGCCGAGGCGGTGGCCGCGAAACTCGGCATTGATCAGGTGGTGGCCGAGGTTTTGCCGGATGAAAAGGCGGATGCAGTAAAAAAATTCCAGGCCGAGGGTAAAATGGTGGCCATGGCCGGCGACGGGATCAACGATGCGCCCGCCCTGGCCCAGGCCCAGGTGGGCATCGCCATGGGCACCGGCACCGACGTGGCCATGGAATCGGCCGGCGTCACCTTGGTCAAGGGCGATCTCACCGGCATCGTCCGAGCCCGGAAACTGTCCCGGGCCACCATGGCCAACATCAAGCAGAACCTCTTCTTCGCCTTTGTCTACAACTCCCTGGGGGTGCCGGTGGCGGCCGGGGTGCTTTATCCCTTTCTGGGCATCCTGCTTTCGCCCATCATCGCCGCGGCTGCCATGAGCCTCTCCTCCGTCTCGGTGGTGGCTAACGCCTTGCGGCTGCGGGGGGTGCGGATCGACTGAGGGCGGGACTATTGAGGGATGAGCAATAATTGCGGGAAAATCCCCTTTCACCAAAACACTTGAAAACAAGGAGAATGAAAATGAAAAAGATGATGCTGACTGTTTCCCTGGTATCCCTGCTGACCATGACCGTGCCCGCCTGGGCCGAAGAGGCCCATACTTGAAATGCCTAAAACTTATCGACATTACGTCACGACATCAGGGGTTCTGAACCGGCGGCACACCGCTTCATTCTGCTTTGCGAGACCACCAACATGGAAAAGATCAGCGCTGAACACGTCCTGGAGTTGCTCATCGAATATTTCGAGGCTGGCAACAAGCAAACCGATGCCGTGGCCAAGGACATCATTGAAACGGACTTCGAGTACAATGAGATCTGGCAGGAGGAGCTGCGGCGCTTCATGAAAGGAGGAGGGGGCTGGTCCCGTATCCGGGCGCCCCAGGCGGAGCTGCTGGCCGGCGCTCTGCAGATTGTCAAGGTCAGGCTGGAGGAAAAGGGGCCGGGCTGATGGTCCCGCCCCTGCATGCCGGCCCGGGGACCGGCCGGCATGTCAGCCCAGCAGCCGGGGCAGCTGGTCTCCGAAAAAATAGCCCAGGATGATGAACTCGCCGATGCCGACTACCACCCCGATGGCGTTGAAACGAAGAAAGGTGGGGTAATTGAGCTGGAAAATACCGGCCATGGCCGGGGTCACCCAGGAAAACGGGCCGCTGAGCCGGGCGATGAAGACCGCCGCCGCCCCGCGCCGGCTGAAAAATTCCATGCCCCGCTGATAGTTTTCAAGGTGTACCAGCCGTCCCACCAGGGGCCAGCGGGCCAGGCGGGCAAAAAGAGAAGGCCCGTAGCGCCTGCCCAGCCAGTAGCTGAGGTTGTCGCCCAGGATGCCGCCGGCATACAGCACGGCAATCACCGCCCACAGCTTTAATGCCTTCATGCCTGCCAGCAGGGCGCCGGAGAGAAAGAAGATTTCGCCGGGCACGGCCAGCGAAAAGGGGATCAGGGTCTCGAAGAAGGCGCCGAAAAACAGCACGGCATAGGCCAGCCGGCTTTGCTCGCCCAGGAAGGCGGTCAACTCTGCGGTGGACATGACTTCAGCGAATGACATCATAGTGGCGATTAGCCTTCAAACGTAAGGGCAGCAGCGCCTCGACCAGCCAGCGCAGGCTCTGGCGCAGGTAGCCGCGCGCCTTGAAGCGGCGGGTGGAGGTGCTCACCTGGTCGGTGGGCACGAAAAAGAAGCGTCCGTACCGCCGGCAATCCTGGATAAAGAGCAGGTCTTCCGCGAAATGCAGCTCGTCGCGGAAGCCGATGCCTCGGGCAATCGGGGTGCGGGCGATCTGGATGGCAAAGGAGCTTCTGGTCAGCCGGTGGATGAGGTCATAGAAGGCGAACCAGGCCCGGGCGTAGGGTCGCTCGTCCACCTGCGGCCGCACGGCGGTGGTGCCCACGCTCAGGCCTTCGCTGCCGTGGCGGTTCAGCCAGGTGTTGAGGTGATGCAGGAAGTGTCTGCCCAGCCGGGTATCGGCATCACAGAAGACGACCCATTCCGATTCCGGCGCCAGGGCCGCCAGGCCGGCGTTTTTGGCCCGCGACACCCCACGTTCGCTCTGCAGGAGCTTCACCCTGCTGCCGGCCGGGGCATCCTGCACCACCTGCCTGGCGAGGGGCAGGGTGGCGTCGCTGGAGCCGTTTTCCACGATGATGATCTCCAGCCGCTGGGCCGGGTAGTGCTGGCTGAGCAGACAGTGCAGGGTGGCGGCCAGTTCGGTCTCCTCGTTGTGGGCCGGCACAATGATGGAGAAAAAATGCTGATGGAGCAGTTCATCCACCCGGTTGGTCAGCCGGCGCAGGGATTTTTCCGTCTTCCAGGGCGGCGCGAACAGTCGGGTCTGCTCGCAGGCCTGCAGGGCGGGCTGCAGCTCAAAACCGCTGCGTTGCACCCCGGTCGCGAAGAAGTGCTGGCTGCCCAGGTAAAAGGCCAGATATTCCTGTTCCGTCTGGTTCGGGGTGGGAATGAGCAGGGCCTGTTTGCCGTGCTCAACCAGATCCATCACCGTGGTATAACCGGACCGGGAGATGACCACCCGCGCCCGGTTGAAAAGCTCCTGCCGCAGGGCGCCGCTGGCCATGGGGTAAATCTCCAGGTCAGCGCGGCGATAGCGCTCGTAGAGTTCGCCGTCCGCGTCCGCCACGCCGAGCACGAACACCTTGCGGCCCGGTAAGGCGCCGGCCTGTTCGAGCAGATCCCGGACAAACGACTCCTTGTGCTCCAGCAGATAGCCGCTGATGACAAACAGATAATCAATGTCCCTGGCCAGGTTCAGCTGCCGGTAGGATGAGAGGATGCCGACGTAGCGGTGGCGGCAGCGGTGCAGATAGTGGGTGTGCGCCAGGTGCCCGGCCAGGTTGAGGCTGGGCCGGGGATAATCCGGGATAAACACCCAGTCGAATTTGCGCAGCGCGGCGATGTTGATATTCTCGGTCAGCCAGGCTGCTTCCCGCAGACCGCGTGGCGGAATAAAGGCGATCTGGTGCGACAGGATGAAGGAGGGCGTCCAGCGGCTGTGAAAACCGTAGCGGCCGTCGCTGAAGATGAAGTCATAGTCCGCCGCCATGGCCTCCGCCTCCCGGTGTTCGCGGCTGATCAAACGCCAGGTCCGCAGCAGGTCGACCAGCAGATACCAGTAGAGACGCCAGCCCGTGCCCCGTTCCAGGGGCGGGTAATCGGTCATTTCCCGGAACTCGACCCCGGGCTGGTCGGCCAGCTCCAGACGTAAGAAGGACAGGGCATTACCCGCGGAGACCACGGTGATCTGATAATCGCGGCGCAGGTACTCGCGCATGATCACCAGGGTACGGGTAGCGTGGCCCAGGCCCAGCGAACTGATGGCAAACAGCGCCCGGCGGCGATAGCTGCTCACGGGCGGCAGGGGGCAGCCGGCCCGGTGACCGGACGCCGCGGCGGCGAGCCGCAGCAACAGTCGCTGGCGCGTGGCCGGGAAGAGTATGGGCAGTGGCGGATCAGAACCGGCAAAACATTCATGCTTGTGTCCAGAGGTATTGGCCTGCCGTGTTTATTGCATGCAAGGTCGGGAGAGCACTTTTCAGTGCCCCGGGCGCAGGCCCGATCAAATGCCATCTTGCCCTATGAATGTTATGCGCGGGTTAGGAAATCGTTTGAAATAGGTTAAATCGCGGCAGGCGGCGAGGGCAACGGGGTGGGGCGGCTGGGCGGTCGGCCGCCGTCACGGTCCGCCCCGCTGCCGCCGGTTACAGGTCCGATAATTTTAGGCACTTTAAGTACTTTAGCGCACTTTAGGCAATTTGCCGGTAACAGGACAGAATCCCTGATGGTGGCATTACCTATTGAAATTGCGTCACGACATCAGGAGTTCTGAATTTGAATAATGGCTCTGGTGGTTTTTTCTTCATTCTTTCAGCTTTGTGGAAATGTTCTTCCGGAAAATGGAAAAATGACGGAAGTTTTCCGGCAAGGGACCGGTGCAGCAGCGCCCAGGTTTTTTTTAGAACCTCACGCTCAGATGCAGGCCCAGGGCGTGGTCAATGGCATCCCCGCTGCTTCGCACTTCGCAGTCGTAGCTGATGGCCCCGGAGATCAATTGAGACAGCTGCGCTTTGAGCGCCGCGCCCAGCAGCAGGCTGTCCCTGGCCTGGTCGCGGCTCGGGGTGGTAAAATAGGCGCCGCCGCCGGAAAGCTTTGCGTCCAGATCCGTGCTGTGCTGCTCGAACTCGTGACGCCATTCGACCCGCAGTTCCGGTTCCAGGGCCAGGCCCCCCGCCGTGGTCAGCGGCCGCATGATGCGCCCCCCAGCAGGCTCTGCAGCGAATTGTTGGTCCGGGAATGCAAGCGCAGATCAACGCTGTCGGCCCCTGATTCCCGGAAGCCTTCATCGCGCAGATGCACATAACTGACACCCAGGGTCGGGCCGATGATCAAACCAGCCGGCGTCCAGTCGTAGCGTCCCTGCAGGGTGGCGCTGTAGATCCGGCCGTCATGCTCACCATGGGCGCTGCGGGAGGCAAAGGAAATATCCCGGTCCGCGCTCAGTTTCGTTGCACCGGCGCCGAGTGCCGCGGCCAGCTGCAGACCGCCCGGCTGATTGCGCTGGCGCCAGCTGGCGTAAAGATATCCCAGCAGGCTCCGGCTCTCCCCCTCGTCAGCGGTATCACGGGATTCATAACTGCTTGTGGTGGCCGCGGCAGCCAGGCCCATGGTCAGTCCGCTGCGGGTCAGGCGTTCCACGCCGAAGATCAGGCCGTAAAGGTTTTCCCGGGCGCTGAAATAGTTACCGTCATCATCATGGCGGGTATAATGGCCGAGCGCGTCCATCCAGACCGAGTTCAGCCCCTCAGGTTCCTCGTCCGGGCTCAGGGCCGGATCGATCCGGTCTATATGGCGGTGGGGCGCAGGCGGTCCAGGTTGCCGGCCAGACCGCTGTTATGAGGTGTTGCCAGGCTGGTGTAACTCTGCGGGTGATATCCAGGGCCAGGTCGCCTGGCGCGTTGCTGCGCATGACAACATCGAGCACCGCCACGCTCCAGACCAGATCAAAGGCGCCGGTCAGGGCGGCGGCCTCCAGAAAGGTGTAACTGCCGCCGCTGGCATAGCCGTCCGGCAGCACCAGCAGGGTGCCGTCCAGGTCGGCGGTACCGGTGACGGTGAGCAGATCGCTGCTGTCGTTGCCGCTCTCGATGATCAGGGTGGCGTCCGCATCCTGGCTGCCTGCTTTGCTCGACTTGCCGAAACCATTAAGGTGGAAAGGCAGAGCAGGATCTATTGGGAATCATCAATGGCGCTCGGTTTTGCCCGGTTGAGGCGGGACAGGCGGTTCCCTGCCCGGGGGCTTCTGTCAATTAATGGGCGGATTGCGATATCATGCGGTGGCCGCAATGCCGCAGGGTGTGCGCTCAGTTTTCATCCCGGCTTTCGTTTCGCCCTGAGAAACTGAGGAAATTATTGATGCTTTCGTGCGTCTCCTGCAAAAAAACAAGATTGTTCGTAATGGAAACTATTCATTAACCAGGATTTTTGAAATTATACACGCAGTGAATCCGTATTCCTACCCATTTTTTTAGAAACGGGTCAAGGCGGAGAATGACAATCGATACACCACGGCAGATGGTTTCAGAATGCGGCTATTTATTCTTCCTGTATGCCTTGGGTTCAACGTTTCTGCAGTGCTGTTCAACCTGAAAGGCGATTCTTTGCATCATCTCGGGCGAGAGCGAACGGTCTGTTTTTATTTTGGAAATGAACAAGGGATTCTTCCCGTTATAAATCGTTAACCCAAGTTTAACACAAGCGAAGCTATTTTAGCGATTTTTGCTCCATTTGCTCTCAAAAAATCTAATAATATCAAAGGGTGCTTTGTTAGAGGCGGTTTG
>QZKJ01000046.1 GCA_003605035.1 Desulfurivibrio sp.
TGCGATTGAGATGCAGCCAAAGACCTCGGTGCCCCCTTGTGGGGTGTGGCCCGAAGATGAGATGCAGGATGATCATGTTATTTTGGGACAGGCCCTAATGGAGGGGCAGGGCAGTCGCGGCTGGTTGCGACTGCCCCGGGCCATAACTCGGAAAGTTGCAGCCGGAAAGTTGCAGAGGATCTGGCAGGCTGCCAGGGATTACAGCAGCTCCAGACCGGCGAAAAAGTAAGGAATTTCAAAGGCGGCGGTTTCCGGGGCATCGGAACCGTGGGTGGCGTTCTCGCCGATGGACGAGCCGAACTCCTTGCGCAGGGTGCCTGGTTCGGCCTGGGCCGGATTGGTGGCGCCCATCAGGTCGCGCCATTTTTTAATGGCGTCGGGAGCTTCCAGCACCATGACGATGCAGGGGCCACTGCACATGAAATCGGTCAGTTCGCCGAAAAAGGGCCGTGCCTTGTGCACATGGTAGAAGCCCTCGGCTTCCACCTTGCTCAGGTAGAGTTTTTTGAGACCGACGACCTTGAAGCCCTCGGCGTAGATGCGGGCGAGGATTTTTCCGGCATTGCCGGCGGCGAATGCGTCCGGTTTGATTATGGCAAAGGTTCTTTCCATGACTGACTCCTTATCTGCTGGTTTTTGTATGCAAAAATAGAATCGGCTTTTTTACCACCCCTCCTGACAAAAGTCAAGAAATTCGATTTTCAATCAGACTTTCGGCTCGTCCCTGGTCGCCTCAAGCATGTCGTATGGTTTGACATCCAGAAAATTCTTTTAAAATCAGTTTATTACGCATTGCATCCCCAAGGTTGCCCCCCCTTGACACCCGGCTGATATATCCTTAGCTTTTGTATAGGGAATAAATCCCGGTAAAAGGAGGTGAAGCAAATGATTCTGAGGGAGCTTGGTCTTATGCGCAGCCTTGACATAGTCGTTGGCGTGCTGCTGGTAATCGGCGGACTCAATTGGGGCCTTGTCGGTGTGTTTGGCATTAACCTGGTTGACACCATCTTCACAACGGTGCCGTGGGTAAGCCGGATAATCTATGCAGTGGTCGGATTGAGCGCCTTCTACGAAGTTTTCCAATGGAAGGCCATCCAGCGGCGGTGGAACTGCTCCTGGGCTCCGATGGAACATACGACTGCCTGAGAGCGTAATGGTTGCCTGCTAGAATGCTCAGGCTGAGTAACCAGGATAACAACTGATTGAAGGCTTGAGCGGGGAGGGCATGATCCTGGAGAATGGATCATGCCTTTATTGTTTCTCAAGGGCGCGCACAGGGGCAGCCGGGCCGGCCGCGTGCAAGGCAGATGACCCTGATATTTTCTTTCTGTTGAAAAATCCCTTGACTTTCCACGGCTATTTTTTTATTTCACCTGGCATCTCATGGTGCTCGTCGTAAATCGAGCTTAATAGGGAACCCGGTGCAAATCCGGGACGGGCCCGCCGCTGTAACCGGGGACGAACTCCGCAGTATGCCACTGTTATTTTGATGGGAAGGCGCGGAGTGAGAATGAACCGGGAGTCAGAAGACCTGCCTTGGGAGTCTGGTTGCATAGCCGCCGTGGACAAGCGGGTGTGTCGTATGATCTTGCGCGGATGAAATTGGGATATCCCCGGATCGATTTCTATATCGGTCCGGGGATTTTTTTTGCCCGCCTTGGCGGGGATTGAGCCCGGGCCTTAAAATCTTTAAGGAGGATACCCGTGGCAACAGCGGCAATAACCCGCCTCACCCCTTGGGATGTGTTGCCGGCAGCTCTGCGCTGTTGGCCGGGTCCGAGGAGGAGGCAATGAAAAAAAGTATCTCAGCAGCAGCACTCCTGCTGGCAATGTTTGATTGCGGCGCGGCAGGGGCCGGGGAAGCCGCGGCCGTGCTCGGCGAGGTGGTGGTGACCGCCACCCGCACCGATGCCGCGGCGGATAAGGTCGGCGGGACGTCGGTCACCGTGATCACCGGGGAGGAGATCGCCGCCAAACAGCAGACCACGGTGGAGGAGGTTCTCAAGGGGGTGCCAGGGCTTGACGTCTCCGCCAACGGCGGACCGGGAACCAATACCAGCATCTTTCTGCGCGGGGCGGATGCCAAAAACACCCTGATCCTGGTGGACGGCATCATGTTCAATGACCCCTCGTCGGCCAACAGGAGCGCCAACCTTGCCAACCTGACCACGGACAATATCGAGCGCATCGAGATCGTGCGGGGGCCGCTGAGCGTGCTCTACGGCAGCAACGCCGGCGCCGGGGTGGTCAATATCATCACCAGAAAGGGCAAGGGCGCGCCGCAAAGCAGCGTCGGCATCGAAGGCGGCTCTTTTGATACCTGGAAGGTCTATGCGGGCAGCAGCGGCAGCCTGGAGCGCCTCGACTATTCGCTCAATGTCTCCCATATCGACACGGACGGCTTTTCCATCGCCAATGATGACAATAACCGCATTCCCCAGGCCGGCAACACCGCCGAAGAGGACGGCTGGAAAAACAGCACGGTTTCCGGGCGGGCCGGCTATGAGCTGACCCCGGATTTCGCCCTGGCCGCCACCATGCGTTACATGGATTCGGAGCTTGATGAGGATGATTTTGCCAACGGCTACGCCGGCGATCGTTTTTCCTCCTGGCCGTATGTGGCAGAGCCCTTCGGCAGCAAGAAACGCCATACCGAGACCAAACAGTACCTTGGCCGCATCGATGCCACAAACAGCTTCCGGGACGGCTGGCTCAACTCCAACCTCTACTGCCAGCTCACCCGCCATGACCGGCTGAACCATGACAACGACGGCTTCGAGTCCTACGACTATCTCGGCAAGACCCGGGAGGCCGGCTGGCAGGGCACCTTTGCCGTGAGCCGGACCAACGATCTCACCCTCGGCGCCTCCTTTTATGAGGAGGAGATGGCAAGCGACTCGTCGGCGATCAGCGAACAGGAGGCGGAAACCGGCAGTGTCTGGGCCCAGGAGCAGCTCAGCCTGTTTGATCAGCTGGAGCTGGTCGCCGGTCTGCGTTACGACGACCATGACCGTTTCGGAGGCAAGACCACCTGGCGGGTGGCACCATCCTATCTCACCGGCTACGGTACCCTGTTCAAGGCCAGCTATGGAACGGGCTTCCGGGCGCCATCGCTTTACGAGCTCTACTCGGCCTACGGCAATGTCAACCTCGGTCCTGAAGAGAGCAGGGGCTGGGACGCGGGACTGGAGCAGGAACTGGCCGGCGGCAGGCTCCTCTGCGGCATCACCTGGTTTGCCCTCACCTTTGAGGACAGGATCGCCTATGACTTTCCGACATCCCAGTACCAGCAGGCCGAGGGTGACACGAAAACAGAGGGGGTGGAAACCTTTGTGCAGTGGCAGGCCGGCGCAAATTTTTCCCTGCAGGCGAACTATACCTATACGGATACCAAGGACCAGGATGACAGGCGGCTGGCCCGCCGGCCCATGCACAAGGCGGGGGCGGGGGCGCGGTACCGTTACGCCAGGGCCAGTTGCAAACTCGATCTGGTCTGGGTCGGCGAGCGTGACGAGAGCGGTTTTGCCAGGGATAGCAACGGTAATGCGGTGGAAACCCTGGCTGCCTATACCGTGGTCAATCTGGCGGCCAGCTATGACCTGACGGAAATGGTGCAGCTCTATGGCCGCATCGACAACCTCTTTGATGAGGAGTATGAGGAGGCCTGGAGTTTTGCCACCCCGGGGCTGTCGGCCTATGCCGGGGTCAGGCTGACCTTTTAAAAGTTGGATAAACAGGCTCCCTGCCAGGGAGCCATTGCGCAATAAGAGAGATATATGATGAAGAATCTGCACGTGCATACGCTGGTCTGCGGCCTGCTGGTTTTGTTGTTTTCTTGTCTGGGCCGGGCTGAAAATCTGCTGGCCTGGCCGGTGAACGGCACGGACAGCCAGGGGCAGGCCTTTGTCATTGAGCAGCGGCCCCGGCGGGTGGTCTGCCTGGTGCCCGAGATCAGCGAGATCATTTTTGCCCTTGGCGCGGGTGACGCGCTGGTGGGCATCACCCAGCACACGGTTGCCCCGGCCGCGGCTGCGCAAAAAAAGGTGGTGGGCGGCTTTTTTGCGCCCGGCCTCGAGGAGATTGAGGCGCTGGGGCCGGATCTCATCTTTGCGGCTGATCTGCATGGCGCGGTGCGGGACCATTTTCAGGGTAAATGCCGGCTGCTGACCTTAAACGTCACGGACATCGACAGCGCCATGGCGCGCATCGAACTGCTGGGCCGGATTTTCGGACGCGAAGAGGCGGCCCGCGGCATTGTGGCGGCAAATCGCGGGCTGCTTGACCTCATTGCCCGCAAGGTAGCAGGCATCCCGGCTGAAAAAAGGCAGCGGGCCGTGCGGCTCATGGGCGGCGAAAGTCTGATGGTGCCTGGCGATGATTCCTTTCAGAACGATTTCATCCGGGCTGCCGGCGCCATCCCGCCCGCTTTCGGCAGAAACGGCAAGATCATTGCCATCAGCCCGGAAGAGTGGCAGCGGTTTGACCCGCAGGTCGTCTATGGCTGCGGCAACACCAAACCGGAAATTTTAGAGGCAGCCGGGGTAAAAGAGGTGAGCGCCCTGCAGCACAACCGGTTCTTTTCCTTTCCCTGCGATTTCACCTGCCGGGGCGGGGTCAATGTCGGCAACTTTGTCGCCTGGCTGGCCGCCCGCATCTACAGCGAGGAGTTCTCGGACGTCGTTAAACAGGTGCAACCCGATCAGTTGCTTGCCGAAAAAACCGTGGCCATCGACCTGCCCTATGTGCGCCGGGGCCGGGTGGTGGAGAGCAGCATCCGCGATTTCAAAAACCGCACCCTGCTGGTTGATTTCAAGTCCCCCCAGACCATCCTCTCCAGCCTGGAAGGACCGCGGGAGGCAGTGGCCACAGTGGGCAATCACTATTACCCGGCCCCGGCCTGGGGCCTGGGCCATGATGAAGGGGTGGAGGCCATGCGCCGCCGGACCTGCGCGGTGCTGGGCCAGGCGCCGGAGGAGACCAGCCTGCTGTTCACCGGCGCGGACATGAATAATCTCTCCGTCAGCCGGCAGGATTTCCAGGAGATGACGGTGTACGCCCTGGTCACCGCCGGGGTCACCTCCAACGCGGTGCGCATGGGCCATGATAGCGGCAATTTCTATGAGCCCGGCACCATCAATGTCCTGCTGCTGACCAACATGCAGCTCTCGCCCCGGGCCATGACCCGGGCCATGATCAGCGCCACCGAAGGGAAAACCGCGGCCCTCGCCGATCTGGACATCCGCAGCAGCTATTCTCCCAACCTGCCCGCCACCGGCACCGGCACGGACAACATCCTGGTGGTGCAGGGCGAGGGAACGGCCATTGATAATGCCGGCGGCCATACCAAGATGGGGGAGCTCATCGCCCGGGCGGTGCATGAGGGGGTGCTGGAGGCGGTGGCCAGACAGAACGGCATCACCCGGGAGCGCACCATCCCTGCCCGGCTGGCCGAGCGGCGAATCAGCCTGTGGCGGCTGCTGCCGGACGAACTGGAGGGCTGCAATCTCAGCAGGGCGGCAACCATCGCCGAGGTGGAGAAGCTGCTGATTGATTCGCGGTATGCCGGGTTCATGGCCGCCGCACTGGCGGCAAGCGATGCCGAGCAGGCCGGGCTGCTCACCGATCTGCGCGCCTTTAGCGACTGGGGGAGCACGGTCGGCCGCTCCCTTGGCCAGACCGCGGACAGCGAGTGGCGGCACCGTTTTGCGGCTGGTGACCTGCCGCCCGTGCTGGCCCTTGCCCTGGAGGCGCTGATCAACGGGGTCTGCGCCGCGCAAACGAGTCCGGCCGGGCCATAGGAGGAGAAAATCATGTCAGAAAAAACCGGCCGCGGCCTGGTGCTGGCCGCCCCAGGCAGCGACAGCGGCAAGACCCTGGTGAGTCTGGGCCTTGGCGCGGCGCTTCAGGCGCGTGGCCAATCGGTGCAGTATTTCAAGTGCGGCCCTGATTTTATTGATCCCAGCCTGCACCGCCTGGTGAGCGGCCGGGTGTCGCGCAACCTGGATCTGCGCATGTGCGGCGCCTCCTTTGTGCGCGACAGTTTTGCCCGGCACGCTGCTGCGGACTTCGTCATTGTCGAGGGGGTGATGGGGCTTTTTGACGGGGGTGAGGCCGGCACCGCGGCCCTGGCTCGGGCCCTCGATCTGCCGGTGGTGCTGGTGGTGGATGGGGCGGCCTGCGCCGAGAGTATTGCCGCCCTGGTGCACGGCTTTGCCACCTTTGATCCGCGGGTCAAGGTGAACGGGGTCATTTTCAACCGGGTGGGGAGCGATGGCCATTACCGCCTGTTGAGGCAGAGCGTTGAGGACCATTGCCGGCCGGCGGTGCTGGGCGCTGTCCCACGCCATGATGATTTTGTGGTGCCCGGCCGCCATCTCGGTCTGCACATGGGGCATGAAGGCGCTCTTTCACCGGAGCGGCTCAGGTCGCTGGCCGATATTGTCGGCGCCCGGATCGATCTTGATCGTTTGTCCGCCCTGGCCGGACCGCTGCCGCCACCCCCCGGCCCGCGGGCGGAGATTCGTACCGCGCCCCTGGTGCGGCTCGGGGTGGCCAGGGATGCGGCCTTCTGTTTTTACTATGAGGATAATTTTGACCTGCTGCGGGCGGCCGGGGCGGAACTGGTTTTCTTCAGCCCCCTGGCCGACGCAAAATTGCCGCCCGATCTGGCTGGCCTTTACCTTGGCGGCGGCTACCCTGAGCTGTACGCCGCGGCCCTGGCCGACAACCGTGCCCTGCGGGAGATGATCCGCGGCCGGGCGGCGGCGGGGCTGCCCATCTATGGCGAGTGCGGCGGCTTCATGTACCTCTGTGAGTCGCTGGTGACGGCGGAGGGTGAGGAGTACCCCATGGCCGGGATTTTCCCGGTGCGGGCGCAGATGCAAAAGCGCCTGGTCCGTCTTGGCTACCGTCAGGCCACGGTGGCGAAAAACACCCTGTGGCCGGCTGGGGCCACCCTGGCCGGCCATGAATTCCATTATTCGCAGGCAGAGGACATGCCCGACCGGGTTGAGAGGGCTTATCAACTTGATGACGGCCGGCTGGAAGGCTATTGCTGTAATAATACCCTGGCCGGCTACCTGCATCTCCATCTGGGTGCAAATCCCGGGGCCGCCGCCCATTTTGTCGAGTTCTGCCGGACCGGCGGCCGGCCCGCGTGGGAGAGATCGGCATGAAAAGAAAAGGGGTATTTTTTCTCTTTGGCCTCATCGCCTGGCTTTTCCCGGTCTCAAGCCATGGCGCCGCGCTGATCGACCAGACCGGCCGCAGCGTCGAGGTCCCCGATGAGCCGAGGCGTATCATCTCGCTCATGCCAAGTCTGACCGAGATGGTCTTTGAGCTTGGCCAGGGGGAACGCCTCATCGCCGTGACCCAGTACAGCGACGATCCGCCGGCCGCGGCCAGACTGCCGAGGGTCGGCTCCTATGTGCACCTTGACCTGGAACGCATCGTGGCGCTCCGGCCGGACCTCTGTCTGGCATACCGGGACGGCAATCCGCAGATCACCCTCGACAGGCTCGCCGCCCTGGGCATCCCGGTCTACACCTTTGACCCGCGCAGCCTGGAGGGGATCATGGATGCCGTCAGCCGGCTCGGCACGGTGGTCCATGCCGAAGGCCGGGCCGCCCGGCAGGTGGCGTTGATGCAGAAACAGCTGCAGGAGGTGGAGGCGCGGGTGGCGCGGTTTGGTGGCCGAAGCCCCCGGGTCTTTTTTCAGATCGATGCATCGCACCTTGTTTCGGCCGGCAGCAACACCTTCATCCACAAGCTCATCACCCGGGCCGGCGGCATCAACCTGGTTGCCGGCGACACCCCCTATCCGCGCTACTCCTGGGAGGATATCCTGCTCATGCAGCCCGAGGTGGTGATCGTCACCTCCATGGCCGGCGGCTACAGCGAAGAGCAGCTCAAGGCAGCCTGGCTCAAGTGGCCGCAGATCCCGGCGGTGCGCGACAAGCGGCTTTATGCGGTGGCCGCTGATGAGTTTGACCGGCCCACCACCGGCCTGTTTACCAGCCTGGGCAAACTGGCGGAGATGCTTTATCCGGAGCTGCGCGCCAGTGGGGTGAAAGACTGACCTGCCCTGACGGGTTACCCTCAGGCGCCCTGCTTCCATGCGGGTTGCCTGACGCTGTAAAGCAGGTCTCCGCCATTTCGTTGTTGACATTTCAAAAGTCGCCCATTACTTATAGAAATCGTTAAAAAAATGCGATTGCCGAGGTTTTGCTGCCTGGTCTTCGCGCTACAAAAAAAATGTATTTCCGGCCAGGCATCCGTTATACTGCTACTGATAGATAGTGCCTGTGAGCTGGTCTCTGTCCATTTTCCGTCTCGCCTCTCTTAAACACCGGAGGGTCCATGTCCAACGGCAGTTCTCTTTACACCCAGGAAAACAGACTGGTCGCCATTGCCTCTCCCCTCGGCGAGGATGTCCTGCTGCTTGCCGGCCTGCGCGGCGTGGAAGGCATCTCCACCCTTTTCAGTTTTGAACTGGAGCTTCTGTCGGAGAACCACGGCATCAATTTCGCCGACATCGTCGGTGAGAAGGTCACCATCTCCATCTATCTTGCCGACGGCAGCGAGCGTTATATCAACGGCATCATCAGCCGCTTCTCCCATGGCCGCGGCGGCGGCGAGTCGGGCACCGACACCCGCTTCTCCTCCTACAGCGCCACCATGGTGCCCTGGTTCTGGCTGCTCACCCGCACCGCCGACTCGCGGATCTTCCAGAACAAGAATGTGCCGGACATCATCGAACAGGTCTTCTCCGACCAGGGTTTTTCCGACTACAGCCTGCGCCTGCACGGCAGTTATGGACCCAGGGAATATGTGGTGCAGTACCGGGAAACGGATTTCAATTTCATCTCCAGGCTGCTGGAAGGGGAGGGCATCCATTATTTTTTTGAACATGAGCAGGGCAAGCATGTGCTGGTGCTGGCCGACTCCCCGGCGGAGAACAAACCCTGTCCGCAGCAGGAGGAAGCCCGATACGAGATCAGCGGCAGCGGCAATGAGCAGGAGGATGTGCTGACCCGTTTTGAGGTGATGAAGGAGATCCGGGCCGGTAAATACTGCCTGAACGATTTCAATTTCAAGACGCCGGCCACGGACCTGGAGGTTTCGGTCAATTCCAGGGTGCGGCTGGGGCCGGGGGAAAGAGAAATCTATGATTATCCGGGCCAGTATGCCATGCACAGTGCCGGCGACCGGCTGGCCAACATCCGCATGGAGGAGGAGGAAGCGGGGATTACCACCATCAGCGGCAGCAGCCGGTGCCGCGCCTTTACCAGCGGCTATCGTTTCCGGCTGCAGGATTATTTCCGTGACGATATGAACAACAAGGAGTTCCTCCTGACCCGCATCAGGCACGAGGTCAGGCTGCAGGACTCCCTTACGAGTGCCGGGTCAGCCAGGGAGCAGGCCGGCCTGCAGGCCTATGCCAATACCTTTGACTGCATTCCCTATGATATTCCCTTCCGGCCGCGACGCCTTACCGCCAAACCGGTGGTGGAAGGGGTGCAGACGGCGATTGTCGTCGGCCCTTCCGGGGAGGAGATTTATACCGATGAGTATGGCCGGGTCAAGGTACAGTTCCACTGGGACCGGGAAGGGGAAAATGACGAGAACAGCTCCTGCTGGATCCGGGTCAGTCAGCTGTGGGCCGGCGCCGGCTGGGGCGCCATGTGGATACCCCGCATCGGCCATGAGGTGATCATTGACTTCGTGGAAGGTGATCCGGACCGGCCGATCATCACCGGCCGGGTCTATCACGGCAGCAACATGCCGCCCTACAAGCTCCCCGCTGATAAGACCAAAAGCACCATCAAGTCCGATTCCTCCAAGGGCGGCGGCGGCTCCAACGAGTTCCGTTTCGAGGACAAAAAAGGCAGTGAGGAGATCTTTCTGCACGGCCAGAAGGACTGGAATATTGTCATTGAGAACAATAAAACCCAGTCGGTGGGCGTCAACGAGTCGCTCTCCGTGGGCAACAACCGCAGCAAGACGGTAGGCGTTGACCAGAGCGAGTCCATCGGCAAGAACAAGACCATCACGGTGGGGGTTGATCATACCGAGATGATCGGCGCCAACAAGACCATGACCGTGGGCGCCAACCACACGGAAACCATCGGCGCCAACATGACGCTCACCGTGGGCAGCAATCAGACCGAAACCATCGCCATCAACTGCGCCGAGACCATCGGCGTTGCCAAGGAGCTGACCATCGGCGCCGCTTATCAGGTGACCGTGGGGGCGGCCATGAACGAGACGGTGGGCGCGGCCAAGGCGGTGGAGGTGGGCGCCTCGAAATCCGTGCTGGTCGGCAGGGACATGTCGGTGAAGGTTGCCAAAAATTCCAGCCACAGCGCCAAGAAGATCCTCATCGAAGCAGATGACGAGATCACCATCAAGACCGGCAAGGCCGTGATCAACATGAAAAAAAGCGGCGATATTCTGATTCAGGGCGCGAAGATCACCATCAAGGGCTCGGGCAACATTATCGTCAAGGGCAGCAAGATACTGGAGAACTGATATGAAACGCATGAACGCGGAAAATATCCACCATGTCGATTTTGCCAGACAGATGGACGGGGTGCGCAGCGGCAGGGTGACGGCGATTGAAGAGGGCCGGCCCCTGGTGGACTTCAGCGGCAACACCCTGGGGCCGCTGGCCGCCCGGTTTGCCGGTTCCCTGTCCGCCGAGATGCTGCGGAAGGCGGCGGCGGACGGCGGCGAGGTGCTGCTGGCCTTTGAAAAAAACGACCCGGCCCGGCCGGTGATTGTCGATATTCTCCAGGCCCGCCTCAGCGAGCCGGAACCCGAAGAGGAAATTCAGCTCACCCCTGATGAACTCCCCGAACTGCGCATTGACGGCAAGAAAATCGCCTTTGAGGCCCAGGAGGAGATCACCCTGCGCTGCGGCCAGGCCAGCATCACGCTGACCCGGGCCGGCAAGGTGATCATCCGCGGGGCGTACGTGCTCAATCGTTCGACCGGGGTCAACCGCATCAAGGGCGGCTCGGTGCAGATCAATTAGGAATCAGGCGGGCAATGCCATGCGACTTGAGCACATCACCGGCATGCAGGCGGGCTATGCCATGGGGATGCGCCCCGACGGCAGGGAACTCCTCGTCGTCTGCATCAAGGGGACTTTTACCATTCCCCGCGACGGCGGCGAGCCGCAGCTTGCCGAGGAACAGGCGCCGCTTGTCGAAGCGGATATATTTACCGGTGAGCCTGGTCTTTCCGCTCCTCTTTATGAAAGTGACTACGCGCCCTTTAAGCCGAACTGCGACGTGCTGCTGAACGGCAGCGCCTATGCGCCGCAGGGCCGGCCGGCCACCAGGGTCCGGGTCTTTCTCCAGGTCGGCAGCCTGGCCAAGTCGTTTCATGTCGTCGGCAACCGTTTCTGGCTGAAGAACTATGGTTCCGTGCAATCGACAGAGCCGCAGCCCTTTGTCAAAATGCCCTTCTCGTATGACACGGCCTTCGGAGGGCTCGATGCCAGCCGCCAGGACCCGCTGAAACTCCAGGCGTATGCCGCCAATCCGCTTGGCCGCGGCTTTCATGTTCATCTGGATGACGAGTCCGTGCACGGCATGCCCCTGCCCAACACCGAGGAATTGCAGCAGAGTATTGCAGAGCCGAATGGCAGCTATCGTCCCATGTCCCTTGGCCCGATCCACCGGTCATGGCCGCCCCGTATCACGTATGCCGGCACCTATGACCAGAACTGGCTGGACAACCTTTTTCCTTTTCTGCCGCCTGATTTTGACGAGCGCTATTACCAGGCCGCACCAAAGGACCAGCAGATTCCCTATCCGGCCGGCGGGGAACTGGTGGTG
Source organism: Desulfurivibrio sp. (assembly GCA_003605035.1). Lineage (GTDB taxonomy): Bacteria > Desulfobacterota > Desulfobulbia > Desulfobulbales > SURF-16 > SURF-16. The sequence continues at coordinate 11,844 of QZKJ01000046.1, forward strand.
CTCGGCAATTTGACCCCCGAGGGACGGGTGTCCTTCACCCTTCCCCGTAAGAATATGCTGGTCTGGTACCTGCTGAAAAACGGAGAGGAAAAGGCCGAAACGGCGGTGCTCGATACCATCTGCCTTGAACCTGATGACGGCCGTTTCACCCTGACCTGGCGCTCCTCTCTGCCGCTGAAGCGGAATATGTTTGAAGTGGAGATGGTGGTGATTGGTGACAATCCCGAGGCCCGCTTTGTCGTAGAGAGTTCGGAGCTGGAGGCGATGACGGCCATTGAGGCTGAAGAAGCGGAAAAAAGTAAGGGGGCAGCCTGAATGTTGCAGTTGGCGCTGATTGCCTCGGGCATGGTTACCAGCGTCGGCCTCAATGCCCCGGCCTGCTGCGCGGCCATCCGTTGCGGAATCGACAACAACCGGGAAACCCCTTTCCTGGACCAGGGCGGCGAGTGGATCTCCGGCGCCATGGTGCCGCTGGAGAAACCCTGGCGGGGGGTGAGCAGACTGCAACACATGCTTGTGCCGGCCATCCGCGAGTGTCTGGCTGCTGTGGCCGGGGTGAAGCACGAAAATATTCCTCTTTTTCTCTGTGTGGCTGAACCGGAAAGGCCGGGAAGAATAAGCGGGCTTGATGCGGGGTTTCTGGCCCGGGTGGAGGAGGATCTGGCAGTCAGGTTCCACCCGCAGTCAGCCCTGCTGGCCCAGGGCAGGATCGGCCCGGTGCGCGCCATCAGGCAGGCGGCGGAAATGATGGAGCGGGGGCAGGCGGCCTGTTGTCTCGTTGCCGGGGTTGACAGCTTTCTGGAGGCGGAAACCTTGAGCGTCTATGAGGAGAAGCTGCGCCTGCTGTGCAGTGGCAACTCCAATGGCTTCATTCCGGGCGAGGGGGCTGGGGCCGTGTTGCTGGGGCCGGCAGGGTCGCTGCGGGAAGCCGGTTTGATCATCCGGGGCCTTGGCTTCGGTCATGAAAAGGCTGCCATTGAATCGGAAGAGCCACTGCGCGCCGACGGTCTGGTTGCCGCCATCCGGGAGTCTCTGGCGGTTGCCGGGTTCCGCATGGAAGATCTGGATTTCCGGATTACGGATGCCAACGGAGAGCAATATCTTTTCAAGGAGGCCACCCTTGCCTTGAGCCGCATCCTGCGCCAACGCAGAGAAGAGTTTGATTTCTGGCATCCGGCTGATTGTCTCGGCGAGGTGGGGGCCGCGACAGCACCCATCGTGCTGGGGCTGGCTGAAGCCGCCCTGCGTAAGGGCTATGCGCCGGGCCCAGGAATTCTTTGCCATTTCGGCAATGACGACGGCGGACGGGCCGCCGTCATAGTTTCTTCTGCCGTTTAATAGGATTGCCGCATGGGGAATGATGTTTTTGCCAACGGCAGGGAGATATCCTGCAAGTCCGGGGATGGGAAATCCATCTGCGCTTTCCCTGATGTCTGTTTTACCCCGCCGCAAACCCCCGCCACCCCGCCCGGGGTGCCGATCCCCTATCCGAATACCGGCATGTCGTCAGATACCACCAGTGGCACGAAAAAGGTCAAAATCACCGGCAAGGAGGTGATGCTCAAGAATAAATCCTATTTCAAGAGCAGCACCGGGGATGAGGCGGGCTGTGCTCCCAAGAAAGGCGTGGTCACCAGCAAGATAAAAGGCAAAGTCTACTTCACCAGTTGGTCCATGAACGTCAAGTTCGAGGGGGAAAACGTTGTCCGGCATCTTGATCTGACCACCCACAATCATGCCTCCATTAATCCCAATACCCCGCCGACAGCCCATATCGACAACATGGCGGCGGACCAGGTGCCGGATTGTGAGGAGTTGAAAAGCAAACGATCCGCCCTGAAGGCCAAACTGCCGAACACCAGGAAGAACAAGGCGACCCTGGCAGTGGCAGCGACCGTGTTCCGGGGCAAGGCAAAGGTCAAGGCCGCTGCGAGTTCGGTAAGAGTCGGCCGCAAATACAATGGTAAATACAGTAAGTTTGCCAAGGGAATCAAAAAAGGCGGAACCTCAAATGTGCAGACCTGTGATAAACCGCCCCAGCGGTTCAACTATGCCAAGGGTCAGGCCAGGCCCAAGCAGGGGCATGCCGAGGCCAAACTGATCGAGGATTTCTTCCGGGGCGGCGGCAAAGGAAAACTGGTTATCAGCGTCAGCAAGAAACCCTGCCCGGACTGTCAGCGCCTGATTGATGAGGTAAACAAGGGCAAGGACGGCAAGGGGCGCTGCAACAAGATCACCGTATGCACAAACGAATCATGGGAGAGCTGACATGCTGGATGTATCTTTTTTGCCGTTGAGTCATATCGCCGCCCTGCCGCTTTCGTATGAGTGGGATGACTGGGACCCGTACGAGGTGGTGGGCGAGGCGGAGGAGGAGCTGATCGACAGGCTGGCCGGGCTGTCCTTCCGGGCGGTGGCGGCCTTTGCCATCGGCTGCGCGGAATGGGTGGTCTGCCGGTTTGCCCGCGTCTCGGATGATCCGGCGCCCCTGCAGTATCTGGAGGCATGCTGGGCTTATATCATGAGCGACGGCTTTGAGGCCCCGCCGGAGATGGAGGATGAGGATTGGAAGGGGGAGGTGCGGGGCGCGATGAATCTGGCGCTGATGACGGTGCTCAACACCCTCTATGGCTTTGAAGACGAAAGCCCGGAGTCTGAGGCTGCCTTTGCCGACCGGGTTGCCCTTCATGTATTAAACGGTGATGCCATGTATATTGCCTGGCGGGAAAACGTGCTGCAGAGACTGGCCGCCGCCTACCGCCGGGATGAGGCTGACCCATTTGGCCCGGTGGTGCCGCGGGAGATCATCAACCCCCAGGTCGTGACGGCTGCAGAGCAGGCCGAGGCGCTGGTTGCGCAGTTTCTGGCGAAAATCGATGTGCGGGCAAATCCATTCCTCCTGCCGTTTGATGAAGAAGAGTGAGCAGGCCAGAGCGGGGAAAAGATACGTTCAGTCGGGAAAGCGGGGAAAAAGCAGCATGGCTGTCATTGAAGAAATAGTGCAGCAGCACGCGGAAGAGGCGGCCTTTCTCTGGCTGCTGCGGGATGCGGCGGTGCATGCCCCCCATTACTCTCTCAAAGACCTGGCCCGCCTTGATGAGCGCGTCGAGGCCCATCTGGACGGGCTGCGCATCGCCGGCGAGCCGGGCTGGCGGATCTGCCGGGAGGCCCTGGCCCTGGAAGAACCCGGCGAAGTGTTTACCGCCGCAGTAATTGCCTTTGAGAGTGGGGTTGAGGAGCGACTGGAACAGGTTTTTGCGGTGGCAGCCAAAAGTGATGAGCTTTCCCGGCCTGTCATTGCCGCCCTGGGCTGGCTGGAGTGGCCGCTGGCCAGCCGCTATGTGCAGGGCCTGCTGGAGGTTGGCGCGCCTGCGGCCAGCCGTCTCGGCCTTGCAGCGGCGGCTGCTCACCGCCAGGACCCTGGAGCCGGGCTGGCCGCTGGTCTGGTGAGTGATGATCCGTTGCTTAAGTGCCGCGCTCTCAAGGGGGCGGGCGAGCTGGGGCGTCGTGATCTGCTCTTTCATGTTGGCGGGAATCTTTCGGCTGACAACATTGCCCTGCGTTTTCAGGCCGCCCGGTCCACCCTGTTGCTGGGCGGCGAAGGGGCGGTGCCGGTGCTGCGCGCCATTGCCGAAAGCGACAGCGAATATGCCCCGCTGGCCTGCGGCATGGCGGTGCGCGGCATGCCTCCTGCCGAGGCCCATCACTGGGTAAAAAGCCTGGCCGCTGCCAAGCAGCAGCGGCTGGCCGTGTACGGCGCCGGGATGCTGGGTGATCCCGCTGCCATCCCCTGGCTGCTGGAGCTGATGGCGATCCCGGAACTGGCCCGGCCGGCGGGGGAGGCCTTTACCCTGATCACCGGGGTCGATCTGGCTTACGAGAGTCTTGAAGGCCAATGGCCGGAGGACTTTGCGGCAGGTCCCTCGGAGGAGCCGGAAGACGAGGAGGTGGCCATGGATCCGGACGAGGATCTGCCCTGGCCCGCGCCGGAACGTATTGCCCGCTGGTGGGAGGCGCACAGGGAGGAATTTGTCAGCGGCGTCAGGCATCTGGCGGGCAAACCGCTCAGCGGTGAGCAGCTGCGGCAGGTGCTGCGCAGCGGCTTCCAGCGTCAGCGGAGTGCTGCCGCAATCGAGCTGGCCCTGCTGCAGCCGGGACAACCCCTGTTTGCCGTGCGGGCGCCCGGCTTCCGGCAGCAGCAACTGCTGGGCCTGAAATAGGGAGCGGCCATGGGGATCACCCTGATAGTAGGCGTTGCCTTTGTCGGTCTCGGCGCGCTTTTTCTCGGCCTGGCCTTGTATGACCATTGCAGGGCGCGGGGCAGGATGACCATCTCCCGCAATGTCTGGCTGCGTCTGGCCTTTATTTTCACCGCGGTGGGCCTCGGCCTTTCGTTGCTGTATGTGCTGACCCAATAAGTCATGCGCTTGAGACGGCGCGGAAGTTGCTACTTTCAGCTCTCATTCTCTTGTCCGGCGGGCAGCAGAAAGCCCTGCTCAACCAGTTTACGGATGAGCTGGCAGACCAGCGGGGCGAGCCGGGCCGGATCAGCCTTCAGCGCCGCCGCCATGTCCGGCAGCAGTTCCTGCAGGGTTCTCTTGCCGTCGCAATGGATCATCAGGTTGGCCATGAAGGTGTCGGAATTGCCCTGAAAAGCCAGCCCCCTGGCCAGCTGGATGGTGGAGCCGCTCACCTGCCAGCCCTGCGCGGAAGGAGTGAACTGCTGCTCCAGCCGCAGATCAGGGGAAAACCGCAGCCGGCAGGCGAGCAGGGCCGCATCCTCTTGCACCGTCTCCAGAAAATCCCGCAGGGCAAAGCCCCTGGCCACATCCTCGCCGCAGGGGCCGATCATCCTCTCCGGGCTCTCGTCGGCGCAAAACCAGTTTGTTCCGTTGCTCCTGCGGCGCATGGTGATGAGTCCCGCGCCGAATGAGGCGATGCCCAGCCGCTCATAGTAGTCCAGCCACTGGTGGAAGCGCTGGGAGAACCCGGTTTCGCCGTCGCTGAATTCGGTATGACGGATCCACTTGGAGCCGTAGGCTGCGGGGGAAAGCGATTCCGAACGCATCACCCAGACATCGCAGTTGCTGCCGCCAAACCACTGGGCCAGCTGCTGCCCCCAGTCGCCGCCGTCTTTCTCCGCCCAGTTGCAGAGGATCTGGCAGAAGCCGCCCTCCGTAAGAAAAGCGGGCGCCTGCCGGGCGATCCGGCGGCAGACCGAATCGGCCTCAAGGCCGGCGTCGCGGTAAATGAACCGGCTTTCCGGCGAGATGACAAAGGGCGGGTTGCTGATGATGAGATCAAATTGCCTTTCCGCCACCGGCCCGAAGAAATCCCCCTCCAGGCAGTCGACATTGCTGATGTTGTTCAGCCGGGCATTGAAGGCGGCGAGCCGCACGGCCCTGGGGTTGAGGTCCACCGCCGCCACCCGGCTGCTGTGCGGGGCGGCGAGAAAGGCATGCACCCCGCAGCCGCAGCCCAGATCAAGGGTCTGGCGGCAGTGCCGGCGGATGGTGAGCTGGCTTAAGGTGATGGTGCTGCCGCCGATGCCCATGACATACCGGCTGCGCTGCGGGGTCTGCAGCAGGGCGGGCAGGTCAAAGGCCAGGATCAGGTTGCGGAAGGGCAGGAGTTTCAGGGCGGCCGTCACCTGGCTGCCGTGGCGGCGCACCAGCCCGGCCTGCAGCCAGGAGTCGGCTGCCATGGGCCGGATGGCCTGGGCAAAGGTGTCCGCCTCCACCGGCATCTCCATGAGAAAGAGGCGGATCAGGGTATGCAGGGCCGAGCCGCCGGCGGTCCGGTCAAGCAGCAGGGGATGATCGCTGGCCAGGTCGGGGAGGTCATTGATGCCGATGGCCTCAAGCACGCTCTCGTCAAGAAAGCCTGCCGCGGCCAGCAGATCGCGCAGGCGCTGGTAATCGTCCGCATCGGCAAAGTCAAATAAGGGGTCGCTGTTCTGGTCCGGGTTCATCATCATAATCCTCCCTGGTATTGTAGGAGGGGGCCATGCCCCCGATCCTGGATTACAGAACCACTGCTTGTCGCGAGCAGGGCTCGCTCCTGCGCCGAGCCGCAGCAAACGGGGTGAATCGCTCACCCGCTGCATGGAGTTTTTTCTGCCATTTGACATGACAGATGAGAGTAAATCCGCTATTTTAATGAAAATATACGATTGTTTGCCCGGCGTAAAATAAAATTTACTTTTTGTTAATCAGTAAATAAGGGGGTTTTGTCATGCCTGATCCCATCACCATCAGCGAGTATGATTTTGCCGTAGTCAGCGATATGGAAAAGACGAAGAGCAAGCCGCAGCCTGACACCCCTTTCCGCATCCTGGTCCTGGGGGATTTCGGCGGCCGTACCAGGGTGGCGGGGGGAGCCGCCAGACTGCGGCCAATGGCGGTGGACCGTGACAATATCGACACCCTGCTGGATCGCCTGCAGGTGGAGATCGCCCTGCCCCTGACCGGCCGGGACCAGCCGCCGCTCATCATCCGCTTTGCCGCCATGGATGATTTCCATCCCGACCGCCTCTACCAGCGCCTGGAAATTTTTGCGGAGCTGCGGGAGATGCGGGAAGCTCTGGATGACCCGGTCGCGCTGGCCGCGTTCACTGATGAACTGCGGGCCGAGCCGTCCGTAACAGAGCAGCCGGAGATGCCGCCGCTGCAGGCGCCTCGGGAAGAGGCCGGGCTGCTCGATCAGATCATTGACCAGACCGCGCATCCCGCATCCCGGCCGGCCTCACCGCGGCCAGGCAGCCAGCTCGACAGCTTTGTGCGGCAGCTCGTCAGGCCGCATCTGCTGGCCAGGGCCAATCCCAAGCAGCAGGAGATGCTTGACGCGGTGGACCGGGCCGCGGCTGAGCTGATGCGGCTGATCCTCGGCCATCCCCGTTTCCAGGCAATGGAGGCGGCCTGGCGGGGACTGGATTTTCTGGCTTCCCGGTTGGAGACCGATGACAAGCTCGGGATTTATCTGCTTGATCTGAGCAGGGAGGAGCTTTCCGCCGATCTGGCTGGTGACGATCTGCGCAGATCCGCCATCTGCCGTCTGCTGGTGGAGGAGGCGGTGCACACCCCGGGCGGGGTGCCCTGGGCGGTGGTGGCCGGCTGCTACAGCCTGGAAAAGAGCGGAGCGGACATCGGCCTGCTGCTCCGTTTGGCGCAGATTGCCGAAGCTGCCGGGGCACCGTTTCTCGCCGCGGCAAGCGACCAGATGCTCTGTGGCCAATCCCTGCACCAGACCCCTGATCCCGATGACTGGCAGCCCCGGACGGATGCGGCGGCGGAAGAGGCGTGGCAGCTGCTGCGCAGCCTGCCCGAGGCGCAATACCTGGGTCTGGTCCTGCCCCGCCTGCTGCTGCGGCTGCCCTATGGTGCCGGCAGCGATCCCCTTGATTCCCTGAGCTTTGAGGAGCTTGGCGCAGAAGGCGGCCACCAGAACTATCTGTGGGGCAATCCCGTGCTGGCCTGCGCCCTGCTGCTGGGCCAGGCCTTCAGTCGCCAGGGCTGGCAGATGAGGCCGGGAGAGGTGGACGAGATCAACAGTCTCCCCCTGCCTGTCTATCAACAGGAGGGCGAGTCGCGCACCAAGCCCTGCGCCGAGGTGGTGCTCAGCCTGCGGGCCGCGGAGCGGATCATGGAGGCGGGTCTCATGCCGCTGCTTTCCTTTGTCAATCAGGACCGGGTGCGGCTGGCCCGTTTCCAGTCCATTGCCGAGCCGCCCACCCGGCTCGCCGGACCATGGAGCTGAAGTGATGGCTGATCTGCTGGTCAAACTCTATGAACTGCCCGAAGAGGGGCCGCGGCTGGCAGGGCTGGCCGCTAACGGCATCATCATCCGCCGGGCCATGGCCTATGAAAAATTTCAGGTGGTTGACTGGGTGCGGGTCCATTTCGGCACCGGCTGGGCCGGTGAATGCGACGTGGCCTTTGCCAATGCTCCCATCTCCTGTTTCATCGCCACCATGCACGGCGCCATTGCCGGCTTTGCCTGCCATGACAGCACCATGAAGAATTTTTTCGGGCCCCTGGGCGTCAGCGAAGATTACCGGCACCAAGGCATCGGCACCGCGCTCCTGCTGCGCTGCCTGCGCGGCATGGCGGCCGTCGGCTACGCTTACGCCATCATCGGCGGAGTGGGGGATGCCGCCTTTTATGCCGGCACGGTCAAGGCCATGGAAATCCCCGGCTCGACACCGGGTGTGTACCGGGACCGGCTGAGTTGAGGTAAGGGCTGCAGCCTCTTTCAGTTCTTTTTGGCCCCAATGGGGCTGGATAGGTTCTGAATCAGGATATTTGATAAGCACTTCAGCAACCTGACTTTGATTGTTGGGCCGTGTCGGATTCAAAAGTTTTCCGGCAAAGGCAAAGCGGTAGTATGTGCGGATTCCAATGGAGCAACAGATGGCAAAAGTGAAGAAAAACAACGACAAAGAAGAACCGCTGGAAAAGCAGCTCTGGAAGGCGGCGGACAAGCTCAGAAAGAACATTGATGCGGCCGAGTATAAGCATATTGTGTTGGGTTTGATTTTTCTTCGATACATATCCGATGCCTTTGAGGAGTTGTACAACAAACTCAAGGCTGGCGAAGGGGAATACGCCGGCGCTGATCCCGAGGACAAGGACGAGTACAAGGCGGAAAATGTCTTTTTTGTGCCGGAGATTGCCCGGTGGCAATATATTCAAGCCAAGGCCAAACTGCCAGATATCGGCAAAAAGGTTGACGAGGCCATGGACGCCATCGAAAAGGATAATCCATCGCTCAAGAACGTGCTTCCCAAGGTGTTTGCCAGGGGCAATCTCGACCCCGCCAATCTGGGCGGCCTCATCGATCTGGTGGGCAATATTGCCCTGGGTCACGCCAAGGCCCGCAGCGCCGACGTACTCGGTCATGTGTTTGAATATTTTCTGGGTGAATTCGCCCTGGCCGAAGGCAAAAAGGGCGGGCAGTTCTATACCCCTCGCTCCGTTGTTGAACTCCTGGTGGAGATGCTGGAACCGTACAAGGGCCGGGTCTTTGATCCCTGCTGCGGCTCCGGAGGCATGTTCGTGCAATCGGAAAAATTCGTCGCCGATCACCGGGGTAAGGTGAACGACATTTCCATTTACGGCCAGGAAAGCAACCATACCACCTGGCGGCTGGCCCGGATGAACCTGGCGATCCGGGGCATTGACAGCTCCCAGGTGAAATGGAACAACGAGGGCTCTTTTCTGAACGACAGTCACAAGGACCTCAAAGCCGATTATGTGATTGCCAACCCGCCCTTCAATGACAGCGACTGGAGCGGCGAGCTGCTCAAAAAAGACGGCCGTTGGAAATACGGCATTCCGCCTGACGGCAGCGCCAACTACGCCTGGATACAACACTTCATCTATCACCTGAGCCCCAGCGGCCAGGCCGGTTTTGTTCTGGCCAAGGGTTCGCTCACTTCCAAGTCCTCCGGGGAGGGGGATATCCGTAAAAGTTTGATCGAGGCCCGACTGGTGGACTGCATCGTCAATTTGCCTGCCAAGCTCTTCCTGAACACCCAGATCCCAGCCAGCCTGTGGTTTGTCAGCCGCAACAAGGCCAACGGCAGATTCCGCAACCGGACCGATGAAATCCTCTTCATCGACGCCCGCAACATGGGCCACCTGATCAACCGCCGGACACGAGAATTTTCCGCCGAGGATATTACCCTCATCGCCTCGACTTATCACAATTGGAGGAATCCGAACGGGAATTATGCAGATGTAAAAGGTTTCTGCAACTCCGCCGGCATCGAGCGGGTCCGGGAGTTGGATTATGTACTCACCCCAGGCCGCTATGTGGGGCTGCCGGATGACGAAGACGAATTTGACTTCAAGGAACGTTTTACCAAACTGAAGGCGGAGTTTGAGGCGCAGTTGGAAGAGGAAACACGGCTGAACATATTGATTGCCGAAAATCTGGCAAAGGTGAAGATCGATGGCTAAACTGGAGGTTCAGGGCAGAGAGATCAACGTCATCTCAGCGGAGCAGCAGGATTATATTTCCTTAACCGACATGGTCAGAAATATTGAGAATGGTTCCGCGCTCATTGAAAAGTGGCTGCGAAACAAAAATACCATAGAATTCCTCGGCGTATGGGAAGAGATTTACAATCCGGAATTTAATTCCCCCGAATTCGAGGGAATTAAAAACCAGGCCGGCTTAAACCGCTTTGTCCTTTCGGTAAAACAATGGGTTGACAAAACCAATTCGAAAGGGATCATGGCCAAGGCGGGCAGATACGGCGGCACCTATGCCCACAAGGATATCGCCTTTGAGTTCGCCTCGTGGATCTCTCCGCAATTCAAACTCTACCTGATCAAGGAATTTCAACGCCTCAAGGACCAGGAAAGGGAGCAGCTCGGCTGGGATATCCGCCGGAACCTGGCCAGGATCAACTACCGCATCCATACCGACGCCATCAAGGAAAACCTGATTCCGCCGGAATTGAGCAAGTCCCAGACCAGCGCTGTTTACGCCGGCGAGGCGGACATCCTGAACATGGCCCTTTTCGGGGTCACCGCCGCCCAATGGCGAGAGGCGAATCCGGGCAGAAAAGGAAATATCCGGGATTACGCCGATGTGTCCCAACTGGTCTGCCTGTCAAATCTTGAAAACCTCAATGCCCATTTCATCGGTGATGGCCTCTCCCAGGAGGTGCGCCTTGAACGGCTCAACAGAATCGCCATCCAGCAGATGCGGATTCTGACCGCTGATGACGGGGTTAAAAGGCTGGAGGGGAAGTGATGGGGGAATACCAAAAGTTAAAAATAGGTGACATCCTCACGCTTGAATATGGCAAGGGTTTAAAGGATTACCGATCAGGCACTGGTAAATATGATGTTTTTGGCACAAATGGGAAAATTGGGCTATCCGATGAATTTCTTTACGATAAACCTTCTGTAATAATTGGAAGAAAAGGTGCTTACAGAGAAGTTTACTTAGCAAATCGGCCATTTTTTGTCATTGATACAGCTTTTTACACAAAGAAAAGAATCAAAGATCTTGATACACTTTTTCTCTATTTCTGGTTCAAGAACATTGATATCAATGAAATGGATAGCGGTTCTGCAATCCCTTCAACGAGCAGAGACGAAATCTATGATTTAGATATCAAACTTCCCCCTCCCCCCGAGCAAAAAGCCATAGCCTCGGTCCTTTCCAGTTTCGACGACAAAATAGACCTGCTCCACCGTCAGAACAAAACCCTCGAAGCCATGGCCGAAACCCTTTTCCGGCAGTGGTTTGTGGAGGAAGCGCAGGATGATTGGGAGGTGGGCAAAATCGAAGATTTATTTGTGCTGCAAAGAGGATTTGATTTGCCTTCGCAAAACAGGATTGACGGTCCAAATCCAATTTATGCTGCAAGTGGGTATAACGGAGGACATGCTGAGTACAGAGTCAAAGGTCCTGGTGTTACTACTGGCCGAAGCGGTTTGTTGGGAAAAGTGTTCTTCGTGCTTGATGATTTTTGGCCACTAAATACTTCGCTTTACGTGAAAGAATTTAGGCGAGCAACCCCGTTATTCGCATACTTTTTTCTTAAATCCCTGGATTTGGATTCATACAATGCTGGTTCTGCTGTTCCAACGTTAAACCGGAATCATGTCCATGAGGAAACTGTGTTGTTGCCCCCTTCCTGGCAGATCTCCCGCTTTGAGCAAACCGCTTTTCCGCTTTATTTGAAAATTAAACAAAATGAGTTGCAGGTTCGGCATTTAGAAAAACTCCGTGACACCCTGCTCCCCAAGCTGATGAGCGGCAAGGTCCGGGTTGAATGCATAGCAGACTAAGAGATTGATAAATGGAAAGGCTGAAAAAGGTAATCGAACAACACGGCAGGTGGTCGGCATTGACCACCTACACGGACCGTATTGAAGCCCACGTTTCAACTGATTTCAGCCATGCCGTTGAGAACGCCAAAGCCCTTCTTGAGACCATCGGCAAAGAAATTTGCACTACCAAGGGCGTGACACTCGGGGCAACCCCAAGCACCAATGCAATTATGAAAAAGGCGTTCACTGCCATAGGGTATTCAAACGCAACTCTGGTCACGCAAATTTCGACAGCACTGGCCACCATCGGCCAGCAGATGGGCAACCTCAGGAATGAAATCGGCACAACCTCTCACGGCAAATCCCTGGATGAGCTGAAAGAGAGGAACAACAAGATTGACGACTTGACCAGGGAGTTTCTTATTGATGCAACGGTTGTTGTGGCGGCATTTTTAATCCGAACATTCGAGAATGAAAATCCGCGTACAAAAGCCGAGGTGGTTGACACCAAGAAATTGTATACCGATGATGAAATATTCAACGAATTTTGGGATGAGCTGTACGGCGAGTTTGAGATGGGCAATTATTCATTTACCGCAAGTGAAATTCTTTTCAATGTCGATTATCTTGCCTATCTTGCTGAAAGCAAAAAGTATTCGGAAGAAGCCGGATAGCAGAAAATATACTGGGCCGCATGTGCAACTTACCCTCTATTGGAGACCGTGATGACTACCTCTGATTTAATTAAAAAAATGTTTTTATCCTTTCACGATAAAAACAATGATGCCTTTTTCCTGGCGGCACGGGAATATATCGACCACGAAAAAAGAAAAAAACATACCATCGTTGCCAAGGAACTGGAAAAGGCCCTTTACAGCGCAAACGGTTCCTCGGAAAAGGGAAAGCGGTTTAAGAACGCCATGCCCATACCCCGAGATACGGAAAAAGGGTTCCCGCTGCTTGAAATCCAGCACTTTGACATCAGCATGGACAGCCTGTTGATCTGTTCTGAAACAAAGCAGCAATTGGAACAGATCATCAAGGAATTTAAGGATGCGGATGTTTTCGCGACCTACAATCTCCAGAACAAAAAAAAGGTCCTTTTGTGCGGCAAACCGGGGACCGGAAAAACCTTTTCCGCCCGGATCGTCAGTTCCGTCCTGCAAATTCCGTTGGTGTATGTTCGATTTGACTCCATCATTTCATCGTATCTTGGCGAGACGGCCTCCAATCTCCGGAAAGTGTTCGATTTCATCGAAAACGGCACCTGGATCGTTCTTTTTGATGAGTTCGATATCATTGGCAAGAACCGGGACGACAGCCACGAACACGGGGAGATAAAAAGAGTCGTCAACAACTTCCTTCAGATGCTGGACAACATCAAGGGTGACAGCCTTATCCTGGCGGCAACCAATCACCAGTATATGCTTGACCCGGCTATCTGGCGGCGCTTTGACGATGTTATTTATTACGAACTCCCTGATGAAGATATCAGAAAAGCATTGTTTGAACTCTACCTGAGGCCGATCAAAAAAGATCCTGATATCGACTTCCCAAAAGCCGTGACTTTGACACAAAGTCTCTCACCGGCTGATATCAAAATGATAACCGAAGAGGCCATGAAGTTATCCATTCTTGATTCAAGGCCTTGTCTTTCACAAAGCGACATCGAGGCCGCCATCCATAAATTCATCCGCCGTGAAAAGGTCAAGAATAATCAGATGGGGGATCGATAATGGAAAAACATGACCACCTGCGGCTCCCACTATACAGCGGCAATGTTGAACGCCAGAAAAGAGGTGGTTTTGTTGGTTACAGTTTTCCGGGAGGGAGGGGAAAAGCGGCGTTTTCTCAAGCCGGCAAACAAAAAGTGGAAACTATCTCTCAATCATTTGCCGAATTGAAGAAAAAATTCGCGGGCCGGATTACCCCGTCTTTAATCTATGAAATCGAAATCAACCAGAGTGTCTCGCCGGATGCTTTTGAAAACATGCTTGCATCCATGGGAATCCATGTCCTTTCGGTCGCGGAAAACAGAAAAGGTTTCTGGGCGGTTTTCAGCGATGACGAGACACTGAGCGTATTCAAAAGAAAGCTTGAAACATACGGTAGTGAAAAAGGCCCCAAATATGACTTTTTCAATGCCATTGATTCCTTTCAGGACATTCCCAGGGAGAAAAAAATCGGCGAGGGATTAACGGAAAAGCCGTTAGGCGAGACGCCTGAGTTTATCGACATCGAATTATGGCGAATGACCGATCCCCGGAAAAACGAAAGGTTTATCCATGAGATTAAGGAGACCTACTCCGACCGCAGTCAATTCCGCGTCACCGATACCCTTATATCAAAAACCTTTGTGCTCTTGCGAGCAAAGCTTTCCGCTCGGGTCTTTGACGAGATTATCGAACTCAAAGAGATCAGCCGGGCTGATCGTCCCAGCCTGCCTCATTTCAATCCCTTCGAATATACCCGGCCGGATGTTTCCACAATGGAATTCAATGAACCGGATGGTGCCGCACACGGTATCCTGATCATTGATTCCGGGATTACCACGAATCATCCGATGCTGGAAAGATGCGTCGGCGGCGAAGAAAATTTTCAGAACGGGGAGGCGGAAATACAAGATACCGTGGGCCACGGCACTGCTGTTGGGGGTTGCGCGGCCTATGGCGACATTGAAAAATGTCTGGAAGAGAAAAAATTTACCCCGGCCAACTGGATTTTTCCCGCCAAGGTGTTGTATGCGGAGAGGGATTTTGACGGCAGAGTTATTGGGTCTCAATATGACCCTGAAAAACTCGTTGAGCATCAACTGAAAGACGCGGTTGAGAGCTTTCTGGCCAACCCGGAATATCACATCAGGGTGGTCAACATCTCATTGGGAAATAAGAATGAAGTCTGGCATAAACACTATTCCAGGCAACTCCCCCTTGCCGCACTCATTGATGAACTGGCGTTTGACTTTCCCAATGTCGTTTTTGTGGTATCGGCCGGCAATCAGGACCCGACCGGGTTTTATGAAACGATTGCGGACGTTCAATCTAATTACCCGGTTTATTTTGCCAAGTGCCCGGATTTTCGCATTATCAATCCGGCCACGGCATCTCTGGCCCTGACCATAGGATCCATAGCCGGCGAGATGCGGATTGAACAGGAACGATATGGCGCTGAGCAGATAAAAACCGCTATTGCCGATGAGAACCAGCCTTCGCCGTTCACCAGGTCAGGGCTTGGCATTAACGGCATGATAAAGCCGGAGCTTGTCGAATATGGCGGCAACCTTATCCTGTATGATAACTATGGGACGATAACCCAGGACAGAGGAGGCAAAATTCCCCTTCTCAATAATCGGACAACAGAAGACATCATCCAGTACGATTGCGGCACCAGCTTTGCCGCTCCCAAGGTTGCGCATCTTGCGGGGAAAATCGCCAATCACTTCCCGCAAGGATCAGGCAACTTTATCAAAAATATGTTGCTCATCGGCGCGGACTATCCAGTTAAGCCAAGCAAGGATTTTTACCAGATCGGCAAACAAAAAGACGCCGACAAAGCCCATCTGGCGGTTTGCGGTTATGGTCTAAGCAGCTTCGAGCGGGCTGTAAATTCATTCGGTAACAGGGTAGTGCTTTGGGATGAAGGGCGGATCGGGCTGAACCAGATGAAGGTTTATTCCCTGCATCTTCCCGATATTTTCTTTTCCGAGCCAGGCAGGAAGAGAATACTCGTTACCCTCACCTTTAATCCTGAGACACGGCTGACCCGTGGTGACAGCTATCTCGGAAACCGAATGGAATTTCATCTGTTCCATTCAATCAACCCGCAGACACTGATCGAAAAATATGGCGTTATTAACGAACAGGCGGAACAGGCCGGGGTTCCGGAGGGTTTGAAAAAGTTTGAAATTGACTTCTTTCCCGGCGGCAACACAAGAAAAGCCGGATGCCATCAAAAGGCATGGAAAGAGTATAAGCGGGACCCGAAAAACAGACCAGTAGCCCCGGTTTCACTTGTCCTTCTGAATTTCAACAAATGGATTACCGATGAATCCAGGTTGCAGGACTACTGCATCGCTGTAACCTTTGAGCATGAGAAAGAAAATCGTCTATACGCTAAAATAAGAACGAGTATCCAAACACGGGTTCGGGCCGAGGCCATGTCAAGGTAAACGCGCATATGAACAAAATCACCGAATCCGTCATCGAAAAATTTACCATCGAATTGCTGGAAAAAAGCGGCTACCAGTATCTCGATGGTCCTTCCATTGCGCCGGACAGCGACACCCCGGAGCGGGAATCGTTTGAGGATGTTCTTCTTCTGGACCGGCTGCGGGAGGCGGCGGGCAGAATCAATCCATCAGTCCCCCCTTCCGGTCGGGAAGATGCCATTAATCAACTTCGGCGAATCTCGTCTCCGGAACTGATCGGAGGCAATGAGGCTTTTCACCGGCTGCTCACCGAGGGTATCAAGGTCACCCTCCAAAAAGATGGCCAAAGCCGGGGTGACCTGGTCTGGCTCGTTGATTTCAAGAACCCCGAGAACAACGACTTCCTGGCGGTCAACCAATTTACGGTGATCGAAAACAATATCAATAAGCGGCCGGATATTATTCTTTTTGTTAATGGTCTGCCGCTCGTTGTCATTGAACTCAAAAACCCGACCGATGAAAACGCCACGATCAACTCCGCTTTCAAACAGCTCCAGACTTATAAACACGCGATCCCCAGCCTGTTCACCTATAACGGAATATTGATAATCTCGGACGGTCTCGAAGCCAAAGCCGGTTCCATTTCCGCGGGACTCACCCGTTTCATGGCCTGGAAGACCGCGGACGGCAAAGTCGAATCTTCGCCACTCATCGGCCAGTTGGAAACGTTGGTCAAGGGCATGCTTGATAGGAAAACCCTGCTGGATTTGATCCGTCACTTTATTGTTTTTGAAAAATCAAAAAAAGAAGAAAAGGTGAATGGCGAAGCCAAAGAAGGTGCCATGGGGTGCAAGGAGACCGGGGTTATTTCCATCCAGACAGTGAAAAAGCTTGCCTCCTATCACCAATATTATGCGGTCAACCGCGCTGTCGAATCGACCTTGCGGGCCTCCGGTTACCGACAGGAACATAAAGAAGACTTGTTTGACGGGCTTGAGACAAGAGAATCGCCGGCAAGCTATGGCCTGACAGGCGTGGAAATCCAACCCAGAGGCGACCGGAAAGGCGGCGTGGTCTGGCATACTCAGGGAAGCGGCAAATCCCTGTCCATGGTTTTTTATACGGGTAAAATTGTTCTTGCCATGGATAACCCTACCGTGGTGATTATCACGGACCGCAACGACCTGGACGACCAACTGTTCGATACCTTTGCAGCCTCCAAGCAACTTCTCAGGCAGGACCCGGTGCAGGCTGAAGACCGGGGACACTTGAAAGAGCTTCTCAAGGTGGCCTCCGGCGGCGTGGTTTTCACCACTATCCAGAAATTTCAACCGGAGGAAGGCAATGTATACGAGACGCTTTCTGAGCGGGAAAACATTATTGTTATTGCCGACGAAGCTCACCGGACCCAGTACGGATTCAAGGCCAAGACCATCGATGATCGGGACCGGGAAGGGAACGTCATCGGCAAAAAGGTAGTGTATGGGTTTGCCAAATATATGCGCGATGCGCTGCCTCGGGCCACCTATCTTGGCTTCACCGGCACGCCCATTGAGAGTACCGATGTCAACACTCCGGCTGTTTTCGGCAACTACGTCGATATCTACGACATTGCCCAGGCGGTAGAAGATGGGGCAACGGTCAGGATCTTCTATGAAAGCAGGCTGGCAAAAATATCCTTAAGTGCGGAGGGGAAAAGACTTGTTGCCGAACTGGATGAAGAGCTTGATCAGGAAGAACTTACCGAAACGCAAAAAGCCAAAGCAAAATGGACCCAACTCGAAGCGCTTATCGGCAGTGAAGGCCGGGTAAAACAGGTGGCGCAGGATATTATCGATCATTTTACCTTGCGACAGGAGGTTGTTGAAGGCAAGGCCATGATTGTCGCCATGTCCCGCCGCATTGCCGCCGAACTCTATAAGGAAATTATCAGAATCAAACCGGAGTGGCATAGCGGTGACCTGAAAAAAGGCGTGATCAAAGTGGTCATGACCTCGGCATCCGCTGACGGTCCTGAAATAGCAAAACATCACACGACTAAAGATCAACGCAGGGTTTTAGCTGATAGAATGAAGGACCCGGAAGACGAACTCAAACTCGTCATTGTCCGCGACATGTGGCTGACCGGATTTGATGTTCCTTCCCTGCATACCCTTTACATCGACAAGCCGATGCAAGGCCACAATCTGATGCAGGCTATCGCCAGAGTAAACCGGGTTTATAAAGACAAGCCCGGCGGTTTGGTGGTGGACTACCTCGGCATTGCCTCGGAACTGAAAAAAGCGTTGTCATTTTACTCGGACAGCGGCGGCAAGGGTGATCCAGCCATAACCCAGGAAAAAGCCGTGCAGATGATGTTGGAAAAATTAGAAATTGTCTCCCAAATGTTTCACGGATTTGCCTATGAAGAGTATTTCGGGGCTGACACCGGGACTAAACTTTCCATGATTCTTGCAGCCGAAGAACATATCCTGGGCCTTGAAAACGGCAAAAAACGCTATATCAACGAAGTGACTGCCCTGTCGCGGGCATTTGCCATCGCCATTCCTCATGAACAGGCTCTCGATATAAAAGATGAGGCTGCTTTTCTTCAGGCGGTCAAGGCACGACTGGCAAAATTCGATGACGCAGGTGCTGGAAAAACGGACCAAGAGGTTGAAACGGCAATCCGCCAGGTGATTGACAAAGCCCTGGTTACGGAGCAAGTCATTGATGTCTTTGACGCTGCCGGGATAAAAAAACCGGACATTTCCATTCTTTCAGAAGAGTTCCTTCTGGAAGTAAAAAACATGGAGCATAAAAATATTGCCCTGGAGGTCCTGAAAAAACTTATTAATGATGAGATAAAGGCACGGATCAAAAAAAACCTGATCCAGGGTAGATCCTTGATGGAAATGCTTGAAGACTCCATCAAGCGATACCACAATAAGATCATCACCGCCGCCGAAGTCATTGAAGAGTTGATTGCCCTTGGAAAAGATATCAGGCAGATGGATAAAGAACCCGAGCAGTTGGGTTTGTCGGAGCTTGAGTATGCCTTCTATACGGCAATCGCCAATAATGCCAGCGCCCGGGAGGTGATGGCCAAGGACAAACTGCGAGAGCTTGCCGTTGTTCTGTTTGAACGTGTCAGGGAAAACGCCTCCATCGACTGGACTATCAAGGAAAGCGTCAAGGCGAAATTGAAAGTTATTGTAAAAAGAACACTACGGCAGTATGGCTACCCGCCCGATATGCAAAAACTGGCTACTGAGACTGTTCTGAAACAGGCGGAGATGATCGCAGAAGAGATTGCGCAGAAATATTAGACATTGAATAACTAAGGCGGATTTATTTTTCATGCGCTGGGCGGTGAATTTCATCTGTGATAAAAATACAAAAAACAAATTGGAATAATGATTTCCATCGAAAACCTTCAGAAACGTATAGCCACCGGCGAAGACCGTTCCCACCAGTTCAAGGCCGATATCCGCAATGCGGAATCCCTGGCCTCGGAGCTTGCGGCCTTTGCCAATTCCGAGGGTGGAACGCTGTTTACCGGCGTGGCAGATGACGGTTTCGTTCCAGGACTAACCAGAAAGGACGTGAGCCGGATCAACCAACTTATCAGCAATGCGGAAAGTAACCTGATTCGCACCATCCGCGAGGCCCTGAAACGATGAAATCGCATAATCAGAAGAAAATCATCATCATTGCGGGGCCGAACGGGGCCGGCAAAACCACCTTTGCTGAGGAGTTTCTGCCCAGGGAGGCCAACTGCCCGATTTTCGTCAATGCGGATCTGATTGCCGCAGGGCTCGCTCCCTTTGATCCGGACCGGGCCGCCTTCAAGGCCGGACGCCTGATGCTTACTGAGATTACTGAATACGCCCGGCGGGGGGAGAGTTTTGCCTTCGAAACCACGCTGAGCGGACGGGGATATGCTCGCCTGATTCCTGCCTGGCGTGCGGACGGCTATATGGTGAAGCTTTTCTTCCTGCGTCTTACCTCGCCGGAGCTCGCCATTGCCCGAGTCCGACAGCGAGTTATTGAGGGTGGACATAATGTGCCGGAAGCGACTATCCGCCGCCGGTTTTCGGCTGGCTGGCGTAATTTTGAGGAAATCTATCGGTCCATCGCCAATGAATGGGCATTGTACGAGAACTCGGGTCCGTTTCCCCTGCTTCTCGAAGAAGGAGGTCATCCATGAGTAAGAAAGCCGCTGATGCGCTCGACAAGAACAAAACCCGCGACCCTGATTTCATCAATGCGGAAGTTGCCATGAAACGCGCCGCACAAAAGGCCAGGGAAAAGGCCAAGAGGGCGGGGTCCGGGGTGGCGGTCTTCAAGGATGGCAAGATTGTGGAAGAGCATCCGACCAATTCTTGATGGCATCGCAAAAACTCGCCAACTGCTTCGTTGCTGCCGGCTTTTCCCCCTGGAACCCGAAATCATTGAATGTCTGGACAGGATTATACGTAAAACCAGGGACCGGTCGGTCGCGGTGACGGCGCTGAATGTGCAGGTGAAAGCCGACGTTATTAATGAGTTTGAGGCGCTGGCGAGAATTGACGATTGGCGAGAAGAAAACTCGTGATGGGATGAGCATCGATTTGGAGAAATCTCCTGCTTTGTGCTACAACTATTTCATGGAAGTGTCACATGGGCAGGAGGTTTGATGATCGACAAACACAAACGGGGCAGGCATACGCTGTACCTGGCGCTCTGCCTGCTGTTCTATGTTACGGCCGTGCTGGCCTACACCATCTGGTCCAACCATCGTCACCGGCACATCGTGCTGGAGGAGATTGACCAGCAGCTGCTGCTGGCGGCCAGGGCCCTGCAATTCATGCTCGCCCCGGATTTCCACGACCGGGCCATTGGGCCTGATTCCATCTCCTTTGCGGAAGAGCTGCAGAACCGCAAAAGGATCAGCGGCTACGCGGATGATACCGATTTCACCTACGTCTACACCCTGGTGGAACAGGAGGGCAGATTCTATTTCTCCGCCCCCACGGTCACCGCGGAGGAGGCCAAAGAGAGGAAGTCCTGGTATTTCTATCCCTATGAGGACGTGCCGGCCGGTTTCGTCGAGGCCTGGCGGGAGAAAAAGACGGTGTTTGTCAATTACGAGGACCAGTGGGGCCGCTTCCGCTCCGTCGCCCTGCCCCGGACCTCGCCGGGCGGCAGGACCTATCTGGCCTGCGCCGATTATCAGATCACCGATATGGACGCCCTGCTGCGGCATGACCTGATCATCTCCATGCTTACGGCCGTCTACTTCTTTTGCGGCTCCCTGCCGTTTATTCTCTTTTTCAGGAATTTTTTCCGCTCCTATAACGCCGAGCTGCAGACCATCAACGCGGCATTGACGGAACACAAGGCCCATCTGGAGGAGGTGGTGCTCGAACGGACCCGCAAGCTGCAGGCGGCCTATGACCGGCTGGCCGGCGAACTGGTGGAGCGCCGGCGCATCGAGGCTGATCTGCAGGAAAAAAAGAACAGCCTGGAGGCGGCCCTGGCCCAGGTGAAGACGCTGAGCGGTTTTCTGCCCATCTGTTCCTCCTGCAGGAAGATCCGCGATGATAAAGGATACTGGCAGCAGATCGAGACCTATGTACGGGAACACTCGGATGCGCAGTTCAGCCACAGCGTCTGCCCTGACTGCGCCCGCAGCATCTATCCGGATCTGGATTTCGACGAAATCGAGAAGCAGGTCATCTGAAAGGATTGATCAGGCGGGCATGGCCGCCTGCGGCCTGTTCATGGGTTTCCCGCGGATGCCACCCCCGGCCGCTCTCCCTCAGGCGTAAAGAGTTGCGGGATGGCGGCCTTGAGCACCTCTTCGATGCGCTCGACAAAGATGAATTCCATCTCCCGGCGCACGTAATCGGGCAGGTCGTGCAGATCCTTCTCGTTCTCCCCGGGCAGGATGACCCGGTGAATGCTGGCCCGCCGGGCGGCCAGCACCTTGTCCTTGATGCCGCCCACCGGCAGCACCAGGCCGCTTAAGGTGATTTCCCCGGTCATGGCCGTGTCGCCGCGCACCGGCAGTCTGCTGTAGAGCGAGGCCAGAGCCGCAGCCATGGTCACCCCGGCTGAAGGCCCGTCCTTGGGAATGGCCCCTGCCGGGACATGGATATGCACGGTTCCTTCCGGTTTTTTGATGCCGAGTTCCTTGCCATGGGAGAGGACGTAGCTGTTGGCCGCCATGGCCGATTCCTTCATCACCTCGCCGAGATGGCCGGTCAGGGTGAATTTTTCCCCTTCCGGCAGGTCGATGGCCTCCACATAGAGCACGTCGCCCCCCGCCTCGGTCCAGGCCAGGCCGGTTGCCACGCCGGGCGGCAGATCCCTGCGCAGCTTCTCCACAAAAAAACGCTCCGGACCCAGCATATCCAGCAGCTGGTCAAGCTGCACGGTCACCGGCTCGGTGCGGCCCTCGGCAAAACGGATGGCCGCCTTGCGGGCCAGTCGGCCCAGCATCCTTTCCAGTTCGCGCACCCCGGCCTCCCGGGTATAGCGGCGGATGACCGCGGCCAGGGTGGCATCCGGCACGATAAACTGCTCCCCGGTCAGCCCCGCCTCCCGGCGCTGCCTGGGGAAGAGATAATGATGGGCGATTTCCATCTTCTCCTCATCGCTGTAGCCGGAGAGATGGATCACCTCCATGCGGTCCAGCAGGGGTCTGGGCACGGTATCCAGGGTATTGGCGGTGGTGATGAAAAACACCTTGGAGAGATCAAAGGGCAGATCAAGATAGTTGTCCCGGAAGGCCCAGTTCTGGGCCGGATCGAGGATCTCCATCAGGGCGGCCGAGGGGTCGCCGTGGAAATCCCGGCCCAGCTTGTCGATCTCATCCAGCATCACCAGGGGATTGAGCACCCCGGAGCGGCGCATGGCCTGGATGATGCGGCCGGGCATGGCGCCGATGTAGGTGCGGCGATGGCCGCGCAGCTCCGCCTCGTCATGCATGCCGCCCAGGCTGAACCGTTCAAACTTCCTGCCCAGAGCCCGGGCGATGGACTGGCCCAGGGAGGTTTTGCCGACGCCGGGCGGGCCGGCAAAGCAGAGGATCGGCGCCCTGGCCTCGGGGTTCAGCTTCATGACGGCCAGCTGCTCGATGATCCGCTCCTTGACCTCCTTCAGGCCGTAGTGATCCTCATCCAGCACGTTTCTGGCATTGCCCAGATTGAGATTGTCCGTGGTGGCGGCGTGCCAGGGCAGTTCGAAAATGAGATCGAGATGGGCCCGGGCCACCTGGTATTCCGGGGAGATGGAGGGGATCTGGCTGAGACGGGACAGTTCCCGTTTCACCTCGTCATGGACATTTTCCGGCAGTTTCGCCTCCTCCAGCTTTTTCCGCAGATCGGCCAGTTCCTCTTCCGCCGAGCCCTTTTCCCCCAGTTCCTTCTGAATGGCCTGCATCTGCTGGCGCAGGATGTAATGGCGCTGCTCCTTGGAGAGTTCGGACTGGGCGTCGCTGGCAATCTTCTGGCGCACCTCGAGGATCTGGATCTCATGGTTGAGGTGGCTGCGGATAATGCGCATGGCCGCGGTGGGGGTGGTGGCCTCCAGCAGGATCTGGGCGCTTTTGACATCAAGGGAGAGCAACTGGGCGAGAGGGTAGAGCAACTGCATGAAATCTTCACCGGGCGCCACGAACTGGGGGAAGTTCAGCTGAACTTCCGGATGGCCCAGGGCGAAGTAGCGGCCGGTAAGTTCCATGATCTCCCGCTGCAGGGCCTCAACTTCAATGCCCTGCTCCGTGATGATCGGCAGGGTTCTGACCCGCACCTTAAGAAAGGGGGAGGTCTGTTCGGTTTCGGCGATCTCCACCCGCTCCACCGCCTGGATGATAATCTGCACCATGGACTCGGAGCGGGCAATCAGTTTGACCATGGCCGACGAACCCACGGCATGAAGATCTCTGATGCGGGGATTTTCAATAACCGGATCCTGCTGGGCAAAGACCGCCAGCATCTTGTTCTTGGTGGACAGAGCCTCTTCCACCGCGGCCACCGAGGCGGTGCGGTTGATGGAGATAGGCATGGCCACATAGGGGAAGACCACGGCGTTTTTCAGGGGTAACACCGGCAGGACATAGGTGCGGCTTGTTTCGGTCACGGCTTCTATTCCCGGGTTGGTTATTGCTGTGATATTTTTTGCTGATGTCGTACATAAAGCATAAATGGCGGCAAAAGGCAATTGGCTGATGCACCGTCCAGCGGTTTCCGGCATTTTTCATCCTGCCGGGGTGAATGGGTATTCATTTTTGAAAATTTCTGATGATCTCAATATGTTGTTTCTGGTATTCTCTATTGACAACGGCGGAAGGGCTTTGGTATCACAAACATATCAGATGACTTGCCTGGGGCGCTTATGCTGACAGCCAAATGGGGTTTAGGCAGCGC
Organism: Desulfurivibrio sp.; assembly: GCA_003605035.1. Lineage (GTDB taxonomy): Bacteria > Desulfobacterota > Desulfobulbia > Desulfobulbales > SURF-16 > SURF-16. The sequence continues at coordinate 36,173 of QZKJ01000046.1, forward strand.
CTGAAATGCCTATGATTGCGGGGCTTTCTGCCAGGTGGCTTCAGCCTGAGCGCTAGAAATTTTGCAGGTCATTCCGGGGCGGGAGCGGGCCAGGCCCGCGACCTTTGACCTTGCGGGCAACACTGGCGCCGCGGGCCTGGCCGCTCTTGCCCCGCGAGACGGGTTCCGGCAACGCAAACGCTGGAGCGCACTTCAACCTGAAACGGGGTGAGACCATGTCAAACGGGGGGGCCATTTTTACCCAGGAGAATCGACTTCTTGCCATCAACACCCCGCTGGGCGAGGATGTGCTGCTGCTTGCCCGCTTCCAGGGCAGCGAGGGGGTGTCCCGCCTTTTCCACTTTGAGCTGGAACTCTTTTCCGAATACCATAATGTCTCCTTTGAGAAGATTATCGGCGAGAATGTCACGGTCTCCCTTTTTCTGGCCGACGGCAGCCGTCGCCATTTCAACGGCCTGATCTCCCGCTTCAGCCATGAACATGGCATGGATGACCAGGAAAGCTCTCTACGCTTCTCCAGATACCATGCCACCATGGTGCCCTGGTTCTGGCTGCTGACCAGAACAGCGGATTCCCGCATCTTCCAGAAGCTGTCGGTGCCGGACATCGTCAACAAGATTTTCGACGAGCACGGTTTTGCCGACTACAGCCTGCGGCTGAGCTCCACTTACGGGGTGCGGGATTACACCGTGCAGTACCGGGAGACCGACTTCAACTTTATCTCCCGGCTGCTGGAGGAGGAGGGGATTTTCTATTTCTTCGAACAGGAGGAAAAGAAACATACCCTGGTGCTGGCTGACTCGCCGATGGAGCATAAATCATGCCCGGGGCAGGAGACGGCCAGATGCCGCATCAGCGGCGGCAGCTTCCTGGAGGAGGATATGGTGACCACCCTGAAGGTGGCCAGGGAGATCCGGGCCGGCAAATACAGCATCAACGACTTCAACTATGAGATCCCCAATGCGGATCTCAAGGTTTCGGTGGACTCCAAGCATGTGCTGGGGCCAGGGGACCGGGAGATTTATGACTATCCGGGCCAGTACGCCAAGCGCCAGGAAGGTGATCATCTGGCCACCATCCGCATGGAAGAGGAGGAAGCCAGGATCACCACCCTGACCGGCACCGGCAACTGCCGCTCCTTTGCCGGCGGCTGCCGTTTCCGCCTGCAGGACTATTGCCGGCCTGACCTCAATGACAAGGATTATGTGCTGTCCTCCGTCACCCATGACGCCCGGCAGGAGGGTGTCTATACCGGCAGCGGCGGCCTCACCGGCGGGGAGGCGGGAGTCGCCTACAGCAACCAGTTTCAGTGCATCCCCCATGAGGTGCCCTTCCGGCCGGTGCGCAGCACCCCCAGGCCGGTGGTGGAAGGGGTGCAGACCGCCATTGTCGTCGGGCCTGCGGGTGAAGAGATCTACACCGACAAGCTGGGCCGGGTCAAGGTGCAGTTTCACTGGGACCGGGAGGGGCAGCGCAACGAAAACAGCTCCTGCTGGCTGCGGGTCAGTCAGTCCATGGCCGGCAACAGCTGGGGAGCCGTGTTTCTGCCCAGGGTCGGCCATGAGGTGATTGTCGAGTTCATCGAGGGCGATCCGGACCGGCCGATCATCACCGGCCAGGTTTACCACGGCACCAATCTGCCGCCGTACAAGCTGCCGGACGAAAAGACCAAGAGCACCTTCAAGTCCAACACCTCGCCGGACGGCGGCGCCTTTAACGAGATCCGTTTCGAGGACAAGAAGGGGGAGGAGCAGCTGTTCATCCACGCCGCCAAAAATCAGGACATCCGCGTGGTGCAGGACTGTTTTGAATGGGTGGGCGCCAGCCGCCACCTGATCATCAAGACCGACCAGTTCGTCAAGGTGGAGAACAACCGCAATGTGGAGGTGGCCGCCGACCACAAGGAGCAGATCGGCAAGGACCTCCATGTCAAGGTCGCCGGCAAGGAGGCCAGGGCGGTGGGGGGCAGTCTGTCGCTCACGGTGGACGGCGCCGTGACCGAGGTCTTCAAGGCCAGTCACTCCGAGGATACCACGGGCAGCTACTATCTGAACGCCATGGGCGTGGTCATCGAGGCCATGCAGGGCATCACCCTGAAATGCGGCGGCAGCAGCGTGGTCATCGACCAGGCCGGAGTGACGGTTTCCGGCATCAAGGTCACCCTGGACGGCAGCATGACCATGATCAATTCCGGACCGGGATCGTCGCCCGCTTCAGGCTCGGCCGGCAGCGCCATTACCCCCATTGCTCCTGATCCGGCCCAGGAGGCCGATGTGGCCGATCCGGGCGCCATGGCCAAGATCAAGGAAGACCAGCTGGCAAAACAGACCGGCAAATACGGGGCCCAGCCGGCCCGGCCCTACAAACCGCCCCGGAGCCAGGCCGAAAAGGAACGGAAGAAGAGCTGGGTGGAGATCAAGCTGGAGGACCAGGCGGGGTTGCCCGTGCCCGGCGAGCGCTACCAGATCAAATTGCCCGATGGTTCGGTGCTGGACGGCACGCTGGACGGCAATGGCTTTGCCCGGGTGAACGGCATTGATCCGGGCACGTGCGAAGTGACCTTCCCCAATCTTGACCGCGAGTCGTGGGAGCCCAGATAAGGGAGATGGAAATTACTAACTTACCGTTTTTGGTTAGGTTGTAGGAGCGGGCCATGCCCGCGATCATTAGTGTTCTGACTTGTAATATCGCGGGCATGGCCCGCTCCTACTAGATGTTTATGTAAATATCATAAACGGTAATTTGGCATTTTCCAAGTCCCTAAGGCCCCGGTTTATCGGTGCATGGAGATGTGAGCTGATGGCTGATGAATTTCAGAATGTGACGGCAAATGACGGTGATACCCTGTGCGGCATCGCCGCCCGCTTCGGCTATGTGAACTGCCAGCGGGTGCGGGAGGTGGCGGAGAACGAGCCGTTCCGCAACCGTCCCCTGCGCAGCGGCGACGTGGTCAGGGTGCCGCTCATCGAGCGGCGCAACGAAGGGGGCCGCGATGTGGAGGTGCAGCACATCTTCCGGCGCTGGGGGATTCCTGCGCCGGCGATCCGCATCGTCCACGGCTCCCAGTGGACGCCGGCTGCCCAGGACCGGACCTTGACCTTTGTCAATATCAGCAACTATGTGAGCAACCAGGCCGGCAGAAACGGCACCAATGCCTTCCCCGCCGGTTTTGGTTATCAGGCCGACGGCCATGCCGACCCGGACAGCTTCAAGATCGAGGTGGTGGACCCCCAGGCCGGCGGCAATTCCGTCAATGTGACCCTGGAGGCTTTAAAGCCGGTCTATCGGGCGGACGGCACCATTGATCCGGCAACCGTGGTTTACAACCCCTTTGCCGCGGGCGACGCCGATGCCGGCATGCGCAGCATTATCGTGGCCTGCCAGCAGATGAGCGCCAGGAGCAGCACTCGCTACCGCTCCCGCTACCTGCGGCTGGTGGTGGACGACCAGGATTTCGCCGCCTTGTCCGGCAACCCCAAGCGCACCGACGGCACGGCCCAGGCCCTGCTGGTTTCGGATCTGGCCGACGGCAACAACACCGCCAATGATCATCTGGAGATTCTCGACCAGCGCATCCGCGCCACCTATGAGCTGCGCAACTGTCCCGCCCCGGCCGGTCAGCAGAAATGCCGGGTGGTGTCTGAGCTGCCCATGGAGGAGGCGGCCCGCCGACGGATCAAGCTGTGCGTGCATGTCTTCAGGGAGGCAGTGGGCGGGGGCAATGCCGCGGGCATCACCGAGCAGAATATCCGCTACCGGACCATGAAATGGTTCCGCCGGGCCTATGCCCAGATCAGTCTGGCCCCCAGGTTTGTCCCCTGCCGGGTAGGTGCCCCTGCCATTGAATTTCTTGACCCGCCGCCGGACAACATGCTCACCATCAGTCAGGAACACGGCCGGCCGGTTTCCGCGGCCGGCGGGCCTTACCGGCTGTCCTTCCGGCTGGGGCTGCCGCCCGCTGACGTTGCCGCCGCCGAAGCCGCCGCCACCGGCGCGGGGCTCACCGCCGCCGCCGCCCGGCCTACGGTGACGGTCAATCTCACCCTGAACTGGACGCCGGAGCAGGTGGCCGCGGCCATCGTCGCCGAGGTGGGGGCGCTGCGGGGCAATATCTTCGCGGCCCAGTCCTTTGCCAATGCCCGTGCCTTTACCGCCGTCAACCGTTCCTGCGATATTCTCATCACCCGCACTGACAACAGGCGGGTGATGATCGAAAACGAGACCCTGACCCCTGGGGCCGGCATCACCATTGATGTGGCCCGGGTCAACATCACCAATGTCAACGGCGCGCTGCCCAACTCGCTGCCGGTGCTCAATCCCGACCTGCGGCGGCTGATCCGCGCCGCTCCCGGCACCGACGACCGGCTTGATTTTTATATCTGCCGCGAGTTCACCACCTTCGGCGGGCTCGGCCTCATCCCCCACACCGATCTGCGCGCCGACTACCGGGCCGATTCCCCCTTGCGCTGGGCCTGCTTTGTCATGGCCCGGGATTTCATGGACGCCGGCGACGACTGGCCCTGGGCCTATCCCCATGAGGCCGGCCACGTGCTGCCCGATGCCTTTCATGTGGACAACGCCAGCCCCCTGGCCTCGCCATGTCTGATGCGGGAAACGGTATTGAGCCAGCTCTGCCCGGTGGACGCCTCCAAGCGTCTCTTTGACACGCCGGTCAACATCCGCTATGCCTGCTGGGACCCGGCCCAGCCCACGGTGGGGGCCGCGCGCTGGGTGACGGGCAGCATGGCGGAGAGGTTCCGCAGCCGGGGGGCGTCGGTTCTGGAGAACTGGTGAGAAACCGGCTATTTTTTTGGGATGGTCACAGTGAAAATGTCATGGAAAAATAAGTATTTCCGGCAAAACGGCCTGTTTAGCCCCAGGTTGTGGATGCTGGCCGGCGTGCTGCTGGCGCTGGTATTGCCGGCTGGCTGCCAGGCTGCTGAGAGGACGGGAAAAATGAATCAGGAAACGATGAAGCAGGAGAGACCGCAGATCAGAATCACCACGGTGCGCTATGATGAGATGCACGGCCGGGCCCAGCTGCGCAACTACATCTTCGGCGGCATCCGTTCCGTGCCGCGGGTGCCCAGGGGCATCGAGCCGGAACTGGTGTCGCGTTTCATCATTGACGAGATCGAGCCGGATTCGCCGCCGGACGCTTACGCCAAAACGGTGCAGGTCCTGCGTTTTTATGAGCGGGCGGACTGTCTGCCCCATCTGCGCAGGATCCTTACCGGCAAGGAAAAAACCAGCGCGGATCTGCTCCGTTCAGCCTTTGTCGCCCAGGCCATGGCCGAGGTGGGCACGCCCGAGGAGGCCCAGGAGGCGGCCCGCTATTTTGATGCCCATCTGGCCGGCCACAGCAAGGCCATGGAGGCAATGGACGTGCTGCTGGAGACCCTGGTGGTGCTCACCCCGGCCGGGTCGGCCGACCGGCTCAGCCAGCGCATTGCCGAGGAGGTGCAGGCCAGACAGGCCCAGGAGAACGAGAGCGAGGAAGGCATGCGCGCCTTTCAGCGGGTGGCCGCCATCCAGCGGCTCAAGCTGCCCCAGGCCCTGGCCGCGGCCGAGGGCAAGAGGAAGGTGCTGGCCCTGCAGGGGGGTGAGCAGCTGGCTGAACTGGTGGCCATCTACATGGGCGCCTCCGGCCTCAGCGATGAACTGATGATGACCTGGGCGGCCCGGATGCTGCGGCGGCAGGCCATGACCGGGGATCCTGCGCCGATCTATACGGCCCTGGCCGCGGAGATTAATAAGGCTGATCCGGCCAAGGTGGGCAAGGATGCGCTTACCGACACCATGGTGAGCCGCGCCGCCCAGGCGATCCTCTACCTGCAGGGCACCCTCGACAAAAAGCAGCGCGCCCTCTACGACAAGACCCGGCTTGGCGCCATGAATTACCTGTGGGATGACCTGCCGTGAAGACAGGAGTGAGAAGTGAGAAGTGAGAAGTGAAAAGTGAAAAGTGAAAAGATGGAGACCTTCCTGTCTTCTCCCTTCTTACTTCTCCCTTCTTACTTTTTACTTTTCACTCAAAAAAAGGAGAGACCATGCCGCCAGCCGCAAGAGTAGGAGATATGCATAGCTGCCCGTTGCAGACGCCGACGCCGGCCGGCCCGGTGCCCCATATCGGCGGCCCGGTGCTGCCGCCGGGCTGCCCCATGGTGCTGATCGGCAACCAGCCGGCGGCCCGCCTGGGCGATCAGGCGACCTGTGTCGGCCCGCCTGATGTGATTGTCAAGGGCTCGGCCACGGTAATGATCGGCAACCAGCCGGCGGCCAGGATGGGAGACCTGACGGCCCACGGCGGCAGCATTGTGGCCGGCTGCCCGACGGTGCTGATCGGCGGCTGAACCCTTCTGCCCTGGTCTGCATGGTAATCCAGGGCAAACCGGACAATGGTGTTCTGACGACCCGCCTATGATTCTACGAGATGCCGCAACAGGTAAAGAGTACTCCATCAGCCTGCCCTGCCTGATCGGGCGTGGCAGGGAGGCGGATCTTGTCCTGGACGATCCGGCTGTTTCCCACCGTCACGCCCTGCTCGAAGGAACCGACGAGCAGGTGTGGATCAAGGATCTGGAAAGCACCAACGGGGTGTGGGTCAACGGCAGCAGGATCAGCGCCAGGACCTTTCTGCATCCCGGCGATTTTATCCAGCTGGGGCAGCTGAAGTTCCTGCTGCCCGCCCCTGCTGTCGCGAGCGCCGAGCAGACGGTGGTGCTCCATGTGCTGGAGCGGGCCAGGGTGACGCCGGAACTGGACCGCCGGCGGCTGGAGCTGATCTATGATATCACCACGGAACTGCCCGGCAGCCGGGATGTCATGCAGCTTGGCGAAAAGATTTTTGTCCGCTGCCGGGAGTATTTCCAGCAGGATCATGGGACGATTGCCCTGTTTGAGGAAGACGGCAGATTGAAACCCCTGTGCTGCGATTACCAGGACGGGGCCCTGCCGCTCAGCCGCAGCATCGTCAAGCGGGTGCTGCAAAACGGCGAATCCCTGCTGCTGGAAGATGCCTTAAGCTCTGATTCCTTCAAGAAAGAGGAAAGCATCATCAATCTGCGCATCAGGTCGGCCATGTGCGCTCCGCTCATCTACCACAACCAGATCAGCGGGCTCATCTATCTTGACCGCAACATCCCCGGCGCTTACAGCCAGAGCGATCTGGAACTCTTTCAGTCCATTGCCGCCATCATCGCCCCCTTAATCGAAAATGCCCGTCTCTGGAGCGAGCTGCAGGAGAAGTATGCCGATACCATGGATAAGCTGCGCAGTACCGAGACCCGGCTGATCGATACGGAACGGGTGGCGGCTTACGTGCGCCTGGCCCAGGCCATGGCCCATGAGGTGAGAAATCCCCTGGCCGCTCTCGGCGGACTGATCAGAAGAATCGCCAGGACGAACCAGGAGGGGGTGGAGCAGCAGAAAATGCAGACCATGGTGAAATCAGTGGAACGTATTGAGGCGGTGCTGCAGGAGGTGGACGGTTTTGCCCGGCTTTCCCTGCCGGAAAAACAGCTGGTCAGGATGGATCTGCTGGTGCAGGAGGTGCTGGAAAACTGTCAGGAGGAGCTGCGCAGGAAGCAGGTCAGCCCGCAGCTTGCCGTGGCCACCGCAAATGTCATGGCGCCGGTGGACCGGCAGCTGATGAAAAAGGCCCTGGCCGCCGTGTGCAGGGAGATCCTGTTCGGCATAGGCCAGGGCAGTGAGCTGCCGGTCAGGCTGCAGGACGGGGAGGGCGCCCTGGAGATCCGCTTCGGGCCGGTACAGGACGCCGGCAGCTTCCGTGATCCCTTTGCCCCGGTCTTCCGCGACAAGCCATGGTGCAACAGCCTCTTTCTGAATATCGCCCATAAGATCCTGCTGGATCATGGCGGCAAACTGCTGCTCAACACCGAGGGGCACGGGGTGCTGCCGCTGATGCTGCTCATCTCCCGCTCGATTACGGTGGAAAGCGAGATGCAGGGTGGAGGCGCAGGCTGAGGCCGGATTATTTGCTGTAATCCCTGGGGCCGAACAGGGGAACGCCTTCAGGCGTAACCGTTGCCTCCGACGGCTGGTCTTTTTTGCCGGGGGCTCTGCGTTTGGGGCGGGGTTGCGATTCGTCGACAAATTCCTGGGTAAGGGCATCCTCCCTGACCAGGAGTTCGCGGGGAATCTGGATCTGGTCGCCCTTGTGGATGAGGTTGGGGTTGATGGTCGGGTTGTGCTCGGCCAGGATCTCCCATTTCTTCAGATCACCGGTGTACCATTTGGCGATGATTGACAGGCTTTCCCCCGACAGGGTGACGGTATGAATAAGGTAGTCGGCAGGCGGGGGTTGTTCAGGCGCGGCTTGCGGCCGGGTTTCCACGGGCGGCGGCGCTTCAGGCTGGGGCGGCGGCGGCTCAGGCTGTCTG
>QZKJ01000109.1 GCA_003605035.1 Desulfurivibrio sp.
CAATATACCAGGAAGCGAAGAGCATTTCATTTTAAATATTAAATATTTCGGCAAGTTATGCTGAAATATTAGCTAAAAATAGCAACTCCGAAAGTTGAGTTTGTAAGAACTACCCTAAAAGGAACTTTTGATGACATTGTATTTGTTTCACGGCCTAACGATTAAGGTGTGTGACGCCTGCGTGGCAGGCGTCACACACGACCGCCTGGTTAGGCTTTATTCCCTAGATATTTTTTCCCATTGATGGGCATAATACCCTTCTTCACTATTGCAATCGTCGCATATTAAACACTCTGTATCACCACATCTATGATAAGCATCTAACAATGCTTCACCTTTTAACTCAGTCGTACATTCGTTATGATGCCCCCCAGGGTCAGTGACACCTGAACATGTTTTAGAAAGGTATGGTTCGAGTACAGCTTTTTGTTTAGGTGATAATGAACTAAAACCTTGCGTTACCGCACGTTTAGCAATTCCTTCAGCGCCAGCAAATGTCGCATTATCGAAAATTCCATGAGCTAGTTGATAATCTAGTATTCTTTCTTCAATTCCCATAACTTATCCTTTTATTGGTTTTAATATAGAATGGCTCTAGTAAGCCTAACATTGTTAATAAGTGGAAAGCTGTCCATCATATTAACCCATATAGATGGACAAAATTTCCATTTATTTTAATATTGAAATAGAAAACATGGAAAATTTGTCCCCATGTTGTCCACTTATTACATAATGGCTTGTATTTTTCCACTTATTACGATATTAAAGCATGTATTATGGAAAAGAAACCGAAATTCCGACCCAATCCAAAACTCAAGCTCATGGACCAGGTGCGTGAGGTTCTCCGTTACCATCACTATGCCTACCGTACCGAGCAAACCTATTGCCAGTGGATTCTGCGCTATATTTACCACTTCGGCGGCAAAACCCATCCCGCAACGCTCCAGGCCAAGGACGTGGAGGGTTTTCTTTCCCATCTTGCCACCGAGGGCAAGGTTTCAGCCTCCACCCAGCGGCAGGCCTTGAATGCGCTGGTCTTCCTCTATCGCGATGTCCTCGACCAGCCCATTGACGGAGAGATCGCCCCTGTGCGCAGTAAGCGCCTGCCCAGGCCGCCCACAGTGCTGACCCAGACCGAGGTCCAGGGCCTGCTGGGAGCCATGGCGGGCAAACATGCCCTGATGGCAAGAATTCTCTACGGCGGCGGCCTGCGCCTGATGGAATGCATCCGGCTGCGCATCCAGGACGTTGATTTCGGCCAGAATCTTATTTTTGTCCGGGGCGGCAAGGGTGGCAAGGACCGCACCACCATCCTGCCCAGGAATCTCCATGATGAACTACTCGCTCATATCGAAGAAGTGAAAGAGCTTCATCATCAGGACCTTGAGGCCGGGTTCGGTGAAGTCCATATCCCCGAGGCCCTGGCCGTAAAATACCCCACTGCCGCGCGGGAGACCGGCTGGCAATGGGTTTTCCCGGCAGGCAAACGGTCCATTGATCCGCGTTCCGGCAAGGAGATGCGCCACCATGTTCTTGAATCCGGTCTGCAGAAGGCGGTAAAGCGGGCGGCGCAGCGGGCCGGGATCGACAAGAAGATCGGCTGTCATACCCTGCGTCACAGCTTCGCCACCCATCTGCTGGAGCAGGGGGTGAACATCCGGGTGCTCCAAGAGCTCCTCGGCCATGCCGACGTGAAAACCACGGAGATTTACACCCATGTCATGGCCCGCGATATCCGGGGCCTGCAGAGCCCGCTGGACCGCCTGTAGTCGAAGGCCAGGCCGTTTTCCCGTCAGACCGTGGCGCGCCGGATTTCCCCTCCCGGAAAACGGCAAAGCCGGGCTGTCATCAGCGGACAACCCGGCTTGGCGTGCAAATATTCATGTCATGTTTCCCCACCATGCAGCAGGTCAGGTTTTTTTCATTTAGCCAGGCCTCCTCTTACAATAAGATTGAGCATCTGCAAAGAGGCAAATTGCCGCATCCTGGCGCCAACACCAGGGGCAGGGCACCCACCCCGCGGGGCTTTCATTATTCGTTGTTCCCGCTTGCGGAGATGGGGGTCAGCTGCATTGGCGAGAGCAAGCCTGGCAATCGGTGTGCCGTTAAAAATCGAATTTGCCATCAATGGAGACGCATAATCGGTAAGGGGGGGCCTTCTCTCCCCCCATGCCACCAGGGACCGGAAACCAGGACTGGGGACGTTTCACCCCCTTCACTGTTCGCCGCGGCAAGTCTCCAGGCCGCTGGCAGTTCCTTCCCTTGTTTGGGCAGAAACCGGGAAAACCGCGGGCTCCCGCAAGTTCCTGCAAGGGCAGGGTGAGGGATCAGCTGTTATCGCAGCCTCTCCCTGTACTGCACCAGCTCGGCGGCCAGGGTGGTGTTGTCGATGAGCAGGGAGAACTCGTGGTTTGAGCTCAGCGCCGAATGGGTCAGGTTGTGGCTGCCGAGAAAGACATAGCGCCGGTCGATGACCACGAATTTGGCATGGGTGGTGGTGGCGGGGGAATCGAAGCTGACGTCAATGCCGTTTTTGCTCAGGGTGCGGGCCGCCTTCCTGTTTTCCTTGTTGATCTCCGGGTCGTAGCCGGAGTTCTCCAGCAGGACACGGATCTGCACCCCCTTTGCGCGGGCCTTGAGCAGTTCCCGCAGCAGGCTGGCCGGCTTGTTGCCCTTTGACGAGGTGGTCTTGAAGAGAAACATCACCATGTCAATGGAATGGTCGGCCCCGCGGATGAAATCGACCAGGGTGTCGTAATATCTGTCATCCGGCAGGGTGACGATGTCGCCGGGGCTGGTGGTGATTTTCTGGTGATAGGAAACCTCGGGCTGCGCCGTCTGCGGTCCGGGAGCATTGCCGATGGCCAGATAGGGCCGCATCGCCTCCAGCGAGTCCCGGCCGATGCCGGGAACCGCGAGCAGTTGGTCAAAGCTGGTGAAGGGGCCATGGCCCTGGCGGTATTTGATAATGGCCGCGGCCCGGCTTTCCCCGATATAGGGCAGTTCCTGCAGCTGCCGGGCGGTGGCGGTATTGAGGTTGACCCGGTCGGGCAGGCACGGCGCGGCGACCGGCCGGATGGTCAGCAGCAGGATGATGAGCAGCAGGCGGCAGAGCTTGCGGAATGGCGGATTTTTCATGGCGGCGGATGGCGGATTGTTAGGATTGCAGATGATCTGGCTCATATCCTAGCAGGTTCATCCGCAACTCTCAACTCCCAAACCGCGGACATTTACTCCATGATCAGGGCGTCCGCCACCATTTGCCAGAGGTATTTCACCGGGATATCCATCGCGTGTTCCTTCAGGAGCTGCTTGATCTGGCCGTGGCAGCTGTGACAGGGCACCACGATCATCTCCGGATTGACGCGTTTGATCTGCTCAATCTTCCGGAGGCCGTAATGGAGCCGCTCCTCCCGGTAGGGGGTCAGCAGGGTGCCGCCACCGCCGCCGCAGCAATAGCCGTTTGCCTTGGCCGGATAGAGATCGACCCAGTTCGGCACAAACTGATCCAGCACCCAGCGCGGCTCTTCGAAATAACCGTGGCCGAAAATCTCCTCGGATTTCCGGCCGTAGTTGCAGGGGTCGTGATAGGCCACGCGCTGTCCGAACATGGACGTATCCAGTTTGATCCTGCCGGACTTGAGGTAGTCCACCAGCAGATCAAAGACGGTGAAGGCCTGGTGCCTGTCAAAAAAATCCGGAAACCATTTCAGCAACCCTGCCCGGGTCGCCATGTAGGCGTGTCCTCATTCGGGGTACATGAGGTTGGCGATTTCCAGTTTCTTCATGTTTTCAACTATCCGCCCCACCGAGATCTTCATGGCCTCGTCGTCGCCGGAAAAGAGACCCCAGTTGACGCCTTCCCAGTTTTCCTTGGGGATGGTCCAGTCTTCCTTGGCGGCATGAAAGATTTTCCACCAGTGCACCAGATCTTCGTTCTGGGTGTTGACCAGCTTGTTGTGCAGGGTGTGCAGGATGTTTGCCCCTTTTTTGTCCAGCGGCACCTGAAAATCGGCGAATCCGGGCAGGGCGGCCACCTCTGCCCCGACATCTTCGATAATGAAGACAAAATCCTCTTCCGGCAGGCCGATGTTGTTGCCGGTCGTCAGGCAAAGCTCAACGCCCTTGTGGATCATGCCCGGCACCTTGTCGCGGTCAACCATGCCCCGGATGGTGCGGATGGTATTGATGATACTGATTCCCATGGGGCAGGCGTGCTCGCATTTGCCGCACATGGTGCACAGCCACGGCAGTCTGGAGGCGATCAGTTCCTCATCCCTGCCCATGAGCACCATGCGGATGATTCTGCGGGGATCAAATCCGTCCACGCCGGTCAGGGGGCATCCCGCGGAACAGGAGCCGCAGGCCATGCACATGTCCGTCACATGCGCACTGTCCCGCAGCGGCGCCTGCTGCCTGATTACAGACGGTTTCCTTATGGTGAGGGTTTCCATTGTTTTCCCATTGTTGTTTTTATCCGAAAGTCCTTTGTCTGTCGTGTTGTCGGCCGGACCGTAGGAGCGGGCCATGCCCGCGACCTCCGTGGCATTGCGGCTATCTTTATCGCGGGCTTGGCCCGCTCCTACGACCTGAGACTTTCATGTTTTGTATTGTTCCCGCGGTGATGGCGGTTTATTTGCTCAGCCCAGCGCCGCCTCTATCTCATCCAGCACGCCGTACTCTTCAAAATCCCCGATCAGGGTGGCGCCGTTGGGGCACTCGGCCGCGCACAGTCCGCAGCCCTGGCAGGCGACCGGATCAACCATGATCCTGCCCAGCTCCGGATCAACGAACCTGGCGTCAAAGGGACATATGGCGATGCAACGTTCGCACAGGGAACAGATGGCGTGCCGCACATAGGCCGCCTGCCGGGAGGCGGCAATAGTGTCTCTGGTAAGAATCCGCAAGGCGCGCAGACCAGCCGCTTTCCCTTCCTGGACCGCCTCGGCGGCCCGCACCGGGCCCCTGGCCAGGCCGCCGACAAAAATGCCTTCCCTGCCGGTATCCACCGGCCGCCATTTGCTGTCAGCCTCCCGGATAAAGCCGTCCTGCGTCGTTTGCACCTGAAAGGCCGAGGCCAGCAAGTCAACCGGGTTGGGGATCAGGCCTGAGGCCAGGGCCACCCGGTCTGCCTCAAGGCAAACCGGCTCACAGAGAATCGGGTCATATCCTTCCACCAGAACCCGGCCTGCTTCGATTTTTACTTCCGGTTTTGCGTGTTTTTCAAAGGGGATAAAGAGAATGCCTTTGGCCCGGGCCTGGGTATACAATTTTTCCGAGGCGCCGTAGGTCATCATGTCCCGGTAGAAAATAGAGATCTGGCAATCCGGATTGAGCTCTTTCAGCTTCATCGCGGTTTGCAGTGATTTTACACAGCAGATCCGGCTGCAGTAGTTGCGCGGTTCCTCTCTTGAGCCGACGCACTGCATGAACACCGCGCTGTTGATATTGGCTGCATCGACGCCCGGCTGGTGCAGTTCTGCCTCAAGCTCATACAGCGACATGATTTTTTTATCGGCCGGGGCGCCGGAGGGCAGATCCGCCTGAGTGCCGCCGGTGGCGAGCACGGCCGCCCCGTGCAGAACCTGCGTTTCCTGCCCGCTGCTGTCGCGAAGTCTTGCCACGAAGCGGCCGGCCACCCCGGTGTTGTGGATAACTTCGGTGGCGGTATGGATGGTGATCAGCGGATGGTTTTTGGCTTCATCCATGAGCCGGCCGATCATCTCCCGGATTTCTCCATCATGGATATTGACGAAATTGCCGCCAATGGTCTGCTTTTTTTCAACCAGAGTGACCTTGATGTTGTGAGCAGCGATGGCAAGGGCCGCACTGAGTCCTGCCGGGCCACTGCCGATGACCAGTGCGGTTTTCTGGATGGGCCGGCAATCCGTTGGGGGTATTTTTTTTCTGAAAAGACGGCTGGCGCGCATCTCCAGTTGATTCATCACCTCACCTAGCAGCTCATCCGAAGACGTATTCGCGGCCAGGCCGCGCAGATCGACAACATCCATGAATTGCCCTGGGATGCCGGTTTGCGCGGCCAGCTGCTTGAGTTTCGGCAGCAACACCCGGGCGTCGCAGGCGGCAAAAAGCAGCCGGTTGGCAGGGCCGTTGAGCACGGTTTCCTTGACGTTGGCAAAGCCCTCCGCGGCACAGACGCTCTGTGCCTGCATGATATCTATTTTGCCGGGTATTTTTTTGAGTTCAGCTTCGAGCCGGTTTTCGGCAATGACCTGGTCCAGCGACCCATTGCAGGAGCAGAGCACCACCTGCAGGTGGGGAGCCCCTGAAACCTTATCAGGCAGGGGAGTGGCAGCCTGTTTTTCAGGTTTACTCCCGGCAGAGGAGAGCATCTGCGCCAGGCGTTCTGAAACAGCGCTGGCGCTCACCACGGCACTGCCGATATCCATCCATTCGGAAACCGCGTCGGTTGCCAAAACACCGGGATGAGCGGCAAAATCCGGCGGTTTTTGCCGCGGGTCCCTGCCGGTCGCCAGAACCGCCATATCAAAGACAGCGCGGGTGGGCTTGCCGCTGTGATCCACATAGCTGATTCTGAGGTTGCCCTCTTCATCACTCGGTTCGATGCTGTGAATCCGGCAGCGCACGAAGTTCACATTCTTTTCTTTTTCCGCCTGATCCCGGTAACGCTGATAATCCCGGCCAAAGGTACGCATATCCATATAAAAAATCGTGGTTTGCGTCTCCTGGCCCAGCCTTTCCTTGGCAAACAGGGCCTGTTTGATGGAAATCATGCAGCAGGCGCTGGAGCAGTAATCCGCGCCGATCATCGGGTTGCGCGAGCCAACGCACTGGATCCAGGCGATTTTCCTGGGAGGGTGTTGGTCTGATGGACGAATGAGGCTGCCCTGATATGGGCCGCTGCTGCTTAAGATTCGTTCAAAGGCGCTGCTGGTGACCACATTGGGGAAATGGGCCATGCCATAGACGTCCATATCCTGGGGATTGAACAGTGGGGCGCCGGCGGCCAGCACCACCCCGCCGATGTTTTCAAAGGTGAGTGTCTCTGGCTTTCTCTCCAGATCAATGGCGCTAGTTGCGCAGACCTTGACACATTCACCACAGCGGGTGCAGGCATCCAGATCAATAACCCGCTGATTGGGCATCTGGTAGGGAACCGCAAGATAAATCGCCTTTCGTTTTCCCAGTTCGGCATTGAAGCTGTCCGGAACCTCCACCGGGCAGACCTTTTCGCAATCGCCGCAGCCGATGCAGCGGCCGGCATCAACGCCGGTGGCTTGCCTTACCGCCGTAACGGTCATATTGCCGGGATTTCCCTCAACCGCCGTCACTTCGGTGGACAGGAGCACCTCGATGTTGTCATGGGACAAGCCCTTGCGCAGGCAGAACGCCTCGCTGCTATCCCGGTCAAACATGGGCAGCATCCGGCAGATGCCGCAATGGTTATTGGGAAACTGACGGTCAAGGCGGCTGAGAATGCCGCCCATGGCAGGGGCCCGGTCAAGCAAACCGACCCTGTAACCCAGTTCGGCAAGATCCAGGGCGCTGCGAATCCCGCTGATTCCCGCGCCGATCACAAGTATTCTGGCTGGCTGGTTCATTTTGATTCGCCGCTTTTCTGCTTTTCTTCAAACATCAGATAGGGGATCGGCTCCCCGACATCCCGGCCCGGCACGTAGTCGTACCTGGCCTGAACCTGGGCCGCTACCGTGGTAAAAATATCGGCCACCGGAATGTTGCTTGGACAGACGCTGCTGCACTGACCGCAGCCCACACAGGAGTGCGCTATGTGGCTGAGCCGGGTGAGGTGAAACATGGTGGTGTCCGTCGGCAGTTTGACCGCACCCCGTTTTTGCGCCCGGCGCAGCAGGGCTTCCGGCCTGGCGGCAAACACATCCGTCAAGAACACGCATTCCCTGCAGTAGCAGACCGGGCACGCCTGCCGGCAGTTGTAGCAGTTCAGGCAGGTGGCGATCATCTGCTCAAATTTTTCAATGGAGTTGATTTTTTCACTGGTTTCGGCAAAGACTTCCTTTTTGCAGGCGGCGCGCTTCTCAAGCAGCTGTCTGGTTACCGTCTCACTTCCCGCGGGATTTTCCGCCGTGGGCAGGCCGAGTTCCTTGAGCAGCGCTTCCCCGGTTTCGGTGCCGGAGGCGAACAGCACCGCATTTTCAGGAGCGCCGAGTGTACTCATGACGATATCCGCGTGGGTTGGTGTAAACTGCTCGCACATCTTGCAGGTTCGCGTAATGTCATCCTGCAGCGAGGTGTTTTTCTGAAATTCCGCTGCCATATCCGCATGCACGGCAGCATGATTTAAAAACACCTCGTTTTCCATGCGGCCGAGACACTCAATGCCGATTATGACGACATTTTCCAGGGTACATTGGTTGAGTTTCACCAGTTCAATAAGGGCGCGAATCTCGCAGGGCCGCAGCACCAGGGCCAGCCGTTTGCCGGTTGCCTGGCGGCTGACGGTTGCCGCCTGGCGGGCGGCGTTAAACGGCGCGGCAGGCGCCAGCGGATCAATACCATCCATCGCCGAGGCCTCGGCAACCAGGGTCGGCATGGGCAATGCCGAATAAGGTGATTTTGCCGCCACCAGCACCGCGTCAACCAGATCCTGGGAAAGCAGCCTGGTGAGCGCTGTCTTTACCGCCTCAGTCAGGCTTTTCTCTTTTACCATTGCATACACGGACATAACCACCTCGCTTAAGCCGTTGTAATAAAATAATCTCGTCGTCTGGTTCTCAGAGACGGCATAACGGCTCCTAAAGAACCATAAGCCCTTGTGCCGGGCTCGGACCCATCTCCTGGATTGTCTGGATAAAGTCTGTTATATGATGCTGGAATTCAGGGCCTTCGCTCGCGCCGATCCACCTGAGCCGCAAGCGGTTTTCATCAAAGCCGAATTGCTTGATGATGGTCTCCATGCCGGGCATGCGTTTTCTGAACTTCAGATTGCCATTGATATAATGGCAGTCTCCAGGATGGCAGCCGCCGATAAACACGCCGTCCGCACCATCCAGAAAGGCCTTCAGGATATACTTGGGATCTATCATGCCCGTGCACATCATCCGCACCATGCGGATATTGGCAGGATAACCGAGCCGGGAGGTGCCGGCTAGGTCAGCCGCGGTATAGGTGCACCAGTTGCACACCAGTGCGATGATTTTTGGTTGAAAGTCAGACATGGATTTCACCATAAAAAGGTATTTAGCCTATTAGACTGTAGGTTGTCAGGTGCTGCGGATGGGTCACGAATGATCTTTTCCTACAGCCTAAACCCCTACAGACTATCCGCCTGAGTCCAGGTATTTAGCCTATTAGACTGTAGGTTGTTAGGTGCTAACACCTACAGACTATCCGCCTGAGTCGTTACATTAACAATGCCTCGATTTCGGCCATCACCTGCTTGTCGGTAAAATGTTTCACCCCGGCGGCGCTGCTGGGGCAGGCGGCAGCGCAACTGCCGCAGCCCATGCACAGGGCCTCGTTGACCACGGCCACTTTTCTGGCTTCGTCAAAGCGGATGGCCGAATAGGTGCAGGACTCGATGCAGCTCTTGCAGCCCGAGCACAGATCCGGATCAATCCGGGATATCTCGGCCTGGGTGGTGACTTTGCCCCTGGCCAGCAAGGCAATGGCTTCGCCTGCCGCGCCCATGGACTGGGCCACGGTATCCGGAATATCCTTGGGGCCCTGGCAGCAGCCGGCCAGGAAAATCCCGTTGATGGGGGTGGCGACCGGCGCCAGTTTGGCATGCAGTTCGTTGAACCAGCCGTCCCCGTCCCGGGAAAGCCCCAGCAGCCTGCCGATATCCTCAGAGCCCTTGGCCGGCTCAAGGCCCACGCTCAACACTACCATATCCACGGGCAGGCGGACGGTACGCCGGGTCAGGGTGCTTTCCGCGATCACGGTGAGCCGTCCCTGGTCCCCTGGGTCATCGATGATGTCCGTAATTTCCGCCACCCGTCCCCGGATAAAGCGTACCCCTTCTTCCTGGACCCGGTTGTAGAACTCTTCGTAGAGTTTGCCCGGAGACCGTATATCAATATAGAATTCCCACACCTCGGCCCCGGTTTTCTCCCTGAGCAGGTGGGCGAATTTCATGGAATACATGCAGCAGACCCGGGAACAGTATTTCCTGTGGCGGGTGTCCCGGGAACCCACACAGTGGATAATGGCCACCCGCTCGGGCACCTTGCCGTTTTTCATCACCACCTTGCCCGAGGTGGGGCCGGTGGCGTTGTTGAGGCGTTCAAATTCCAGGCTGGTGTAGACTTCGGGAAAACGGCCATAGCCGTATTGTTCCAGGCTGGTGGGGTTAAACGCCTGAAAACCGGTGGCGGTAATGATGGCCCCTGCCTTAAGCGTGACAAATTCGGGTTTCTGCTCAAAATCGATGGCCTTGGTTTCACAGAATTTGGCGCAGACCCCGCACTTCTTATTCTGGCCAAGCACCCGGCAGTGGTCGGCATCTATCACCGGCACATTGGGCACGGCCTGGGGGAAAGGGGTGTAAATCGCCGTGCGGTAGCTGAGTCCCTCGTTAAACTCGCTTATCACCTTCTTGGTCGGGCATTTCTGCATGCAGGTGCCGCAGCCCGTGCATTTCGTTTCATCCACATAGCGCGGTTTCTTTTTGACGGTGACTTCGAAATTGCCGATAAACCCTTCCACCTTCTCCACTTCGCTCCAGGTGAACAGGGTGATGCCGGGGTGCTGCAGCACATCCACCATTTTCGGGGTCATGATGCAGGCCGCGCAATCCAACGTGGGGAAGGTTTTGTCGAATTTGGCCATGTGCCCGCCAATGGAGGGTTCCCGCTCCACCAGATAGACCTGGTAGCCCGCATTGGCGCTGGTCAGGGCGGCCTGCATGCCGGCAATGCCGCCGCCGATCACCAGCACGGACTTGGCAACCGTAACCTCACGGGTGTCAAGCGGCTGATGAAAGAAGACCCTGCCCACCGCGGCTGCCACCAGGGATTTGGCCTTTTCCGTGGCTTCCCGGGAATCCTTGGTCACCCAGGAGACCTGCTCCCGGATATTGGCCATCTGGAAATAATAGGGGTTCAGTCCTGCGGTTTTTACCGCATTCCTGAAGGTTTTTTCATGCATGCGCGGGGAACAGGAGGCCACCACCACCCGGTTCAGGCCAAGTTCCTTGATGTCGTGGATAATCATGTCCTGGCCCGGATTGGAGCACATGAATTTGTAGTCACGGGCAACAGCGACATGATCCAGCTCTTGGATAAAGCGCGCCACCTCTTCCACATCGACCCTGGGGGCGATGTTCATGCCGCAGTGGCAGATATAGACGCCGATTCTGGGTTTGTTTTGGGTGGTCATGGCCGGGTCAACACCTTATCCGCTGAAACAAGAAGTTTGTTGAGTCCCAGCTCAGCCGGGGCAAGGCCGAGGGCCAACCCGGCCAGCTGGGTAAAATAGGTCACCGGCAACCCGGGTCCGTTTTTTTGGTTCTGGGCCAGGTCCAGGTTGAACTGGCATAAGGGGCAGACGGTGGTAATTACCTGGGCGCCCTTGCCTTTGATCTCCCCGATGATCCGCTGGCTTAACCCCTGGCATTCGTTTTGGTAAATCACCGCATGGGAAGCCCCGCAACACCGGGTGCTGGCCGAATGTTCCTGGACCGCAAAGCCGATGCGGGAAAGAAAGTGTTCCAGGATCTGCGGGTAATTCCCTTTGTCCAGCTCCTGATCGGGCCGGGTGAGCTGGCAGCCGTAATAGGCCCCCACGGCAAGGGTTTTATATTTATCGGACGTGCTGTCCGGCATGGCTTCCACCAGGACTTCAAGCAGGTGGCGGATTTTCGGAATCCGGTCCAGGTCAAGACCCAGATTGTGCAGAACCGCCTGGGTTTTCCGGAAAAGTTCCTCATCCGCGGCAAGCAGCCTGGCTGCCTTGCGCAAGGTGGCGTAGCAGGCATTGCACCCGGTGACCAGCTCCGCAAATCCCATGGGCTGCACCAGGGCAAAATGCCGGGCGGCAAGGGCCGTGGCCCGGAGCTTGTTATCGCCGAACATGACCGTCGCGCCGCAACAGTTCCAGTCCGGGATCTCGTTCAGTTCGATGTCCAGTTTCCGGCACACCGCCTCGGTGGATTCCCTGTAGCCGGCGGAGGTGGCAAAGGAACAGCCTGGATAAAAACAGATCTTCATGGCTTGTCCTGCGGGATTTCAGTGAGGGCAAACAAGCGGGCGATGGATTTGGGGTCAGCCACTTTCTGCGCCTTCAGCTCCAGGCGGCCCCGCATCTGCATTTTGACGGCAAGGGGAATGCTTTTCAGGGCATCCAGCGGATGCTTCATCCCGTAACGGCCCATCACCAGGGATTCGGTGACCTTGCCCGTGTCTTTGATGCTGCGGGAAAAGGCCTGGTACATGTCGGGCATTTTATGGTTTTTGGGCGCGGTTCCCTGTCTGGCGATGACTTCCTTGAAGGCGTACATCAGGTCCGTGACCGGGATTTCCCGGGGGCAGCGGACCATGCACGCATAACAGGACACGCAGAACCAGGGAGTGTTTGAGTGGAGGACCTCCTCGTAGGCGCCTTCCCGGAGCAGGGCGAACAGCTCCCTGGGCGCGTGGTCCATCAGGTCCGCCAGAGGGCAGGAGCCGCTGCATGTCCCGCACTGGATGCATTGGTTGATACGTTCCAGCTGGGTAATGGCGGCAAAGGGGTTGCTCTCGTTGTGCGACATTGCCTCAGCCCTTTTTCAGGTAATCGTTTACAATAAAATCCAGCCGTTCCTTGATGAAATCCGCCACGCTCCAGGCCTTTTCCGCGGACAGGACCGGAACGCTTTGCGCCAGTTCCGTGATTTTTTCTTCATCAACTCCCAGGGTTTTGCTGACATAGAAACTCTCCACTTCTCCGCCTTCAAGGAGCAGGCCGCAGCCGCCCGCAGCACCCACAAAGGTATCATTTATATAGATGGGCACCACGATTTTGAGCATTCCGGCGTCGCAGGAGTCCACCACGGGTTTGCGGCTGCGCTGCGCTGCACCGGCAATGTTCTGATGGGCGGTGGAGCAGATGAAGGTCTGGCCCTTGGGGATGGCTTTGATTTCAGGACAGAGGCGGTTGGGCCAGGTGGTGGTGCGGGTGATGCTGACCCCATGAGTATCATATACCGTAGGGTTCAAGCCGGATTTTTTATGAATGTCCTTTTCAAGTTCAATCCATTGTTCAACGGAAAGGATATCGGTCAGTTTCATGGGAGCCCCCTTATCGTTGCATTCTGTCAACAACCATATGAAAGAATTGAAAAAATAACATGAAACCAGGTCTGGTTCAAGGAGCATTTTACGCGGATGAAACCTGGAAATCACATAGCATATAGCGCGATTTTAAATTTTAGTAAATACTTAAATTCCTGCTTGACAAGGCTGACGTCTGGTCGTATATATGGACATATGCACATAACTATACCGCGTTATTTTTAATATAAAAGGAAAAAAGAGGTCAATTATGAAAAAAGATCAGGTTTTTGCCACCCAGACGGGAAAAAGCCCCGCAGATTTTGCCAGGTCCCTGGGGGCGGTCCTGCAGAAGAACGGTTTCATCATCAACAATGCATCCACCATGGATATGGCCCAGGCGTTTCAGGCCCATGGCGCCGCGGTTACGCCTGGTTTTGATCTGCACATGATCCAGGTCTGCAAGCCGGACAAGGCGGCAAAAAGCCTGAGCGGCAACCCCGAACGGGCTATTCTCATGCCGAAATTTGTCATGGTTTTCAGCCGGGACGGCCAGACGCAGATCCGTTTTCTCAGCTACAGCGAAGAGGATGTCCGGGCCGTGGTGGAGGACGAGGTATTTCCCGGGTCGCTGGCGGAAACCTATGCCAGGATCAGATCCATGATTGACGAGGCCAGATGATTGCGGATCGCGGATTTGTGATTACGGATTGGCTGGACAGCTCACCACCTGCAATCGTCAATCCGCCAGCACAAGGATACTGATATGTGGAAATTTCTCATCAAAATCAATAAAAATCTGGTCATTGCCATCCCGGCCATGATGATCGCCGGTTTTTTCTTCGGCATCACCATGGAGCAGTCGCTGCTGGGGCAGCTCAAGGCGCTGATCCTGCCTTTCACCTTCCTGATGGTCTATCCCATGATGGTGACGCTGAACATCAAACACCTGCAGGAGGGGATCAAAAATGTCAAGCTGCAGCTCATCACCCAGCTCATCAATTTCTGTTTCATCCCTTTTCTGGCTTACGGTCTGGGCCGCTGGTTCTTCGCGGATCAACCCTATATGGCGCTCGGCTTGCTGCTGGCCTCCCTGCTGCCCACCAGCGGCATGACCATCTCCTGGACCGGGTTTGCCAGGGGCAATCTGGGAGCGGCCATCAACATGACCGTGCTCGGCCTGACGCTGGGTTCCCTGGCCACGCCGTTTTATGTCCAGTATCTCATGGGCGCCAGGGTGGACGTGGATATGTATCTGGTGGTCAAACAGATTGCGGTCATTGTTTTTCTGCCCATGCTGCTGGGCTATCTCACCAGGCAATTCCTGCTGAAAAAATACGGCATGCCGCGCTTCAAGCAGCACATTGCTCCGCGTTTTCCCGCGCTGTCCACTATCGGCGTACTGGCCATCGTTTTTGTGGCCATTGCCCTGAAGTCACGGCAGATATATGAAAATCCCTTTATTCTCGGGGCCATTTTCCTGCCGTTACTGATTATCTATTCAGTGAATTTCCTGGTCAGCACCCTGGTCGGCCGGATTTTTTTCAAGCGGGGGGATGCCGTCGCCCTGGTCTACGGCACGGTGATGCGCAATCTGTCCATTGCCCTGGCCATTGCCATTAATGCCTTTGGCGCCCAGGGGGCCAATGCCGCCCTGGTGATCGCCATTTCGTATATCATCCAGGTGCAGTCCGCCGCCTGGTATGTCAAGTTTACCGATATTATTTTTGGCCCGCCTCCCGAGGAGGCTACTGCGTAATCAACAAGGAGAGCGTTACTATGAAAAATCTGAAAATCGCCGTACCGACCAACAATCCGGGCGGTATGGCTGCCACCCGTTCCGATCATTTCGGCCACTGTGACCTGTTTACCGTCATTGATCTGCAGGACGGCAGGATCGCCGGCGTGGAGACTTTTGCCAATGCGGATCATGCGGCCGGCGGCTGTCTGGTGCCGGTGAAACTGCTGAAGGAACGTCAGGTGGACGCCCTGGTGGTCGGCGGCATCGGCATGCGCCCCCTGCAGGGGTTCAATGAGGTCGGCATCGCTGTTTATTTCGCGTCGCGGGAGGAATATCAGGATGTGCTGACCGTCATCGAAGGGTTTCTGCAGGATAAGCTGCCGGTCATGCAGCCCCAGCAGGCGTGCAAAGGCGGCCAGAACTGCCATCATTGATGTGTTTGCCGGCAATGCCGACCTCGGGGAAAATTCGCCATTCAGCAAGCGGAGCAGCGGATTTTCCCCGTCCCGTTTTTTCTTTCTGCCCGCCGGATGCGGACTGAATGGTGCATGCTGGCATCGCCAGCTAATGTCCCGCCAGGCCGGTAAATAATCTGATTACGACAGGTTGCGGCTGTCAGCCCTGGCCGTTGCCGTTTTTTTCTTCCGTTCCCTCTTCCACCAGCAGGTCGGATATCATGGCCAGGTGCTGCTGGACTTCAGGGGTATCCTCCTGGAAAATCAAGGCGGCCCCGGTCACCAGGGCCTCCGTCACCTTCTGTCTGGCCCTGGTGAGCAGCCGTTGCACGGTGCCGCGGGAAATGCCCATTTTCTGACCGGCCTGTTCCTGGGTCAGCCCCTCCATATCGCAGAGTTTCAGGGTTTCCAGTTCGTCGCGCAGCAGATCGATCTTGCGCAGCTTGGTCATGGGGATGCGGGCCGGCTTGAAGGCCCGGCCGCACAGTCTGCCTTCGCACACTCGTTTTTTCTTGGGTCGTGACACTTTGTAATAACTATAAAAAAAAGAGGTTGATAAAAAAGGGAGTCCATTAACTGACTTACCATATCATACAGGGAAAATTTGTCTAAAAAAAACAAAATAATGGTTGAGGGCTGACCTGACATAAAATTCATCTTTAAAGATAAAGATTTTTTGTTGACAAAAAGTTGCGAGATGGATAAGTTCGACAAAACTGAATTACTATTCAGTATTGCGTTTGTTCATTCTGCAGCAGAGAAGTGGAGCGTAAAGAGGCGCGGCATGAAACTGATTGCTGGGGGTGAGCAGGTTAGGCTTACATATTAACAGATCCTTAGGAGGAAACGAGAAAATGCCAAAGCATGATACGCCCTTATTGGACGAACTCGAGAAAGGACCATGGCCAAGCTTTGTAACTGATTTGAAGCGTCAGGCCGCAACAAAACCGGAATGCTGGGACATTCTGGGCCAGGTGGAGCTGTCTTACAAAGACAGGATCACCCACTGGAAACACGGTGGCATCGTAGGTGTATTCGGCTACGGCGGTGGTATCGTCGGCCGGTACTCCGACGTTCCCAAACAGTTCCCCGGTGTAGCGCACTTCCATACCGTCCGTGTCAATCAGCCATCAGGTCTGTATTACAGCACGGCGAAACTGCGCGCCATCTGTGATCTGTGGCAGAAATACGGTTCGGGTATGACCAACATGCACGGTTCAACCGGTGACATGGTACTGCTCGGCACCACCACCCCGAACCTGGAGCCCCTGTTCTACGACCTGACCCATGACCTGAATCAGGATCTCGGCGGTTCAGGCTCCAACCTGCGCACCCCGGCCTGCTGTCTGGGCAAGTCACGCTGCGAGTGGTCCTGCTATGATACCCAGGCCCTGTGCCACTTTCTGACCAATAAATACCAGGACGAGCTCCATCGTCCGGCCTTCCCCTACAAATTCAAATTCAAGATGTCCGGCTGCCCCAATGACTGCGTTGCCGCCATCGCCCGTTCCGACTTTGCCGTTATCGGCTCCTGGAAGGATGACATCCGCATCGATCAGGCTGCGGTAAAGGGTTACATCAAAGGCGAATTCCCCTCCAACGGCGGCGCCCATGCCGGTCGTGACTGGGGTAAATTCGACATCCAGAAAGAGGTTCTCGATCTGTGCCCCACCAACTGCATGTGGATGGAAGGCGACACCCTGAAGATCGACAACAAGGAATGCACCCGCTGCATGCACTGCATCAACGTCATGCCGCGCGCACTGCGTCCCGGTCTTGAGCAGGGCGCCACCATCTGCGTCGGCGCCAAGGCCCCGATCCTCGAAGGCGCCCAGTTCGCCACCATGATCATCCCCTTTGTCAAGGTCGATGCTGACAGTGAATATGAAGCGGTTACTGAAAATATCGAGAAGATCTGGGATTGGTGGATGGAAGTCGGCAAGAACCGTGAGCGTGTCGGTGAGACCATTCAGCGTGTCGGGCTGCCTACCTTCCTCAAGGTTATGGAAGTTGAGCCGTTGCCGCAGCATGTGAGAGAGCCTCGCTCCAACCCGTACATTTTCTGGCAGGAAGAAGAGGTTGAAGGCGGCTGGGAGCGTGATATCAGAGAGTTCCGTAAACGTCACGCACAGTGATAATCGCTCCTCATAAATAATATCTATAAGCACTTTACTTACTGCAAGATAAGGAGGTAGACATATGGGTTACAATCCAGATAAACCGATGGAAGACAGAATCACCGATCTTGGTCCGCCACATTATGGTGAGTTGATGCCGCCGGTTATCCAGAAGAATTTCGGCAAATGGCTCTATCATGAAATCACCCAGCCCGGCGTGCTGATGCACAAGGCCGAGAGCGGCGATGAGTGCTGGACCGTGCGCGTCGGCGCCGCCCGTCTGATCAGTATTGACCATATCCGCGAGATCTGCGATATCGCTGATAAACATTGCGGCGGTTATGTACGCTGGACCACCAGGAACAACGTTGAGTTCATGGTTGACAGCAAAGCCAAGGTGCAGCCCCTGCTTGACGATCTGAAGAGCCGCGGCAACAAATTCCCGATCGGCGCGACCGGCGCCAGCGTCTCCGCCATCGTGCATACCCAGGGTTGGGTACACTGCCATACCCCGGCCACGGATGCTTCCGGTGTGGTCAAGGCCGTTATGGATGAGCTGTTTGATTACTTCACCAGCATGACCCTGCCCGCCCAGGTGCGTGTTGCTCTGGCCTGCTGTCTGAACATGTGCGGCGCCGTACATGCTTCCGACATCGCTATCCTCGGCATCCACCGCAAACCGCCAATGATCGACCATGATGCGATCTCCGGCCTGTGCGAACTGCCGCTGGCCATTTCCGCCTGTCCGCTGGGAGCTGTCAAGCCCATCAAGGCTACCAACAGCAAGGGCGAGGAAGTAAAATCCGTCAAGGTTAACGCCGAGCGCTGCATGTTCTGCGGTAACTGCTACACCATGTGCCCGGCCATGCCGCTGGCGGATCCGGAAGGTGACGGTATCGCCATTCTGGTCGGCGGCAAGGTTTCCAACTCCCGGGCCATGCCCAAATTCTCCAAGCTGGTTATTCCCTTCCTGCCCAACACCCCGCCGCGCTGGCCCGAGACTGTTGCCGCGGTTAAGAACATCGTCGATGTCTATGCCAAAGACGCCCGTAAGTATGAGCGTGTCGGCGAGTGGGCAGAAAGAATCGGCTGGGAAAAATTCTTTGAAAA
The DNA here is from genome assembly GCA_003605035.1 of Desulfurivibrio sp. Lineage (GTDB taxonomy): Bacteria > Desulfobacterota > Desulfobulbia > Desulfobulbales > SURF-16 > SURF-16. The sequence continues at coordinate 18,632 of QZKJ01000109.1, forward strand.
AACAGGTATTCCTTTTACAATCAAGTCAATTGATGACTACCGTCTGGCTTACGATACCTGGAGAACTTCAACACAGTTCAAGTTCACCAGCCACATTAAGTAATTGACTGCCTTTCAGTAGTCAGGTATTCTGAGGGCAGCAGAGCTTCACGGTTCTGCTGCCCGCTGTCTGTTGAAGATTGAAAGCTTACCTGGACCACATACGACAAAAGGAGTAAGTGACATGGCGTTAAGTAAAGATGAATTAAAGGCAGCAATTATTGAGAAGGCAACGAAAGCTCCGAAACCACAGTTGTATATCAAGGATTTATACGAGTGCGATCCGGCATCCTCTCCGCGGGTTATCAAAAACGTCGCCAACGAGCTGGTGAAAGAACAAAAGCTGATGTTCTGGTCAAGCGGCAGCACGACCATGTATGCGCTGCCCTCCAGGATCAAGAACGAGGAAACGAGAGACAAGGCAGAATCGGATAAATAAGTAAATAAGCAAGTTTTTCTCGCTCCGCGGGTTCAAAATAAAAAACGCCTGTTCATGCGAACAGGCGTTTTTTTATTGGCTTGATGAATCTTGTCTCAGGCGTGTGCCAGCACTTCCTCGGCCTTCTGGTTCAGCGCCTCGGCATGGCGATTATGTTTATAATTGGCGTGGATTGCTGCGGCCGTGCGGTAACAGTCAGCCGCCATTTCCCGCCTGCCGGCATCCAGGTAGATCTGGGCCAGGGTTTCCAGGGTCTCAACCGTGCCCTTGGGGTTGCGCATGGCCTGATACTGGTCGATGATGTCGAGATACATGTTGATGGCCTGCTCATGTCTGCCGCAGTCGGCATGGAGTTTCGCCTTTTTTTTGTCCAGTGAAAAAACGCTGATGCTGTCCCCCTGCTCCTGGCAGATGGCGATAACCCGGTCATAGTGCTGCAGGGCCTTGTCGAAATCGCCGCGTTCGGCGCAGATGTCGCCAAGCTTGTCCGTGGCATTGGCAATGCCGTTGACGTCCTTCTCCTGTTCAAAGCCGATCAGGGCGTTGTGAAACAGGTTGGCCGCCTGGGCCGTTTCCTTCTTTTTCAGCAGTTCAAGCCCCTCCTCATAGTCAAGACGCGCCTGGCTCTTATCTGCCTGTTTCTGCTCAGGGTTATACATGTGTAAATCCTTCATTATGGTCTCCAAAATATCTGTTTGCTCTGGTTAATCAGCTGCGGAGTCGGTCATCAATGCCAGGGCCTGTCTGGCCAGTTCGCCCACCGTGGTCCGGACGGGCAGGCCGTTTTCGTAAATGGTGACCGGGGTCGTATCTTCCACCTGTTTTTCAATTGCCCCTTTGAGTTCCAGGGCCTTGATGCGTCCGGCCAGCCGGATGGCATGGCCGCGGGTGAGCGGGTCAGGAATGTTGACATAAGGGAAAACGCTGTAAATGGGGGTGCCGCGCACAACTTCCGGGCTTTTTTCGGCTATGGCGCCCATGGCCCACAGCACCTGGACCCGGCTCGAGGGGACTCCGCGGTACATGAGCAGATGGCGGGCAAAACCGCCGAAGATGTCCGGCCTGGCGGCAATGATGGAGCCAATGGTCTCCAGCAGACCCCAGTGGGTGGCGGCAGAATCCGTGCACGCCTCATACATCCTGTTCAGCAGATCGCTGACCACCCCGGGTTTTCTGGTGGACAGCCTGGCGCAGACCTGGCCGATCACATGGGCGCAGAACCAGCGTTTCGCCTCGTCCGGGTCATAGAGCAGACGTTGCATGAACCGGATCGTCTTGGCGTCGTCAAAAGCGAAATCAACCAGGCTGTCGATATCGCCGGCAAAGACCAGTCGCTCTATCTCCGCCTTGTCCGCCTTCTTTTTCCTGCGCTTGGGATCGCGGGCAGGCTCCATCGGCGGAATGACGGTCCTGGTCGCCGGTTTAAGCAGCTGTTCGTCGGTTTTCTGTTTGTGGTCTTTAAGCTTCCTGGACAGTTCGGCAAAGTCACGGGTCAGGCGGATAAAGTAAAGGACGCCCCGCACCTTGCGTCCTTCCACGGTCTTCGTCTCATAGACCTGGTGGGTCTGTTCGTCGTAATTGTCGATGCGGCCGGTGAGATAATCTTCGTCCGCCGTCAGTTCCCAGGCAAAATCCCAGTTGTCGTCGCAGGCATAGACCAGGCACTCCACCATGGCTGATCCCACATTGAAGCCGCTGGGGTCCGAGGTGTAAACGGCGCCGCACTGGCAGGTGCCGACCTTGAACTCATTCATTTTCCGCTGCACGGGTTCGCGGGGCTCGTCGACATCCTGACCGCAGAACGGGCACCAGGGCCGCACCTTGATATTCGGGTTTTTGGCCATGATCAGTGTTCTTCGTTAACGGCTTTGATGAAATTGGGGTCCACCGGGTAGCCGCGCTTTATTGCCTCGTCAATGGCTTTTCTGGCTGCCGGGAAATCCTTGCTGTAATAATAGGCCACCGCCAGATTATTGTGGGACATGGGGAAGTTCGGGTCCAGCTCCACCGCTTTTTTGGCGGCAGCCAGCGCTTCAGCGAAGTTGCCGGCCATGATCTGCGCCGAGGCGAGATTCACCCAGGCAAAGGCCAGTTTCGGATCATGGTGGGTGGCCTTGGTGTAGGCCTCGATGGCCTTGTCCTGCTCGCCTTTCTGCTGCATGATCAGCCCGATATTGGTATGGGCCTGGGCCGGGTTCGGGGCATGGAGCAGGGCCATCTTGTTGGCCTGCAGCGCCTCGTCCAGTTTGCCGAGTTCAAAGTAGACGGCGCCGAGATTGATGTAGGCCTCAGCCGATTGTTCATCAATTTCCAGGCATCTTTTCAGCTCCCTGATGGCATCATTGTGCCGGCCGGCTTTGCGGTAAACCAGGGCCAGATGATGATGGGCCATAATGGATTCGGGATGTTCCGTGCATTTCTGCTCCATCTCCGCTATCACTTTGGAGAGGTCTTCGTTCAGTTGCTTGTCGGCCATGGGAATTCCTTATGATCATAATTTTTTTTGGTCGGAACCGCACTCCGGGACAATAACCGGGAGGAGGAGCAAACATTGATCCGGAGCGATTGCGCGCCAGGAGGAGCAGTCTGTGTTGCCATTTTTCAAGTTGGTTGAATTTAACCATGAATACAAAGAATTTCAAGTTAATGAGGAAATTAGGGAAAAGATTTATCCGCTTTTTATTGCTTCCTTGACTTTGTATCGGTTGAGTGGCATGAATCAAGAGCGGCAATGGCGGAAAACAGCAGTGGATTTTAAGTGGAAACGGAGTTGTGCGTGGCTGAGAACACAGGACTTCCCCGGGGGCTGGTCGTGGCCGGACTCGGGGGGGGATCAGGCAAGAGCGTGGTAGCGGTGGGGCTGGTGGCCCTGCTGGCCCGCCGGGGTCACCGGGTGGTCCCCTTCAAAAAGGGGCCGGATTACATTGATGCCGGCTGGCTCAGCCTTGCCGCCGGTTGTCCCTGCTTTAATCTTGATCCGTATCTGATGGAGGAGCAGGCCATGCTCTCCTCCTTTGCCGAACATGCCGCGGGTAACGATTTTGTCATCGTGGAGGGCAACCGCGGCCTCCATGACGGGGTGGACGCCAGCGGCACATACAGTACGGCGGAACTGGCCTGCCGGCTCGGGCTGCCGGTGCTGCTGGTGGTGGACTGCACCAAGACCACCCGCACCGTGGCCGCCCTGGTGCTCGGCTGCAAGCTGCTTGATGAGCGGGTCAACATTGCCGGCGTGGTGCTCAACCGCATCGGCAGCGCCCGTCATGAGCAGATCGTCCGGGAGGCGGTGGAGAAATACACGGGCATCCCGGTCGTGGGCGCCATCCGCCGGATGAAAAAGGACATCTTTCCCATGCGGCACCTGGGGGTCACCCCATTCCAGGAATATGACGGTTCTGAGGAGGCCCTGCAGCTGCTGGCGGAGACCATCGACAAAAGCGTCAGCCTGGCGGCGGTGGAGGCGTTGATGGCCACCCCGGTCATGCAGCCCGGCCAGCAGGAGTGCGGCAGCGCCGGCGGCCGGCCGGTGCGCATCGGCGTCATCCGCGACGCCGCCTTTCAGTTCTATTACCCGGAAAACCTGCTGGCGCTCACGCGGTGCGGGGCGGAGCTGGTGGAGATCAATTCCATGCTGGCGAAGGAGCTGCCGGCCGTGGACGCTCTTTACATCGGCGGCGGCTTTCCGGAAACCAGCGCCCGGCTGCTGGCCGACAACGGCTCGTTCCGCCAGTCGATCAGGCAGCTGGCCCGGCAGGGCCTGCCCATTTACGCGGAATGCGGCGGGCTCATTTATCTGGGCGAAAAAATCACCCTGGAGGGCGAGGAGTATCCCCTGGTCGGACTTTTCCCGGTGCAGTTCACCCTGGAAAAAAAGCCCCAGGCCCATGGCTATTCGGTGCTGGTGGCAAGAAACGGCAATCCCTTTTATGCGCCGGGTACCCAGATCAAGGGCCACGAGTTCCGCTACAGCAGGGTGGCGTCCTGGCCCGGCCCGGCCGAGGCCCTTGGTTTTGACATGCAGCGGGGGGTGGGCTTTGTCGACGGCCGGGACGGGCTGATCTATAAAAACGTGCTGGCCCTGTATACCCATGTGCATGCGGTAGGCACCCCGCAGTGGGCGCCGGCCCTGGTGGCCAGGGCCCGGGAGTATGCCGGCGGCCCGGCGAGGAATGATATATGTTCGCAAAATTAAAACAATTTGTGGCAACGCCAAACATCGCCATTGATCTTGGCACGGCCAACACCCGCATCTATGCCGCCGGACTCGGCGGCATCGCCGAAGAACCTTCCTTTATCCGTCATATTCAGCATAACAGGAAAACGAACGGCTCGGACAAATACATGTCGTATCTGAACAGCCGATTTGTCTCCATGCCCCTGCGCGGCGGGGTCATTGTTGATATCCATAATGCGGTTTCTTTATTAAAACCGCTGGTGAAGCGAACCCGCAGGGGATTGCGGCAACCGGCATCCCTGGCCTGCGCGCCGACCGATACCACGGAAAAAGAACGCAAACTTCTTGCCGAGGCAATCATGCGCGCCGGCGCCTCGCATGTGGCCATCATTCCGGAGGTATGGGCTGCGGCAATCGGCGCCGGCATCGATGTCACCCGGCCATCCTCGCAGGTTCTCATCGATATCGGCGAGGGAGTTACCGACATGGCTGTCATCCGCAACGGCTGCCTCATCTTCGCCTCAGCGGTGCGGGTGGCCTGCAGTGATCTGCAGAAAGCGGTGCGCAATGCCGTCATGGCGCGCTACAAAGTCTGCCTCTACCCTGCCGAGATGGAACGGCTGACCCATGAAATCGCTTCGTTCTCGCCAGCGCCGCCGGCGGCCTGCAGGTCAATAAACGCCGAGGGTCTGGATATGGTCAAAAGGCGGGAAGTGAGCATCGAGGTCCAACACGCGGAAATCCACAGCGCCCTGGAGCCGGTGCTGGCGAAAATGCTGAAAATGATCGAGTCCGGCCTGCGGAAACTTCCAGATCGTGTTGCCCGCGAAATAGTGGAGCCGGGAATTTGTCTGACCGGCGGCGGGGCCTGCATCAAGGGGATTGACCGGCTGATCGGGGCAAAAACCGGCCTGGAGGTCCGCATTGCCGCTGATCCGCTCCATTCGGTGATCAATGGGGCGAGTCGTTTTCTGCAATATTGGCAGGGCAATGACCTGTGGTGGGAGAATATTGACTGGCCCGACTTCGGCGGCCAGCCGAAAAGCCTGCTGCCAGGCGGACCGCGCTTTGTCCATTGTTGATTTTTTTTCGGCGGGTTGCAGGTTTTTTGCCCGGCGTTTCTTACTTCATGATCACGAGATGACGGAAAGGGTTATGTTCCAGCCCTTCGATAACACTTTACTGCTATGCTGAAACAGATCGTTTTACGGCTGTATGAGAAGCGGGTGTATCTCTGGATCACCTGCCTGGTGACCGTGATGATTTTCGCGGTGATGGTCCATGTCGGCAAGGATTGGCTGGAGGAGCCGGGCCATGAAAACGCCATTGTCCTGCTGCTCTCCTTATGGCTGTTTTCCGTGCTGACTTTCTACGTCAACGCGGTGGCGGTGACCATGCACAGCCCCAAGGTGGCGAGATACGGCGCCTCGGGCAAAGGATTTCTCATCATCTTTTTTACGCTGATCACCCTGTTCTGCTGCTCGGTGGGCATCTCCATCATGTTCGCCTTGTAAAAAGCAATTTTGCGCGGTTGTCCGGCCAGGGACTGAGGGGCCGTTAAGAATACATTCTTTTCGCGCTGTTTCGTTACGGCCCCTTATGCCGTCTGTAGCATTTCAATGTAGCAGTTATTTTTGCACAACGGCTTACTGCAGCGAATCCTCCGGGGTCTTCTCGCGCAGGGCCTTCAATAGTTCGTTGAATGTTTTCCGGCCCAGGAAGCTGTTGAACTGACTGCGGTAATTGGCCACCAGGCTCACCCCTTCGATGATCACGTCATAGATTTTCCAGTCGTCACCGGCCTGCTTGAGCCGGTATTCGATGTCGAACTGCGGGTATTTCCTGCTGCTTACCTGGGTATAGACGGCTGCCACGTTGCCTCTGACCAGTTCCTTGTCATAGATGACCTTCTGGTCGGAATAGGCCTCCAGCCGCATGATATAAAAATTGTAGAGCCGCCAGTAGAAAAGCCTGGTGAACTCCTGCCGCTCTTCCTCGGAAATCTCTTTCCAGTATCTGCCCAGGGCCCGTTGGGACATCTCCCGGGCGTCAAAATGGCTGTCAATGATCTTGCGGATCTCTTCCCGTCTTTTGGGCAGGTTCTCAGCCGGGCCGGACACCGGATACGCCTGCAGGGTATGGAAGACCTCTGCAACCACTCCCTTCATGATGTCCATGGGAGCAGGGGCAACCCCCCGGGCCACTCCCGCGGGAAAAGCCGTCAGGATAAGGCAGGCGGCCAGCAGAAAGAACCTGCTGCGTGTATTCTTCATATATTCCATCCTCCTCAAGTGGGATCGGTGATGCGGAGACGTCGAATGTATATAGCATTATGCAGGGGATTATTTCGAGTATTATTTCATTGGCAGTTCTTGCAAAAATAGGGCCGGCACTGAGAGCCGGGCAGGCTCGATGCCCGTCCGGCACGGCGGGATGGCGTTTGTCAGCCGGAGCCGGCAGCCCCCCGGGGAACAGGATCATCCCCGGACGCTGGGGCCACGGGTTGCCGGGGCGGCCTTTCATCCAGAAGCGCCGGAGAGTGAGGCCGCATATCACCGGGAGTGGTCAATGGGTGGGGCGCGTGCCCAGCACCTTGGCCATGATCATCTGCCGGGTGGCCTCCTCAGGCGCCGGCTCAACCCAGTGGATGAACTCCTCCTTCACCCGGACGAACGCACCGTTGTCCGCCTTGCATTGATCACAGATGGATTCCGCCTGGTCGCGGTAAATGATGACCTTGCTGGCCGGGTCGCCGTTTTTGTCCACGGCCGCCATCTTGCGACAGCCGCAATCAAGTCTGATCACCGCCACGCCGATGCCGTCGGGGCTGCCCTCCAGGATGCCGGCGATCATCGCCTCTTCGGACTTCTGGGCGACAAGTGTCGCTGAACCCTTGGCCTGTCTGGCTTGCTTCTTTGTTTTCATGGTTGCTCCGTTGGCTGGGAAAAGGGATTGCCTATCTAAATAAGCAGAAATTAAACGATTTCACTGCTATTTAAAATATTGGGACACGAAGGTCAATCGCTTAAAAATTGTGTTGACAAATAGAGGGCTATGATTTAATGGAATTACAAATTTATGGAGATTTTTGTCATTTAAGGAAAAAATAAAGTTGGTTAGCGCTGGGTTTGAGTTACGCCCAAAAGAATTTTCTTCATGTAAACAGGAGGTAATATTATGTGGGAAGTTGTTGTGGATAAAGACAAATGCGTCGGCGATGAAGAGTGTGTAAACGCTTGCCCTGCTCAGGTTTACGAGCTGGTTGACGGCAAAGCTGAGCCGGTTAATGCTGACGAATGTCTTGGCTGCGAGACCTGCGTCGAGGTATGTCCCGAAGGCGCCATCACCGTAACAGAGGTATGATGTAAGTTTTGCAGAATATCCTTCCGGTTGATTAGGCCTGTCTTCTTACCCAAGAAGGTGGGCCTATCTTTTTTTGTGCCTCTGCCCGTAAAAACGGGTTATATACAAAGTCCACAGACGTGCTCGCAAAGTTCAAACCCTCCGTATCCCGCAAAACCCTTTTGCTTGCCGGCGCTCTTTTCTGGTCGGTGGTCGGCCTTTTTCTGCTGGTGCGCGGCGGCAGGATTCTGGTCGAAGGAGATCACTATGTGATGGTTACGGCGGCGCTGGCCCTGGGCACGGCCAAGGGTCTGCTGGTGTTTGAAAAGAGCGCCAGAAAAAATATCAGCCGCATTCTTCTGCGCGGTGACAGTTCCTGTCTGGGCGGTGTTTTTTCTTTCAAGGCCTGGGGGGTGATCCTGGTCATGATTTTCCTGGGCAGATTTCTGCGTACCTCCCACCTCGCCCACCATATCTACGCTTTCGTCATTACAGCGGTGGGCTGGGGGCTGCTGGTGGCCAGCCGGGTTATCTGGCAGGCGTGGGTGCGCAAGGCATGAATTCCCACTGGGTTGAGATTGACCTGGCGGCCCTGCGGCATAACTGCCGGGTCCTGCGGCGGCGGCTGGCCCCCGGCGCCAGGATGCTGGCGGTGGTGAAATCGGACGCCTACGGCCATGGCATGCTTGCCGCGGCCCGCACCCTGCAGGGAGAGGGGGTGACGGCCTTCGGTGTGGCCGAAGTGCATGAAGGGGTGCTGCTCAGGCAGGCCGGCATCAAGGGCGACATCGTCGTCTTTCTCGGGGCGGACCAGGACTCGCTGCCGGAGGTGACGCGGCACGGTCTGCAGCCGGTAGTCTTTGACCGGCGGCAGGTGGCGGCGATCTCCCGCCTGGCCTGTCAGACCGGCATCCGCATCGGGGTCCATCTCAAGGTGGATACCGGCATGGGCCGGCTGGGGATTCTGCCGGCCGAGGTTGCCGGCTTTGTCGCCTTTCTGCTGGATCAGGAGGGTGTTTATCTGGCCGGGGTGATGAGCCATTTCCCCATGGCCGATACGGCTGACAGCGGGCCCAGCCAGGAGCAGAACCGGCTGTTTGCCGAGGTGCTCAAACGGGCCGGCAGAGCGGGGGAGAGCGGCATGGCCGCCCACATCGCCAATTCAGCGGCCCTGCTGCGCTACCCGGACGTGCACTGGGATCTGGTGCGGCCGGGCATTGCCCTCTATGGCTGTGCGGCCGGAAATGACGCCTGGGCCGGCGGGGACGGGTTAAAACCGGTGATGTCCTTCAAGAGCAGGATCATCCAGGTGAAGGAGGTGCCGGCCGGCACCGGCGTCAGTTACGGCCATACCTTTGTGACCAGCCGGCCGGGCAGGCTGGCGGTCCTGCCGCTGGGCTACAACGACGGCTTTCTGCGCGTCCTGTCCAACCGGGCCGAGGTGCTGGTCCGGGGCCGGCGGGCCCCCCAGCGCGGCAGGATATGCATGAACGTCACCATGATCGAGGTGACGGATATCCCCGGCGTTGTTGCCGGTGATGAAGTGGTGCTGCTGGGCGCCCAGCAGGGCGAGCGGATAAGCGCCGAAGAGGTGGCCGGCTGGATGGGCACCATCAATTACGAGGTCCTCTGTCTGTTTGGCAACAGCAATCCCCGGGTCTATGTAGCGGAAGAAGAGGAGCCGAAGTGACTGCGCAGGTGTACAGAAGGGGCAGGAGCAGGATGACAGGCTGCGCGGCAGCAGTCTAACAGACTACAGACTAAAAACCTAGCTAGCTATTATGATAAAATCACGTATTAAAACCATTCTTGATGAGTGCTTCCAGGCCGGCGTGGAACAGGGGCTGTGGTCGGCTGCGGCCGGCGGCGGCTACGCGGTGGAGGACCCGAAGTTTGAAGGCCAGGGCGATTTCGCCACCAATGCGGCCATGGTCATTGCCGGCTGCGAAAAAAAGGCCACCGGCAGAAAAGTCAATCCGCGCCAGATCGCGGAATCGCTGGCCGCTCTGCTGGGTCGGGAAGAGAGCCTGTTCAGCAAGGTCGAGGTAGCCGGGCCGGGTTTTGTCAATTTCTTTATCCGGGATGCGGTCTGGCAGTCGGTCATCCCGGAGGTGCTGGCCCAAGGGGAAGGCTACGGCCTAGCCACGGAGAAAAACGGCCAGCGGGTGCTGGTGGAGTTTGTCAGCGCCAATCCCACCGGACCCTTAAGCGTGGGCCACGGCCGCCAGGCGGCGCTGGGCGACGCCATTGCCCGGCTGCTTTCCGCCAGCGGTTATGAGGTGGAGCGGGAATATTATTATAATGATGCCGGCCGCCAGATGCGGGTGCTGGGCGAATCGACCCGGGCGCGCTATCTGGAGCTGCTCGGCCTGCCTGGTGAGTTTCCGGAAGACGGTTATCAGGGTCAGTATATTCTTGACATTGCCAGGGGACTTGTGGACAAATATGGTGATTCCCTGAAAGATACCGTCGAAGTCACCCCCTTCAAGGAGGCGGCGGAACAGGCGATCTTTGTGGACATCAATCAGACCCTGACGCGCTTCGACGTAACCTTTGACAGCTACTATAACGAACACAGCCTCTATGAAAACGGGCTGGTGGACGAGGTGGTCGCGGCCCTGCGGGAGCGGGGTCTGATTTATGAACAGGACGGCGCCGTCTGGTTCAAGACCACCCAGTTCGGCCATGACAAGGACCGGGTGATCATCAAGAGCAGCGGCGAGCCCACCTACCGGCTGCCTGACATCGCCTATCACCGGGAGAAGTTCCGGCGCGGCTATGACTGGCTGGTGGATATCTTCGGCGCAGACCATATCGCCACGGTGCCGGATGTGCTGGCCGGGGTCCGGGCCCTGGGCTATGATGACTCCAAGGTGACGGTCATCCTGCACCAGTTCGTCACCCTGCTGCGGGACGGCCAGCAGGTGAAGATGTCCACCCGCAAGGCCAACTTCGTCACCGTGGATGAGCTGCTGGACGAGGTGGGGGTTGACGCGGCCCGCTTCTTTTTTCTCATGCGCAAGGCGGACAGCCAGCTGGAGTTTGACCTGGAGCTGGCCAAGAAGCAGAGCCAGGAAAATCCGGTCTATTACGTGCAGTACGGCCATGCCCGGCTGGTCAGCGTCAAGCGCCAGGCCGTGGAGAAGGGGGTGGCGCGGGGCGAGCTGGCCAGCGCGCCCCTGGCCCTGCTGACCACGCCGGAGGAGCAGAAGATTCTCAAGGCCCTGGCCGCCTACCCCGGTCTGGTGCTGGAGGCGGCCAGGGAACTGGCCCCTCACAAGATTGTCTATTATCTGCAGGAACTGGCCGGCCTTTTTCACAGCTACTATAACCGCCACAAGATCATTTCCGACGATGCCGAGCTTTCCCGGGCCCGTCTCTGGTTCTGTGAAGGGCTGCGCACGGTGTTCCATAACGGCTTGACCCTGCTCGGCATGAGTGCCCCCGAGCACATGTAACAAGGGCATGGCGGTAAAAAGACAGAAAAAAAGATTGTTCACCTTCCGCATTGAGCTGGGCATCGGCGGCATGCTGGGGGTGGGCCTGGTCTGTTTCTGCATCTTCCTGTGGATGTTTCTGCTGGGGGTGTGGAGCGGGCAGACCGTGCTGCTGCCGTCCAAGCCCGGCAAGGGCCCGGACATGCTGACGAAAATGGCCGCGGAGCTGTGGCAGCAGGGCAGGGCCACGGTGCGGGAGCAGGGCGTGACGCCTCCCCCGCCGCCGGTCGAACCCCTTGCCGAGGCAGGATTGGGCAAGGAGACAAACGGGACAGGCGCGGAAGCCCGGAGCGAGCCGTCATTCTTTTCATTGCAGGTTGGTTCGTTTCGCGATAAGAAAAAGGCGCAGCGCGATGTGCTGGGCTGGCAGGCCAAGGGGCAGGACGCCTTTTTTCTGCCGCCCGAGGAGGGCGCCGATGCCTTCCGGGTCTTTGTCGGCAGGTTCGAGAAGCTGGCGGCTGCCAATGAGGTCGCCGCCCGCCTGGAGAGCGAAGAAGATGTGCGGGCCTATGTGACCCTGCTGCCGGCCGCCAAGGTCCAGTGAGTTGCTCGGGTTGCTTGGGTTTGTTGAGTTATTGGGTTTGTTGAGTTGCTCGGGTTTGTTGGGTTGCTTGAGTTAAACCCAACAAACTCAATAAACCCAATAAACTCAATAAACCCAACAAACCCAATAAACCCAACAAACCCAATTAACTCAATAACCCAACAAACTCAACAAACCAATTAACTCAATAAACCCAACAAACCCAATAACCCAATGATTCGTAATGCCCGTATGGAGGATGTGAAGGCGATTTATCATCTGCTGCAGCATTTTTCCAACAAAGGTCTGCTGCTGGGGAGATCCTTCAGTTCTCTCTATGATCAGCTGCGTGATTTCCATGTTTTTGTGCAGCCGGAAGGCGGCGTTGACCGCATCGTCGGGGTCGGGGCCCTGCATATCTGCTGGGAGGACCTGGCCGAGATACGTTCCCTGGCGGTTGACGAAAATTTCCAGCGGCAGGGCATCGGTTCCCGGCTGGTGTCCGTCTGTCTGGCGGAAGCGGAGACCTTCGGCATTCACCGGGTATTTACCTTGACTTATCAGCCGGGTTTTTTCGCCAGCCTCGGCTTTACACCCATCGATAAAAAAGAGCTGCCCCATAAGGTCTGGAGCGACTGCATCAACTGCCCCAAATTTCCGGACTGCAACGAAGAGGCAATGATCTGGCAGAGCCAGGGGTAAGGAGTTTTCATGATTGGACAGGTACTGACTAAGTTTTTTGGTAGCAGAAACGACCGGGTGCTGAAGAAGATTCAGCCCCTGGTGGAGAGGATCAACCGGCTCGAACCGGAGATGCAGAAGCTGGACGATGCCGCCCTGAAGGCCAAAACCGTGGAATTCCGCGGCAGGCTGGAGAAGGGGGAGGCCCTGGACGATCTGCTGGTGGAAGCCTTTGCCGTGGCCAGGGAGGCCTCGGTACGGGTGCTGGGCCTGCGGCCCTATGACGTGCAGCTGGTGGGCGGCATTATCCTGCACCAGGGTAAAATCTCCGAGATGAAGACCGGTGAGGGCAAGACCCTGGTGGCCACCCTGCCGGTGTATCTCAATGCCCTGGCCGGCAAGGGCGTGCACGTGGTCACGGTCAATGATTATCTGGCCAGGCGCGACAGCGAATGGATGGGCGGCATCTACAATTTTCTCGGCCTGTCCGTGGGCACCATCCTGCACAGTCTGGACGATGCCGAGCGCCGGGCCGCCTACCAGGCGGACGTCACCTACGGCACCAACAACGAATTCGGCTTTGACTACCTGCGCGACAACATGAAGTTCCGGCTGGAGGATTACTGCCAGCGCGAGCATTATTACGCCATCGTCGACGAGGTGGACAGCATTCTCATTGATGAGGCCCGCACCCCGCTGATCATCTCCGGTCCCTCGGAAATGTCCACCGAACTCTATCATCACGTCAACAAGATCATCCCGCATTTCAAGAAAGAGGTGCATTACGAGATTGATGAGAAGGCCAGGTCTCTCGCCATGACCGAGGAAGGCGTGGCCCTGGGCGAGAAGCTGCTGAACGTGGAAAACCTCTATGACCCGAAGAATATCGAACTCCTGCACCACCTCAACCAGGGGCTGAAGGCCCACCATCTGTTCACCCGGGATATTGATTACCTGGTGCAGAACGGCGAGGTGGTCATTGTCGACGAGTTCACCGGCCGCACCATGCCGGGCCGGCGGTACAGCGATGGGCTGCATCAGTCGCTGGAGGCCAAGGAGGGGGTCAAGATCGAACGGGAAAACCAGACGCTGGCCTCCATCACCTTCCAGAATTATTTCCGCATGTACAAGAAGCTGGCCGGCATGACCGGCACGGCGGACACCGAGGCGGCCGAGTTCAAGAAGATCTACAACCTCGAGGTGACGGTCATCCCCACCCACCAGGATATGGTCAGGATTGATTATGCCGACGTCATCTATAAAAACGCCAAGGCCAAGTTCCGGGCGGTGGTCAAGGAGATCAAGGAGCTGCATACCAAGGGTCAGCCCGTGCTGGTGGGCACGGTCAACATCGAGATCTCGGAGATGCTGTCCAATCTGCTCAAAAAAGAGGGCATTCCCCACTCGGTGCTCAATGCCAAGCACCATGCCCAGGAGGCCGAGATCGTTGCCGAGGCTGGTCAGAAGGGCAGGGTGACCATTGCCACCAACATGGCCGGCCGCGGCACGGACATCAAGCTGGGCGAAGGGGTGGCTGCCCTGGGCGGCCTGCATATTCTCGGCACCGGCCGGCATGAGTCCCGCCGCATCGACAATCAGCTCAGGGGCCGCTCCGGCCGCCAGGGCGACCCCGGCTCCTCCCGCTTCTATCTGTCGCTCGAGGATGATCTGCTGCGCATCTTCGGCTCCGACCGCATTGCCGGCATCATGGACAAGCTGGGCATGGAGGAGGATGAACCCATCGAGCACAACATGATCTCCAAGGCCATCGAGAACGCCCAGCGCAAGGTGGAGGGCCATAACTTCGATATCAGGAAGCACCTGCTGGAATACGATGATGTGATGAACATGCAGCGCGAGGTGATCTACAAGCAGCGGCGCGAGGTGCTCGGCTCGGAGAGCGTCAAGGAGATCATCAGTGATATGCTGGTTGACCTGTGCGCCGCCGTCACCCAGGAGCTGTGCGACGAGAAGTTCCCCTCCGAGGAGTGGGAATGGGATCTGATCCATGAGCGGGCCCTGGCCACCATGGGCGTGTACCTCAACTGGGACGAGGGCGAGCGGGCGGGGCTGAAGGCCGCCGCCTTTGAAGAGAAGCTGCTGCAGATCGTCAAGGACGCTTACGCCGCCAAGGAGCTGGAGGTGGGCGAGGCGAACATGCGCCATCTGGAGCGGGTGATCCTCCTGCAGATTGTCGATACCTTCTGGAAGGATCATCTGCTGAGCATGGACCACCTGAAAGAGGGCATCGGCCTGCGCGGTTACGGGCAGAAGAACCCGCTGGATGAGTACAAGAAGGAAGGCTACAAGATGTTTACCGAGCTGATGCAGCGAGTGAAGGAGAAGACGGTCTCCACCCTGCTCCGTGTCCAGCTGGCCAGACCAGAGGAGGTTGAGGAACTGGAGGCGGAACGGCGCCGCAAGCAGCAGCAGATGGAGATGCTGCGCAGCGACGAACAGCAGGCGGGAGACAAAAAGAAGCAGCCGCGCCGGGAGGTGCCGAAGGTGGGCCGCAATGCCCCCTGTCCCTGCGGCAGCGGCAAGAAATACAAGAAGTGCTGCGGCGAGACGGAGTAGGTGACAGGGGCCAGGAGACAGAAGTCAGAAGACAGAAGACTGAAGACACAAGGCGGAAGGGGCAGGCTGACGCAACCCCATAAACCCAAGCAACCCAAGCAACCCAATAAACTCAATAAACCCAAACAACCCAAATGAACAAAACACTCACTGTTCCAGGTTTCAAGGCGGCAGCGGTCAAGGCGGGCATCCGGGGCAAGGACCGGCTGGATGTGGCCCTGATCTATTCAGAGACGCCGGCGGCGGCGGCCGGGGTTTTCACCACCAGCAAGGTGAAGGCGGCTCCGGTGCTGCTGGACATGGAATATCTGCGGGACGGCCGGGCCCAAGCCATCATCGTCAACAGCGGCATTGCCAATGCCTGCACCGGCCAGGCGGGCATGGAGCTGGCCCGGGGCACCGCGCGCCTGGCGGCCGGGCAGCTCGGCATCGCCGGTGAGCTGGTGCTGGTCGCCTCCACCGGCGTCATCGGCCAGCAGCTTGATCTCGCCATTTTCGAGAACTGCATGGCGCCGCTGGCCGGGTCTTTACGCCAGGATGGCTTCGCGGATGTGGCCCGGGCCATGATGACCACCGATACGGTGCCCAAGACCGCCCGGCGGGTGGTGGAACTCGCGGGGAAAAAGATCACCCTGCTCGGCCTGGCCAAGGGGTCCGGCATGATCATGCCCAACATGGCCACCATGCTGAGCTTCATCGTCACCGATGCCGCGGTGCAGCACGAGGTGCTGCAGGAGATGCTGCGCCAGAGTGTGGCCCACTCCTTCAACGCGGTCACCGTGGACGGCGATACCAGCACCAATGACACCGTGCTGCTCTTGGCCAACGGCCAGGCCGGCAATGCGGCAATCGAGCGCCTGGACAGTGCGGACGCCGCATGTTTCCGGCAGGCTCTCGATGAGCTCTGTCTCGATCTCGCCCTGCAGATCGTCAAGGACGGTGAAGGGGCCACCAAGCTCATCACCGTGCAGGTCAAGGGGGCGGCCAGCGTGGCGGAGGCTGATCAGGCCGCCCGCACCGTGGCCAATTCCAGCCTGGTGAAAACCGCCTTTTTCGGCGAGGATGCCAACTGGGGCCGCATCATTGCCGCCCTGGGCCGCGCCGGCATCGATTTTGACCCGGACCTGGTCGATATCTCCTTTGATGAGGTGCTGATGGTCCGTGACGGCCTGGGACTGGGAGCCGAGCAGGAGAAGCTGGCCACCCGCATCCTGAAACAGCAGGCCTTTGCCGTGGTCATTGACCTCAAAGCAGGTCCTGCCGAGGCCACAGTCTATACCTGCGACCTGTCCGTCGATTATATCAGGATCAACGCGGATTACCGCTCTTAGGGACTCGGCAATTATAAGTACACCGGTTATCGAGTCTCAACGCGCCGTCATTCCCGCAATGCTGTTTAGCGGGAATCCAGGATCTTCGCTGGATGCCCGACAAAACCATTCGGGCATGACGATAACGATAAACGTTAATTTATATTTCCATCTCCCTTAGCACGATAGGGCGTCCGGCGTATCCGGCGATGCATGCCGCCAGGATCAGAAGGAGAGAAGACGAGTGCCCCTTGTCGTCAAAATTGTTGTTTTTCTCTTGTGGGTCAATTTCCTGCCGCCCCTGGCCAATCTGCTCTGGCGGGAGAGCCTGGCAAGCCCGGTTGACGGCGGCTTGCGCTGGTTTGACCGGCAGCCGCTCCTTGGTCCCAATAAAACCATCCGCGGCATCATCGTCAGCCTGCTGGGCGGTACCGCTGTTTCCCCCCTGCTGGGGCTGACCTGGTGGCAGGCCGCCGGTGCGGCCCTGCTGGCCATGGCCGGCGACCTCCTGTCCAGTTTTATCAAGCGCCGCGTTCGGCTGTCCAGCGGCACGACCGTTATCGCCCTTGATCAACTTTTCGAAGCGCTTTTCCCTGCCCTTTTCCTCAGCTTTTTCATGCCCCTGACCGCGGGGCAGCTCATCGCCATTCTCTTGTGTTTTATCCCCGTGTCGTTTGCCGGATCGTATTTCTGGAACCATGTGACCTATCGTCCGCCGCAGAAAAACTACCCCCGCCTGATCCGCTCGCCTGTCCGTTTCCGTGAGTGGCGCTCCTGCCATATTCCCCTGTTCAGATGGCAGGTGATGCTCAATCTGACCTCTTTTCTTTCCCACCAAGTTTTTCTGGCCGGCCTGTTCAGGCTGACCGGTCTCTACGGGGCAGGGGTGCGCAATGCCCTCCGTGTGCAGGTGGAAGAAACAAGCTTCCACTTTGAGTCCCTGCCTGACTCCTTTGACCGGTTTCGCATTCTCCTCCTCACCGATCTGCACCTGGACGGCCTGGAGAATCTGACTGATATCCTTATTGAGAAAGTGAAAAACATAGATGCCGATCTCTGTCTCATCGGCGGCGACATCCGCATGAAAACCTATGGCCCCATTGCGCCCTGCCTGCGGCAGCTGCGCCGGCTCCTGCCGCATATCAAGGCCCGCCATGGCATTCTCGGCGTGCTGGGCAATCATGACTGCATCGAAATGACCCCCGATTTCGAGGAGTGCGGCATCATCATGCTGATCAACGACTCGTGGGAGATCAGCCGCAATGGGCAGCGGATCTGGATTGTCGGGGTCGATGACCCCCATTACTATAAAACCGATAACGCCAGACAGGCCTGCCAGCGCGTTCCGCAAAACGATTTCAAGATATTTCTGGCGCACACCCCGGAGGCATACAAAAGAGCAGCCGCCTGCAAAGCCCATCTCTACCTGTGCGGCCATACCCATGGCGGACAGATCTGCCTGGCGGATAAACGGCCCATCCTCACCAACAGCAAGGCGCCCCGGTTTACGGCAAGGGGCAGCTGGACCTATCAGGGAATGTCAGGCTATACCAGCCGGGGTGCCGGCGTCTCCGGGGTGCCTCTCCGTTTTAACTGCCCCGGAGAAATCAGCCTGATCACCCTGCGCAAGGGCACTGGCGCAGATGGCGCGGCTTGCTAGACAGCTTTGCGGCCGGCATGAAAGAGCCATTAAAGGAAATATTATGAGACAGCAAAAAACTTGGATAAAAATATTATGGATGATATTATCAGTTAGAATAACAGGATAACCTGCGGACAGCGCCATCCGCCCCCTCCCTGAGCTGCTTTTTTGCACAGATCAGGAGCGATTTTCAAGACAGGTCCGATATTTCAAAGACATGCCTGAGAAAAATGATGCCCATAAGCAGGCTGACGCCCTCCTCGAAATAGTCCGGGGCCTGCTCGGCGAACTGCAGGGGGAACGGGGCTATGTCCTGCCGCTAACCCTTGACAGCTCCCTTGACCGGGACCTTGGGCTGGACAGCCTAGCCCGGGTGGAACTGCTGACCCGGCTGGAACGCGGCTGCCAGGTCAGGCTTGCTGAAAAAACTCTGGCGGAGGCGGAGTCGCTCCGCGACCTGCTGCGGGCGGTTCTCGCCGCCCGCAGCCCCGAGCAGCCTGTGGCGATGGCTGTTGAAGAGCTGACGGCCGCGGGTCAGCTGACCAGCGAGGCCGCGGACGCCGTCACCCTGCCGGACGTCCTTGCCTGGCATGACCGCGCCTCCCCCGATCATCTTCATATCACCCTGTACGCGGAGGAGGGCAGGCAGGAGCAGATCACCTTCCATGATCTCAGCACGGGTGCGGCAGCCGTGGCCGCGGGCCTGCAGCAGCGCGGCATTGAACCGGGCCAGGCCGTAGCCCTGATGCTGCCCACCAGTCGGGACTATTTTTACAGTTTCTTCGGCGTCCTGCTTGCCGGGGCAGTCCCGGTGCCGCTCTATCCGCCGGCCCGCCCCTCCCAGATAGAAGAGCATCTGCGCAGACACCGGGGCATCCTCAATAATTCGCTGTCCGCCATGCTCATCACCAATCAGCAGGTGCTGCCGCTCGCCAGGCTGCTGAAGACCCATGTGGAAACCCTGCGGGCCGCCCTCACCGTGGCGGAGCTCTGTTCCCCGGCGGGACGGCTCAGCCGGCCGCCCGCCCGCCCCGGCGACACCGCCTTTCTGCAATACACCTCCGGCAGCACCGGCAGCCCGAAGGGGGTGGTTCTTTCCCACGCCAACCTGCTTGCCAACATCCGGGCCATGGGCACGGCCGTGCAGGCGCATTCCGGCGATGTCTTTGTCAGCTGGCTGCCGCTCTACCATGACATGGGCTTGATCGGCGCCTGGCTGGGCAGTCTTTATTACGGCTGCCGGCTGGTGATCATGTCTCCCCTTTCTTTTCTGGTCCATCCGGAAAACTGGCTGTGGGCCATCCACCGCCACCGGGGCACCATCTCGGCTTCACCCAATTTCGGGTTTGAACTCTGTCTCAAAAGGATTGATGAAAGGGATATCAGCGGCCTGGATCTCAGTTCATGGCGGCTGGCCTTCAACGGCGCGGAACCGGTGAGTCCGCTGACGCTTGCCCGGTTTGCCGGACGCTTCGGCAGATACGGCTTTCGCCCCGAGGTCATGACCCCGGTCTACGGGCTTGCCGAATCATCGGTCGGCCTGGCCTTTCCGCCCCCGGCCAGTCCGCCCCTGATTGACAGCATCGCGCGGCAGCCCTTCATGGAGCAGGGCAGGGCCGTGCCCGCCGCCGGGGATGACCCGCACAGCCTGCGCTTTGTCTCCTGCGGCCAGCCCCTTGCCGGCCACCGGCTCCGCATCGTCGATGCCGAGGATGGGGAGCTTGCCGAGCGGCAGCAGGGCAGGCTGCAGTTTTGCGGTCCCTCGGCCACCAGCGGTTATTACCGCAATATCGAGGAGACAAAACGGCTCTTCCACGGCAAGTGGCTCGATTCCGGCGACCTGGCCTACATGGCGGACGGCAACGTGTATATCACCAGCCGCGTCAAAGACATCATTATCCGCGGCGGCAGGAATATCTATCCCCACGAGGTGGAGGAGGCGATAGGAGAAATCGAGGGCATCCGCAAAGGCTGCGTGGCGGTCTTCGGGGCGGCGGACCAGGCGTCCGGCACGGAAAAGCTGGTGGTGCTCGCCGAAACCAGGCGGACGGGGCGGGAGGAACTGCAGCAGCTGCACGGCGCGGTCAACAACTGCGTGATCGATCTTCTCGGCCTGCCCCCTGATGATGTTGTGCTGGCGCCGCCCCACACCGTGCTGAAAACTTCCAGCGGCAAGCTGCGCCGGGCCGCTACCCGGGATTTCTATGCCCAGGGGCTGCCGGGCGGGAAAGGCCGGGCCATCTGGTGGCAGCTGGTCCGCCTTGGATTCTCAGGCCTGCTGCCGCAACTGCGCAAGGGGGGCAAACGGCTGGCGGAGCTTTGCTTTGCCGGGTATGCCTGGGGCCTGTTTCTGGGGCTGGCCGTCACTGTCTGGCTGCTGGTTGTCCTGCTGCCGGAAATGAAATGGCGCTGGAACGTGGTCAGGAAGGCCTGTCGTCTGCTGGTCCGTCTCACCGGCACCCCCCTTGCCGTCAAGTATCTGGCCGAGCTGCCGGCCGGCCGCCCGGTGGTGCTGGTGTCCAACCACATGAGCTATCTGGACGCCATTGCCATCATTGCCGCCCTGCCCTTGAACCCCAGCTTTGTGGCCAAGATGGAACTGCGGGAAAGCTTCGTCTCCCGCTGGTTTCTTTCCCGCCTGGATGTCGAATTTGTCGAGCGCTTTGATGTGGAACAGGGGGCGCTTGGCTCCAGGCGTCTTGCCCAGAAAGGAACGGCTGGTTCTTCCCTGTTCTTTTTTGCCGAGGGGACCTTTCAGCGCATGCCCGGCCTGCTGCCTTTCCGCATGGGGGCATTTGTGGCGGCCGTGCAGTCGGGGCTGGCCGTTGTCCCGGTGACCATCAGGGGCACCAGGCACATCCTGACCGGCGGTTCCTGGTTTCCCCGGCGGGGGGTGGTGACGATAACGCTTGGCCAGCCGATCAAATCCGCGGGGTCAAGCTGGGCGGATGCCGTCAGATTGCGTGACGCGGTGCGGCATGAAATCCTGCAACACTGCGGTGAAACAGACCTGGCGGATACCAGGCCGCCGGTCAGGGGAAAAATGAACAGCGGAAGGGCAATGCCATGAACAAGCAGAAAGAACAGCCGGAAACACAAGGCTATCGGGATATTATCTCCGCGGCAGAGGCGGTAACCCTGCCGGGACTGTTCCAGTGCCGGGCCCGGCGGTCTCCCCAGGCCATCGCCTACCGGCAATACGAGCCGGCAACGGGGGACTGGCAAAGCCATACCTGGCTGCAGATGCAGGAGAAAATCGACCGGTGGCGGACGGCTCTTGCGGCCGAGGGGGTCAGCCCCGGCGACCGGGTGGCGCTTTATCTCAGAAACAGCGTGGAATGGGTATGCTGTGAGCAGGCGGCCCTGTCCCTGCGTCTGGTGGCGGTCCCCTTGTATTTCCTGGACACCGCGCAGAACATCGCCTTTATCCTGGGCAATTCCGGCACGAAAATCCTGCTGGTCGGGGACCTTGAGCAATGGCTGGCCCTGGCGCCATATCAGGCGGACCTGCCGGACCTGCAATTGGTCCTGTTTCTAGCAGGCAACGGCGACAGCAGCGAAGGCAGCAGGGTCAGGGTGCGCCGGGTGGCCGACTGGCTGCCGGATGCCGCCGGCAGCCTGCCTGACCAGGCCGGTGACCCGCATGCCCTGGCCACGCTCATCTACACCTCGGGCACAACCGGGCCGCCCAAGGGGGTCATGCTGTCCCACGCCAATATCCTCTGCAACGGCGAGGCGATCCTGAAAGTGGTTTCCGCCTTTCCGAGCGATATCTTCCTCTCGTTCCTGCCCCTTTCCCATGCCTTCGAGCGGACGGTGGGCTATTATGTGCCCATGATCGCCGGGGCCCAGGTGGTATTTGCCCGCTCCGTCAAGGACCTTGGCGAAGACCTGCTCATGGTGCGGCCCACGGTGCTGATATCCGTGCCCAGGATCTACGAACGCGTGTATGGCCGGATATACGAGAAAACAAAAAGCAGAGGCCGTTTCGCGGCAAAATTGCTCACCATGACCGTGGAGACGGGCTGGCGGATCTTTGAGGCCGGCCAGGGCCGGGCCGCTCCGCCCGCTCTTTCCCGGCGCCTGCTGTGGCCCCTCCTGCAGCGCCTGGTCGCGCAGAAGGTGCTGGACAGACTTGGCGGCCGGGTGAGACTGGCCGTCACCGGCGGGGCGCCTCTGCATGAAAAGGTGGCCCGGCTCTTCATCGGCCTGGGGCTGCCCCTGCTCCAGGGGTATGGGCTGACCGAGAGTTCTCCGGTGGTAAGCGCCAATACCCTTGACGACAATTTTCCGGCCTCGGTGGGCCGGCCCCTGCCCGGGGTCGAAATGGAGGTCGGCCCGGCTGGCGAACTCCTGGTCCGCAGTCCCAGCGTGATGCTCGGCTACTGGAAAGACCCTGACAGAACCCGGGAGATGCTCAACGCCGCAGGCTGGCTCCATACCGGTGACGTGGTGCAGTTGAGGGATGGACGCATTTTCATCCGCGGCCGGCTCAAGGAAATTCTGGTCACCTCAACCGGGGAAAAGATAGCGCCGACGGATCTGGAGATGGCCATAACCGAGAGCCCTCTTTTTTACCAGGCAATGGTGGTGGGCGAAGGCAAACCCTTTCTCGCCGCTCTGCTGGTCATGGACCGGCAGGGCTGGCAGGACCTGGCCGGCCGGCTTGCCCTTGATCCGGCTGACCCGGCAGCGCTCAAGTCCCGGGCCGTGACGGATGCGGTCCTGGCAAAGCTCACGGAGATACTCGGCGCCTTTCCCGCCTATGCCCGGGTGCGGGCCGTCTGCCTGATGCTGGACTCCTGGACCTATGAGGACGGTCTGGTCACCACCCTGATGAAACTCCGGCGGCATGAGATAGAAAAACGATTCGCCGGGGAAATCGCCGCCCTCTATGCCGGCCACCATCTGCCGGAGTAAGATTTGCGGTTGCCTGGGGATATCATTTGTTGTTTGCTTGCCAAGTATGTTAGGATTGATCCTGATTCACATTGGCCAGGACAGCCCCGCCTTGCCGGGCTGGCAATAGAGAGGGATGTTCGGGAAAACGGTTTTTTAAAAGCGGAAGCCAACCGGAAAAAACAGCAGAAAGGAGGTAGCGTATGAGTGAGAGTGTATACAAGGTTATCGAACTGATCGGCACCAGCAGTGTTTCCTGGGAAGAGGCAGCCCAAAAAGCGGTGGAGACCGCCTCGAAGAGCCTGCGGGATTTACGGATCGCCGAGGTGACGAAGATGGATTTGAAGATCGACAACGGGAAGGTGGTTGCCTACCGTACCAAAATGGCGCTGTCGTTTAAGTATGATAAAGAGTAAAGGCGGGCAGGCGGTAAGGGCCTGTTCGTAAAAAAGCTTTTCCGCAACGCTCATCGAGCTTGACACCGGAGAGGCAGAGGCCGAAGCCCGCACCGGTGACCTGACGGTGGATTGTAGCGGGATCAGGGCGGGGCCGTGCAGAAACAACCATTACCTTGCCGGTTGTTTCGTTGCGGCCCCTTCGTTTGCAGCATTCCGCTGCTCCGGTATTTTTTGAACGCCGCTCATCAGTCGCGAGGCCTTTTGTGTCGGCTGAATTAGCCTTGTTGGGCCACAGACTCAGACCAAGGTTTGATGTTTTTTAGCATGGGGCCAATTGTGCGTTCTGCAACTTCGGTATCATAGGCAGCCTGAGCGCGCAGCCAATAACCGTTGGATAGACCAAAGAATCGACACAACCTCAAATCGGTATCCGCCGTTATTGAACGCTTACCAGCAACAATCTCGCTGATTCGTTGTGCAGGAACGCCGATTTCCTTTGCAAGACGGTACTGGCTAAGCCCCATGGGTTTTAGGAATTCTTCTAATAGGATTTCGCCTGGTGTAATGGGTTCGAACTTTTTCATAATGGACCCTCCTCAATGGTAATCAACGATTTCCACATTTTCTGCACCTCCATCCGTCCAACAAAAGCAGACTCGCCATTGATCATTGATGCGAATGCTGTATTGACCGGAACGATCACCCTTAAGTGTTTCAAGATGATTGCCGGGTGGCACCCTCAAATCATCAAGCCTGTTAGCGATTTCAAGCTGTCTCAGTTTTCGCCGCGCGACTTTTGCAATGTTTAGGAATTGCTTGACCCGATGACCTTTTGATAGCGCCTCAGTGTATTCACATTTGAATGATCTGATCATGTTTTATATAATAATGCATTGCGTGATTAACGGCAAGCGTGATTGTTATGGCCCAACAACCGGCTGAAGAGTGGGGCAGAGAGTCAGGTCTTGGTGCGGGCCGGGCAAGGTCGCATATTCGAGCGGGTGCGAACCCCGCCCCGGAAGGGTGAGCCGCCCACCGGGTAGCGAGTCCTTGGGCCAAAGGGAGTAATCCCCGAGGTTAAGCGTAGGACAGCGAGCCAGCAGGCCGTAAGCCACAAGGCTGAAGTGATTGAGTCCCGAAATGACGGGTTGGGAAGGACGACGCCCTCAAGACAGCGGAAGTCTACACGGGAGCCGGCGACAAGGCAAGTCGGCGTCCGCTTCCCCGGGGTCTGAGAGCATGGCATGCCGGACATGGCGAATATGCGGTAACCCGGGAGACCCTGGGACCTCTTGCAGGGAAGCGAGTATGCCGGACAACCGATAACAAAGGAAGGACGGCAAAATGGGACCCAGGGAGTCGGATGGCGCCGTAGTACCGGAGAAGGCGGGCAATGCCGCTGGAGGAAAGGGCGCCACATCAGTGCAACCGTTGACAAGGAGACACGAACTGTGCTCAGAAGCAGTGAGAACGTGGAAACGAAATTGCAGCGGATAGCCGAGAAGGCCCGCAAGGAGCCTGGTTTCAAGTTCACCAGCCTGTTTCATCTGATGGACAAGGAGCTTTTGCGGGGATGCTTCGGGGGGGCTGAGGCTGGATGCCGCCTCGGGCATTGACAGAATCACCAAGGAAGAGTACGGCAAGAACCTCGACGCCAATCTGACCGAACTGCATGGAATATGGGGACACCATACCTATTCCGTGCTTGACGATAATAGATGTTGATAGTACGCTCCTTCCATGACCAGAATTGCACGTATAATCGCCCCTGGCACACCTCATCACGTAACCCAACGTGGAAACCGGCGAATGGTATTGACAGCGGTCAGAAACCCCGCCAAAAGCAGCGAAACAAAATCCCGCCAGCATCGCCGGTGGACGCAGCACCGCGCAATACCGGAAGGCGCAGGG
>QZKJ01000102.1 GCA_003605035.1 Desulfurivibrio sp.
CCACGCCTCCGGCGGGGCTCATGCTCAAGGGCTTTTAAGCCCAACGCCGGCATTGGAGAGGATTTGCCGTTACCCACATGAAACAGCGAGGAGCCTATAAGCACTTCGAACATGGCGTATTGTTGTATTTTTTCTTCGTTACTCAAAATTATTTTTTCTTCGATAGGTAAATAATATAAATCAAGTTTTGGGTGGTCCATACATAATTGTAAATATTCGATATATTTTTCATCTAACGCATTATAGGTTCCATATTCGCGTTCGATACGTTCTTTTCGTTTTTCATTTAAATAAAGCAATAATGCAATAGGTACACCTAAGATAGTTGAGAGATTTGCCAATATTGAAAATAACTCGTTAACTGTCATTGATCACCTATGATCTCGAAATAATTATATTTTTTTGCTGGTTTTTAATGCTTAGTGAAAGGGATCCTGCTTCTGGACCTTTTTGGAGATGGCGGCAAGTTCACTTGTTGTAAAATGCTAATACATAATTCGAAATTTCATGTCAAGCTGATTTGTCATGCGGTGAAGATGTTTCTAACATGCCGGAATCATGAGTTTTACTTGCAGACAAACCGCTGCGGCGGGGAAGGGGAATGGAGCGGGCCGGGGTTGTTTTCTGACAGATTGAAGCCGTCGGTGGCGGGCAAATGGAGGACGGCCATGATGACCACGCCGTGCCACGCCGGGAAACAGGGCAGGGAACCGGCAGCCCGCAAGCAGTCATGCCGCTGCCGGTCCGGCTTGCCGCAGGCAGGGTCGGCTGCCTTTCCGGGTCGGCGCCCACGACAGAAGGGCAGAGAGGCGGCGCCCCTACATGGTCAGTTTGCCGCTGCCGCGGCGGCGGGGGATTCTGCCGATGAGCCAGCCCAGGAAGAGCACGCCGGCGCCGGCGCCGAACCAGTAGATGTAGGTTTTTTTCCTGAGGGCCTCGTTTTCTTCCCTGAACAGTTTGTTCTGCACTTCCAGCTGGCTGTATTGCCCCTGCAGCCGCTTGAGCTGCTCGGCAGTCTCCAGGGCATGGC
Organism: Desulfurivibrio sp.; assembly: GCA_003605035.1. GTDB lineage: Bacteria > Desulfobacterota > Desulfobulbia > Desulfobulbales > SURF-16 > SURF-16. The sequence goes on from QZKJ01000102.1 coordinate 1,031, forward strand.
CTGATTTTTCCCGGATGTCCCGGGTGGCGTTTTCCGCTTCCTGCAGCCGGAGGGCGAGCTGCTCCTTTTCGGCCTGCATTCGGGCCAGGCTCTCTTCCAGGGCCTTGACCTGCTCGGGTTTGGTCTTATCAAACTGCGCGGCCTGCGCGGCCTTTTCCCTGGCGAGCTGGGTGAGGTTTGCCTCCAGCCGTTTGATCTCCGCCTCCAGGCTCTCAATAAACAACTGCTTGGGAGGATCGGTGGTGGTGTAGCGCTCCTCCACCCAGCCTTCCTGGCCGCCCTCGGTGCGCACCTTGACAAAGCGCTCTTTTTTCTCAAGCACCTGCAGGGGGGTATCGGAGAGCAGTTTGGCGATTTTCTCGCCGCTCTCCGGTTCACTGCGCAGCAGCACGACAAGGCGGTCGGTCACATAAACCACCTCCCCCTGGGCGCAGGTAACGGAAAAAGCGAAAAACAGCAGGAAAAACAGGAGGCCCCTCCAGGGGTGGACATTTTTCATCATCTTTTTTTGCCGATTTTTTTCATTTCGTTATCCAGATAATCAGTGGTAATATTATTTCTTTAGCAAAATCAACGGGAAAAGTAAATTGACTAATGTTTTTCCGGTTATTTTTCAGTAAAAAAATCCGTTTGCTTCCTGTTGCGGGCAGCATGGTGTGCCCCGGTTTTTGTCGATGCGCGGCAATTTTTTCATGATGAGAGGCTATGAGCAGATTATTTGCAGGCAGTGTTATTAACGGCATGCCCCTGGCCAACCGTTTTGTCCGTGCGGCCACCTGGGAGGGCATGGCCACGGCAGACGGGGCGGTGACCCCGCGGCTGATTGACACCCTCACCAGGCTGGCCCGTGGCGGGGTGGGTCTGATCATCAGTAGCCATGCCTATGTCAGCCGGGCAGGGCAGGGCACGCCCTGGCAGCTCGGCGTCTACCGCGATGAACTGGTGGAGGGGCTTAAGGCGCTGACCGCGGCGGTGCATGATCATGGCGGCAGGATCGTCATGCAGTTGGCCCATGCCGGGGCCTTTGCCGAGACGGAGCTCAGCGGCCGGCCCGCCTTGGTGGTGTCCCGGGCAGGCGTGGCCGACGCCCCCCCGGCCATCGAGCTGGACGGCCGGCAGATCACTGCACTTATCGCCGATTTTGCCGCCGCTGCGCGCCGGGCCCGCCAGGCCGGGTTTGACGGGGTGGAGATCCACGCGGCCCACGGCTATCTGCTCAGCCAGTTTCTCTCCCCGGCCTTCAACCGCCGTCAGGATGAGTACGGCGGCGCCATCGCCAACCGGGCCCGCATCCATGTTGCCTTGGCCCGGGCGGTGCGGCAGGAGGTGGGGGACGATTATCCGCTGCTGATCAAGATGAACTGCAGTGATTTTATCGATAACGGCCTCACCGCGGAAGACTCCCTGCAGGCAGCCCGGCTGTTTGCCGCGGCAGGCTTTGACGCCATCGAACTGAGCGGCGGCATTATTCGCACCGGCAGACTGGCGCCCAGCCGTCCCGGCATCAACTCCGCGGAGCGGGAGGCTTATTTCCGGGAGCAGGCCCGGGCTCTCAAGGGAAAAATCCCCATCCCGCTCATCCTGGTGGGCGGCCTGCGCTCTTTCGAGGTGGCGGAAAAACTGGTTGATGACGGCATTGCCGACTATATCTCCATGAGCAGGCCCTTTATCCGGGAGCCTGAGCTGATCAGGCGCTGGCAGGCCGGGGACCGGCGCCGGGCCGCCTGTGTCTCGGACAATCTCTGCTTTGCCCCGGGTTTTGCCGGCAAAGGGGTCTATTGCGTCACCAGGGAGCGGGGCGAAGTCAAAAAAGACGCGGAGCCGGACGCGGAGCCGGTCTGCAGTTGAGCAGCGGCTGTCCGCCGGGCCAGCCTGAAGGATCAGCAAAGTGGCGAGAAAAGAACAGATAGTCAAGCAGTCCTGGAAGCCGGGCAACGTCCTGTCGCCGCTGCCGGTGGTGCTGGTCAGCTGCGGCGGCACGGAAAACTGGCGGCCCAACATCATCACCATAGCCTGGACCGGCAGCGTGTGCAGTGATCCGCCCATGCTCTCCATCTCGGTGCGGCCCGAACGCTATTCCTTTGCCATCATCGAGGCCACCGGCGAGTTCGTGGTCAATGTCCCTTCCCTGCCGCAGGCCAGAATCACCGACTGGTGCGGCATGGTTTCCGGCAGCAGGGTGGACAAGTTCGCCGAAGCGGGCCTGACGCCTGCCCCGGCCCTGCAGCTCGCCTGCCCTATCATCCTGGAATGTCCCGTCAATATTGAGTGCCGGGTGCGGCAGTCGCTGCCGCTGGGCACCCATACCCTGTTTCTGGCTGAGGTGGTCGGGGTGCAGGTCACGGCCTCCCTACTGGACAGCCGGGGTAAATTCCGGCTGGACAAGGCAGGGCTGCTGGCCTATGGCCTTGGCCAGTATTTCGCCCTGGGGCCGGTTATCGGCAGTTTCGGCTTTTCCGTGCGCAAACGCAGGCGCAAAAAATAAGGGACTCGGAAGCGGGAAAGCACCGGCGCCGGCCGGCAGAGTGATGCATATTTCCGCATCAGGCCAAAGAAATAAATAGATCGTAAAAAAACTATGTGCTATAGAGATTTTAGAACAACAGGAGACCAGGAACGGGCACATTGACTGTCAGCCTTTTCTGCGTGGTCACATGATCGGCGCAATCCGGCAGCGGATTCTGCTTCAACGAGGGGAACTAAATGAAAATCTATGTAGGCAATTTGTCGTATCAGGTCACGGAAGAGGGGTTACAGGATGCCTTCAAGGCATTCGGCGAGGTTACATCCGCCATCATCATTAAAGATCAGTTCTCGGGGAAATCGAAAGGCTTCGGTTTCGTCGAGATGTCCTCCCAGGCTGAAGCGCAGGCTGCGATCGAAGGCTTAAATGAAAAGGAACTGCAGGGCAGAAAACTTACGGTAAGCGAGGCCAGGCCCCGGGCGGATAAACCCGGTGGACGCGGCGGCCGGCCGGGTGGCGGCGGTGGCGGCCGCTCAGGCGGCGGCAGATCCGGCGGCGGCAGGGGCGGCGAAGGAAGAAGAGGCGGCAATTCATAACTGATTGCCGGAGCCCGCCGGCGGCATGTCCGCCACCGGCAGCGGTGCCCGGCTGATGAAGTGGATGTTTTTGGGGCATGCCTGACTGGCGGGCGTTGCTTTTTTGACTTGCATTTCTGCGCTGTTTCGGTAATTCTCTGCTCTCTTGACAGAAATGATCACGGTGTCGCCGGTCCCCGGGCCGGCGGTGAAAAGGGAATACGGTGCAAATCCGTAACGTTGGGCCAGCGCTGTAAGCAGGGACTGTCACCACTTGATGCCACTGTAAATTTATTACGGGAAGGCGTGGTGGCGGGGTGATCTGCAAGTCAGAAGACCTGCCGGGGATCATAAACCATGGAAATGTCCTGAATCCGTGTTGCACAAATCGCTTTTGCGGTTTGCTGCGGCACGGATTTTTTTTTGCCCGCAGGATAACAGCAACAAAGGAGCAGAGAGCATGAAAACCCAGTTGGAACTGGCCCGGGAAGGCGTTGTCACCCGGGAGATGCAGCAGGTCGCCCGCGCGGAAGAGCGGGCGGAGGAAGAGATCAGGGCCAGGGTGGCCGCGGGCGAGATCGTCATCCCGGGCAACCCCGGCCGGCCAGGGCAAAAGGTCGTCGGCATCGGACGCGGACTGCGCACCAAGGTCAATGCCTCCATCGGCACCTCCTCGGACATTGCCGATCCGGAGCTGGAAAAACGCAAGGCGCGCATCGCCGAAGAAGAAGGGGCCGACACCCTGATGGAGCTGTCCACCGGCGGCAGGCTGGACGACATCCGCCGGGAGATTCTGGCCACTACCTCCCTGCCGGTGGGCAACGTCCCTCTGTACCAGGCCTTTGCCGAGGCGGCGCGCCAGTACCGCAACCCCAACAAACTTGATCCCGAGTATCTGTTTGAACTGATCGAGCGCCAGCTGGCCGACGGCATCAGCTTCATGGCCATCCACTGCGGCATCAACCGCTTCAGCATCGACCGCCTGCGCCGCCAGGGTTTCCGCTACGGCGGCCTGGTGTCCAAGGGCGGCACCTTCATGGTCTCCTGGATGGAGTACCATAACCGGGAAAATCCCCTGTACGAGCAGTTTGACCGGGTGTGCGCTCTCATGAAAAAATACGACGCGGTGCTGTCGCTCGGCAACGGGCTGCGGGCCGGGGCCATCCACGACAGCCATGACCGGGCCCAGATGGCCGAGATGATCATCAACTGCGAGCTGGCCGAGATCGGCCGGGAGATGGGCTGCCAGATGATGGTGGAAGGGCCGGGCCATGTGCCGCTTGATGAGATCGAGGCCAATATCCTGCTGGAAAAGAGGATGAGCGGCAACGCCCCCTATTACGTGCTGGGGCCGCTGCCCGCTGACAGCGGCGCGGGCTATGACCACATCACCGCGGCCATTGGCGCGGCAAGTTCCGCCCGCCATGGCGCCGACCTGATCTGCTACATCACCCCGGCCGAGCACCTGGCCCTGCCCAGCGAGGATGATGTGCGCCAGGGGGTGCGGGCCACCAGGCTGGCGGCCCGCATCGGCGACATCGCCAAGTACCCGGAACGCCGGCAGCGGGAGAAGGCCGTGGCGCTGGCCCGGCGGGACAGCCGCTGGGAGGACCATTTCCGCCTGCTCATGTTTCCTCAGGAGGCGGCGCAGATCCGCCAGAGCCGCACCCCCGGCAATCACAAAACCTGCACCATGTGCGGCGACTTCTGCGCCATGGAACGGGGCCTGGCCCTTTTCCAGGACGACATCCGGGGCGATAAGGTGAGCGCGGGGCTGGAGTGAGCCACGGCGAGTAGGGGCGGGTTTATGCCCGCCCTGTTTCTCTTTCCTCCAAGGCGTGCGGTAAAGTTCGAGAAGGACCTAATTATTTCTTTCTTCTGCATTCGCAAGCTTATCGAGACCGATAATGTATCAAACAAATCCAAGCAATACCGCGCTGAAGTGTTCTGCTACGCGCCGAATGGAAAAAAGATTACTAAAATAAACCAGTGGGAGAGGCGTTTGCGCTTGTTCAGATTTCGAGCGTGACAAGACCATATATCGCATACCGGTTCAGGAGATAATTAAAATCCTCAAACTCGTAGGTACCGACTATCCGTCATCGGTGACTATGACTTGGGCTGATGACCTCCGCGATTACGTGGTTAAAACTGATTGAAAGGGCTAACGATAGCTGGCCTGGCCTTCTATGTGTGACCTTGACAAAATGCCTTCCTGAGTGTACATTTTAATGTACACTCAGGAGGTGCGGCAATGAAAACTATTCCATTCACCGATTTCCGTAAAAATGCATCCGGTTTTATTGACGAGGTTGAACATGGGGAAACGCTTGTTCTTATTCGTCGGGGAAAACCGGTTGCCGAAATCGTACCATTTTCCGAGAGATCAGAAGGGTCCCCGGCATGGAAGCAACCGGGAATCCGCTTGCAGATACGGGGAAGCGAGTTGTCCTCCGCCATTCTGGAAGAGCGTGAGTCCGGCGCATGAAGCTTGCCGTGGATTCATCCGCCCTTGCCAAGCGGTATATCCAGGAGGCTGGCAGTGACAAATTGGAAACTCTGCTGCAGAATGCCTCGGAGCTGGCTCTCTGCATCATTGTGGTTCCTGAAATTGTTTCCGGCCTTAACCGGCGTATGCGGGAAGGCTTTCTGGCTGTCGCGGATTACCGGGCGGCCAAGAGGCAATTGCTGGCTGATGTTCGTGATGCAACGATTTTGCAGATTACGCCGGCCGTGGTCTCCCGTTCGCTGAGGCTGCTGGAGAACGGCAACCTGCGGGCAATGGACGCCCTGCATGTTGCTTGTGCGCTTGAGTGGCGGTCTGACCTGTTTGTCACTGCGGATAGCAGGCAATCGCTGGCAGCCGGGAATGCAGGCCTGCGCACCGAATATTTGGGCAATGAGTAAATGACCGCGGCAGATGCCTGCTCATTCCCGGCGCCTGACCGGTCCGCCCATGGGGGTGCCCTTTGCCTGGCCGAGGCCAGCGGCCACGAGGTGACCTGGTATGCTGAATGCCAAAGAATATCCCCGGAAGTTGCGAGGCGTGGCGGCAGCTTTCCTGACTGGGCACGCTGCTGATTTTCCTTGTGCTCGCCTTGCTCCGCCTGATTCCTTTCAGCGGGCTTGTTTCCTTTGCCGCCCTGCTTGTCGGCGCAATACCCGTCATTGGCTTTGTCAGGCGGAACAGGCCCGTCTGGGGCGCCTGCCGCGGGCCGATGAGGATCTCATCCGGCTATCCGCGCATCCTGTATCAATGCCGCGGGTGCGGTGCGGCGATTGATAGGGTATTTGGCTCGATTATTAAAAAAAAGAAAAAAGCTTGCGCCCGCGGTTGCCGCGGACCCCAATAAAAAAGGCCCGCCTCCTTGCGGAAGCGGGCCATAACGGTCACTTACCTTGCTACCGTGGTTTCGTTAGTCTTGCCGCATTTCGGGCATTTGGCCTGCACCTTGGTTTTGGACCAGGCATAGACCTGCCGGCCGCATTTCGAACAGACACAAGCCTCGCTCTCTGCTCCAGGCCGAGGCGGCAGAAGTTCATTTCCACATTCCGGACATCGCAGTTCTGGCATCGTATTCACCTCCCGGATTCACTTTGGGCGGACACCTCATGCTTCCAAGGTGTCACGCGCTCCCGAGTTGTCTTTTTTTTAGGTCAGAGGGCTATAAAGGGACACCTTTTCCTGCAGCCAGGTATCCATATTGCCTTTCCTTATACCAAGAAACTAAGGATGCTGGAGAGCTCTGTCAATGAGGGGGAACAAATGGTTTGGCAAGGCCAGGAGGGGCTGGCGTCATTGCCTGACGGCGAAAAATCCGTGTTGCCGCTCATGCAATAACACCAGCCTGCCGGGAAGGTTTTTCAGTCATCCTTGGTGGTATGGCAGACAAAACAGCCGGCGTCGCTTGCCCCGCCGGCCGCAATCATGTCAGCGTAGTCCCAGCGGAGGAGATCATTGTAATTGGTGGCATGGGCGCCGTGGCAGGAGAGGCACATCACAACTTCGGTGCCGGCCGCTGGGTTGACCGTGGCGCTCACGGCGGCGGGCACCGCGCCGGACCGGGCGACCGGCGCTTCGACGCTGTAGCTGTTGTCGCCGTTATAGCCGGCATATTCGCCGCTGTTTGGCAGGGCAATATCCGTGGGATGGCGGATAAAGGGTTTGATGCCGGTGCCGATGCCGCTGGAACTCCCAACGGTCAGGGTATGGAAGTTGCCGTGGCAGGTGGCGCAGAATTCGCTCATGGTATGGTTGGGCGGCCCGATGCCGTCGTCATTGTGGCAGCTTGTTGCCGGATCGCCGCAGGAAAGCTGTTTGGGCGCGGTCTGCCCGAAGTATTCATTGTGGTTGCCGGACGAGACATTCTGCCATTTGCCGGCGGCATTCTGGTTCTCCAGGCCCTTGACCCCGTAGAGAAAACGGTAGCTGTTGGCCGGGGTGTCGGCGGTGTCGCATCTGCCGTCAACATTGCCGTGATGCGCGCCGCGCAGGGCGGTGATGCCAGAGCCGTAATCGGCATTGTAACGGTAACCGTGGCAGCCGTTGGTGCCGGCACAGGTCAGATTGGCGTCGTTGACCGTGCCGCCGTCCGCATGGAAAAAAAGCACCATGCCACCGGGCGGGGCATAGAGGGCATCATCTTCTTCACCTGGGAAGTCAATGACATTATGGCCTTTGCCGTCTGCCGCGCCGTTGCCTTTCAGGCCCAGCAGATAGGCGAAATTGCCGCCGGCCAGATCGCCGGTGCCGTCAGTGTGCATGACCTGGGGAATCTGGTTGTCCCCGATGGAAACTATTTTGGCGGCCGTGCCCATGGCGTGGCAGCCGGTGCAGCTGCCGCGGGTCAGGAAGGGGCTGGGGCCCGTGCCGGCGCCGGACAGGGGCATTGCCGCGCCGTCCTGGCTGTTATGCATGGTGTGGCAGTTTGAGCAGGGGCCTGAGGTGATTGCGTGGGCCGTTGCGGCAGCGCCGAGGAAACAGGAAAGAAAAGCGAGGAAGAGGATGGTTGGATTCAGCGAAAAACCTTTGCTGATCTGAGATGAGCCCAGCTGAGAAAAGAATAAAGACCTCGACAGTACACGCATTGCGGCACCTCATGAATGATTGTTTGGGCCAAAGAGTTCTTCACTCCTTTGGGGCTCTGGTTACATCCAAAAATCATCATTTGCCTTATTCTCTTTTCAATTTTAGCCAGCTGTATAAGTATTTTTACCTAGACATATATAACATACCGTATTTCCGGTAAAAAATCAAATAAATAATTAATCTCGGTTTTTTTCCAAACAAATTCCGTTAGATGACACTGGCAGTGACGCCTGGGGCAAGTCTCATGGCTGGCCGGGATGCCGTGCTCCTGGCTATGGGAAGGACAAGGGAGTAATCAGGGTCATGGGGTTTTATCTTGATTTTTGCTAGGCAAAATGCGACTAATAATGAATAAATGATGGGCCGCAAAAAAAAAGACGAAACGGCCCATGGCATGCACGGAGGAGCCGGCTGAGGCCCGCTGCGTGTGCCGGGACAGAAGGCTTCGTCTCCTGGCGGAGTCTCGGGAAAAACATCAACCAATTCTGATGGGACCGCCAAAGGCCGCGCCACCTCCGGGCAGCACGCTCACTTCCTGTGCATCATCATGATAACCCGGCGCCTGCTCCTTTGACGGCTTCATCCATCGTTCGTGCTGCCATGAAACATGTCATTATCGTCGGCGGGGGTTTTGCCGGACTCAATGCCGCCAAGATCCTGGGCAACAAAAAGGATATCCGCGTCACCCTGCTTGACAATCACAATCACCATCTTTTCCAGCCCCTGCTCTACCAGGTGGCCATGGCGGCCCTGAGCCCGGCGGAAATCGCCGTGCCCATCCGCCGCATTCTGGCGGACTACCGCAATATCACCGTGCTGCAGGATGAGGTGACCGGGGTTGATCTCCTCCAGCGCACCGTGATCGCCAGGGAGTGCAGCCTCCAGTATGACTATCTGCTGCTGGCCTGCGGGGTCAAGCATGCCTATTTCGGCCACGAGGAGTGGGAGGAGTATGCGCCGGGGCTGAAAACCATTGAACAGGCCACCGAAATCCGGCGGCGGGTGCTGGGTGTTTTTGAAGAGGCGGAGCGGACCAGCGACTGCGGCAGGCAGCTCAGGCATCTCACCTTTGTCATCGTTGGCGGCGGACCGACCGGCGTTGAGCTGGCTGGCGCCATCGGCGAGATATGCCGCTACACCCTGGCCAAGGATTTCCGCAACATCAATCCGCGCCAGGCACGCATCATCCTCATTGAGGCCGGGCCCCGCATTCTGCCCTCCTTTTCCGTCAGTCTGGCGGACGAGGCTGCCCGTGACCTGGCGGCTCTCGGGGTGCAGGTCCGCACCTCAAGCCCGGTTACCGGCATTGACAGCCAGGGGGTGCAGCTCGGCCTTGAACGGCTGGAGGCCAGCACCATCCTCTGGGCCGCCGGGGTGGAGGCCTCACCCATCGGCAGAAGCATGGGGGTGGAGACCGACAGGCTGGGCCGGATTGTGGTGGAGGCCGATCTCAGCATCAGCAAGCATCCGGAGATATTCGTGGCCGGGGATCTAGCCAGTTTTTCCCATGGCCGCACCACTCCGCTGCCGGGTCTGGCGCCGGTTGCCCTGCAGCAGGGACGTTTTATCGCCCGCAACATCCTGCGCGAAACTGCGGGTCAGGCCCGGCGCACTTTCCGGTACCTTGACAAGGGCCAGCTGGCCACCATCGGCCGCAGCAAGGCGATCATCGAACTGGGCCGCCTGCGTTTCAGGGGTTTGCTGGCCTGGCTGGTCTGGGTGGTCATTCACATCTATTATCTCATCAGCTTTGAAAACAGATTCTTCGTGACCCTGCACTGGGTCTGGTCCTTTTTCAATTTCCGGCGCGGCGCCCGGCTGATCATCAATAAGGAATGGCGGTTTTACGGGAAAAAGACAGCGGCGGGAAACAAGGATGCGTAACAGAGGCAGGCACTAACCTGTAAGGCGGCAAGCAGAGTGTAAGCAAGGATGAAGAAAGACGTTCTCAACCGGTACGATCGTGACCGTGACGGTAACATCCTGATCGATGTCGCGGCGGAGAAAGTGGAGGAACTGTACAGTGATTTTGACCGGAGCGCGCCTTACATCCGCAGGGACCTTGACCCGGAACTCGTCGATTACCTGATCGGCTGCGCCAGGGAACTGGGCAATGAATCATTCACCATCAGCTTCACCCTGGCCCAGCCGCCTGATGAGGCTGGGCTTTCCCGGATCAGAGGGAGCGTCAACAATTTCTTCCTCTACCTTGTCGAGGTCGAGCAGCAAAAGGTGCGGCAGATGGTGCGCCGCTCGCTTATTCTCTTCTGCATCGGCTTTGCCATCCTGTCCATCTCCGTCTGGGTCAATCGCTGGCTGGGGCCGGATCGCACGGTGGTGGCCCATGTGTTCGCGGAGGGTCTCATCGTCGCGGCCTGGGTCTCCTTGTGGGAGGCCTTGGCCTCTTTCTTGATCGATTGGTTTCCCTGCCTCAGGAATATCAAGCTCTACAAGCGGTTGGCGGCTGTGCAGCCCGTCTTCCGAAGCGGTCCGGAAGTCAGCGGGGATGCGGCGCTGCAGCCGGCGGCATCTGACCGCGGGCCACAGGCGCCTTAACCATAACAGGGTTGCCTGATTGTGCTGCGCCGGCGGAAGTGTTCTCCGTCTCGCCGCTGTCTGATTCAGAAGGTGTAGCGCGTCCCTGCCCGGCCCGCTGCAACCCGCTCGCCAAAGGCCGCGGTCAGCAGCTGGATGGCTTTTTCGCCGGTGCAGTGACAGGGGACGATCAGCTCCGGGGCAAGGGCGTGCAGGGCGGCCACGGTATGGGCCAGACGCTCCCCGCCGGCGTTCAGCAGATGGAAGCCGCCGATTACGGCGCGCAGTCTGTTTGTTCCGGCCAGCAGCAGGACATGGTTGAGGGTGTTGACGATGCCGGCATGGCAGCAGCCGACACAGACCACCAGCCCGCGGTCGGTCTGCAGCCACAGGGCAAGGTCGTCATCAATGGGATCCGCCCGCCTGCCCTGGGGATCGAGAAAGAAGGGGCCGCCCGGGTCTTCAAAATCCGTCTCGCGGGGTATGGGGCCGGTGACGCCGATTCCCCCGGCAATCAGCCGCGCCCGTGAGGTCCAGCGCAGATTTTTTTCCGGCAGCCGGTCAATGGCGGCCATGGACCTGGCGGGCATGCGGATCGTTTTTGCCTTCCCGTTCCGGATGGTGTAGCGAGGCTGCACCACCCCGGCGTGGCAGTATAGCAAGGGGTTGCGGGCGGCTTGCAGGACCAGGGGGATGCCGCCGCTGTGGTCATAGTGGCCATGGCTGAGTACCAGGATATCCGTCTGGGCAAGCCCGATTCCCAGGTGGCCGGCGTTGTCCGCCAGGGCTGCTCCCTGGCCGGTATCAAACAGAATCTTCGTCGCGCCCGCCTCGATCCACAGTGACAGTCCGTGTTCCGCCCGCAGTCCGTAATCGGCCTGATTGTCGACCAGGATGGTGATGGCAAGCGCCGGCAGGATCATGACAAGTCTGCGCGCTGCATGAACCTGGCCCGGGCCCGGGCCAGGGTTGCGCCCGCCACGCCCAGCTCGGACTTCAGTTCATAGAGCGGCGGACAGCTTGATGCTATCCAGGCCCGGATTTCCAGGGTTTCCGTACAGGCCACCGGTTTGACGAACCGCACCCGCAGATCGCCGGTGAGGGCCTGCACGCCATGATAAAACAGGCACTGGGTCATTGCCGTATCAAGCAGGGCGGCAATGACGCCGCCGTGCAGAATGCCACGGTAACCCTGCAGTCCGGGGTGGGCCGTGAACCGGGTGGTGATCACCCCCTCATTTTCCGCCACAAAGGACAGATGCAGCGACCAGGGATTCGGGTTGCCGCCCGGCAGGCCATGCCCGCTGCCATGGACGAAAGAGGAGCCTGGCGATAATTCAGTGATCACAGCTGTTTTGACCTAATTGCAAGGTGCCGGCCAGATAATCGCCTGCCAGTTTTTCAGGGGTCTCGGCCATGGCCCCCACCATTACCTGGATGCCCTGCTCGATGAAAAGCTCCCTGGCTTTCTGGCCCATGCCGCCGGCTATGATCAGATTTGCCCCCTGTTCGGACAGCCACGACGGCAGCAGCCCTGGCTGATGCGGGGGGGCCGCGATGTCCTCCCGTTTGACGATTTGTCTGGACGTCTGGTCAACATCCACCAGGGCAAATGAGGCACAGTGGCCGAAGTGGCTTGTCAGTCTGCCGTCCGCCAGCGGGATGACGATCCGCATATGCCGATCCTCCCGGTTTTCGTTTTCGCTGGGGCTGGGAGGATGCTCCGGCAGCCGCTGATCCAGCGCGGCAATGGTCTCGATAATCTCCCGCATGATCCTGGCGGTGGGGGAAGCGGCATAATCCCGCACAAAGGCGCAGCCGTTGTCGCAGGCCTGGGTCACCATGGGATCCATGGGGATTGAGCCCAGAAAAGGCACCTGCATGGACAGCGCGATGCCACGGCCGCCGCCGGTCGAGAGAAGCGGTGAGACTTCACCGCACCTGGGGCAGGCGAAGCCGCTCATGTTTTCCACCACCCCGAGCACCCTCACCCCGAGTTCCCGGCAGAAGGTGATGGATTTGCGTACATCCACCGTGGCGACCTTCTGCGGGGTGGTGACAATGACCGCGCCGTCCAGGCCCTCGATGAGCTGACAGACGGTAAGCGGCTCATCACCGGTGCCGGGCGGGGAGTCGATGATGAGAAAGTCCAGCTCACCCCACGCAACATCAGCCAGCAACTGCCTGATGACGCCGATTTTCATCGGACCGCGCCAGATCACGGCATCATCCGGGTTTTTGAGCAGAAAGCCGAGCGACATCACCTTCAGCCCGTCCCGCTCCACGGGAAGCAGATCATTCCCGTCCGCCAGGATCGCCGCCCCCTCCAGACCCAGCATGGTCGGGATGCTGGGGCCGTGAAAATCCACGTCCAGCAGGCCGACCCGCTTGCCGGCCATCATCAGGGCCACGGCCAGATTGACCGCCACCGTGCTCTTGCCGACCCCGCCCTTGCCGGACAGCACCGCCACCTTGTGGCTGATCCGGCAGAGCCTTGCAGCAAGTTTGCGGCGCTCGGCAAATTCTTCCTCGCTTTCCTCCACCTGCCGTCGGGAAGCCGAACAGCCGGTGTCCCCGCAGGTTCCGCAGGTTTTGCCGCCGTGGCTGGCCTGGTCCGTTTCCGTTTGTCCGTGACCCGCGTCATGTTCATCAGCACTTAGCATCTTTTGCCTTTACCTCCTGTTGCGCATAGTACCTGTATGGTTGCGACAAGTGTTTATTGATGGGATACGATATATGCCCTCTCTGGTTTCGTGTCCTCCAGCACCGTTTTTCCCGGCGATAGCTTTGCAGGGCCAGGTGCATCCGGTGCAGGAGCAGGGCTTTATTTTTATGCAATACGAAGGCTAATGGCGCCATTGATTCATCTCCTTGTGGCAGGCCGGACGGCCGGGCCTGGCCAATGCCCGGCCCAGCCGTCCCCGCCTTGCTGCGCGGCAATCAGGGCCCTGACTCCTCCAGGCGCGATCTGAGGAGGTGCAGTTCGGCCTGCAGAGCGTCTACCCTGTCTTGCAGCCGTCCTCTCCCCGTCCGGGGATCGGTCTGTTGATCCGACGCCGCATATCTGCCGCGTCCCCTGGTCCCCGGCGCCTGCGCGGCAGCGGACCATTGTCGCAGCCTCCGGCGACAGCCGCAGGGGCCGCGCCGCTGGCCTTGACTGGCAAAGCCGGGCATGCCGTTGCCGGCGCAGAATCCGGCCGCCCGTCCCGTCATTCCCCCCATTCCCATGGGTCCTGTCCCATTACCTCCAGGCATGGCTATCCTCCATGATGAAGTTTGTGCTAAGGCAATTTCCGTAAAAGCACCGGTGGCCGCCAGCTACTTTGCGGCAACCAATGCGTGGATGCCTTCACAGAGACATGCCTCCATGCCCTGCAGCAGCCATTGCCGGTGGTCCAGCCTGATCAGCACGGCATCCTCGGCAATGACGGAATCCGCATAAACAATGCCCTCCGCCATGCTGGCCTCCATGTCGGCCCGATTATCGTTTGGGGCGGGACGACACTTGCTGACCTCATCACATTCATAGGGAATACCTTCAGCCAGCATGCCTGCCATGTCCTCCGTGGCGGCCCAGGCTGCGCCCGGGCCGGCCAGACCGATAAATGCCGGGACAATCAGGCTGCTGCCGAGCAATTTCAGGAAAATTTTCTTTTTCTTCATTTTGTTCTCCCCATATACCTCGTTAATAATGTGGAAATTTATCTGATCCGTAAGTTTTTGGATCAGCATGCTTATTATTTTTTGTCTCCCGGCTTTTTGCAGGAGAAGTTCCGCCCCCGCTCCGGGGTGAATCGGCGTAAGCTGCGGCGATGCCGGCGGCAACCAGGCATGGCATAGGCGTCCCCCTGGAGATTGCCGCTGCGCCAGGCCTGGATGATTTCCTCTACTTCCCCGGCCACAAAAGGGACCACCCGGATACCGCAGGCGCTGATGGTCTCGTGCAGTGATCTGGAGATGGCGCCGCAGACCAGGGTGTCAACGGCCAGCTCCGCCAGGCGGAGGGCCTTCTGCACCGGTTGATCATCAGGCGGCATCTCCTGCGTTTCCGTGCTGATCCCGCTGGCATCGGTCTCAACCAGGCGAATCTGCCTGGCGCAGTCAAAGACCGGTGCGATGCGATTGTCCCAATATGCAAATGCCGCTTTGCTCATCCGATGCCCTGTGCTTTCATTTGGCTTATGGAGGAGCATTTGCCGTGCCAGTCAGGCGGCGTGGGGAAAAGATGTTTAACTTGCTGGAAGCACGAGATAAATGATGGTGGCTGGCGAAACGGTCAAGCGATGGATAGTAGCTGAGGAGCTACTACGGCAGGAAATAGAGGTGCGTCCGGGCTACCGTGCCGGGGGCGTACGGGAGCGGCCGTCCTGTTCGGGAAGGGAGATACCCAGTTTTTTGATCCTGCGGAACAAAGTGGTCTTGTGGATGCCGAGCTGGCGGGCCGCGGCCAGCCGGTTGTAGCCGTTGCGCTCAAGCGCGCTGCGGATGGACTGGGCGTCGAGCAGATCATGGGCAGAGCGCACATCGGCCCCCGCGGCAGCGGAGGCGCCATGGGCGGTCAGTTCCTCCGGCAGATGGGCGATGCTGATCAGGCCACCTTCGCACATGATAAAGGCGCGCTCGACGGCATTGGCAAGCTCCCGCACATTGCCGGGCCAGTGGTGGGCCATGAGCAGGGACAGGGCCTCCGGGGCAATGCCCTGGATGGCTTTGCGCTGCAGCCGGTTGAAACGATTGATGAAATGATCAACCAGCAGCGGGATGTCCTCCTTGCGGCGGCGCAGTGGCGGCAGCTGCACCCGCACCACGTTGACCCGGTAGTAGAGATCCTCCCGGAAGGCGCCGCTGCGGGTCAGTTCCGCCAGGTCCCGGTTGGTGGCGACGATGACCCGGGCGTCCGTCTGCTCGGAGCGGGTGGCGCCCAGCGGCTCGAAGGTCCGCTCCTGCAGCACGCGCAGCAGCCGCACCTGCAGAGCCGGGCTCACATCGCCGATTTCGTCAAGAAAGATGGTGCCGCCGCGGGCCAGGGCAAAACGGCCCAGCTTGTCTTTGCCCGCCCCGGTAAAGGCGCCGGCCTTGTAGCCGAAAAGTTCGGATTCAAGCAGGGTGTCCGGCAGGGCGCCGCAGTTGACCGCGATGAACGGCCCCTGCTGCCGGGGGGAGAGGTCGTGAATGGTGCGGGCCATCAGCTCCTTGCCGGTGCCGGTTTCGCCTAAGATCAGCACCGTGCTGGGGCTGGCGGCGATGGCCGGCAGGACCTCGAAAATCCGTTGCATGAGCGGGCTGCGGCTGACCAGATCGGCCACTCGGAAGCGGCTGTCCAGTTCCCGGCGCAGGGCCTCGATCTCGCTCAGGTCGCGGAAGGTCTCCGCTCCGCCGACCACCTGGCCCTGGGCGTCCTTGAGCACGGCGGTGGAGATGCTGATGGGGATGCGGTTGCCTTCGGCAGTGATGATGTAGCCGGATTTGCCGATAATCGGTTTGCCGGTTTCCAGGGTCAGCTGCAGGGCGCAGTCGGCGCCGCACATGCTGCAGCGAAAAACCTCGGAGCAGACGCGCTGGATCGCCTCCTCCCTGGGGACGCCGGTGATCTCCTCGGCTGCCCGGTTAAACGAGGTGATGCGCCACTCCATGTCCACGGTGAAGACCCCGTCCGAGATACTCTCCAGGATCGTCTCGGTGGGGGTCACCACGGCGGGCCTGCTTTTTTTCTTACGTATGCTCACAATGGAGACCTCCGGATTGACAGATTCGAGCTGGATGAGCGATGGTGTCGCCAGGCGAACCAGGATGCTGTTTTATACGTCCTGGAAAGGGGAAGGTCAACAGGGAAAAGGCCGGGGTTCGTCTTCGTATTGAGATAAAAAATGGTTTTTGTCCTTTTCATTGAACTACGGCAGATTTTTCATGGATTTTATGATAGGGTTGAAAAATGATGGTTCAGTCGGGCCAGGTCAGGCTCGATTTCTCTTCAGCGAAAGGAAGAAGCATGTCAGACGCCATCCCGCTCGTTCTCATCATTGTTCCTTTTTTTGCCAGCCTGCTGTGTCTGCTCAGCCGCTCAACCGTTTGCCGTTCATTCATCGTCATCGCCACCGCAGCAATGCTTGCGGTCAGCAGTCTGCTGCTGCAGGGACCCCTTGCCCCGGATGCCGGCCTCCAGTGGGCCGGGCTCATTGATCCGCTCATCATTGGCGGCGATTTCCTGCTGCTGGCCATCATGTTTGTGCTGGGCTGCCGTTACCGCCACCTGCTCATCGTCCTGCTGACGCTCTGCCAGCTTGGCCTGCTGAGCTTTCTCGAGTTCTTTGTCTTTGTGGAAGAGCAGGGCCATGCTCTCTGGCAGGTTGACGGCCTGTCGCTTACCCTGGTCCGGGTGGTGTGCATCGTCGGCGGATTTATCTGCCTGCATGCCATTCCCTACATGCAGGCCCATGAAAACCATCTGCTGCCTGCGCGTTCCCGCCAGCCGCGGTTTTTTGCCGTGCTGCTGCTCTTTCTCGGCGCCATGAACGGCCTGGCCCTTACCAATGATCTGGCTCACTTCTACTTTTTCTTTGAATTGACCACTCTCTGCTCCTTTCTGCTGATCGGTCATGACCGCAGCGAGGAGGCGACGGCCAATGCCTTGACCGCTTTGTGGATGAACGGGGCGGGCGGCTTGCTGCTGTTGCTTGCCGTCTGGGGGCTCTTCAGGCAGAGCGCCCAGCTGGATATGAACGGACTGGTGGCGGCGGTCGCCGGAAATCAGGCGGCACTCCTGCCCCTCACCCTGCTCATGGCCGCGGCCTTCAGCAAATCCGCCCAGCTGCCCTGGCAGCGATGGCTGCTGGGGGCCATGGTGGCGCCGGCCCCTGTCTCCGCGCTTCTCCATTCAAGCACCATGGTCAAGGCCGGGGTGTACCTGGCCCTGCGCTTTGCTCCGGCTTTTGCCGGCACCCTGCCTGCCCGCGGGCTTATCCTCGCCGGCGGCTTCACCTTTGTGGCCGCGGCGGCTCTTGCCATCAGCCAGCGCAACGCCAAAAAGGTGCTGGCCTATTCCACCATCAGCAACCTGGGGCTGATCTTTGCCTGCGCCGGCATCGGCTCCCCGGCAGCACTGGCGGCCGCGGTGCTGCTCATCATCTTTCATGCCGTCTCCAAGGGGCTGCTCTTTCTCTGCATCGGCACGGCCGAGCAGCAGGTGAAGAGCCGCGATGTCGAGGTGCTGCGCGGCCTGTGCGCCCGGATGCCCTTGACCGGCATGGTGGCGGTGCTGGCGGCCCTGACGCTTGTTGTGCCGCCCTTCGGCATGCTGCTCGGCAAATGGCTGGTGTTCGAGGCAGCGGCGGATCATTTCCTTTTCTATCTGCTGCTGGTGCTGGGCAGCTCTCTGACGCTCCTCTTCTGGGTGCGGCTGGCCGGTACCCTGCTGGCCAGCGGGGAGCTTGCCGGGTTCAGGCCGGAAAAGCAACCCTTTCTCAGCCGGTTCCCGCTGGTGGCGCTGGCTGGCGGCGCGGTGTTGCTGGCGTTGACCGCGCCGCTTCTCCATAACCGGCTGCTGGCGCCGCTCAGCGCGCAGTTTGCGGCCGGGGGCAGCGGAGTGCTGTCGACTGCGGCGGGCTCGTTTCCCCTGGCCCTGCTCTTTGCGGTGGCTGGTTGCGCCGGCCTGCTGGCCATGATCGGGGTCAGCAGGGCCATGGCCGGCCGCAAGGGCGCCGCCTATCTTGCCGGGGCAAACGCCGGGCTGCCCGGTCATTTTGTCGGTCCCATGAACCGGCCGGTGCGGGCGGTGGCGGAAAACTCCTATCTGGTCCCGCTCTTTGGCGAGGAGCGCTGGAACCTGTGGGTCAATCTGGCAGCCGGAGGGCTGTTGCTTTTCATGCTTGGCGGTGCGCTATGGAAGTGATGCTGACAGCAGGCCTGTCTCTGGCAACTCTGCCGGTCGCGATCCTGCTGGGCGGACTGCTCAGCGGCATTGACCGGCGGTTGACGGCGCGGCTGCAGTCCCGGCAGGGGCCGCCGCTCAGCCAGCCTTTTTTCGACGTGCTCAAACTGCTGGCCAAGGAGCGGGTGGTCACCAACCCCTGGCAGGCCTTTGCGCCGGTAACCGCCCTGGGGTCAGCCGCCCTGGCCCTGGTTCTGTTTGCCGCCCAAGGGGACCTGCTGGTCATCCTCTTTGTCCATCTGGTCGGCGGCGTCTTTCTGGTGCTGGGGGCCCTGGCCTCCGGGTCTCCCTACAGCCAGATTGCCGGTCAGCGGGAACTGTGGCAGATGTTCTGCTGCGAGACCCTCCTGTTTCTCATCGCCGGCGGGCTGTATCTCAGCACCGGCAGCTTTCGCGTCAGCGGGGCGACCGGCCTGCCTGCGCCGCTGCTTTTCCGCTTGCCCTTGCTGTTTGCCGCCTTTGTCTTTGCCCTGACCGTGAAGATGCGCAAATCGCCCTTTGATCTGGCCGGCTGCCAGCATGCCCACCAGGAACTGGTGCGCGGGGTGTACACTGAATATGTCGGCCCCCATCTCGGTCTGCTGGAAATCGCCCACTGGCTGGAGGTGGTGCTCTATCTTGCCGTCGGCTCCCTGTTCTGGGCCACCGGCTGGGGCATGGTGCTGCTGCCCCTGGCGGCCTTTCTGGCCGTCATCGTCCTGGACAACATCGCGGCCCGGCTGACCTGGCGCTGGATGCTCGGCCGGGGCTGGGGCGTGGCCTTTGTGCTTGCGGCGGTCAATCTCTTCTGGCTCAAGGGGTAAAGGCATGGGATTTGTTGCCAGGCTGATCGGCAAAGCCAGGCGCAGCTCGCCCTGGCTGCTTCATTTTGACTGCGGCAGCTGCAACGGCTGCGACATCGAGATCCTGGCCTGCCTGACCCCGGTCTATGATCTGGAGCGTTTCGGGGTGGTGAACGTCGGCAATCCCAAGCATGCCGATATCCTGCTGGTAACGGGCACGGTCAATCAGCGCAACCGCCAGGTGCTGGCCGTACTCTTTGAGCAGATGGCAAAACCCGGGGTGGTGGTGGCCATCGGCGCCTGCGCTTTGTCCGGCGGGGTGTTCCGCGAGGCGCCCAATGTGCTGGGCGGGGTGGACCGGGTCATCCCGGTGGATGTCTATGTGCCGGGCTGCCCGGCCAGGCCCGAGGCCATTATCGACGGGGTGCTGCTGGCCCTGGAGAAATTCCGGGAAAAAGAGTAATTATACAGGTTGATGAGCTGGTTGGACTGTAGTCTGTCAGCGAAAACGTTCGTCGTCAGGGGCCAGAGCGGGCCTCATCTGCTAATTTTCTGGCTGACAGACTAAGCCGCTGTAACAAAATAATGTCGTCATCCGGATGGTCAAAACGGCATAAAGAGCCGTGTGGCAAAGAAAGCAGAGATTATTTCGTAACGGCTCCTAAACACCTTCAGGCTGGCGACCTGAGCAGAAAAAGCGAACCAAAGGGGAGGGGAAGATGAGCATTGCGGCGGACAGCATCAGTTGCGTCGAGCTGTGCCGGGCGGTGGCCGCCTGCAAGGAAAAGGGCTGCCGCTTTGTCACCATCACCTGCGTAGGGGCGGACAGCGCCGGCGCCGAACTGCTCTATCATTTTGATCGTGAGCTTGCGCTCAGTCACCTGCGGCTGACAGTCAGCGGCGATGAGGTGCCCAGCATCAGCGGCATTTATGCCGCCGCCTTTCTGGTGGAAAACGAGATCCAGGACCAGTTCGGTCTGGTTTTTACCGGGCTTGCCCCGGATTACCGGCGCACCCTTTTTCTGGACGGGCAGGAGAGCCCGCCGCCCTTCCGCCGGGACCGCGGGCCGGATCAGGGGGAGTGAAGATGGCCGGCACCGTTCTTCCCTTCGGGCCCCAGCATCCGGTGCTGCCGGAGCCTCTGCACCTCAACCTGACCATTGAGGACGAGATCGTGGTGGCGGCGATGCCGGCCTTTGGCTACGTGCACCGCGGCCTGGAAAAGCTGGCTGATATCCGCGATTTCCGCCAGATGATCCAGGTGGTCGAACGGGTATGCGGCATCTGCTCCATGATCCATGCCCTCACCTACTGCCAGGGGCTGGAAGAGCTGCTGGGGGTCGAGCCGCCGCGCCGGGCCAGGTTTCTGCGGGTCATCTGGTCGGAGCTGCACAGGCTGCACAGTCATCTGCTGTGGCTGGGGCTCTTTGCCGATGCCATGGGTTTCGAGAGCCTGTTCATGCAGCTGTGGAAGATACGGGAGCGGATCATGGACATCAACGAGGCCACGGCCGGCAACCGGGTGATCCTCTCCGTCAACGTCATCGGCGGGGTGCGGCGGGACCTCGATGCCGGACAGACCGGCTGGCTCCTGACGGAGCTGGCCGAGGTTGAAAAGGGGATCAACGCCCTGGGCCGCACCATCCTCTCTGATTACACGGTGCAGCAACGCACCCGGGGCAAAGGGGTCATTGGCGGCAGACAGGCCCTGGAGTTCGGCTGCGTCGGGCCGATGCTGCGCGCCAGCGGGGTGTCCCAGGATATTCGCCTGCTGGGCTATGCCGCCTACGGTGAGCTTGATTTTGCCCCGGTGGTGGAGCAGGACGGCGACTGTCATGCCAGATGCCGGGTGCGCTTTGCCGAGCTGGGCCAGTCCATCGATCTCATCCGCCAGGCCCTTGCCAAACTGCCGGCCGGTGACCTCAGCGTGCCGGTCAAGGGCAGACCCGAGGGGGAGACGGTGGTCAGGGCGGAGCAGCCCAGGGGCGAGTGTCTTTATTATATCAAGGCAAACGGCGGCAGATTCCTGGAGCGGCTGCGCATCCGCACCCCGACCTTTGCCAATATCCCGGCCCTGACCGCCATGCTGCCGGGCCTGGAGCTGGCCGACGTGCCGGTGGTGCTGCTGTCCATCGATCCCTGCATCAGCTGTACGGAAAGGTAAAGGAGGTCCTATGTTGATGCTGCCCGTGGTGCTGAGAAACCTGTTGGGCCGCTGCGCCACCAGGCCTTATCCCCGACAGGCGCGGCAGCCCTTTGCCGGCAGCCGCGGCCAGCTGGTCAATGATGCGGGCAGCTGCATCCTGTGCGGCACCTGCGCCCGCGTCTGCCCCTCCCAGTGCCTCACGGTCAGCAGAAAAGATGGGCTGTGGCAATACGAGCCGTTTGCCTGCATCTGCTGCGGGGTGTGCGTGGAGGCCTGCCCCAGCGGCAGCCTGACGCAGCTCGGCCGGTGGCGTCCGGCGGTGCGCGAGCGGGAAAGGGTGGTTATGGAAGTGAGAAGGGAGAAGTGAGGAGTTAGGAGTGAGGAGTTAGGAGTGAGGAGTGAGAAGAAAAGGCAACAGCAGGATGTGTAGGGTTGCCCCTACTGCCCCAGGTGTTCCATCAGGATCTTGACGCCGATGCCGATGAGCAGCAGACCGCCCACCACCTCCACCCGTTTGCCCCAGATCATGCCGATTTTCGCCCCCAGCAGCATGCCGGCCACGGTCAGGGTGGAGGCGGTCAGGGCGATTATCAGGGCCGGGGTCCAGATGGCGACGCCGAGCAGGGCCAGCGACAGCCCCACCGCCAGGGCGTCGATGCTGGTGGCCACGGAGAGCATGACCATGGTCGCTCCCCTGGTGGGGTCGGTTTTCTGCTTCTGCTCGTCGTCATCAAAGGCCTCGATGATCATCTTGCCGCCCACAAAGGAGAGCAGACCGAAGGCCAGCCAGTGATCATAGGCGCTGATCAGACCCTGCAGGCTGAGGCCGGCCAGCCAGCCGATGATCGGCATCAGGCCCTGGAAGAGGCCGAAGTGAAAACCCAGGCGGAAGAGCTGTCTTTTGCTCACCGGATGCAGAGCCACGCCGGCGGCCAGGGCCACGGCAAAGGCGTCCATGGCCAGGGCCAGGGCGATGAAGGCTAAGGTGACGGGTTCCATGGTTTTCCGGGCTGCATAGTGATCCTGCTCAGGGATGAACAGCTGTTG
The DNA here is from genome assembly GCA_003605035.1 of Desulfurivibrio sp. Classification (GTDB taxonomy): domain Bacteria; phylum Desulfobacterota; class Desulfobulbia; order Desulfobulbales; family SURF-16; genus SURF-16. Next base: position 23,596 of record QZKJ01000102.1, read on the forward strand.
AGTTGGTGTTCCAGGCTTTATAAGATAATTTGAGGAGCAAGGTCAAGCTTGATGAACTCGTAAAAACGCAATTCGTCGTCCGGATGGCGGAGACGGTTTCTGTAACGAAACTGGCAACCGGATCTCTTCCCCCCCCTCACTCACCCCTCATTGCCGCTCCTCGTGAAAGTCCGGATGAAAAGTTTGCCGTGCGCGGATATTTTGCGTATGCTGTGGCGGTAGACGAACGTATCTGCCAGCAGCATCCGGGCAGAGCCAGCCAACAGACCGCCAATTCCGGCAACAACCAAGCGGAGTATGGGCATGAAGCAGAAACCCTCTGCCATCAACATCATCTGGCTTTCCATGGTGCTCATCGCCACCGTGACCGCAGCCTATACCGGCAGGATGGATGAGGTCACCAAGGCCTCTTTCGAGTCGGCCAAGGACGCTGTGACCCTGGCCATCGGCCTCATCGGCCCCATGGCCCTCTGGCTCGGCATCATGAAGGTGGCCGAGGCCGGCGGCCTGCTGCGCCTGGTCGCCCGCTGGGTGCGCCCGGTCATGGTGCGGCTTTTCCCGGATGTGCCCCATGATCATCCGGCCATGAGCGCCATGATCATGAACATGGCGGCCAATGCCCTGGGCCTGGGCAATGCGGCCACGCCCATGGGCATCAAGGCCATGCAGGAGCTGGACAAGCTGGCCGCGGAAAAGGGCACGGCCACCAATGCCATGTGTCTGTTTCTCGCCATCAACACCTCAAGCGTCACCCTGCTTCCCCTGGGGGTGATCACGGTGCGGGCCGCGGCCAATGCCGCCAGTCCGGCGGAGGTGCTGGTGCCGTCGCTGATCGCCACCTGCGGTTCCACCCTGGTCGCCATTGTCATGGCCAAGCTGCTGGCCGGCCGCCAGGAGGCGCTGCAGGTCGCGCCCTATGAAAAGGCGGGTGATATCGAACAAAAGAGCGGGGAGCAGGGGGCTGATCTGCTGCCGCCCGGCCCAGGCGGCCGGGTCTTCATCTGGCTGCTCATCGCCGCCTTTGTCGGCGGGGTGATCTATCAGTGGCAGAACGCGCCGCCGGTTTCGCTGAACTCGGTTGACACCATGAACGCCATTACCAGCTGGCTGATTCCCGTGCTCATCTCCGTCCTGCTCATCTTCGGCTACCTGCGGGGGGTAAAGATCTATGAGACCCTGACCGACGGGGCCAAGGAGGGCTTTTCCACGGCGGTGCGCATCATCCCCTTCATGGTGGCGATCTTTGTCGCCATCGGCATGTTCCGGGCCAGCGGCGCCATGGATATCCTGATCCGGGTTTTCTCGCCGCTTACCGAGGCGGTGGGCATGCCGGCCGAGGCCCTGGCCGTGGCGTTCATGCGGCCCCTGTCCGGCAGCGGTTCGTTTGCCATCATGAGCGAGATCGTCAACCAGGACCCGGACAGTTTCCTGGCGCTGCTGGTCTCCACCATGCAGGGCTCCACGGAAACCACCTTTTACGTGCTGGCCGTCTATTTCGGCAGCGTGGGCATCAGGAGAACCCGGCACGCCCTGCCCGCCGCCCTCTGCGCCGATGCAGCCGGCATCATTGCCTCGGTGGCCGTCTGTCATCTGTGGGCGGGATGAGAGATAATACCGCCGCTGCTGGCCGCGGGTTTTCCCTGGCCGCGCGTTGTTGAACATGTAAAATTCCGCTTTTGCTTAAACCGAAATTTCCGCTATGCCCCTTATTTTTTATTTTTACGGGGGGTTTTCTTTGCCGTCCCTGACAAGTCTCTTGCCTTTGGTGGCGGATTCATGCTAAACTCTGGCCTACCCGCAACTGTCGACGCGCCAGCGAAAAATGAAGACAGGCGGCGGACAACAGGAGTTGCAGGTGAACCTCATCAACAGGCTTAAAGGCAAGGCATGAAATATTTTTTAAGGGCGCTGGTGTCCGCTGTCGTATTCAGTGCGGTTCTTCTTCCGGCCGGGGCAAAGGTTTTTGCCGCACAGCTCCAGCATGGTGCGCAACGGGTCATGGGCGTCTGGCAGTGCGTCAGTATCCATGGGCAGCAGGTCAAGCTGGTTATTGACAAGGAATATTTTGTTCTGGACGGCAGCCAGACGCCGTACACCATGGTGACCGGCGCGATCCGGGCGGAAGGTGCTTATGGTCAGGTCAACTATTACTATAATTTTCGCGGCGACTCCCTGCTGATCGCCTTTCCGGACGGTGACAGGATCATCTGTGAGAGGGTGCAGCAGGAAGCCCAGAATCATAAGGGGCCGACAGCGGATCTGCCGGTGCCGGGGCCTGATGATGAAAACGACGGCAGATGATACCCATCCAGGATCTGTTCAACAGAATCATCTGGGACAAAGACTTCGGCCGGGGAAGTTTTGAAATCGGCTATTACGACCGCATTGCCGGGAAGATCTTCAGAGTCCCTTTCTCCATGATTGAATTGATCCCCGGCGACCATTTTTCCTTTTATCTCTACGATCCTGACGGGGAAACCTGTTCGATCCCGTTCCACCGGGTGCGCCAGGTCTTCAAGGACGGACAGCTGATCTGGCACCGGGGCGACTGAGCTTCTCGCTTTTTACTTCTCACTATTCACTTCCATGGATTCCCGCTCAAATATCGTGCTGATCGGCATGCCCGGTTCAGGCAAGTCTTCCGTGGGCCGGCTGCTGGCCCGGGACGCCTCCCTTTCCTTCATTGATACCGATGACCTGATCAGCGCCGCGGCCCGGGGCCGTTCCCTGCAGGACATCGTCGACCGGGACGGCTATCTCGCCCTGCGCCGGCTGGAGGAGCAGGTGTTGCTGGAGCTCCACTGCGCAAAGCACGTCATTGCCACCGGCGGCAGCGCGGTTTACAGCCCGGCGGCCATGGACCATCTGCGCCGGCATGGCGTGCTCGTCCTGCTTGAGGTGGATCTGGCCTCCCTGCGGGCCAGGGTTGCTGATTTCGACACCAGGGGGCTGGTCAAACGGCCGGAGCAGACCCTGGAGGAGCTGTTTGCCGAACGTGCCGAACTCTACCTCAAGTATGCCGAGCTGCGCATCGACTGCCGGCAGCGCAGCCCGCAGGAGGTCTGCAGCGCGGTCCTGGCCGGGCTGCGGGCCGTAAAGCTGTTTGGCCGTTAGTTGTCCGGCAGCGGATTTGCTCATGTCTGCAGGGTGTCCGGCAATTCCCCGATCTTCGTTTTTGCGCCGATGGCCCGGGTGAGGACGCTGAAGTCCGTGGTGTCGCCAAGCAGGATGCAGCCGATGATGCGATCCTCCTCCAGCACGATTTTGCGGTAGACCGAGTCTGTTTCCCTGATCCGGGCGGCAAAACGATTTTCCGGGTCGATCTCGCCGGCAGAGGCCAGGTCAATGCCCGCCACCTTCAGTTTATTGGCCATGACCGAGCCGTGGTAGCTCTGGTGTACTCCGGCCATATTGCTGCCGGCGATTCTGCCCTGTTCCATGGCGGCCGGCCAGATGCCGTAAAGAGTGCCGGCAAACTCGGCCACATCCCCGGCGGCAAAAACCTCCGGCCGGCTGGTGCGCAGCGTCTCATCAACAATGATCCCATGTTCGCAGGCCAGGCCCAGCTGTCCGGCCACGGCCAGATCCGGCCTGACCCCGGCGGAGATGATCACCATGTCCGCGGCAAGGGCCTCCCCGGTGTTCAATACCACCCCCACTACCCCGGGGCCGCTGATTTCCCGGACCGTCACCCCGAGGCGGAAGGAAAAGCCCATCTCTTCCAGCAGGTTGCGCAGCCTGGCCGCACCCCGTTCATCGAGCTGGCGGGGCAGCAGCCGGGGAAAAAACTCCACCACCAGCACCTTTTTCCCCAGCTTGCGCAGGGCCTTGCCGCTTTCCAGCCCCAGCAGGCCGCCGCCGATGAGCAGCACCTGCTCGCACCGTTGGGCATAGTCGCTGATCTGCTCGGCGTCGGCCGCGGTCCGCAGGGTGAAAACGCCTTCACTTTCCACCCCCTTGATGGGGGGCACAAAGGAGCGGCTGCCGGTGGCGACCAGCAGCAGGTCGTAGCTGAATTTTCCCTGGCAATCGGTCACGACCCACTGCTGTTCCGGGTCGGCGCCGGTCACCTTTACCCCGGTCAGCAGCCTGATGTTCTTTTCCTCGTACCACTGGCTGCTTCTGACGATTAGGGTCTTCTGGTCGATGTCACCGCTGATGTAGTCGTTCAGCCTGATCCGGAAGTAAAAGGGCAGCTCCTCGTCGGTCAGGATGGTTATTTCACCCTGTTCATCATGCCGGCGGATGGCTTCGGCGGCCGTGGTGCCGGCCACGCCGTTGCCTATGATCAGATATCGTTTCATTGCCTTGCCTCGGTTATGGGTTGCCTGGGAAAAACAGCTGTGCCTTGCTGGATAGGCATAAACAATGCCGGGAACGGGACTGCGCCCGATTTTTTGCCTGTTCGCTGCTCCAGGCCGGCCGCGGCCGGCCTGAGGCGGCTGCTGTGGCAGGGTGACCAGGGGAATGTTGTCTTGTTTCATCAGACAGAGTCCCCTGCCGCAGGACAGAGCGGTGGCTTCGCCGGGAAAGGGTCTTGCCGCTGATCCGGAAGATGCATGGGCCATGGGCTGCCTGCGGCCGTTCTGCGGCGGATAACAAGGGGTTGCCTGATCTGGCATGTATCTTGAAATTGTCACCTGTTTCATGCATGCAGGCAGGCGGCCCGCGTTTGCCTGACCGGCAAGGTCTCCTGGTGCGTGTATTTCAAATCACCGCTGCCCGGGGATTCCGGGCAGGCAAACAGGGAAGGAAAGGCTATGGACCAGGCGATTGCAGTGGCGGACGACGTTTTCTGGGTAGGGGTGAATGACCGGCAAACCGACCTGTTTGAAAACCTGTGGCCGCTGGCGCAGGGCATTTCCTACAACGCCTATCTGATCAGGGCGGCAAAGAATGTGCTGATCGATTCGGTCAAGGCGCTGACCCAGGAGGAGCATTTTCGCCGCATTGCCGAACTGCTCGGCCAGGACGGCACGCTTGATTATCTGGTCATCAACCACATCGAACCGGATCATTCCGGGGCCATCCCCTGGCTGCGCAGGCAATACCCGGCGATGCAGATCGTCGGCAACGCCAAGACCCTGGATTTTCTGCAGGGTTTTTACGGCATCACCGACAATATCGTCAAGGTGGGGGAAAACGAGGTGCTTGATGCGGGCGGCCTCAGGCTGCGCTTTGTCCTCACGCCCATGGTGCACTGGCCCGAGACCATGATGACCTATCTGGAGGAGCGGAAAATACTGTTCTCCGGCGATGCGTTCGGCAGTTTCGGGGCCTTGAACGGCGTCCTGTTTGCCGACCAGCTCAAAGACCGGGAAGCGTATCTGAGCGAAACCCTCCGCTATTTCGCCAATGTTATCGGCCGCTACAGCGACATGCTGCAGCAGGCCCTGCCCAGGATCAGTGCCCTGGCCGTCGATACTGTCGCGCCCACCCACGGCCCGGTCTGGCGGCGAGAGGTGGAGCAGTTGATCAGCCTGCATGACCGCTGGAGCCGGCATGAGGCCGAACCAGGGGTGGTGATCGCCTATGCCTCCATGTACGGCCACACCCTGCAGCTGATGGAGGCCGTTGCCGAGAGCCTCAACCGCAGCGGGGTGAGCCGGATCGTGGTGCATGATGTGGTCCGCTCGCACCCGTCCTATATCCTGCGCGACATCTGGCGGTACCGGGGGCTGATTCTCGGCACCCCGACCTATAATATGCGACCCTTTCCCCTGGTCGAGGATCTGGTGAATCTGCTTGACAACAAGCGCATGAAGAACCGGCTGCTGGGTGTTTTCGGTTCCTACGGCTGGAGCGGCGGCGGGGTCAAACAGTTGACCGATTTTGCCGCCGCGAGCCGCGGTCGCTGGCAGCTGGTCGAACCGGTGGTTGAGGCCCACTGCGCGGCCGGTGCCGAGGATCTGGCCGGGGCGGCCGAGCTGGGCGCCAATATGGCGCGGCTGCTTGGCGCCGCCGAGTCCCTAAAATGAATCAACTAACCTGAATAGAATGGAGAACGACATGGATTACAAGATGTGGGAGTCAGGCGCCATCACCATTGAAGTGGATTACGATGCCTGCAACGGCAACGGCACCTGCGTCGAGGTCTGCCCGGCCGAAGTGTATGAGCTGCAGCAGGAGAAAACGGTGCCGGTGCGTATCGCGGATTGCATCGAGTGCTGCGCCTGCGTTGAAAATTGTCCGCAACAGGCGATACGCCACTCGTCCTGCTGAACTGGCCCGGCGGCCGGCGCTGAACGAATAGAAGAGGAGACATGCATGAAGGAAACCATACTGATTACCGGGGCCAACCGCGGCATCGGCCTGGAACTGGCCCGGGTCTTTGTCCAGCGCGGCTGGGGGGTCATCGCCTGCTGCCGCCGTCCGGACGAGGCCGCGGAGCTGCAGGCCATCGCGGCCGGCTCCCAGGGCGGGCTGACCATCCGGCAGCTTGATGTCACCAGTGATGTTGAGATCAACAGCCTGGCCGAGTCGCTGCGCGGCAGGGCCATTGCCATCCTGTTCAACAATGCGGGAATTCTCGGCCCGGAAGAGCAGGATTACGGCGTGCTGGCCGAAGAGGAGTGGCTCACCGTTTTCCGGGTGAACACCATTGCCCCCTACAAAATGGCCCTGGCCCTGCTCGACAATGTCCTGCTCAGCCGGCGGCGGGTCATCGCCACCCTGGGCAGTGCCATGGGCAGCATCGAGGAAAATTCCTCGGGCGGCTATTATATCTACCGCACGGCCAAGGCGGCGGCCCACATGATCATGAAAAACCTGAGCATCGATCTGCGGACGCAGGGCGTGACGGCAGTGGCCATGCACCCGGGCTGGGTCCGCACCAGGCTGGGCGGGCCGCAGGCCCCCCTCAGCCCGGAGGAGAGCGCGGCCGGCCTTTTTGCTGTGCTCACCGGTCTCACCCTGGAAAAAACCGGCCTGCTGCTTGACTACCAGGGCATGGAACTGGCCTGGTAAGGCGGCTTCGCCCTGGTCTGCTTCCGGCTTACTCGCGGATGACCAGCACCAGTTTGCCGCGGGTGTGGCCGGTCTGGATGCGCTGGTGCGCCTGCCGGAATTCGGCAAAAGGATAGCTCTGCACGGTGGGCCGCACCCTGCCGCTGTCAATCAGCTGGGCGATCTCCTCGAGCTGGAGTCGGTCCGGTTTGACCAGCATGGTCGCGGCCCGCACATGGTAGGCCTCCCGCATCTCTGCCGGCGGCTCGGGGGGCAGGGTGGAGACCAGGATGCCGTGTTTCCTGAGCAGGGGCCAGGAGCGTTCTCTGGTCTCACCGCTCAGCAGATCGAGCACCACATCCACCTCGCCGGCCTCCTCCTCGAAGCGGACCGCCGTGTAGTCAATGACCTGGTGGGCGCCGATGCTGCGCAGAAAATCCAGATTAGCGGTCGAGGCGGTGGCGATGACATGGGCCCCGACCCAGCTGCCGAACTGCACGGCGAAGTGGCCGACCCCGCCGGCGGCGGCATGGATGAGCACCCGCTGGCCGGACTGCAGTCCGGCCACGTCAAACAGGCTCTGCCAGGCGGTGAGGGCGGCCAGGGGCACGGCGGCTGACCCGGCATGGTCCAGGGAGTCGGGCTTGCTCACCGCCTCGGCCGCCTTGACCACCGCAAACTCGGCATAGGCGCCGGGCCGGGACAGGGGGAGCAGGGCAAAAACCGGATCGCCGGGCTGGAACTCCTCCACTGCCGCGCCTGCCTGCTCCACCACCCCGGAGAGATCGTAGCCAAAGGTGAAGGGCGGCTTAAAGCCCAGGAAATCCGCCAGATACCCCTCCCGCGTCTTCCAGTCCACCGGGTTGATGCCGGCGGCATGGACCCGGACCAGCAGTTCGTCTGCGGCGATCACCGGCCGCTCCACCTCTTCCAGTATCATCTTTTCCGCGCCCCCGTATGCGTGAACGCGGACCGCTTTCATGGTTGCCATTCCTGCGCCTCCTTGTTGTGCTGAAGTGAGTAATATGCTGAAAAATCTTCAGGGTTCGCTGATCCGCAACACCGCTTTGATGGTGCGGCCCTGTCTGGCATCGGCGATGGCCTGGTTGATCTCCCGGAAATCATAGAAGCGCACCAGCCGGTCAAAGGGAAACCTGCCGGTTAGGTGCAGTTCGAGCAGCTGCGGGATAAAGCGCTGGGGCACGGCGTCGCCCTGGATGATGCCGATGGTCTTTTTGCCGCCGGGCAGCTCACCAGGTCCGCTGCCGCCGGCAATAAGCGCCACGGTGCCGCACGGATTGAGGACGTCCATGGCAAGCTGCAGCAGCTGCGGGCTGCCGGTGGTGTCCACCACAAAATCAACGCCCCTGCCGGTGACTGCCCGGATGCGGGCGGCGACGTCCTCCTCGCTGCTGTTGATTGCCTGGCTGGCGCCCAGCTCAAGGGCCAGAGCGAGCCGCGAGGGATGCACGTCAACGCCGATGATGGGCGCCGCGCCGGCAACCGCCGCGGCCATGACCGCGGCCAGGCCCACCGCTCCGGTGCCGAAGATGGCCATGCTTTGGCCGGGGCCTGCGGCCAGCGAGTTCAGCACCGTGCCGGCCCCGGTCTGCAGGCCGCAGCCCAGCGGGGCAAGCAGGGCCAGGGGCAGCCCGGCGTCAACCTTGACGATGTTACGTTCGCCGGCCAGGGTGTGGGTGGCAAAGGAAGATTGCCCGAAAAAATGGCCGCGCACCCCGCTGCGCGCCAGGGCATTGCTGCCGTCCAGCCGGGCAAAGCCGAAATTCGCCTCATAGAAGCGGTCGCAGCGGGCGGGCCGCCCGCCAAGGCACTGCGGGCATTGACCGCAGGAGAGATAGGAGAGCACGACATGGTCCCCGGGCCTGACACTCCGCACGGCCGGCCCGACCTGTTCCACCACCCCGGCGCCTTCATGGCCCAGCACCAGGGGGCCGTCGGCCGCGGACCAGTAATCGCAGAAGTCGATATCCGTGCGGCAGATGCCCGAGCCGGCCAGGCGCACCAGCACCTCGTCGTCCCGGGGGCCTGCCAGCTCCAGGGTCTCTATCCGCAAAGGGCCGCCCTTGTGGCGCAGCACCGCGGCCTCTATTCTGTGGATCTGCTGCGGCTGCGGATCGCTAGCTTTTTGCATGGATGTCTCCCGGGCCAGGGCAGGGATGGCGGGTTGCCGGCTGCCGTTATACTCCATCATGTGGATAGAGTGGCCGGTTTGTCAAGAGGGCCCCGCACTTTTTTGCAGTAAAGCGTAAGTCAGGCAGAGGGGAGGGACGGGGGCTTTGTCCGGCAGGCTGACCAGGCTGATTTTTTGGCAAGCATGCATGATGTGGTGCCATTTTTGCATTTTCCATTTGCAGATTGCAAGAGAGATAAAAGGCAGACGTCACCCGGGCAGGGCTCTTGCTCATGGTGCCCGTCCCCAGAAAAATGACAAGGAGAGTAAAGCCATGCGTATCGGAATTCTGGCGTTAGTGCTGCTGCTGGTGGGCGGCACCCTGGCCGGCGGCGAGCAGATTGCGCGGAAAAGACTGGTCGCGACAATCGATGCCGACGGGGTGCAGCGGGTGGCGATGACCGGGGGAGAATATTATTTCGACCCCAGCGAGGTGGTGGTGAAAGTCAATGTGCCCGTGGAGCTGGGGGTCAGGAAGAGCGAGGGGATGGTCCCCCATAATATCGCGCTCAATGCGCCTGAGGCGGGCATTGATTTTGACCGGGAGCTGAGCAGCAGCGAGGTGACGGTCATCAGGTTCACCCCGACCAGGGTTGGCACCTATCCCTTTGCCTGCACCCATCGTTTCCTCTTTTTTGAAAGCCACAGCGACAAAGGCATGCACGGCGTTCTTGAGGTGGTGCAGTGAAAGGAGGAAAGCGGCCATGAACTTCTTCGGCGCCGAGACCCAGCAGGTAATCAGGCAGATGATGCCCTGGCTCGCCCTGGGCCACGGCATCTTCAATGTCCTGGTGATGGTTTGTTTCTGGTATCAGGGCTGGCTGGGCCATGTGATCCGGCGGCACCGGCTGGCCGGGGAGGCGCCGCCGCTTACCACGGTGCGCCGCCACCGCCGCCTGGGTCCGTGGCTGGTGGTGTCCGCCGCCGCCGGTTTTCTGGCCGGGGTGCTGCTGGTGCTGCTCGACCGGGGAAGGGTGATCGTCTATCCGCTGCATTTCAGCCTGGGGCTGACGCTGATCCTGGTCCAGGCCGCGGCCTGGGCCGCTTCCCGGCGGATCAGGGCCCGGGATGCCGCTGGCCGCGGCCGCCATCGCCTGCTCGGCATCCTCATTCTCTGTCTCTATCCGCTGCAGGTCCTGGCCGGCCTCGGCGTGCTGCTGTAGGCCGCGACGGATCGCCGGTCAGATGCCGATGGCGAACATGGCGTCCAGATCGTGGCGGGAAAAAGCCTTGAAGGCGAGCATGGTTTCGGTGCGGCGGATGGCGTCGATCTTGAGCAGGTGATTGGTCACCAGGTCGGACAGGTCCTCGTTGGTGCGGACCCGGGCAATGGCCACCAGATCAAAGGTGCCGCTCACCGAATAGACCTCGGAGATGCCCTCCATCTCGGCCAGCTTTTCCGCTGTTTCATTGATTTTTGATCGCTCTACATTCATCAGGATAATGGAAGTCACCATGGCATTCTCCTCTGGTTTGCGGACAAGGTCTTGAAAATCGGCACACCGCGCGCTATCATGCCGGCTCAGCAATTTTTGCTGCAAGGCAGATGCCGCGCGCCGTATTCTACTTTTTCCAGTGCTCAGGAATCCCGCCGTTTTCCGGCGGAATATCTGGTCTTTTTTACCATCTGCCGCACTTTTTTTGTAGAATTCTTTTTTCCGGCCCGCGGAAATTTCCGCAGACGGATTTCATCAGACACCAGACCGTTGCGCAAACCCGGCGGCCCGCTTGCTGTCATGGGGAATCATCCGGACGTCAATTTTTCTTTGCAGGACAGGTAAGGCAATGGACTGGCTACACGCATCACTTCCCTTTTTGAAGGTGCTCGGCGCCTTTGCGCTCATGCTGCTGGGTATCCGCTGCAAGTTCGGCCTCGGCCTGTCCATTCTGGCCGGCGGGGTGGCCATGGGTTTTCTCTTCTACCTCGGGCCCCTGCCCCTGCTGCGGGTGAGTGCGGCGGCCCTGACCAGGGAAAAGTTTCTCTTCCTGGCCGCCATTGTCGGGCTGATCCTCATCCTGTCCGATGCCCTGGAGCGCTCCGGCCAGTCGCGCCGCCTGATGGACGCCCTGTCCGGTTATCTGACCAGTCCGCGGCTGCGGCTGGTCTTCTTCCCGGCGCTGATCGGCCTGCTGCCCATGCCCGGCGGCGCGGTGTTCTCCGCTCCCATGGTCAAGGCCGTGTCCGCGCAGATGGCGCTGAACAACGAGGACCGCACGGTGATCAATTACTGGTTCCGCCATGTGTGGGAGCTGGCCTGGCCGCTTTATCCCGGCATCATCCTCACCGTGGCCCTGGCCGATATCCCCATTGCCTCCTTTATTTCCCGCACCTGGCCGGGAGTGATCGCCATGTTCGCCCTGGGCTGGATTTTTTTCCTGCGGCCCGGCGTGCTGCGAAGCGCCGATCTGGAAGGCGCCCCCTTGTCAACCGCGCCCCGCCGCCTCGGCGTTGCCCTCCGGGAGGGGGTGCCGCTGCTGGTGGCCATTGTCGGGGGCGTGGGGCTGGAGGCCGGCCTTTCCGCCTGGGCGCCCGGCGTGCCCTTTGAATGGGGGGTGCTGGCCGCACTTTCTGCGGCCGTGGTCTGCGTCATGGTCCAGAACCGGCTGGGCGGAGCCTTTCTCCTTGACGTGCTGAGCAAAAAAAGCCTGCGCACCATGCTCTTCGTCATTGCCGCCATCTTCATCTTCAAGGATATCATGCAGGCCGCCGGCGTGGTGGACGCCATGGCCCTGTCCGCCGGGGACGGCATCGCCCTGTTTGCCGCCTCGGTCCTGCTGCCCTTTCTGGTGGGCATGGTGTCCGGCATCAACGTGGCCTTTGTCGGCGCCACCTTTCCGCTGCTGCTCGGCCTGCTCGATGCCCTGAACATCCGCGAGCTGCTGCTCCCCTATCTGGTGCTGGCCTCCTTTGCCGGCTTCACCGGGGTGATGATTTCCCCCATCCACATCTGCTTCATCCTCACCTGCGAGTTCTTCGGGGCCGAGCTGGCCCGCACCTGGCGCCGGCTGGTGGCCCCCTGCCTCTGTTTCGCCCTCATCGGCGCCATCATGTTCTGGATTCTGCGGCAAGGCGCCTTATAGAAGCGGAGCAGACATGCCGGGGCGGGAAACCCCGGCGTAGGGGCGCCCCTGGTGGGCGCCCTTTTTTGTGGAACCCGTCAGGTCGTTGCAACCCGCGATCCGGCATGCCCAGTGCCAATGCGAGGCTTTTTATCGGTTTGAAAGTGCTGGATTTAAATATTTTTTGGCAAGCATCCGTGGATGTGGTAGGTATGGGAAAAAAGCAGCTAATTGTTAGCTGCTTTTCTGTGTTCATTCGATTTGGGGAGATATGCGGGTCTGTGGGATTACTTGTTATGCATTTAGGAGATAGTTCAAGTGTGGCAATGCTTCCTAGACATCGTTGACCTAATTGCCAAGGTTGCGCAGACGGCGATCGCCGGTGTTGGTCTTTGGCTTGCTTGGCGGACCTTTCTCAAGGAGGAAGTACAAGACACAACCGGAACTGAGTCTGTCCCGCAACCAAAAGGCGAAGTGGCGGGGCTCAAGATTTTTGAAACATCTGAGCAAACAACTTGGCTAAAGAAGACCGCCAGCGGAATAGAGTGTTACATCGAAGAGCGCAGGGCTGGAAAGAACAGCGGTCGCAAATGGACACTAACCCCGCAACAAGCAAAAACAATTTTAGAAACTGGGGACATTTACGTAAACCCAGGATACAAGATACGCACCGGCCTACTTTCTATTGGCAACCATACAAATTGGCTTTATTCCAAAAAGTTGTTTCCAGAGCCCGCGAACCTACATCACAAGGTCATTGAGATGCTGAAGGCAGCAAATGCATAACATGGCGTTCGTGAGGGACACGTCAAAAGCAGCGGTGCGTCCCTCAACTTTACGTTGGCTACATAAGCAATAATGGAGGAGCTGAGAGGCATGAACAAAAATCAATTAAAAGCAATGTGGATTGCTATCGCCATTGGTGTCATTATGTGCATATATCCCCCATTTTCGTACCACACTGAAAGGGGCACAACGGTTGACAGGGGGTATAAATTCATAACTTCTCAAAGAGGGCGTATCCAAATAAATACGTCAAGGTTGGTAATACAACTTTTTGTCGTTGGGATTTTAGCTGTTGGAGCTATAGTCACTCTGAAAACTGGCAGCAACGAGGAAAAAGCGGAAAATATCCCCCCCTCATTGCCCCCCAAATCAACGAAGTCTGCCTCTGAGTTTCAACCCGAGGTCACAACATCGGTAAACAGCACAGTCTCAGAAAATCAAGGAAGCATAAAGACAAATGAAACCCAAAGCTCTACCACATCATCAACACCTCAGAAGAAGCAATCATTTTCTTGGAAAGCATTTATCATAGCCTTTTTTTTGGCTACTTTCTTAAATGTATTTATCTCCGCCGCTTCTGGAGTTGAACCAAGAAAAAATATTATGTGGACAGTGTTTTGGATTTATCTATCCATAGAGGCTTGGAAATTCTGGAAATGGAAAGCCTTACTGCCTTACCCGCTTTTTTTAATTTTAAATCTAATGACACAGGCGGTTGTCACATCTGCCGCCCCTGGGGATTTAACGTCATATATTGCAGTTGCGTTATTCCTTAATATAGGTGGACTCATTACGTTTTATTTGTTGCTCCGGAAAAGCCAAAATAATCAATAAGTTGATATTCCCTAAATGAGAGAAAAAACGGAAAGGGGTCAGAAAGGGGTCAAGTGCCTTTGGCTTTAAGCTTATAACTTTTTAGGCGTCCCCAATCTTCGCACGCGGGTGAGCGCCACGAACCGCGCTGTGAAAAGAGTTGCACATGCTGAGAGGTATTACTATAATGGTATTACCAAAAAGGAGGTTTCTTATGCGTGTAACTACGAAAGGCCAAGTGACAATCCCTAGAAATGTCAGAGAGATTTTGGGTATTGCCCCTGAATCAGAGGTTGAGTTTCAAGAAGACAATGGCAGGTTTTTTATTGTCAAAGCTTCAAAAGACAAACCAACAACGAAATTCACTAAGTTGCGGGGAATTGCCACCGTCAAAATGTCCACAGACGAAATCATGAATCTGACAAGAGAGAAAAAATGAATGGTGTATTTGTCGATTCATGCATTTTACTTGACCTGTTTACTGGTGATCCCAGATGGGCAAACTGGTCAGCAAGCGTATTGGGTAAATATAGCCAGAGCAACACGCTCTTCATAAACTCAATTGTATATACTGAGGTATCAATCGGTTTCAACCGAATTGAAGAGGTTGAAGAGGCAATTGAGCAAGCAGGTGTGAAAGTACTTGAAATACCTCGTGAAGCGCTTTTCCTGGCGGGAAAAGTATTCCTTGATTATCGAAGAAATAAAGGCACTAAAAGTTCAACCCTGCCGGATTTCTTTATTGGAGCACATGCCGCTGTATCTTCATTTGATTTAATCACGCGAGACCCCGCAAGATACAAAATATATTTTCCGAGCATTACACTGATTTGTCCGTAGTTACATATAGGTCAAAAAGGGGTCAAAAAAGGGGTCAAGTCTGCTCTTGGCTTTTCTTGGGGTGGCCGGCGCCGGAAAAATCAGCAATGGTGCGCAATTGCGCGATATGGTTCGCCTCGGCGGAAACCCTTGTTGACAAATCGGTGCTCATCGGTGCTTCGCCTGGACCAGCAATCGGCCAGGGCATGTTTTTCTGGCGGGTGTTTGGGAAATGTTTTTGTTTGAATAGGATTCATCATTTTTAAGGGTTTTCAGGCTGGCCTGGTCCGTGGTTTTAGGGGCAGCCATAAAAACGGCTCTTGCTCAATCTCTATTTTTGACTTAAAATATAACCATAATTTTGCTCATTATTAAAACCAGATTATGGTGTAAGCATGAAAGCCCTTCTTGCAAATTGCTCTGTCAGTATTTCCGAATTAAAAAAGAACCCCACTGCCATCATTGACCAGGCGGAAGGAGAACCTATTGCCATCCTTAACCACAACAGACCTACCGCATATCTCGTTCCCGCTGAAACTTATGAACGACTTATGGAAAGGCTGGAGGATTATCAGCTTGGTCTGCTTGTAAGGGAAAGGCAGAACGAAAAAATCTCCGCCGTTGAAGTGAATGTTGATGAATTATAAATACAAGCTCAAATTCCTTCCTACCGCCTTAAAAGAATGGGAAAAACTTGACGGCTCCGTTCAATCACAATTCAAGAAAAAATTAAAGGAACGTCTTAATGAGCCGCATAACACAGCAAGCCGGCTATCGGGCTTCGAAAACCATTACAAAATAAAATTACGGGCAAGCGGGTATCGGCTCGTTTATGAAGTAATTGACCAGGAAATATGCGTATTGGTTATTGCGGTCGGCAAAAGAGACAAAAACGAGGTGTACCAGCAAGCCCAACAACGAACCCGGAAACATTAATGGCTAAAGGGTCAGAAAGGGATAATCGATCCCATGGAATACCGCAAAACGCTTCCTTTTGACGGGGACAGGCAACGGGCCGTTGACCTGGCCCGCTCCGTATTCATTAACAATAATTTTAAAATCGAGTCGGCAGACCAGGCGGAGGTTCTGGTCCGCGGTCCCGGCATGCAAGGCACCAGGCAGAACCCGTTGGTCGGGGCTTCGCGGGTTCGCCTGCGCGTCGAAGCTGCCTCCATCGAACTTTCCGCTGAACTTGGCGGCGTGCGGCGGATCAGAAATTTTCTGCTTCTCTTCCCGCCGGCATTGGCGTCCCTCCTCAGTCTCGTTTTTCTCATCCTGCCCATGCAGCCTTTTGCTGCTGCCATCCCCTGGCTTGCCGTTTCACCATGGCTTTTCCTTTCCCCATTAATGGCCAGGTGGATTCGCTCGAGAACGATCGCCGCATTGGACACATTGCTGCACAATATGAAACTAACCGGCGAAATGGGCTGACGCGCTTGCGGCCCGGACGGGTCACGGGTCATCCTCATGCGGCAGGTTCCCTGCGTGCAGCTAGCAATTGTCAAGCCGATATCCCGCACCCGCCACACCCTGCGCAGATGCGAAAATGACGCTGCACCCGCCAGAAACTGGTGAGCAGAAGTTGCACCTCCTTGAACTGTCGTTCCCTCCCTTTGTGAAAAATTACTAAACAAAAACGCTCAGTTATTGTTTGCCGCCCTCCTGGATTGACCGTGGCGTGGTATTTGCTCCGGCACGGCATGGATTGCTCCATGCATCATCATAGAAAAAAATAATTGGCCGATCGGCGTTCAATTTTTCAGGAAGAGTGAAAGGAGGAGAGCGTGAAAAAAATATTGTCAACCTGTCTTGTCGCGGCAACCGCCCTTGGCATTACATCCGCCCATGGTGTGCACGGGGCGGCGGACAGCAGCATTTCCCGGGAGATGTACAGGCAGGGTGAAGTGGTGCTCGCCGGCACCGCTGACCAGGTGCCGGCCGGTTACAGGGTGAAGAAGGTTCTACCCCACGCCGGACTGGTGGTGCTGCAGGTGGCCAGGGGAAGCGAGCAGGAACATGTCGCCTCCCTTGCCGGCATGGGGATGAGGAGTGGCCTCAATCTGAAATACCAGGCTTTTTTCGTGCCCGACGACACCCTTTACGGGGCGCAATGGAATCTGCTCATGGTTCAGAGTGAAGCGGCCTGGGACATCACCAGCGGCTCCGGCGTCACCGTGGCCGTGCTGGACACGGGGCTGAAAACGGCCGGGGCCGCTGACGGCATCGCCTGCATCGATATCGAGCCGGGCAGTGACATCGTGGGTGGCGACAGCGACCCCGAAGACGGGGAAGGGCACGGCACCCACATCGCCGGCACGGTGGCCCAGGCAACGGACAACGGCGCCGGGGCGGCCGGTCTGGCCCATGGCGCCTGCATCATGCCGGTCAAGGTGCTGACTGACCTGGGCGCGGGCGTTTCCGCCGATATCGCCGAGGGCGTGGCCTTTGCCGTGGCCCGGGGCGCCTCGGTCATCAACATGAGCATCGGCTGGAAGGCCCAGCTGCTGATCACCGCGGACCCGATCCTCGACCCGCAACTTGCCGCGGCCCACGCGGCCGGAGTCACCCTGGTCTGCGCCGCGGGCAACGACGCCTGGCGCAAGCAGGTGAGCTATCCGGCCATCTCGCCTTACACGATCGCGGTGGGCGCCGTTGACATGAACGGCGTGATCACCTCCTATTCAAACGGCGGCGCGGGGCTTGATCTGGTGGCGCCGGGCGGCGGCGGCGCAACCCCGGCTGACGCCATCCTGCAGGAAACCTTTGACGACAGCGGCTGGGATTATCTTTACTACAGCGGCACCTCAATGGCCGCCCCCCATGTGGCCGCGGCCGCGGCCCTGCTCTATGCCACCAAACCGGACATCACCCCCGAAGAGGTGCGCACCGCGCTCACCGCCACGGCCATGGATTTGGGCCAGAGCGGCTACGACAGCGACTACGGTCACGGACTGCTGCAGACCCATGCGGCCCTGGTCTCCTTTACTCATTGTCTTGATGAAGACGGCGACAGCTGGACCACCTGCGCAGGGGACTGCGAGGATGCAGACAGCGCTGTTTATCCCGGCGCGGAGGAGACCTGCGCAGACCTGCTCGACAACGATTGCGACAACGGCATCGACGAAGGCTGCGTTGACTGCACCGACAACGACGGTGACGGCTGGACCACCTGCGACGGCGACTGTGACGACACCGACCGCCATGTCAACCCGGATAATCCCGACAGCTCCGGCCACTGGGGAAGCAACGGCGTCGACAACGACTGCGACGGGGTCGTGGACAGATAAGACATCACTTAAAGTGCGCTAAAGTGCCTAAAGTACTTGAAGTACTTAAAGTGCCTAAAGTGCTTGAAGTGCGAAAGTACTTTAGGCACTTTTCTCGAACCGCACTTCTGGTATCAAGGCATAACCTGCCGAGATCAAATTGTCTGAACGTTTTATTCCTGCTCCTTCCCTCCCCCCTGCCTGACAACACAACAATGTGGTATGACTTTTGCTAAGCAGAATCGGCAGTCCTCTCAAGTGTCGCGTTAGATACGACATTTTCGCAAATTGAAGAACGGATGGGCTCGCGGCAACTAACCAGGCCGGCCATGGGATGTGAAACGGCACCACGTTTCCCCCCGCTCGGCGGTGCGGTTTTTGCGAGACCGTCGGAAAATTAAGAGGAGGACTAAAGAGAATGAAGTGGCGTATATATAGCAGCGTTGCCTGTGCAGCATTATGGGGTCTTTTCGCCTCCAGCGGAGCTGCCGAGGCGGCTATCGTTTCCTATCAGTCACCGCAGCATACCTTTTCAAAAAACGACCTGCTGGGCCAGTTCAACGGCACCGGCTATGTGCAGGACCCGACCATCATCTGCGAGTCGGAAGCCTGTAACGGCGAACAACCCTTTGTCGACAAATTCACCGGGGTCACCATGTTTCCGGTGGACACCGAGTTTGCCTTCCATGTCACCGATTTCGTCGGAGCCGAGCGCAAGACCCGTGACGGCCTTTACGATGACGGCTGGATCGGCGACTACATCAATGCCAACGACCGGCAGATCGGCGTGGTGGTTTCCAACCCGCAGACCCCGAGCTTCAAGACCGGCGTGGTGCGGGGCAGCATCTGCGCGGGTCTGGGCGGTTCGCAGACCAAATGCTCGGCCGAGCAGTACACGGTCATGGAGCATATCCTCACCTGCACGGAGAAAATACCCTATTTTTACACCGATCCCGCCTGGGAAGCGCTCTGCCAGCCCCTGGCCGATACGCTGTACATGCCGAACGACCCGGCCGCCGCGGTGGACCCGTTCACTCTGCAGACCAACGAGTCGGACCTGGTCAATATTGCCACCGGGCATGACTATTCCATCACCAAGAAGGACGACGGCAAGTTCCTGTTCCGCTGGGGTTCTCTCCACAAGCGGCCCAGCGAGGTGCGGCTCTATGCCTCCTTCCCGGTGCCCGACGCCTGGAAGGTGCCCGGCGCCAATTACCGGGTCACCAGGGCGGAGCTGATCGTCAACCACAAGATCTCGAACAGCCCCAATGACCAGCTCAGGCCCGAGGATTTTGAGAACGAGGCCGCCACCGGGCGGCTACCCGGCTACACCAATACCCTGGGCGTGCTCACCTCGGACAAGGACTGTTTTGAGGGAGACGGCCATTTCATCCCGGCCGGCACCCTGTTCAAGGACCCGTCCCTGGCCAATCCGCCGGTGGACAGTAACGGCGACGGCGTCATCGACGGCGGAGGCTGGTCGGCGGACCTGCAGACCGGCACCACCAACGCCTGGTACACCACCACCGACCGCGATCCCTTCGAGCCGGACCCGGTCACCGGCAGGGGGCCGCGCTACCGGCTGAAATCTGGCAAATTCGGCCAGAACCTGCCGGCGCTCGACATCCCGACGGTGAACTGCATGGAACCGCCCATCACCTATGATTACCTGAAATATCCGGCGGGCGAACCGGCCACCACCCGCATCAATCTGCTGGACTGGAAGGACGGCCTGTCGCCGCTGGCCTGGAGCGCCAACTGGAACAACTATAATGATCTCAACCCCGATGATCCGGCCGACACGGTGCCGGACGGCATCTCTTACGTGGAAGGCATGCCGCTGACCCAGGACTTCGACCTGGCGGTCTTTATCAAGGGCGATTACAAGCCCACCGTGGTCTACAACGCCACCCTGCTCATCGAG
>QZKJ01000115.1 GCA_003605035.1 Desulfurivibrio sp.
TGGCTGGATGGTGCAAAATTGACCTTGCGGTTCAGTTGACATGGCAATGATAAATGTTAGCGGCTGTGTCGGTTATAGCCCGCGCGAAAATCGGTGATCATTAAATCAGCGCAACGATCATTTGCTGCATCTACGTAAAATCATTGAGTTACGTCAACTCCGAAAGTTGAGATTCTAAAAAAGACAATTCGTTAGCAAAACAAACCACAGGAACACATAATAAGCACACAATTAACAACGCTGTAACATTCTTCACTTTCACTCCTCACTCAATTTTATTATTTTTATTCCGCCGTAATATTCGACATTAAGGCCTTTTCTAGCACCTGAATCAGCGATAACACAACCTGCTAATGCAGCCTGTTGGGGTCACCTCTTGTATTTCGGGAATAGCGTTTTAATCCCTGCTAAATCAAGCATATTATCCTGAAATTCTTTGGAATCGGTGTTCCCGAAGAGTAAAGCCAGGCTGGCATCAACAGGTAACCCGGCTTTATTTGGGCATTTCTTGTCATTTCGTAACCCCCTAGCAGCAGGTATGATTTTTAACCTATCCTGACAATATTTACAAAAAGATTGAGCAGTTGCAAATATGGCAAATTGTCGCGGCTATTTATGGTTATGCGCAAAAGGAGAGATCCATTGGCAACCTTAACCGTTTCAGCAAAACCACAAATTGAGATGTTTCCTGAATATCGCCCCGAAACAGCGGACGTTTTCAGCAAACCTGAACACAGCTCAACGGGCAAGGCAAAATGGGTCATTCAGAAGGCCAGGTCTTGAAATATAAACCCTATCCCCCCTCTTAGCATAGATACGCCAATGACGTATCTATAATTCATGGTCATTATCGAAACCCCCATATTCACCAAGCAGCTTCTCGTTACGCTTTCGGATGATGAGTACCGTCTTTTCCAAAATATGTTACTGGAACGGCCTGATGCCGGCAAGGTCATACCCGGCAGCGGCGGTCTCCGTAAATTACGCTGACAGCGGAAGGACGCGGCAAGCGAGGTGGCCTGAGGGTGATCTATTACTGGTTCACTGCAGGAGGTACTATTGTGCTCCTGTTCATCTATCCAAAGAACGTACAGGATAATTTAACGCCCGACCAGCTTAAGCAGCTCAAGAAGGTCGTTGAGGAGGAATATCATGAATGACGAACTTTTTAAGGAACTGCTGGAAAGCGTGAAGCAGGGAGCGGCAATCATGAAAGGGAAGACGCCGCCTTCCCGCTCGTTTGAATTTCCCGAGACCGAGGTGCGCGCACTCCGTGAGCAGTTCGGTCTCTCACAGGATAAATTCGCACACCTTGTGGGTATCAGCGTGGGGACGTTGCGTAATTGGGAACAGGGTCGTCGTAAACCGGAAGGCCCGGCGCGTGTTCTCTTGCGGATTGCTTCCCGTCATCCCGAGGTGCTGCTTGATATAGCAGGGGAGGATTTATCTGGTAAACGACAAAGGGTCAGACCTTGAAAGAGACGTTTGCGCAATTGCCAGCCGCGCAAATCGCAACCAGCCGCCAACCGCAACCCTCGCGTTTCACCCTCTTCAAACCTGCGCGCCGCTGATCAGCCGCGCCACCTCCGCCTGGACAGCGGCCGCCAGTTCATGCTTCTGCCCGGCGGAAAAGTCTTTTGTCTCAATGGGTTTGCCCACCCGGATGAAGACCTGGCCCGGCTTGGCCAGCAGTCTGCCCTTGGGCAGAATCGCATAGGTGCCGGAGATGCCCACCGGCACCAGGGGCACCCCGGATTTGATGGCCAGCACCATACCGCCGGACTTGAAATCATGCAGTTTGCCGTCCAGACTCCGGGTACCCTCGGGGAAAAGGATGACCGAGGTGCCGGCCGCTATCCGCTCCGCCGCCTCCTTCAGGCTTTTCAGCGCCTCCCGGCCATGGGAGCGGTCAATGGAGATATAGCCGGCCAGCTGCATGGCCCGGCCGAAAAGGGGGATCTGAAAAAGCTCCTTTTTGGCCAGCCAGCGGAAATCAAAATCAAAAAAACCCTGCATGGCAAAGATGTCAAACTGGCTCTGGTGGTTGGCGGCAAAGATATAGGGCCGGCCTTTGTCAATATTCTCCAGCCCCGTCACCTTTACCTTGACCCCGCTGGCAGCCAGGATGATTCTGGCCCAGGTTCTGGGCAGCACCTGGGCCTTCCGGGCAGATCCCCTCAGGATCACCAGGAACACAATCGCCAGCAGACTTGTCACAAATGTGGCGAGCGGGATCAGCAGCCAGACCAGTACTCCTCTGATAACCATCAATACTCTCATGAAAGTAAACCCGATTGAGCGCAGAAAAATGCAGCGTGAATCTGCATTGACAAGTATGGAAAAGAAGTCCGTTTCGTGTTATTTAGCATTTTTCGTTTTTCTTTAAACGCATTCGTTAAAAATAGCCAGCAATTCGGCAGAGAAGGTCGCAGCACCATGGCACAAAATGATCAGGATCCCTTCGGATCAATCTCCATATCCCAGCAGCCGCCGCCCGAAAAACCAGAAGCAGACCAGGCAGATCTTGAGGTCTTTATCGATCAGCCCGAGGACCGGCGCAAACCGCGCAAACCCAAGGCGGCCGCCGAGCCCGCCGTAGTCGTGCAGCAAGAAGAACCGGCGGCGGAACCGCGCCCGGCCGCCCCCCCCAAACGCAAGGAACGGCAGCCGCGGCTGCCGAAACTTCCCCTCATCCTCGCGGCCGTGGTCTTGTTGCTTTTCCTCACTTATACATTAATCGGCTTTATCGGGGTACCCTATTTTTTCCGGAACAGCATACCGGAGCGGGCTGAAAAGAATCTGCACCGCGCCATCACCTTCGGCTCGGTCAGCTTCAGCCCCTTTACCCTGAAGCTTACCCTGCAGAACACCATTATCGGCCCGAACCTGGCCGACCCGAATGACCAGATTGACCCCATTTTTTCCGCAGGCGTCATCGAGGCTGACATTTCCTGGTCATCACTTTTCCGCCGGCAGCTCCACTGCGCCAGCCTTTCCGTGGACAATCTCTTTCTCCACCTGGTCAGAAACGAGCAGCTGCAGTACAACCTGGCCGATCTCGTACCGATCCGCCAGCACCAGGCCATTCCCCTGATCAATCTGCCTTTTGCCTATTTCCTGCAGAACATCAGCGTGACCAACAGCCGGGTTCTTTTTGACGATCTGCCCGCCAAGAAAAGCCACGCCCTGGAACAGATCAATCTCGCCCTGCCCCTGCTGTTCCACAGTCCTGACAGCACCGCCGCGGCCAGACAGGCTTACGAGGGCAGCGACCGCTATATCAATCCCAGGTTTTCCGCGCTGATCAACGGCAGCCCGGTTGAGTTGACCGGCAAAACCAAGGTGGACGAGGAGAGTTTTCAGGCCCAGCTGCAGCTGCAGTTCAATGCCGTCGACCTGCCCGGCTACCTGGCCTATCTGCCTGTCCAGCCGGGCTTCAGCCTGGAGAAGGGAACCGGTGATATACTCATGGATATCACCTTTCTTTCCGGCCCTGCAGAAGAACTCAGCCTGGAGATCGAGACCACCAGCCGCCTGTCGGGCATCACCCTCAAAGACCGCCACGGCAAAATCAGCACGGTGCCGGAAGCCACGGTCCGGGCCACCATCTCTCCCCTGCTGTCCCGCTACCACTTCAAGGAAATCAACCTGACCGGAGCCGAGCTGCACCTGGGCAGACGGGCCAACGGCCAATGGGCCTTTCCCGGCCTCGTCCCGCCGCAGCCCGCGACTGCGGACCAGGCGGGGCAACCCCCCGGTTTTGTCATGGACAGGGTGACAGTGAGCAATGGCAAGCTGCTTTTCGTTGATGACAAGGTGGCGGGCGGCTTCAGCGAGACCTTCTCGGATGTGAATTTCACCCTCAGCGACTTCAGCCGCCAGCAGAAGCAGGCCGCACCCTTTACTCTGGAGGGCGTGAGCTCGGCCAAAGGCGTCATTTCGCTGCAGGGAGAGGTGACTCCTGCCCCGCTGGCCGTCAAGGGTCGTCTTGCGGCAAACCAGCTCAGCCTGGTGAAACTGTCCCGCTACCTGGCGCCGGCGGAGCTGAGCATCAGCCAGGGCAGGATTGAAAAGCTCACCAGCAGCTTTTCCCTGCAGTTTGGCAAGAAAAACCAGCTGAGCCTGGCCGATGCCGCCCTTGAGCTGACCGGTTTCACCCTGAGCAGCCAGGGACAGATCTGGCTCACCTTGCCCACGGCCCAGCTTACCATTGCCAAGCTGGAACCGGGCAATGGAGTGGTCAAAAATGTCACCCTGACAGCCGACAATGGCGAAATTTTCCTGAAATGGGACCAGCAGAAAAAATTCAACTGGGCCCGGCCGCAAGATAGTACCGGCTCCGCCGGCAAGAAAAAATCCTGGCAGGTTTCCCTGGCCTCTCTTGTTTTGAGCAACACCCTGCTGAAAGTGGAAAATGACTTCCTGCCCACCCCACTGAGCCATACCCAGCCCAGGGTGCAGATCCGGGCAACCCAGCTGTCAAGCGCGGCAGACCAGCAAGGCGAGCTGCACATCGAAACAGACGACCTGGGCGGCGGCTCACTCTCCCTGGCTGGCCCCATGGTCTTCTCTCCATTCAGCGCCCGTCTGGCCTGCAAACTGAACAATTACCGCCTGGCCACGCTGCCCACCCTGATCACCGACTGGCTGAACCTCCCCAGAATTTCCGGCAATGTCAGCGCCGAAGGAGAGATCAGTCTGCCCAACCTTGCCTACACCGGCTCGCTGGTTATCCATGATTTCCACGCCGGCCAGGAAAGCGGGGCAGATCTGCTCAGCTTTGCCAAGGCAGAGGCCCCCAGGCTTGATTTCACCCTGAGCCCCCTGGGCGTCAACATCAATGAGGTGAACTGCGAGCAGGCCTTGCTGCAACTGATTATTCCGGCCAAGGGACCGGTAAATGCCTCCTCTTTTTTCAGCCGCAGCCGGCCGGGATTAAGCGATTTTGCCAACACCGGCCAGCTTGTCGTCTCCCGCATCAAGCTCACCGATGCCACCCTGGCGCTCAACGACCAGCGGGTGCAGCCCGTCTATTCCTCCCGGCTGCGGCTGAACGGCACGGTGGATAATCTCATCAATAAAGCCGGGGAAAAACTGCATCTCACTCTCACCTCTACTGCCGAACAGCAATCAACAGGTGCGATCAGCGGCGATCTCGGTTTTTTTGACAGCTCCTTTACCGCCGATTTCCAGGCGGATCTGCAGAATATGCCGGTCAAGGAGTTCTCCGCCTATCTGGCGCCCCGGCTGGGCTACCGGCTGCAGGATGGACGTTTTCACCTTTCCACCACCTACCTGCAGCAGGACGGCAAGGTGAGCGCCGACAACGCCCTGCTGGTCACCGGCCTCAAGCTGGGGGAACCCCAGGGAAAACTGAGCAGTCAGCTCCCATTGACCATTGCCCTGCTCGCTGATCCGCAAGGGAAAATCAATCTGCAGCTGCCCGTCAAAGGCTCGACCGCTGACCCCTCCTATAGCCTGGCCGGCTCCATGGGGCGTTCCCTGCAAAATATCGTCCTGAAAACCTCGGTATCACCGTTTGCTCAGCTGCAGACCAGCTTTCCGGACCTGGCGCAGCCCGTCGACCAGCTGCTTTTTGCCCCGGGCAAGGCGGATTTATCCACGGAAAACAAAAAAATGCTCAGCCTGTTCGCCCAGGTCTTAGCCCAGCGGCCGCTGCTCACCTTGACCGTCAAAGGCTATGCCGACCAGGGCCGCGACGCGGAAGTGCTGGCGGCTGCCAAGCGGGAAATCGCCCGCCAGCAGGAGCTGCAGGCGGAACTGAGAAAATCGGCGCAGATTACGGAAAAATACGGCAAGGAAGAGATTACTCCTGGCAATCAGCAGCAGGCGCCTCCCCCTCCCCCGCCACCCAGGCCGGCGGCCGACTTCTCGGTAAGCAGAAACGAGCTGCTGCAGCTCGCTGGCAAGCGGCAAAAGGCGGCGCATGATTTTCTGGTTTCCACCTTGAGTATTGACCGGAAACGTGTTATCCAGGACAGCTCAGCCGCTCTTGTTCCCGCCAGTGCTGCCGGACGTCCGGGCAACAGGGTGGATCTGAAAATCGGCACCACGCTCACCAGATAACCCTGAAGGCCGTAACCCCGGCGGGAAGACCATGCTGCGCCCACCCTATCAAGCCTACGACCGCCTCTATGTGTATCATCTTGACAGGGCGGACATCCCCGCCTTTGCTGATCCGGATCTGATCGGCATCTGGATCGAGGATGATACCGCCGTGCTGTTTTTTCACCGGGCAAAAGACCAGCTGGTCGCCGAACTCTGCGCCCGGCACGGCTGCACGCTGGTCTACCAGGCTGATCTTGATTATGGCGACTGGGAGGCCGGCCAGTTCATCACTTCGTTTACCGCGGGCGGCATAACGGTTTCGCCTGTCTGGGAAAAAGGCCAGGCAGACATCCGCCTTGACCCCAGCGTCATCTTCGGCAGCGGCTTTCATCCCA
This sequence comes from Desulfurivibrio sp., assembly GCA_003605035.1. Taxonomy (GTDB): domain Bacteria; phylum Desulfobacterota; class Desulfobulbia; order Desulfobulbales; family SURF-16; genus SURF-16. The sequence continues at coordinate 6,465 of QZKJ01000115.1, forward strand.
CCACCCGGGTCTGCCTGGAAACGGTGCTGAGCTATCTGCAGAGTCCCGAAGCAGCCATCAGAACCATGCTGGACCTGGGCACCGGCACCGGACTGCTCAGTATAGCCGCGGCCCGCTTTGGCGCGGAAAAAATTACGGCCATTGACAACAACCCCCTGGCCTGTGCGGTTGCCCGGGCGAACTGCCGATTGAACAAGGTGGCTGAACGGGTAGATGTCAGGGAGATGGACCTGCGCCGGAGCAAGCCTGCGACCAGCGGCTATAATCTGGTGGTGGCCAACTTATACCGGGGCCTGCTGGAGCAGCTTATGCGGACGCCATCCTTCTGGGAAGGGGAGCTCTACATCCTGTCCGGCTTCATGCAGTCCATGGAGGCGGAGCTGCTGGCGGAACTGCCCACGGAAAAGATTCGCTTTCTCGACCGGAAACGCAGCGATAAATGGTGCATATGGGTGCTGGGCAACAGAAAGGCGACAGGTTGATATGATAAAGGAATTATACTTCAGTGCGGTGCCGCAGAAACTGTCCTGTGCCAGGCGGCTCTATGAACAATATGGAACTGATCTGCTGGCCTTGCCTGGCATGGGGGATAAACTGCATCATCTTGAGGCCCTCTCCCAGGCTTTACAGGGCCAGATGGCCTGCATGACCATGTTTTCCCTCTGCAGGGCCTGCGCCGAAAAGGCTGGGGGCGGCTGCTGCAGCGCCTATATGGCTAATGAAACCGACGCGCTCTTATTGCTGTTGAACATGCTGCTGGGGGTCGAGGTGACTTCCCAGCGGAATGATTCTTTTGAATGTTGTTATCTTGGCCCTCAGGGCTGCACTCTGCGAGTGAAACCCATTTTCTGCCTCAACTATAACTGCCACCACATCTTGACCGGCAATGAAGCCGCCGTGCTGAAAAATCTTGAAACTGCCGCTTCCGCCGTGCTGGTCATGCAAACGGCTGTGGAGAAAATTCTGCTCGAGCATATTCTCTCCAGATAAAGCATCCTCATCTCATCAGGCTGCGAAGTCACTATCCGCCTTTTTGACCTGTTCAGGCCTGTGCAGTTCGATCTTTCTCGGCACCAGACCGCTGGCCATGAAGGCTGTGCATTGTTTTCTCTTCTCAAAGGGGCAGTCGGCAATATTCCAGCAGGGGGTGTACTGCAGCAGTTTCTTTATTGCCGCAATACTGATGCCGCTCTCATGGATCATGCCGCGCAGGCATTCAATCCACTTGATATCATCCATGGTGAAGTAGCGCCATTTGCCCTGCCGGATCGGTTTGATCAATCCTTCGGTCTCGTAAATCCGCAAGGTTCTGGGATGCACTTTCAACATCTTGGAAGCGACACCGATTGTAAAGATTGCTTTATCGTCTGCTATCATTTTCTACCTCGCAACACTTTAGGTGTTATAACCGGGGTACCGCGCGGGTACCCCGGTTTTTTCAGAGATGAACTCAGTTCGCCATCATCTGCCGGTATTAATGTTCGGCGTGATGTTCAAAGGCACGACCAAAGAATCTTTCACCCAGGATAAATGCCGCCCCGACAAAGCCGAGACCGGCCATGGTAACCAGCAGCTCACTCACTGAAGGAACATAGCTGAAGTAGGCCGGCAGATTGTCCCATCCCTCATACTGGGGAACCAGCTGACCAGCGACCACCAGGTCGTAGCGGGAGAAGAACTGACCGACCAGTACCATCAGAGCGGCCGCGGACATGGCGGGCAGGCTTTTCATCTTTGTGAAGGCAAGCAGAGCAAGGGGGAAAAGCATGCCGATGCTGACCTCAAAGATCCAGAAGTTGGTTGCCAGCGGTCCGCCGAGAATGGCGTCGGATGCTGCGCGTCCGGCTTCCGTACCGCCGACGTAGAAGGTGATTGTTCTCCATGCGGTGGCAACGCCTACCAGGAAAAGCATCAGGGTGAGAACCTTGGCAGCGCTCTGCACGCCCTTGTAAGTCGCCTCATTCATTTCTTCATTGCGCATCTTATAGGCAAAGTTGGTGAAGAGAACCGCAGCGGCTGCGCCTGACATGAATGAACAGGCCAGGAAGTAAATGGGCAGCTGGGCGCCATACCAGTAAGGACGGGCGGAGAGGGTGGCAAATACTGCGCCCAGGTTGGTGTTGGCAGCAACTTCCGCCAGCGCGCCAAGCACGCCGAGGGTAACGGCCAGCTTATACTGACGGGTCAAGATCAGGAAGAATTCCACGAACATGAAGCCCACGGCCAGTCCGTAAAGCGTGCCCATCCACCAGATGTTGGAGGTGAGATTGGGAGAGGTGATGTTATAAATTGCCATTCTCCAGGGGCTTTCAAGCTCGAGTCCGATCAAGGTAAAGCCGCCGATAATGGTGATGATTGACAGCCAGACCATTCTGTTTGCCAGCGGCGCCAGGCGGTTGCCGCCGAAGATATGACTGATGGCTGCCAGCAGACAGAGGCCGGTAGAGGTGATGGCAAAGAAAGCGTAGGAGGAGATCAGAATCCCCCACGGCATCTCGCGGGTGTTGTTGTACACATTGTGATGGCCGGCATAAAAGCCGTAAAGACCGGCGCCGACTCCTGCCACAGCCATCAACACGAAAAGCAGTGTGATTTTATTCAACCCCGGTGTGGCAACTTTTGGTTCAGCAGTTGCTGCTAGTGAAAATCCGTTTGACATTTTGAGTCCTCCTCTCATTTTGCGTTAACAAGTTACACACATTAAATTGGATATTTTAAATGACAGTTTACCTGTCCAGTGATTCCTGCGAAAAATATCTTGTTTTCGATCGATAAATCTGCTAAAAATTCTATGTTTCTTTGCCCCGTTATCCGCCGCCTTCTTCATCAGACCGCCATCCGTATGAAGCCGCCCAGCGGATCAAACATTTTTGCCGCTCAAACCGGCTCGGGCTCGTTCTGATTTCCATTTTTCGTTGCCAGGCTGTGCAGGCCGATGATGACGGCAAAGATGGAAAACGGGCCCATGATGATGAAGAGGCAGAGAGAGAGGGTAAACCAGAAGGCCTCGCTCAGCTTGCCCATACTGTCAGCCAGCTTTGTAACTATTGATTTTTTCTCGTTTTTACTTTGGCACGTTGAAAGCAGATGGATTAAGGCACTCATGACAGCCTCCTTTTTTCTCGTTCTTGGCTAGGCTTCTTTCTCGTTTGACCTGGTAAATGAGCAATAGCTGTGCCACGAAATGGAAGAACAGCGGGCAGCCCGCAGCGGAGGTTTCCTAACTCCTTCTAATTTCATGCAAATCATTAGTTATAAATATTAATTTCCACTACTTTTTTGCAGAAATTATATCCAAATAATCTATCCTGCCGGGCTAATTATGCGTCCTAGCCTGAGACACCAGGCATGGCAAAATACGCCCGTAAAACTACCTATATCCCTGCATCGGGCGTAAAATTCCCTGCCTCTTCCCCGTTGCCCCCAAAGAGCCAAATTCATACAATTCATTAAATTTCAATAGGTTAAACCTGCGACAATCTGCCGCAGACAAAACCTGCGCCTGATTTTTGCTCCCAGCAAGACAAAACGGATCATTTTTCGCCCATATCGGCAAAAGCAACAGGTCACTGGTTTTCACCCCAGCTTGCTTATTTTTTCTAAGTAAAAACAGCAGAGTAGCAGCAAAAAACGCAAAAGCAGCGCCCGACTCGCAACAACCGACAGGAACTGTGCAAAGAAAAATAACAGCAGGGAAAACAGCAGAGTAAGGACTTATCAGGCCGCAGGCCAGGAGACACCCAGGGAAGAGAGGAAACAGCCAAGCAACTCTTGTACATCGCCGCTTATAACTATAAGCGGAAATCTGCAAATAAGAAGAGAGAGATTATGTGGATAAGACTCGCTTGAATTAAAATGAGCGGAGTGGCGCAGAAAACGCCTTAACTGCAGAAAAACGATTTGATCAGGACGGGAGCAAAAAACCCCTGCAAGGGCGAAGATACATTCCTTGCGCCCTTGCAGGGTCGGTTCAAAAGCCTGTGGAAAACTTAATGTCCGCCGCCATGGGCGTCAGTCTTCGGGCCTCCCTGCATGCGATCAAAACCCTTTACGCCGATATGGCAGACGGTGCAGCGGGTATTGGAGGCAAAAGCAGTCTGCCCGTCATGACAGGCGCCGCAGTATTTGCCGTCGTAAAGCGACTGCATGGTGAAATCATCATTCTGCTCGGCACTGCCGATCTCCATTTGAAAAACTTCATCATGGCAGCTGTCGCACTCAAGACCTGCATCCATGGTATGGGTCTTGTGGTTGAAAATAACCGCCTTTACCGGCACGGTAAAGACAATCGGCGCCTGGGGGCCATAGGCATCCTCATCATACTCCTCTTCCTGCCCGATCGCCTGCCCCCATGCCAGGACAAGAAGCACCCCGGCAAGAGCCAACACATTGAAGAAACCCGCAAAACCTTTCTGATCACTATTCATAGTCATCCTCTCTGGCAATTAGTCGTTCATATAATAGATATTGGGAAGCGCTCCGGTTTCGGGACGCAAAACCCAGGCAACTTTTTCCGGAGCATGGATCAGTTTATAAACCCTGCTGCCAGGATCGGAAAGATCACCAAATACACGGACATCCGCCGGGCAGGCGGCGGCGCAGGCCGTCTCTTTCTCTCCGTTCGCCAGTCTCGTATCATAACAGAAGTTGCATTTGTCCACCGCACGGATCTCTTCCTTGAAATAGCGCGCATTATACGGACAGGCTGCCATACACGTTTTACAGCCGATACATTTTTTATAATCCATCATGACGATGCCGGTTTTCTTATCCTTATAGGTGGCCTTGGTCGGACAGACACGCACGCAGGGCGGACGGTTGCAGTGATTGCAGAGAACCGGCATGAAAATGCGCTCACTCTCGCCGGGACCGGTTTCCCGCTCCATCTCCAGGATGGTCGTTCTGTATCCATAGGAAGGCACATGGTTGGTTTTCACGCAGGCCTCTTTACAGCGCTCACAGTCCACGCAGCGATTCTGACGGATGACCATGGAGTAATGAGGACTGTAAGGAAATTTCTGGGCCTGCTGCGGCATGACTTCGACAACGCCCTGCGCATTGCGGGCTGAGGTCAGGGACAGGACGGTACCGCCAAGGAACACGCCGGTTACCGAAAGCCCGAATTTCAAAAAACGCCGTCGCTCTCTGGAGGGCAGATTTTCAACTCCCTCATTTTTGAGCTTTTCCAAGTCGCTAATTTTCATAGTGCATCTCCCTCAAAAAATTATTAACAGGGCAGCCCGCCAAGGCGGATCGCCAATTTTTGCTATTTATTCAAACATGTTACAATGAAATATCCGAAATCAGCCAAACAAATAATCGGGTATGAAATACATATAAGCGCGTCGCACAAACAATCACACAAATGCAAAACTGTCAAGTCAATTCTGCAACAAAGGTGTAGCACAGCCACAAGTGACTTGACTGCAGGCAAGCTTATGACTAAGTTGCCCAACGGAAAACACCAGCTGTCAGGCCAGGCAACTGGTACCAACTCAACAACCAGGCAGGAAAATGAACATGAATCCGCAAGACCGCCTCCCGCCCCGGGTCATACCACCTGTATTTACCGTTAATGCCAGGTGGGAGATCAGCTACTTCAGTGAGGCCGCAGCAGAACTCCTGGGAGTGCAGGCCGCCAGCGCCATCGGCCGGAACTGCAGGGAATTCTTCAGCCATCACGAGCACCTGACTGATTTTCTGCAACTCTGTTCGACCATTTCCGCAGGCAAATCGCTGACCTCCTTCCCCATGACGCTGAGAAATTCCGCCGCCGACCGGCATCCTACGGTCACCGTCACCGCCATTCCGGTGCCGGACAAGGAGGGCAACCTCGCCGGCGCCATTGTCAGTTTTCAGGAAACGCCGCAATCATTCATGGTCAATCAGCTGGTGCTCGACTCCCTGGCAGACGGAGTATTCACCGTTGACAGCAACTGGCGGATCACCTCTTTTAACAAGACGGCTGAGGCCATCACCGGCTGGACCAATGAAGAGGTCGTCGGCAGATCCTGCCGGGACGTGTTTCACTCCAATGTCTGCGGTGACTCCTGCCTGCTCGCCAGGAGCGTCAGTGAAGGCAGAACCATCCTGGACAGGTCGATCTTCATCGAGAGGAAAGATGGCACCACGGTGCCGGTCAGTATCAGCGCCGCTCCCCTCACCGACCATGAAGGCAGGGTCATCGGCGGAGTCGAAAGCTTCCAGGACATCACCGCGACCATCACCAAAAAACTGATTTTAAACGCCATAGCCGACGGGGTTTTTACGGTTGATCGCAACTGGAAAATCAGTTCATTCAACAAGGCGGCGGAATTAATAACCGGCTGGACCGAGAAGGAGGTCATCGGCAAATCATGCAGCCAGATCTTCCATTCCAATGTCTGCGGAGAGGCATGCATCCTGGGCCAGAGCGTCAAACAGCGCAAAACAATCATTGACCAGACCATTTACATAAAATCAAAAAAAGGCGAGACCATCCCGCTCAACATCAGCGCCGCCCCCTTCCTGGATCATCAGGGCAAGATTATCGGCGGCATTGAGACCTTCCGGGATATAACCAGCAGCATCAAGAACCACCTCATCCTTGATTCTATTGCCGACGGGGTTTTCACGGTGGACCGCAACTGGAAGATCACCTCATTCAACCGGGCCGCGGAACAGATCACCGGCTGGGCAGGCAAGGATGCCATCGGCAAATCGTGCAGCGAAATTTTCCATTCAAGCATCTGCGGCAAAAACTGCGCCATTGCACAATGCCTTTACAGCGGCCAGCCTGTTGCCAATCTCTCCATCACTATTGACAACGCCAAGAGGGAAAAGATCCCAATCAGCATCAGCGCGGCGCCACTGATCGACAATGACGGCAACATCATCGGCGGGGTTGAAACCTTCCGCGACCTGTCAACCCTTGCCAGCCTGCGCAAACAGCTGACAAAGAATTACACCTTTGACGCGATCATCAGCAAAAGCGCGTCAATGCAACGCATCTTCACTATCCTGCCTGAAATCGCCAGAAGCCCGAGCACCGTGCTGATCCTGGGGGAAAGCGGCACCGGAAAGGAACTGGTGGCGCGGGCCATCTTCAATGCCAGCCACCGGTCGGATAAACCCTTTGTCATCGTCAACTGCGGCGCCCTGCCCGAAACCCTGCTCGAGTCGGAGCTGTTCGGTTACAAGGCAGGGGCATTCACCGACGCCAAAAAAGACAAAATCGGCCGCTTCGCCGCTGCTGAAAAAGGCACCCTGTTCCTCGACGAAATCGGCGACATCCCCCAGTCCCTGCAGGTGAAACTCCTGCGGGTCCTGCAGAATAAGGTATACGAACCACTGGGTTCCAACACCTCGGTCCAGGCCGATGTCCGCATCATCACCGCCACAAACCGTAATCTGCAGGAACTGGTGCAGCAGGGATCATTCCGGGAGGATCTTTTTTACCGGCTCAACGTGGTGAAAATCTTCCTGCCACCCTTACGGGAGCGGCGGGAGGATATCCCCCTGCTGACCGACCATTTCATCCGGCAGTTCAGTGCGCTGCAGGGCAAGGATATCGTGGGCATTGCCAGCGCGGCCATAAATATTCTCATGCGCTACGATTATCCCGGCAACATCAGGGAACTGGAAAACATCATTGAATATGCCTTTATTCTCTGCGACGGGGGGTTTATCCAGCCGGAACATCTTCCCGAACCTTTTTATACGCCCGGCAGCGCGGCTCAGGCTAAAGTTGCGCCGATTACCGCGGCCTCGCAGACCCTGGAAGAAATCGAGAAGCAGGCAATCTACCTGGCCCTGGGAAAAAACAAATGGCGCAGGATGGGTACCTGCCGGGAACTGGGCATATCAAAGGATACCCTGCGCCGCAAAATTGAACGTTACGGTTTGCAGAACCCCACAGGAGAGGAGTCTGACTGACGGAGTTCTCCGCGGCAAACGCTTTGTGCTGCCTGCGACAAAAAAGCGGAATTCCGCTCTGCTGAGAGGAATTCCGCTTTTTTATCAAACTGCACAAAACCATGAACAACCTTTTCCGGTCAAGAGGCGAGCAGAACTGCGTCCTCGAGCTCTCCTGCCACTGGATGATACCTGCTTATCCACACAATTTTCTTTCCTGCTCCTGAAAAGCGTCGGCAGCAAGAGGTAAGATGCGCGGGAAAATCAGCCTGGTAATACTTGCTTTTTTTTTCCAGTGGTTTTTTTTTTCTTTTCCAGATCTGCCAACTTTGCCTGGCGCTCGGCAACCTTATCGCCAACCTCGTACAGGGTGCGGGGGCAGGACCAGTCAACCCTTGCCAGACATCCTTCATGGATGTCAGCAGGGCAGCCGGCTACCTCCCAGCAGGGAATCAGCTTCAACAACTTCTTCAAACCAGGGATACTGATGCCCTGCTCATGAATCATCTTCCGCAGACAATCAATCCATCTGATATCATTTGGAGAGAACATGCGTCGTGACCCACGATGGGCGGGCTTTATCAATCCTTCAGCTTCGTAAATCCGAAGCGTTCTCGGATGGACATTGAGCAGTCTTGCCGCAACCCCGATCGGGTAAATCGGCAGATCAGGCCGTAAGGGCTGTATATCAGACTTCTTTCTGGCCATTTTCATCTCCTTAGACTCTTTGTCCTGTTTTGCAGCTTTAGTGAGAGAGGTGGAGAAGGAATGCTTCTCCACCTTCCTTGTTCAGAAAAGCCTGATTTTAGTGATCCTCGGACAGGTGGCCTTTGAAAAGACGCTCACCCATCAGGAATCCCATGGCGCAAAGAGACATACCGCCTACCACCACCATAATCTCGTGCAGGCTCGGCGTATATGACCAGAGATGGGGCTGACCAACAATTCCCATTTCATGGAACTGGGGCACAATCATGCCGACCACAACCAGGTCATAGCGCATGATGAAGATGCCGATGATGCTTGAAACTGATGCGATAAAAAGGGCGTTTACATTTTTTGCCCGGACAGCAAGGATAATGCTGAAAGGAATAACCATGCCCATCATGATCTCGCCGATCCAGAAATTCACGGAATAGGGACCGCTCAGGATGGACATCATGGCCTCGTATTTTCCCGGGGGTTGACCACTGACACCGGAAATCACCTTCCAGCAGGTGAAAAACATGATGACAGTCATCAGCAGGGCGCCCAGTTTGGCGGTTGACTGCAGAGAACTCTCCAGGGCCGGGCTCATCTTCCAGCCGTTCGCCTTGTAGCCGATCCAGTGGAAGAAGATGACGGCGGCAGTGCCTGACATCATGGCCGAGGTGATGAAGTAGATGGGCATGTAAGGTCCATGCCAGAATTCACGGCCATTGAGCAGTCCGAAAACCGCGCCGAGATTGCTGTGAGCGGCCACACCGGCTACCACGCCCATCAGGCCCAGATAGCCGGCCTGTTTGTGCTTGCCGGCCTGGAGCAGGGCAAACTCAATCAGCATGAAAAAGAGGTAGGCGCCGTACAGCGTACCCATCCACCAGATGTTGGAGGTCAGGTTGGGCGAGATAACATTATAGATTGCCATGCGCCAGGGGTTTTCAATCTCAAAGGCAATGACCACAAAACCGGCGATAATAGTGGTAATGGCCATGAAGACCGAGCGTTTGGCGATCGGCTTGAAAGCCTCAATGTTAAATACGTGACCGATTGATGAAACAAGACACAGACCGGTGGAGGTTACAACAAAGAAAACATAGGTGGCGATCAGAAGACCCCAGGGCACTTCCCTGGTAACGTTATAGGTAGCATGATAACCCTGCAGGAAAGCATGCACGCCAAAGGCGATGCCAACGATCGCCAACAAACCACTCAAGGCTATTGCGGCATTATAACCGCTGGAAGTCTTGACTGACAGTCCTTCACCCTCTTGGGGCAGAACCTGAGCTAAAATATTATTCATTGCCATTGCACTCACTCCTTCCTTCGATTTTTTTTCATGGATCACAAGGACATTCATCAAAAAATGTGACTAGGAAAAATCACTTTCTTCACGAACCGCACGAAGCACCGGCTTGACCTTGAGATCATAAACCGTATGGAGCGAAGCGCAACCTAGCCAAAAAACGAGAAATAATAAGCCGTCCATTTGCTTCTCCTTTACAATAAACGAGCATCTCTGCCCAAAGACATTTTCTCTCTCACTCTCCGGAACAAATTGGCGGATCTACTCCGGGAGCTTCCTCTTTTCTGTCGGCCCACCTCCTTTTTTGAAATTCAAAAAAAAATCCTGAGAAAATTTACTATACGAAAACCCTCACCAAACAATTACAACAAACTTTGAAATATATTTAAAACAGGACATCAGCGTTGTCAAGAAAAAATATCAACGCAATTACAAATTAAGCTTAACATCAATAGATCATTTTCAGCCCAAACCACTTTGGCAGAATGATTCCACCCCGGGAATCATCATTTTTTTATATTTAAAATCAGCATCTTACACTAAAAATCGCCAAAGAGAAACCCCGGATCAGCCTATGGAGCAGAATCAGGCCTTCTTTTACGTCCATATCGCAATGTGCGCCCTGTTCAGGAACCAACAGGACGCACATTGCGCCATTTACGTCAAATGATGACGGGCAACCAGCAACCAAAAGCCAATCAATCAACTTATTGAAATGAAAGGAAAATAAAAATTAATTAATCATTTTCCCCGGCAGATACCAACAGGCGGCATGCCAATTGCTGTACTCACAAGGCAAACAGCTTACTCACAACTAGCCAATGAGAAAGCTTCTCCGAATAACCCCTTGGGTGGCGGCCCGATGGGTTAAAAGTAACCAGCCTGATATACACTTTTATCAGCCAAAAAACAACCCAGCTTCTTCCTCCAGGACCTTGCCGGCCGGCAAGGTCCTTCTTTTTTATGCCTTACCATGCATTTAGCCGCTTTACCTTTCCCCCAACTTGTGTTTATATCCGTTTTACTGCGCCAGGCCTTTTCCTTGGCAAAATATCGCTTCACGCAATGGACGCACATTGCGCCCGACAGCAGCATCTCATAAATCGCGCTCCAGGAGGACTTTTTTGAAATATTTTTATAAAAATCTTTCCATCTGGCTCATTATCGGGCTGATCGGCATCGTTCTCATCAATGTTTTCAAAAAACCGCCCGACGACATCATCCATGTCAACTACACCGATTTCCTCAAGCGGATCGACCAGGGCGTTATTCCCGATATCAAGATGGAGGGCAACGTCATCACCTGGACGAACTCCAATGGCGAGTCCTTTAAAACCGTTTCCCCCGACAACCCGACGACTGTCGCCCCCCTGCTCAAATCCGGGGTAAACATTGAGGTCAGGGAGCCGAAGAAACCGCACTGGTTTCTGCAGACCTTCCTTTCCTGGGTCCCCTTTCTGCTCATAATTTTTCTCTGGTTTTTCTTTACCCAGCAAGGCGGAGAAAAAGGGGGCGGCGGCAAGGCCATGGCCTTTGGCAAAAGCAGAGCGCGCCTGATTGACGGTCAGGAGTCCAAGATAAAATTCAAGGACGTTGCCGGGGTGGACGAGGCAAAAGATGAGCTGGTGGAAATTGTCGACTTCCTGAAAGATCCTTCCAGGTTTTCAGAGGCTGGAGCCCGCATCCCCAAAGGCGTTCTGCTCTACGGCGAACCGGGAACCGGCAAGACGCTGCTGGCTAAGGCGATTGCCGGCGAGGCAGGCGTCCCCTTTTTTTCCATCAGCGGCTCGAATTTCGTGGAGATGTATGTGGGTATCGGCGCCTCCCGTGTCCGTGATCTCTTTAAAGAGGGGAAGAAAAAAGCGCCCTGTATTATTTTTATTGATGAAATCGACGCCGTGGGCCGGCACCGCAGCGCCGGCGGCGGCGGAGGCAATGACGAACGCGAGCAGACCTTGAACCAGCTCCTGGTGGAAATGGACGGTTTTGAAGGCAACGAAGGGGTGATCATTATTGCCGCAACCAACCGCCAGGATATACTTGATCCGGCCCTGCTGCGACCCGGCCGTTTTGATCGCCAGGTCATGGTTCCCCTGCCTGATGTGGGGGGACGGGAGCAGATCCTCAAGGTGCATGCCCAGAAAATCCAGGTGCACAGTGACGTGAACTGGAAGATCATCGCCAAGGGCACGCCCGGATTTTCCGGCGCAGAACTCGCCAACATGGTCAACGAGGCGGCACTGATGGTGGCCAGAAAGGGCGACGGCGGTAAAGTGACCATGGACATCATTGAAAAGGCCAAGGACAAGGTCATGATGGGCGCAGAACGGCGCAGCCTCATTATCACCGACAAGGAAAAGAAAATCACCGCCTGTCATGAGGCGGGCCATGCCCTGACGGCATGGATGCTGCCCGGCGCCGACCCGGTGCACAAGGTGACCATCATTCCGCGCGGCAAGGCCCTGGGGCTCACCATGCAGCTGCCGGAAGAGGATAAGCTTTCCCATTCGAAATCCTACCTCTTCAATAATCTCTGCATTCTGCTGGGCGGCAGAATCGCCGAGGAACTTGCCTTTGGCGACGTCACCACCGGCGCCGGCAACGACATTGACCGGGTCTCCGATCTGGCCCGCAAAATGGTGTGCGAATGGGGCATGAGCGAAGAAATCGGCACCATCACCTTCAAGTCGGCAAGTCCGGCGCCCGGCTACCCCGGTCCGCTGATCAGCGAGGCCACGGCCAAGGAAATCGATGGCGCGGTAAAATCCCTCATCAATTCAGCGTATGAAACCACGAAAAAAATACTGAGCGGCAACAGAAAAATCCTTGATGCCATGACCCAGGCCCTTCTTGACCATGAGACCATTATCACCGAGGATATTAAAAAGATTGTAAAGGAAAACAGCTGAAACGATACTTGACGATCAGGCCCTCATATGCTAAGTATAGGACCCGTTCACAACATGGGCCGTTAGCTCAATCGGTAGAGCATCTGACTCTTAATCAGCAGGTCCGCGGTTCGATCCCGCGACGGCCCACCAGAAATATCACAAGCCTTTAACTCCGTACGGGTTAAAGGCTTTTTTGTTCCCCTTGCCTTTTTGATCCACTCTTTCACGATTTTCCATAAAAACTGATCTTTCCTCAACAGGCGCCATTACATCAATGAGTGAGTTCTTTTTTTTGGGAGGGTACAACAAATCGACATCCGCCGGGAAGTTTCGGAGGATTGCGCATGAGAAGCTGCCAACTCCATAGTTTCGAAAAGAGCTTTTCGAAACTATGGAATGGTGAGGCAAGCCGAGCTTCAGCAAGCGCGGCTTGAACAAACAAAAGATTTTATTTTTTCCCTTTCCTCGTTACTCGTTCGATAATATTGATGTCAATATATGTCACCGACGCATCATCCAAGATCACTGCGGTGCCTCCGGAAGGAACATCTCCTGATTCTTCCGAGGCTGTCACCTCCTCCACAACTTCCTCTGGCAGAAAAATTTCCGTCCCTTTATCAGCGGAAAAATAGGTATTGAGTTCAGGACACAAAGCTTCCGAGTCAAGACTGAAGGTAAGCCGGTAAGAGCCGGCACCTTCATTGTTATCACGAACATTCCAGGTGTAGCCGTAAATCACTTTACCCTTCACGTTGATTTCTGCTGAATAAAACCCGGGACCGTCTTCTGCCTCCCTGACGGCTCCATTGAAAATGGGGGGTTCTACTACACAATCCCCAGTCCATCTTGTCGCATCCTCATCCCAAACCAGCCCGTCTGTGTCACAATTTGCGCCGAGCTTCTGAATGGTAAGCCGGGCACAGTGCGAATAGACGGTCGCCTGAGATGAATATAATTTATCGGGTTTCCCCCCTTGAGGATCAGAGGCAAGCCCCCACATCTCGTCTTTTCCCCATCCATAGAGATGCTTCATATCATATTGAAGCGCCCCCTCGGATAAGTCGCTTATCAACACCACCTCCGCTCGAACCATTGAATTAAGATACCACGGCACAGCCTCAAGGTTGTCGCCCCAGTCGATCCAATCAACTGTCACCGGACCATTTGCATGAAGCGTTGCCGCCTGCCAAACATTATATTCGTCCTGCTGGAGATACGCCCGCTGAGGTCCACCCGGCAGTGCGCCATTAGCAGTATCTGCAACCCCATCATCACAAAAGTTGATGTCATCATAATCAGGTGCGCAACTGAGAGGACTTCCGTCGTCCTTAGTTCCCCACCAGTACCACCAGGAACCCGCGGTCGCAGGCTCCATTCCCGTTGTCCCCCGGAGAGCTTTTGTCACCCCGTCAGACCAAATAACCGGAAAGGATAGATTATTCCCGAAAACATCTCCTGTTTCTTCTGCCCTCCCATTATCAAGACTTGCAGCGATTACCAGAAAAAGGGCGACAAAAAAACCTGTTAAGCAAAAAGTTTTTCTTTTCATTTTCGTCTCCTTTTCATTTAAAACCGTCTCATCCATTACTTTCTCATCATCTGATCTTGCAAAAATCATCTCTCCATAGGCAGTCTCCTTTCTGAAAATTAATCAAAAAAACCTACCCCGTCTTCCACCTGCATCCTTATTTTAATACCCATAAAAAAAGTTAGGCAAAACTTGCATGCCGGATGTGATAAAAGCTGCAATACCACCTTAACATGTAAAATATAAGCAAATTTCGTTCCTTTCCATTGACAGGCAACGATATCTACAAATTTCAATTAGTTATACAAATTCAGGCACATAACCATCGTTACCCACCTGGCAAAATTCCATTTTTGCGGACCGAGATTACGGAAAACTGGACAGGGAAAGCCCAGAGAAAAGCGGATAAGGTGATCAGCCGATACGAGGTTTTCCCGAAAGAAAATCGAGGAGGGAGGGGAGCAAATTACCGCAGGTGGAAACGGAAAGGGATCAGGCAATGGCTCCGGTTCTTTTTCGCCCTTTCGCAACTTCTATCCGGGGAACACAGACCAACATGGACAACCGCCAACTCTGCCTGAGCCCAGGCCGTCTTTGGTGGCCGTTGCTCATCCGGGGCCTCCCGGTCAATACAGGGCATATCGCTGTCTTTTGGGCACTGGACAGTGCCCAAAAGACAGCGAAGATGCGTTGCCTGTGAAGTCTTCAAAAAATATTACCGGCGGCCCCGGCCGGAGGGACCGATTTTCGTCTCCCGGGTCCGCAGGCATTTATGCTTGAAGTCATCAAACTCAGCGCAGACGGTGCGGACAAACGACTCATGATCCGGGTGGAAAGTGCACCTGGTCTGGTAATAACAGGTATTGCGGAACGAATCCCAGTGCTGGCATTCCTCCACGCACTCCAGGTTGCGGTAGGTCAGGATATTTTTTTCAAAAAGGCATTTTTTGTTGAAATCATCCCAGTACTGGCATTCCGTAAGCGACAGGGGGGCCATTGCCTGTCCGGCAGCGGCCGTGGCCTGGCAGGTGACGATGAGATCGTCCTCCCGGTAGGTTTCGCCGGACTGCAGCAGTACTTCCCGGGCCCCGGCGCCTGCGGCGGCGGCCAGCAGCCACGAAAGCAACAACAACACGATACGCAGCTTCATCATCTCGTCTTCCCTCCTGGATCATTGCCTGGCGGCCTGCGCCAGGCGTTCATCGTCGGCAAGCTCATGTACCCCCAGCCTACCCTGAAAAAAAACAGCGGTCAAGCGGGATGGCAAGAGAGCTGCAAGAACGGCGGAAACGGGTTGAAAAGGTTGACAATCCGGCAAAACAGTTTGATACTGGCCGGCATATTTCACGCTCACACAAAAAAGGAAACAAGGGAGACCGCCCGTGACGCGCATCTTTCTGCACGGACTTGACAGCAGCAGCAAAGGGAGAAAGGCCCAATACTTCCACTTGAACTTTGCCGGCATGCTTACCCCGGATTTCACCGGGGATCTTGAGAACAGGCTGACCCGGCTCAGGGAGATCCTGCCGGAAAGCGGAGAGCTGATCATGGTCGGCTCAAGCTTTGGCGGGCTGATGGCGGCGATCTACGCCCTTGAATGGCCGGACCGGCTCAATAAGCTCATCCTGCTGGCCCCGGCCCTGAATTTTCCCGGCTTTTCCGCCTGGCAGGGCAGAACCAGCCAGGTACCCACCTCGCTTTTTATCGGCCGCCATGACACCGTTACCCCGCCCGGACCTGTGGTGGCAGCTGCCAAAGCGGCATTCCCCACACTCACTGTCAGTCTGCTGGACGATGACCACCTGCTGTCCAGGAGTTTTCAGCAGCTCGACTGGCCCGCTCTGCTGCACATCTGAGCTTTTCAGTTCCCGCAGGCTTTTCACCTCAAGTCTTGCCTGCCCCATCCATTTCCCTGTCACGGATGCGCAATGCGTGAAAAACCGAGGGGACATCGGCCTGCCAGCGGGGCAGCAGGGCGGTGATGCACACTTCCTCCACTTCGGCCAGGACAAAGAAAATCGTGGCAATATGAAAGGGCCAGGCCGGCCCCCCCAGCAGCAGCAAAAGAATGGAGCTGCTCAGCAGCAGGGCGGAAAGCTTGGCCCCCCGGGTATGATAGCTGGTCAGACACCTGAATTTGGCGTAGCCGATCAGCACCGGGATAATAAAACTGATCAGGGCCGTGCTGACATACGGGGCCTCCCGGATGATGACCTGGGGCCACAGCCACCAGACGGACAGGGGCACGATCAGATAGATGGCCAGATCCCCCAGGCTGTCAAGCCTGGCCCCGAGTTGCGTCACCTGTTGATATTTCCGGGCAAAATACCCGTCCAGCAGATCGGTCAGCAGCGCCAGGATGATAAAAACAAGAAACAGGTTATGCCTGGATGTCCAGGCGAGAAAAAGCAGCAGCGGGGAAAGAAATAACCTGGAAGCGCTTAGTATATTTGCAATATTTACCATAACAGTTTAATTAGATATTGTTTGCCTGCTTGTCAAGATGACACAGGCAATTGCCGGTAAATACTTCACGACAGTTATTCGTCACTGCACCATTATTATTCACGACGCCATAATACGGAAAACGGGAGAAAAATCATGAGCAGCAAAAAAGGAAGACTGTCAGCGAGTCGCTTGTTTCTGTTTTCAACCACTGCATTTTTATCTTTTTCCATGGTGAACGGCTGCGCCCAGCCCCTCCCTGGTGAAAAGGGGGCGTTGCCCGCTTTCTTCAAAGGCCCGCAGAAAATCGAACAGCTGACCTGGGATGTCGCGGCTCTGTCTGTGCCGAAAAACAACAGGCAGCAGACCACCCTCGGCGCCCCATTGACCATCTTTACCGAAAAAAACTATATCGGCTCCGGCCGCTGTGCCCTCTGCCACGGCAACCTGGCGGACCGGGAGGACCGCGACATGTCGATCACCAATCACTGGCGTTCCACCATGATGGCCAATGCCGCCCGGGATCCTTTCTGGCAGGCGAAGGTGGACTCGGAAACCAGCCGCAATCCGGCCATCAAGCAGATTATTGAAGAGAAATGCGTCACCTGCCATATGCCCATGGCCTGGAGTCAGCTCAATGCCGACAAACAGGTATACGGCGCCGGCGCAAGCGGCTCCCCTTTCGACACTTTTATTGATCCGGTCAATCAACTGCATGAGGCCGCCCTAGACGGCGTATCCTGCAGTCTCTGTCACCAGATTGCCGATCAGGGTCTGGGGACCAAAGAAAATTTCAGCGGCAAATTCTTCATCGACACCCAGTTGCCCGCCCCGGGAAGGCCCATGTTCGGCCCTTACAAGGAAACCGTGGCGGAGCCCATGCAGTCGAGCATCGGCTTCACCCCGGTGTACGGCCCCCACACCAACGACTCGGCCCTGTGCGCCACCTGCCATACCCTTTATACGCCTTATCTGGATTCGGCAGGCAACATTGCCGGCGAATTTCCCGAGCAGACCCCTTACCTGGAATGGCTGCACAGCGAATACGGGGAAACGCCGGGCACCCGGCATGATATCTCGGAAAAGATGGGCAAGGTGCGTCTCTGCCAGGAATGCCATATGCCCCATTCACCGGCCGGCGGGGTGCTGATCTCCATGCCGGCGCCGAAAGATGCCACGGAAAAGGACCATTTCTCCCAGCATCATTTTGTCGGCGGCAATATCCTGCTGCTCAACATGATGCAGGACAATATCGACCTGCTCGGCATCACCGCCTCAACCAGGAAGATCGAGGAGACCAAGCAACGCGCCGCCGACCTGCTGCAGCAGCAGAGCGCCAGCCTCTCTCTGCATGGCGGCGCCGTCAGCAACGGCGCCCTCACCCTGGCGGTGGCCGTGGAAAGCAGGGTGGGCCACAAATTCCCCACCGGTTTTCCCTCCAGACGCGCCTGGCTGCATGTCATGGTGCGGGACGGCTCCGGCGCCTTGCTGTTCGAATCAGGCAGGCCCCAGGCTGACGGGGTTGTTGCCGGCGACGACGGAGACGAGAAGAACTCTTTTGAACCCCATTATGATGTGATCACCCGGCAGGACCAGGTGCAGATCTACGAATCGGTCATGCAGAATACGGACGGGGCGGTCACCTACACCCTGTTGCG
The DNA here is from genome assembly GCA_003605035.1 of Desulfurivibrio sp. Lineage (GTDB taxonomy): Bacteria > Desulfobacterota > Desulfobulbia > Desulfobulbales > SURF-16 > SURF-16. The sequence goes on from QZKJ01000115.1 coordinate 24,885, forward strand.
CGCCGCGGGCTACATCAAGGACAACCGCCTGCTGCCGAAAGGATTTGACAAAAACACGGCAACGGCCGACATCGCCGTCAAAGGGGCGGCGGCAACCGACGGCAATTTCACCGGCGGTGCGGATCTGGTGACCTACAGGGTTCCGGTCGGCAGCCACAGCGGCCCCTTCACCATTACGGCCGAGCTGCTCTATACCACGGTTTCCCATGCCTTTGCCCGGGACCTGGACCAGGATGCCTCCCTGCCCCGGGTGGGGCGTTTTGTTACCTATTACCATGAGGCGGATAAGACGCCGGTAACCATTGCCGGCGTCAAGGGGATAACCAGGTAAAAAGCGGCTGCAGGGCGCGGACCGGGAAGGCAGGGCGCGCCCTGCCCTTGCCGCGGAGTCCGGCAGGGAGACGGAACATGTCCGGCCCCCGGCTCCCGGCATCAGAGAGGCAGCAGAATCAACAGCCAGACCAGCGCGGCAAGCACCAGCACCAGAAAGACGGCGGCCGAGCCCATGTCCTTGGCCCGGCCGGACAGGGGATGGATTTCCAGGCCAACCCGGTCGACAACCGCTTCCACCGCGGAATTAAGCAGCTCGACGATCATCACCAGCAGCAGGCTGCCGGCCAGCAGGGCCTTTTCCACCCCGGTTTCCCCGAGCAGCAGGGCAACCGGCACCAGCACGACAGCCAGGACAAATTCCTGGCGAAAGGCCTCTTCATGCTTGAAGGCGGCCGTAAAGCCGGCAAGCGACGATTTGCCTGCCCTGATCAGACGCTGGAGGCCGCGGCCGTTTCTCTTCTTGTCGTGTTGCATGTTTCCATTTCCTTTTTCACCGGATTCAGCTGCCTTCTGCCTTCTGCCTTCTGAATTTATCAGCTCTCGGTGATCTGAGCAACAATTGCGCTCATTACTTCCGAGAATTTTCCAGCCAGAGACAGGCGGGCCGCACCGGTCAGCACCGGGGCGAGGTTGATTTCGATGAGCTCCCCTCCCTGGGCCAGCACCTGCCCGGGAATCAAGGCGGCAGGCATCACCTCGCAGGAGGTTCCGGCCACCAGCAGCAGATCGGCGCCGTGCAGCAGTTTTTCCGTTTCATGCAGCGCCCCCGGGGAAATCCGCTCATCAAAAAAGACCACATCAGGCCTGAGCACCGCCCGGCAGCCGGAGCAGAGCGGCGGCATCGCCATCTGCCGCACCGCGGCCAGCGGCCACATCCTGCCGCAGGCCGGGCAGCTGAAGTTTGCCATGGAGCCGTGAAACTCGATAACCTGACGGCTGCCCGCCCGCTGGTGCAGGCCGTCGATATTCTGGGTGATAATGCCGTGGACAAGTTCCATCTCCTCAAGCCTGGCCAGGGCCTCATGTCCTTTGTTGGGCCTGCGGTCAACCAGGGTCAGCAGCTCCTGCAGCATCCGCCACACCTTGCGCGGGTCTCGCTGAAAGGCGCCGAGAGTGCCGTAGGCAAAGGGGTCGAAACGGGACCACAGACCGCCGGCGCTGCGGAAATCAGGGATGCCGCTTTCCGTGCTGACCCCTGCCCCGGTCAAGACAACCGCCTTCCTGCTTTTTTTCAGCATGGCGGCGGCATGTCGTATTGCATTATCCACAGGTAATCCTTAAGGTCTGTTCAATAAAAACATGATCATCTTGCATCTCATCTATGAGCTATCTTTGGCCGCAGCTCAATCACAAAATCCTCGACGTAGCCCTGCTATGCCTGCGGTTTTGCTCAATCGCTGCAACCAAATCCGGCCCACATCTGAGCGCAATTTTGACCATGCTATTATTGAACAGACCCTTATTATTTTGCAACCAGCGCCAATCATGACATATAATATGCTTCACATCACGAATTTTCAGTGTAATATGGATAAATTCGGAAGTCATATAAAAAAACAGCATGAAACAGAGGCAAGAAAATGGATCCTTATAAAAAATTTCCAATCAACACATTTGACGAGATTGAAAGAGAATTCGGCCGCATGCTCCGCAACATGTCCACCCACCGCATGTTCCCCTTCTGCCGGGAAAGCCTGTTTATTGCCGCGGATGTGTATGAGACTGTCCATGATTTCATCGTGTATATGGAAATCCCCGGGGTCGACCCTGACAAGCTGTCCGTGCTGGTCAACAATGCCACCGTCACCGTTTCGGGAGAACGTTTCCGGCCTGATTTTGACCATACCATCTGCATCCACCAGCTGGAGGTGGAATATGGTAAATTCAAGCGCACCATCTCTCTTCCCGGCCCGATTGACGGCGAGGCAGCCACCTCCAACTGCAGGAACGGATTTCTGCTGATCCGCCTGCCCAAGAAAAAAATACCCAGCCCGATCAAGGTCACCATCAAAGGAGAATAAAGGGAGAGGCAATCGCTATGAGTGACGACACCAAACAGAATCCCAACGTTGATCCCAATCAACTGGAAATACCCGACGAACTTCCCATCCTCCCCCTGCACGGTTTTGTCTTTTTCCCGGGCATGGGCTTCCCCCTGCAGGTCAAAAGCGACCAGTCCAAGCAGCTGATCGACGATATCCTGCTCAAAAACCGGCTGCTGGGCCTGGTTTCCCATAAGCCCGTGGAAGGGGAGCCGGAGCAGCTGACCGGCGAGCATCTTTACTCAATCGGCGTGGCCGGCTATATCCACAAGCTGATCAAGAACAGCGACAATGCCTACCATGTCCTGACCAGCGGTTTTAAAAAGATCAGAATTCTCGAATACGTGCAGCAGACCCCTTATCTCGTAGCCAAGGTTGAAGTGCTTGACATGGACGAAACCATGGACCAGGAAACCGAGGCCCTTGATCTGAACCTGAAAACCCAGTTCAAGAAACTGGCCGAACTGGTCATGCTGCCCCCGGAAATCGGCATGACGGTGGAGTCCCTCACCAACCCCTTTCATGCCGCCTACCTCATCTCTTCCCAGCTCCATATCAACCAGGAGGAGGAACAGGCCATCCTGGAAACGGCAACCCTGAAGGAACTGCTGCGCCGGGTGACCACCCATCTCAACAAGCGGCTGGACACCGCCCTGATGAGCCAGGAACTGCAGAAATCGGTCAAGGAGGACATTGACAAGAAGCAGCGGGAATTCTTCCTCAGGCAGCAGCTGCAGGCCATCCGCAAGGAGCTGGGCGAGGACAATGAGAATCTTGATCTGGACGAACTGAGGGTCAAATTTGAAAACGCCAAACTGAGCGAGGAGGCGCGCAAGGTGGCCCAGAAAGAGTTGGACCGCCTGTCCCGCATCTCCCCCTCATCGCCGGAATACACCGTTTCCCGCACCTATATCGACTGGCTGCTGGAGATGCCCTGGCAGATTTCCACCGAGGATTCGCTGGACATCAAGAAGGCCCAGGAGGACCTGGACCGGGATCATTACGGCCTGGAACGCATCAAGAAAAGGATCATCGAGTTTCTGGCGGTGCGCAAACTCAAACAGGACATGCATGGCCCCATCCTCTGCTTTGTCGGTCCTCCCGGGGTGGGCAAGACCTCGCTGGGCCAGTCCATCGCCCGCACCATGGGCAGGAATTTCGTGCGCATCTCGCTCGGCGGGGTGCGCGACGAGGCGGAAATCCGCGGTCACCGCCGCACCTATATCGGCGCCCTGCCCGGCCGCATTATCCAGAGCCTGCGCAAGGCCGGGTCGAACAACCCCCTGTTCATGCTGGATGAGATCGACAAGCTCGGCATGGACTTCCGCGGCGACCCATCCTCGGCCCTGCTCGAGGTGCTTGATCCGGAACAGAACTCCACCTTCAGCGACCATTATCTGGAGATCAACTTCGATCTGTCCAAGGTGATGTTCATCACCACCGCCAATATGCTGGACACCATTCCCGGGCCGTTGCGCGACCGCATGGAGATCATTACCCTGCCGGGCTACACCGAGGACGAAAAACTGCATATCGCCAAGCGCCACCTTATTGACCGGCAGCTGGAGGCCCACGCCCTCACCGCTGACGACATCAGCTTCACCGATGAGGCCATCCGCTCCATCATCCGCTCCTATACCCGGGAAGCGGGGGTGCGGAACCTGGAACGGCAGCTGGCCACCATCTGCCGCGGCGTGGCCAAGGACATTGTCATCGGCGAGACCAAAAAGGCAGCCGTTGACGCCAAGGATCTGGAGAAATTCCTTGGACCCATCCAGTTTTTCCCGGAGACCCTGGCCCACTCCTGGGGACCGGGGCTGGCCACCGGCCTGGCCTGGACCCCGTTCGGCGGCGAGCTGCTCTTTATTGAATCAGCCAGGATGAAAGGCAGCGCCGGTCTTAAACTGACCGGCAAACTGGGCGACGTGATGAAGGAGTCGGCCAGCGCCGCCCTCACCTTTATCCGGGCCCATGCCGCTGAACTGAAGATTGATGAAGATCTGTTCGGCCAGAACGAGGTGCACATCCATGTTCCGGAAGGCGCCACCCCCAAGGACGGGCCGTCGGCCGGGGTGGCCATGGTGGTGTCGCTCACCTCGCTGTTCACCAACCGCCCGGTGCGCAAGGATGTGGTGATGACCGGCGAAATCACCCTGCGGGGTGATGTGCTGCCCGTGGGAGGCATCAAGGAAAAGGTGCTGGCCGCGGTGCGCTCAGGCATTACCGAGGTGATCCTGCCGGCCCTCAACAAGAAGGATGTGACCGAGATCCGGGAATCGGTCAGAAATGCCATCAACTTTCATTATGTGACCGACATCAGGGAGGCCCTGAAAATAGCCATTGCCGAATGATGTCGCCCTGCTCTGGCTCCCTGCCCTGTCCTGACCAGGGCAGGGTTGCCCTGTCAGGCTGCGGCAATGTCTGGGGACTGAGCACGCCCCTGGCCGTTGCCTTCCTCCCCCTGCTCAGGCAGCATCGAGAACCCGGCGGAGCAGCGTGGCAATCTGCTCCCTGCTCAGCGGTTTCAGGGCGAATTCCCTGATGCCTTTTGCCTTCGCCATCTCCTCGTCCACCATGCTGCTGTAACCGGTGCAGAGAATGATCGGCAGATCGGCGCGGATGCGCAGCAGTCTGCCGGCAAGCTCCATCCCGGTCATGCCCGGCATGGTCTGATCGGTGATCACCGCATCGAACTGCTCAGGCTGCTGGCAGAAAAGCTCCAGGGCCTCGAAGCCGTGCAGTTTGACCGTGACCTGATAACCCAGCTTTTCCAGCATGCGTTTACTCATGCCGGCCAGCAGTTCCTCATCATCCACCAGCAGGATCCGCTCCCTGCCGGTGGGAACCTCCCCGGATGACGGCCCTTCGGCAACCGCCTCACCCTCGCATTGCGGGATATAGATATGAAAGGTGGTCCCCTGGTGCAGCTGACTTTCCAGGGTAATCGTGCCGCCATAATCCCGGATGATGCCGTAGGCAATGGACAGCCCCATGCCCGTTCCCCTGCCCTGCTCCTTGGTAGTGAAAAACGGATCAAAAATCTTATCGATAATGTCCGGGCCGATGCCATGGCCCGTGTCACTGATGGCAAGCTCTATAAAGGTGCTGGCCGGGGACGCTTCGTTGCGCAGTTCCGCCGGGATCTGCCCGGCAACCTTCAGGACCACCCGGAGAATGCCGCCGGATTTCTCCATGGCATGGAAGGCATTGGTGCACACATTCATCAGAATCTGGTAGAACTGGGTGGGGTCTGCCTTGATGGTTCCGCAATCCGGGGAAATATCATCCTGGATCTCGATGGTGGACGGAATCGAGGACCGCAGCATTTTCAGGACTTCCTTGATCAAGGGCTGCGGCTGCAGGATGATCCTTTCCACCTTGCTCTGCCGGCTGAAGGTAAGAATCTGCTGCACCAGGTTCCTGGCGCGGTTGCCGGCAGTGGAAATTTCTTCGATATACTCAGACAACCCGCTGTCTTTCCTCGCCTCTTCCCGGGCCATCTCCGCATAGCCGAGAATGACACTGAGAATATTATTGAAATCATGGGCAATGCCGCCGGCCAGGGTGCCGATGGCCTCCATCTTCTGGGCCTGGCGCAGTTTCATTTCAATATGTTCTTTTTCCGCCTCTGCCTGCAGACGTTTTTCATCAGCCTCCTTCTGCCTGGCAACCATGGTATTGGCGGAATGGGCCAGCCGCTGGAATTCCTGAAAATGGAGCTGGCTGACCTCGATGGTTTCCGCCTGGGAGGAGGCCTTCTCGAAAAAATTGATGAAAACGTTGAACTCATTTTCTATCTTCCTGGTCAGGAAGCGGGCGATCAGCGCCATCAGGAGAATGGCGGCAAGCATCGACAGCAGGATAAAGGATATCTGCTTGACTGCCTTTTGCTTTAATAATTCTTTTTCCTGCGCTATCAGGGTCTGGATGTCATCAAGATACACCCCGGCGCCGATCATCCACTGCCAATGCCTGTACCCCTTGATGAAGGATATCTTCGGCACGGGTTTTGCCTGGGTGGGCTTATTCCACACATAGCGGATAAAATCTCCTTCCGGTTTCTCCGCCGCCTTGCGCTCTTCCTGGATAACCTTTACCCCGTTGGGGTCGGTCATGTCCCAGATATTCACGCCGATCAGATCCCGCTGGGTATCATTCATGAGGGTGGTCCCGTGGAAATCAACGACAAAGATGTAGCCGTCCCGGCCGAATCTGATTTTTGCTATGCGCTCAAGCACTTCCTGCCGAATATCCTTTTCCATGTCATCAAGGTATTCACCGGTGCCCAGCAGCCAGTTGAATGGCTCAAAAAGCTTCACATAGGCAATCTTGGGATACACCCGCTCTCCGTGCAGCGGCTTGGTCCACAGGTATTCATAAAATCCCTCGCCCCGTTCCTCCGCGATGCCGATCATGTCCCTGATGACGAATTTGCCCTCCCTGTCCCTGGTGGCGAGCATGTTTTTCCCTTCAATCTCAGGCCGGTCGGCAAACAACTGTTCTATGCCGTCAAGGGAGACCGCGAAAAAATATCCCCGGCCGTTGTGGAAACGGATGGGCCGCAGGGCCTCTCTGACCAGCGCTTCCACCTCCCCGGCCGGCATCTTGCCGGTATTTGTCCTGTAGATGTGCTCCGCGATTGCATAGGCCTCATAGACCCTGTTTTTCACTTCGGATTGCACGCGACTTTCCAGCCGTGATTTCATGAAGGCAACATAATCAACGGTTTTCTCAACCTCGTTTTTAATCAAAGCCTGCTGCTGCTCAATATACTTATGCTCAATGATCTTTGATTCACTCTGAAATTGCCGGTAATCGCCGTAGATGGTTATGGCGCCGCCGAAAACACTGGAAAGGATCACCAGTGTGACGGCGCCGAACAGCAGTAACCTGATGACACTTTTATCTTTTTGCATGACAAAATAGCGGGGAGGATCCAGCCTGGCGGTCCCTGGTTGGGGGGTGGCGGCGAAACCAGGCAAGGAGTCCCTGGTTCATACCGCTGCATTCATGGCGACAGGGCAATTTGACCGCAGGGAAGCTGACCGTCTCTGCCCATCCGCCTTCCAATATTATGGATTTTCGCACACGGGGTTCTGTGAAGTCAAGGGTTGAATGAATCACTGCCGGTGGGCTGGGAACTCCCCGGCATCTCTGTCAGACCCGCGGGGATACTTGACGGTGATCGGCATGGCCGGCCGCAGGCTCCGGCGAGTGATGGGCGGGAAGTGAAGCGGCAGGCGGCAGGGAGGGCGGCATGGCCACGGCACAAGCTGCAGGCGGCCGGCTGCAACGACTCAGTTGCAGTCCGGGCCGCGGAATAATGGCAGCAAGGGGGAAGGTCGCTGCGCTCAGCCTGCTATTACATCTTATGGCCCTGCATCTTATGGTGGGAACGCATGGCGTCAACCATTTCTCTGGTGATCTCGGAAAAGGACAGCAGCTTCTCGCCATGGTGATCCTTGAGGAAGCTCTCGGCCGCGGACTTGTCCTGAAAAGGAACGAATTCCTCCCCCATGGGGCCATACACGTCACTGCCCACCACATAAAAGGCCTTGCGGCCGTCAAGCCAGGCCAGGGTATAATAGTCCTTGACCCAGATCTCCTCAACCGTCAGCTTGCTGTCACCCCCGAATGAGCCTGGATCAAAATAATAGGCCAGCAGATCCTTGAATCCGTCAAAGAGTCTGACATTGCCCGCGCTGTCCCGGATCTGGGTGACCCAGTTCGGGTATTTTGCCACAAACATGCCGCAGACCGCGCAGCGTGCCGTGTTGTCGATCTTCTCCAGCGGCTGGGCAGAAGCTGGTGCCGTCCAAATGGCCGCGGAAAAAAACAGCAGCGCGGCCCCATGACCAAACAGACGTCCGATTTTCATCTCGTTCCTCCTTTTACAAAATATTTTTCAAGAAGTTTCTGCAACTCCGCCTGATCAACACCGCCAGGCACAGCTGCGGTAATTTTCTGATCCGGATCAATGACAATGGTCTGCGGCACGATTTTCACCCTGTAGAGGGCGGCCACCGCGCCATCCTTATCCATCACCACCGGAAAGGGTATCGCCAGATCCCTGACAAAGCCGGCGACTTCCTCCCGGGTGGCTCCATTATTAAGATAGACCACCCGCAGTCCCCTGTCCTTATATTTGTTGAAATATTCACTGAAAACCGGGGTATCGGCCCGGCAGTAGGCGCAGTCCGTGCTCCAGAAGCGCAACAGGACCGGCTGGCCGCGCCAGTCATGCAGGGCAATCTTTTCCCCCCGCATATCAGTGGCCGTAAAATCCGGGGCCATGTCGCCGATCTTCAAAGAACTTTTCCGCTGATCGGGCTCGCAGCCGCAAAAAAGCAGCAGGACCGCCAGAGCGGCCATGAGATGCGCGAATTTTCCCCGGCAATGCCGGTCGCGGTGCAGGCGCAAAATGGTCATCATGCCTGCCCGTAGGCCAGTCTGCCGTTTTTCATATGCAGAATGCGGCTGTTCCGCTGGGTCACGGCCAGATGGGCATTGTGGGTAACCACCAGAAAGGTCGTGCCCTGCTGATGAAAACGGGCGAACATGGTGAGAATGTCGGCTTCCGTTTCCTCGTCAAGATCGCCGGTGGGTTCATCTGCCAGAATGATCTCCGGCTCATTGATAAAGGCCCGGGCAATGGCGACCCGCCGCTGCTGGCCGCCTGACAGCTGCGCCGGATAGGCGCCGGCCTTGCCGGTCAGCCCGACTGCAGCCAGGAGATCCAGGGCCCGCTCTTTCCGCTTTGCCGTCCTCTTCTGGAAATAAAGGGGCAGCAGGACATTTTCCAGAGCGGTGAGGGTGGGGATCAGGCTGGCAAACTGAAAAATAAAGCCAATGGTCCTGTTGCGCAGGAGCGAAAGAGCGGTATCGCCGGAACCCCAGTTGTCCCGGCCGTGAATGCGGACAATTCCATGGTCAGGGCTGGTCAGGCCGCCGATAAGACTGAGCAGGGTCGTTTTTCCGGAGCCCGAATGACCCAGAATCACGACAAAATCGCCGCCGGCAACCTCCAGATTGACATCAGCGACCGCCTGCACCACCGCGGCATCCGCCCTGTAGGTCTTGCTCAACTGCTCGCACACAATTAACATTTCACCACCCCATCTGATCCGGGCAGACAAAAGCAGATCCTCTCCGCCTGCCTGTCAGCCGTTTTTTCCGTCTCCCCTGCCGACATTTTTACAAGATAGCTGTTGACACATACTGCCACATTGTGGCATTATGTGTCAACAGCTATCTGCAGCATCTCGTAACGGTTCCTCAATGACAAGCAAAAGGCCCCCTGCATGGAAAAAGATGAGCTGGTCCTTATCCGCAAAAAATTAAAAAAGACCCAGAAAGAACTTGCCGCGATTCTCGCCATTTCACTGCGCACCATCCGCAGTTACGAACAGGGTGACCGCACCATTCCTCCCCATATCGAAAGGCAGCTTTACTTCATTTTAAGCAGAATCAACGAAAATCATGCAACAGCAAAGATGTGCTGGGATATAAAAAAATGCAGCGATAATCAGCGCAAAGCCTGCCCGGCCTGGGAATATCACTGCGGCACCCTCTGCTGGTTCATCAATGGCACGATCTGCCGATGTACAGCCGAAGAAAACTGGCAGGACAAGATGATGATCTGCCGGGACTGCGAGGTGTTTCGCTCCATGCTGAGCACCCCGACGGCTTGAGATTACAGCTAAGCCGTTGTGAAAAATAACCTGGCCGGAGAAATGCACGGAACGGCACTCTTTTCAATACCCCCGTGAGGGGTATAACTAGCCGTAACAAAATCGAAAATATGGCCTGTTATTTCGTAACAGCTACTAAGCCACGGTGAGCAAATTTCTGCGAAACCGTATTATATCAATACATAGGAGGGAAACTATGAAATTGACAAACAGGAAGGTTATCAGCGCCATCGCACTAAGCGCCATGATGTTGGGCATCGCCGGCTCCGGACAGGTACTGGCAGGGACACAGTACGGCGGCACGGCCTATGTGGCCGGCATGGGCGGACATTTTGCCAGGACGGTTTTCAAGATCGATCCCAGCGCCGAAACACCGATCACCATCGAGAAACTGGACAAGGTCGATATCGGCACCGGCGAGACCCACCCCACCCACGATGCCCGCATTGATAGCCAGGACCGCAACACCCTGTACTGGTCCACCTACAAGCCGGATCATGCGGCAAACGACGCCTATCATTACGGCAAAAGCGATCTCAAAACCGGTCAGATCATCAAGGATGCCACCATGAAGGTGCCGGACAAGGTCATTAATACCAAGGCAGGCTACTGCGCCTCGGCCCAGACCCCGGACTATTTCATGCCCATCTCCATGAATAAACCCGGTTACCTCAGCGTCATCAGCAAAAAAGACATGCAGGTCAAACACAACGTCTTTTTTGAAGGCACCGACGCCGACATCAAGACCGGCTACAAATACATGCACGGCACCAATTCGCCTGACATGAAGGAGATTCTCCTTACCGTCAACGAGGCCAACACCACCCAGGACAACAAGGAACTGGGCGACACGGTGGGCAAGATGCACATGATCGTACTTGATGCCGCCGCCCTTGAACAGGGGCAGGTGAAGGTGCTGCGCAAGGCTACGGCTGACGGCAACCAGAAGTCGACCATCAGCTTCCGCCAGTATTACTCGCCGGACGGCAGGTACATTGCCAATGCCACCGGCGATATTCTCTACCTGATTGATGCCAAAACCCTGCAGGTGCTGGACGCGGAAACCATGCCGAAACTGCAGGAAACCCATGACGCCATTTTTACCCCGGACGGCAGGTATGTCATTGCCACCTCCAGAACCAAGAGCCTCCTGCCGGACTGCGCCAACCCGCAGGCCCCGGCTGACGGCGAATGGCGCATGGACGGCCAGCTCAAGCTCTATGACGTGGAGGCCCGCAAATTCATCGGCAAACCCGTCTCCGCCTGCCTGGCCTGCCATGACGACGAACTGGGCACCGGGCCCGACGCCCCCCATGCCGTGCTGTGCGGTCTGGATGTAAACTGGCAATAATCTCACTACCTCATTTTTCATGACAGCCAGGCCCGGAGCCGCTGACCCGCGGCTCCGGGCCATCACTTTACCCTGCCTGCTGAGGACACCGCGACATGCAGCTTGACAGCGCTTTCGCCATTGCCGCAATTGCCTGGAAAAACGTGGCCAGGAAGATATTCCGCAATTTCGTGCTGGCCCTGGCGGTTTCCCTGCTGGTCGCCCTGCTGGTTTTTGCCCTGCTGTTCACCAAGGCCGTGCGCGAAGACATCGATGCCGCGGCCATGCGTCTCGGCGCCGATATCGTCATCGTGCCGCCGGAGGCCAAGAGCATGGCGGATGAATTCATCCTCGAATCGCTGGTTAAAACCTTTTACATGGATGAGTCGATCTTCAGGACGGTTGCCGGCCTGCCGGACATTACCGCCGCTACCTACCAGATCTACCTGCATACCCTGGATTCAGGCTGCTGCAGCATCGATGAGGGGCAGGTCATCGCCATCGATCCTGCCACGGATTTCGTGGTTACCCCCTGGATACAGGGCAAAAAAAACCTTAACGACGGAGAGGTGTTTGTCGGCAGTTATGTCTATGAATTCCTGGGATTGATCGCCACGGCAAAACTGTTCGGTTCAGGGGTGGATATCGTCGGTCATCTTGAGGAAACCGGCACCGGCCTTGACCGGGGCATTTTCATGCGGATTGAGGACCTGGGCAAAATTTCCAAGGAGTCCATGGGCTCCTATACACCCGGCAAAATCTCCATCATCTTTCTGAAGATCAGGGAGGGCGTAATTGTGGATGAGGTGGTGGCGAAAATCCGCGACATCAACCCGAGACTCGGCATCATGACCAGAGGCTCCATCGGCGCAGACGTGCGTGATACCCTGCGGGATATTCTCAGGGTGTTTTCCATCACCATCACCATTTCCTCGGTGCTGGCCATCCTGCTTGCCTGGTCAACCTTCACGGCCATGGCCAATGAGCGGCGGCGCGAGGTCGGCATCCTGCGGGCCATCGGCGCCCGCCGGCACCATATCGTGCAGATGTTTCTGGGCGAGGCCTTCATGATCAGCTTCATCGGCGGGCTGCTCGGCGCCGCCCTGGGGCATGGCCTTATCCTCTACCTGGCCGGGGATTTCCATCTGTTGACCCGCCTCGGCGTCAGTGCCGTTTATTCCCCCGCCAATATTCTGCTCACCGTTCTCGCCATGTTTTCCGGCATCGCCGTCTGCCAGATCGGCGCCCTGGCGCCGGTGCTGCGCCTGGCCCTGATGGAGCCGCTGCTGGCCATCAAGGAGGAGTAAATACTCCAGCGTTTGAGCGTTCCAGCGTTTGAGCGTTTAAACGATTTCAGATATGGGACCGCACCCATTGCAGCAGATTGCCCAGATCCATGGCCCCGGGCTGGCGCGCCACTTCCCGGCCGTTTCTGAAAAGCGCCAGGGTGGGGATGGAACGGATGCTGAAGCGGGCGGCCAGGGCCTGCTCCTGTTCGGTATTGACCTTGGCCAGCCGCACCCGGGGCTCAAGCTGGGCCGCGGCCTGGGCGAACACCGGACCCATCATTTTGCAGGGCCCGCACCAGGCGGCCCAGAAATCCACCACCACCGGGATGTCATTACGTTCCACATGCTTCTGAAAGGAAGCCGCATTAAGTTCCACCGGATGACCGTTAAAGAGCCGGTTCCGGCACTTGCCGCACAGGGCGCCGTCCCCCAGCTTGGCAGCTGGAACCCGATTGACGCTGCTGCAGGCGGGGCATACTATATGGGTAGTATTCATCATGTATTCCTCTCTGTTATTCAGGAGCCAGAATGATTTATTTTATTACGTTTCATGCTGACTCCTGGCTTCTGGCTTCTGGCTTCTGGCTTCTGGCTTCTGGCTAATACAGTAACCCGATCCGGCTGGAAATCAACTCTCCCCCCCTCCCCTTTTCTTGCGCTCCAGCCTCTTTTACTGTACAAGTTCGGTGTTCGCTTATCTTCAACCATCATCCAGGGATCAGCCCCATGTTTGCAAAGCTGCACCACCTCTATCAGTTTGTCGACCGGACCATGGCCATGCTTTTTGAACGGTTCCCGGCGGAAATCAGATGCGGCAAAGGATGTACGGACTGCTGCAACGCCGTCTTTGACCTCTCCTATATCGAGGCCGCCAATCTGCTCGCCCACTTCAGGAATCTGCCGCCGGCGATCCGGCAGGAAATTCTGGCCGGCTGCCCCCCGGCGGAACAGCAATGGCAGGAAATTTTCAAGGGCAAAGGCGATCCCTCCACCGCCAGGATCCGCTGCCCCCTGCTCAGCGATCAGGGACTCTGCCACTGTTATGCCGCCCGGCCGGTCAACTGCCGCACCTACGGGGTGCCAACCGTCATCAAGGGCGCGGCCCATGTCTGCGGTCTGTCCGATTTTGCCATGGGCCGGGCATACCCATCCCTGGACCTCGCCCCGCTCCAGCAAAGCCTTTATGCCTATTCGCTGGAGAGCGCCGGCGAACAGCTGGGCAGGCAGAGATGGCCCGTGGCCGTCATTCTTCTCCACCCGGAACAACTCACGCCCAAATAATCTCCTGCCGGGCAACATCAGTCTGGCAGTCCATTAACATACCGCCACTTCCCCCTTCCCCGCCCTTGCCTGACAAAGCAGCAATTGACAAGTACTTAACAGATGTTTATTTTTGTTATCAACAATCGATTTTTTCATGCACAGAGCACACAATGAGGCGCTACTATGAATTTCCGATTACTGCTCACACCATTGGTGTTGGGACTACTTTTGTTTCTCCAGGGCTGCGCGGCCACCGGTCCCGGTTATAACCAATTCATCGATCTGGGCAACGGCATTTTCCAGGTGCCCGGCTCGGAGCTGATGTGGCAGAAGGAGCGCAGCCCTCTGCTGGGCAGCAAGGAGGAAGCTCTTGCCTATGTAAAGAATCTCAGCTTGGGCGGTTTCACCGACTGGCGGCTCCCCACCCCGGAAGAGGTGCTGGCCCTGCACCACGTGGTTGATTTCGGCAGGGCAAAGGAGGGGGATGCCGGCATCTTCCTGTCCGGCAACTACTGGTGCGCCCTGACCGGGGACGAGATTCTCGCCGGCTCCTGGCAGGACGGGGTGTCCTGCGAACTGACCCGTTCCTATCAGCCGAACACCTCCGGCCATGTGCGGGCGGTACGACCGTAAGACAGATTGCTGATCGCGGCTTTGATTCAATAAATCAATTGACCGGATCAGCTTGATTTACCTGAATTGAGCAAAAATATCGCTTCCGCCCAAGGATGGCATATCTCACATCTCACATGCGATCCACTGAAGCAGTATGGTTGGGCGCCTAATGATGTTTAACGAAAATTAGTTTGCTTGTATCAAAGCCGAGCGTTGCAGCTCTTTCTATTAGAACATTCTTTAGATCATCACCAATCTCAGTGCCTCTAGCCAGAATCCACAAGTACGATTTGTCCGGACCGCACACGAGTGAATACTGATACCCTTCATGGTCAAGTTCAAAGATGACGTAAGAACCATAGAATGGCCCAAAGAATGAGACTTTCAGATATCCTTGATCTGGTTGGTTAACGAAGTAAGCTTTTCCTTCAACTTCTTTCCACTTGGCTTCCTTTTCAGAGTAACCGCGGTTCAGCACTCTGACCCCGCCGTCTTCGCGCAAGCTGTAATCTGCCGTTACGCGGGTCAACCCTCGTTCAAACGAATGATCTAGTCTGGCAATTTCGTACCACTTACCCAAATATTTCTCTAAATTGAAATTGCTGACTGGGGTGACATTCTCCGGGATTCCAACGCACCCGCTTAAGAAAAGTAGCAATAGCGACAATATCCTTCTCAATAGCATTTCAATCTCCAGCACGGTTGCAAGGTTGGGGTGAGGTACGAACCCCAACAAGGAATCCCAACAAAACATCATCCTCTCTCGCCATAGACGCTTTCATCGTTGCCGCAGATTCCGCCGCCCCAGTCGTGGACCATCATCCCTGCCTCGATATAACGGTGGATGCTCGAATACGGCCAATCCGCCGCCCGGATCACCTGGCCGTGTTTCACCGGATTGAAATGGATGTAATCCACATGTCTCGCAAAATCTTCTTCGTCGCGGATGAGGCGTTCCCAATACCGGCGTTGCCGGGCCGCGTTCTCCTTTGCCCGTCCGGCTGGCGCTCCGGCATTCCCCCCGAGGGATATGCCGCGAGAATCCCGTTTTGCTGAGCATCCACCGTCCGGGATAGTCCGCGTCACCTGGCGGCAGGGTCCACACCGCATGCAGGTGTTCCGGCAAAATCACTATCGTCGATGGTGAAGGGATGCCGCTCTTTCACCAGGCCTGCCACCTTGCGGAGGACGTCAACGTATTCTACCAGCAGGGACCGGCGCCGGGCCGCAGGATTCACGGTGAAAAAATATGTGCCGCCATCAACCCGTGCGCGCCGGGCCGCCGAGCCACCCGCGGTCAGGAAGCCGGCTGTCCGCCTATTTATTTAATAAAATCGGCAAGTTGCATGTCGCTGCGTAGAATTTGATTTACAATAGAAGAGACATCTGTTTTTCTCTTTTTTGCAATGCCTTGGACAAACGATAATATTTCGTCTTCAAGATATACTGGCAAATTTAACTTTGCATTTTTATTGAAAAATTTGCCTCGCTCACCTTTAGAAAAATCATATTCTTTTCTCATCTCATTCACCATATTGCTTCTTTTCTGTTTTGGCGGCTTTTCTGCTTGAAATTATTCGTATAATTGCAGTTCCATTTTCATTATTGAATGTGTGGCAGGTTACCAACAACTTTCCGTTTTGAGAAATGCCTAATGTGATCCATCGGTTTTCTATTTCGCTGTGATCAGGGTCAAATATTGTACGTGCATGTGGATCAAGAAATACGGTGGCAGCTTCCTCAAAGCTAACACCATGTTTTTCTTTGTTTATTTTCGCTTTGTCTGGATCCCATTCAAAATTGTAGTTCATATTTTTAATCTATAATTGTCGGAAGTGATAAGCAAATAATCTTGAAAATATCGCGACTTTTTTTACCGCTAAAGCTGTGTGGCGCGCAGCGAAGCAAGTGTCCCACACAAGCGTATTGTTAGATGCCTAGCCCTCAAACTTCATCGCTCCGATATCTCTATAGACAGCCGATATTTTATTGGCAATTTTGATTCCATATCCTCATCGGGAATCTCTTGCACGAAGTACGGAATTTTGGTTTCCATCGCAGCAAAGATCAGGTGAACCAACAAAGTTTCACAAAGAGAGATTGCGAAATCCACGGCGGCATTCATCGACGCGAGTATTGGCTCGGGTGGTTTTCCAGATACAAACCAAACCGGATAACTAATCTCGTTATTAGCAGTGATTGAAAAATTGTTGACGTGAGTTCTAAGTTCTCCGGGGTGCTCTTGGTAATTACGCAGTTCGATAAGATGCTTCGAACCTGGGCAGAACTGGTCTATTGCCGCCAATAGAGTAGAGTGCCGCTCATTGCTTAATTTGCCGATCGACTTTTTGAGGTGATCGAGATTGTTATCCCTTTTTGGCAAGGGCAAGAATAGTGGTGCCAAATGGCAAATGCATGCAATCGTTCTTTTGATGTTTATGAGAAACGTTGATGCATCATCATCTAGATTAGGGACTTGTGGTAGAGCTTTAATGTGCCGCCCGTGCTCTACTTCCACCCCATTTATTGACATTTTATTGATGATTCTTTCAATTTCGCCAGATACTCGCAAGCGGACCTTTTCGCACGCTAATAATGCTTCCTTGCAACTATGCAGTTGCCTAATGATGTCCTCCTTGTCGGCTACATGATCCGATAGCGAGGCTGACTTAATCATGGGCTCCCCTTGAAGCAAAACTCGTGCAACAATTTTGCTGGATGAGCCGAAATCAGAAGCTTTGGCCGAGACCCATGGTGCGTTAGGATTAGTTAGCCCAGGGTCAATTGATTCAGGGCTTCTAACACGATAGGTTGCATGTTCCGTGTAGATTTCAAGAAAGTCTCCGCATGAGCACATCGCTGTAATATCACCAGCTCCTTCCGGAATGCTCATGCTCCCTGCTTGAAATCTTGGTGCCGATTTATCCATAGGCATTTAACGTTGCGATAACCGGAAAATTGGCCGCAGGCCAAATTTTCCGGTTAATTGCTTTGTTAACCCTTCTGCTATTATAATTTGCAAATACTTATATTATTTGTTTTACAGTGTTCTTCGATTGAAGATTCAAGCTTATCTAGAACATTTAAGGGTACACACGGGCCAAACGCAATTTCTGTTACGCTTCCATCAAATACAAAACTTACATTCTGATGCTTACCAATAAATCGAAGCTCTTTCTCACCTTGCCATTTTTTTGTTTTCGTTAACAATATATTCCGGTAAGCATCGATGGCTTTGTCGCGAGAAAGTGAAGATCCAAGAAAAGTATCTATATGGAATATCCTTTCAGGAACATATTGAACTTTGTGGTAGATTTGGCCAATAAGATGATCAGGAATATTGATTTCGATACGAACACCATTTCCTTTACCCCCATACTCCTTCCATAATTCCTTATCATCTTTTATTAGAGAGAAGCTTGTGATCCCTATGCTGTCTCTACAATCTTGAACAACGCCGCTAATAATTGGCTCTGCAATTTTTGCCAGCGACTTGTTTTTCAAGACCATAGATGCTGATAAACTTGGCGGGAAAAAATTTGTCGTCCTATTTTTTCCGATTACTTGCGCTAATAGGTCGGCCAGGGCGAGCGCATGAAATTCTCAGTGCTGACTTGCAGCTCAGAGTGACGGGAAAAAAAATTATTTAAGAAGTCCACTTAGTACGTGCGTTCATTCT
>QZKJ01000012.1 GCA_003605035.1 Desulfurivibrio sp.
TGGGTAATGGTATGACAATGATTCATTCAACCATGGAGGTTTAATCGCTTGAATACTGAATCATTGTTCGCTGTGGCCCTTGGTATCACTCCCCCTTGGGAAGTCGAAGGGGTTTCTTTTTCTAAAGAGAATAAACGCCTTGATCTCAAGATCGGCTTCCGGCGTGGGGCCACCTTCGCCTGCCCTGTTTGCGGGACAGCCGCTCCTGTTCATGATACCAGTGAGAAGTCGTGGCGACATCTGAACTTTTTTCAGTTCGAGACCTACCTGACGGCCCGTGTCCCGCGGGTGAAGTGTCCCAACCCCGATCACGGGGTGAAACTGGTTCCGGTTCCTTGGGCACGGGCTGGCTCCGGCTTTACATTGCTTTTCGAGGCACTGGTCATGGCCTTGGTTCGAGAGATGCCGGTTAAGACGGCTGCGGCCCTGCTGGGCGAACACGACACCCGTATCTGGCGGGTTATTGATCATTACATACAGAGTGCCCGCGCCCAAGCTGACCACGCTGAAGTTCGCCGCATCGGCATGGATGAAACCTCCGCCAGAAGAGGCCAAGACTACATCTCCCTTTTTTACGACATGGACCAGCGCCAGCTCCTGTTTGGCACTGAAGGGCGTGACCATGAGACCGTCAAAGCCTTCACAGAGGATCTCAAGGCCCACAACGGGGCTCCAGAGAATATAACCGACGCCTGTCTTGATATGTCAAAGGCGTTTATAAAGGGGGTCAACGAAGCCCTGCTTCAACGCCGAAATTACTTTTGACCCCTTCCATTTGATCAAGCACATGAACGATGCTCTGAGTCAGGTGCGGGCGGAAGAAGCCAGATTCTATCCCGAGATGATGAAAGGCAGCCGTTATGCCTTCCTGAAAAACCCCGAGAATCTAACCAAGAAACAGGATGAAACCTTACACAGGCTCTGTAGTTATCGGCTAAAAACGGCCAGGGCTTATCTGATCAAACTGGCCCTCCAGGATGTCTATTTTTCACCCACTCGAGAGGAGGCCGAAGTTCATCTCAAGAAGTGGTACAGCTGGGCAATCCGCAGTCAGATTGACCAAGTACGGGCAGTCGCTAAAACCGTCAAAACTCATTGGAACGGAATTCTGGCCTGGTTCAACAGCCAGCTTTCAAACGGATTCCTCGAAGCTATAAACGGCCTCATCCAGGCGACCAAAAGAAGAGCCAGAGGATATCGAACAACCAAAAATCTGATCAACATGGCTTACCTCATTGCCGGTAAGCTCGAATTCAGGCTACCCACATGAAACAAGCGAGGAGCCATAAGAAGCAGAGAAATCAGCAAATTGTGCAGGCTCATATCTCCCATGGGTATACATTGAAGGAAATAGCTGACTATCTGGGTATCCATTATTCCACAGTCAGCAGGCTTGCCCAGACAAAAAAATTGCATTGCAAGACCTGACCCCATTCTGTGTGACCACATTCTGTGGTGACCACATTCTCTGCGGGCCGCTCAGCCGCGTAACCTTCCCGAAATTTCTCGTCTTGACATACACCCAACCTGAGGCTACAATCTAGACAGACTAGCCAAAAAATAAACAGAGCAAGAGGTGTAATTATGGGAAATGTATGGCAACTTCAGGAAGCAAAAAACAAGTTCAGCAATTTGGTAGACAAAGCCCGCCATGATGGCCCACAAATTGTCACAAAACATGGCAAAGAATCTGTCGTAATTATTGCCATTGAAGATTACCAAAAACTCAACAAGCCAAAGTCTGATTTAATTTCTTTTTTTAAAAAATCCCCCCTTTCCGGCATAAACCTTGACCTGACAAGAGACAAAAGCTCTTCAAGGGACATTGAATTATGAAATACCTATTGGACACCTGCGTCATTTCAGAAATCATACGGCCCAAACCCGCCACAAACGTCACTAAATGGATCAAACAAGAAGAGGAAAACAATTTTTTCATCAGTGTTTTGACAATAGGTGAACTTCACAAAGGGATCGAAAAACTTGACGAATCGAGAAAAAAGGAAGAATTGCATAATTGGGTAGATAATGACCTCAAGGAAAGATTTTGGACAAGAATCATCGAGATTGACCTACAAACTGCGGTGACATGGGGGAAGATCCAAGGAATGACAGAACGCGTTGGCAAGCCAATGCCCGCCATAGATTCTCTTATTGCCGCAACAGGTATTACTCATCATTTAACAGTGGCAACTCGCAATATTTCAGACATGAAAGCAAGCGGAGTGGCACTTATTAACCCATGGGAATAATGAAAAAGGTTAATCGGGTAGCCGGGGGATTTTCGCCCCCAGCCCCCACACCACCTGGCGACCACGACCGGGCGGTGGAATCTGCGGTAACGACAAAAGCGGCTATGGCGAGATAGAATGATGTTGTTGAGGTTCGTTCCTCACCCCCACAACCTACCGTGCTCACAAGTCAAGCAATCCTGCGGGCTTTGGCGCCTGGACGGCAGCGTGAGACCCATGCGACTGTCTCTGTAACTTTCCCCGCTATTTCTTTTTCCTGGTTACGGCGATCTCGGCCATGGCATCCTTGAAGCAGGCCGGGCAGTAGCCATGGCTGATCCCCAGCCCGGTCTTTCTGCTGATGAACTGATCCAGGGCCAGCCATTCGGTCATGCCGCCCGCATCCTCGTGCAGCGCTTTTTTGCACTCGCCGCACACCGGCAGGATCCTCTCATAAATTTTGATCTTTTTCGCCAGATCCTGCTGTTCGAGAGAGTTGGCGAGACGCAGATGCAGCTCTTTGCAGTCACAGGGTTTGAGCAGATAATCAGCCGCGCCGAGACGCAGGGCCTCAATGGCGGAGGCGACCTCCCCGTAACCGGTGAGGATGACCACGGCGATTTCCGGATCAATCTGTTTGGCCACCTTCAGCACTTCGAGCCCATTGAGGCCTTCCATCATCAAATCGGTGATAATCAGATCAAAATAGTTCTCCCGCAGGATGGCAATCGCCTCTTCCCCGTCCGCCGCCAGGGAAACCTCGTACCCCTCCCCTTCCAGCTCCAGTCCGAGGCTGTTTAAAATCAGCTCTTCATCATCGACTATGAGTATCTTTTTCTTCACGTAACCAGACCGGCCCCACCAGGAACATGGCTGCCTAACTACCGATTTTCTTCTTCAGCAGATCGGCAAAGGTGCCCATGGATTTCTCTTTTTTCTCGCCGCCCGTCTCCTTGAAACGGTGAAACTCCTCCCGCAGGTCATCCTGCTGGGGTTTCCTGCTCTTTTTCCGGTCAGCCACCTTGACGGTTTCCTCGTTCTGCGGCAGGGAAAGGGAGATTCTTTTTTTCTCCCGGTCAATGCTGTCAAGGCGCACCTCCAGGCTCTGGCCCTGCCGGACCACCTCTCTGGGATGATTGATCCTGCGGCCGCCCCCCAAAGCGGAAATGTGCAGCAGCCCGTCAATGCCCGGCGCCAGGGTGACAAAGGCGCCGAAATCCGTGAGCCTGGCCACCGTGCCGGTCACCGCGGCGCCTTCCACCAGCGTGCAGGTCTCCCACGGATCAGGCAGGGTCTCCCGCAGGCTGAAGGAGAAACGCTCATGATCCCAGTCAAGCCCTTTGATCATGACCTCGACGTTCTGCCCCTCTTCCAGCACGGAGTGGATGTCACTCACCCGGTCCCAGCCGATTTCGGAAACGGGAATCAAGCCCTCAATGCCGCCGATATCCACAAAGGCGCCGAAATCACGGATCGAGGTGATGACTCCCTTGACGGTCTGCCCGACCTGCAGGCTCTCCCGCATCTCCTCCCGCAGGGCGGCGCGCTGTTCCTCCAGGATCTTGCGATGGGAGACAATAATGCTTTTGCCGTGTTCCTTGAATTCGACGATCTTGAAGGCATACTGCTGACCGATGTACTGGTCGTTGTCGCTGCTCTTGCGCAGGCCCATCTGGGAGAAGGGACAGAAAGCCCTGCTGCCGCCGATCCGGACCTCAAAGCCGCCCTTGATCTCTTTCTGAATGGTGCCTTCCACCGGAATGCCGCTGTGAAAGGCCTCCTCCAGGTGGGCCTTGACCGCGGCCCCGCCTATCTTGGTGGTGAAGATCTTTTCATTACGTTCAACCGCCAGGAAATAGACATCAATGGCGTCGCCTTCCTTGACGGTGGGATTGCCCTCCTGATCAAGCAGTTCGGCCAGGGCCAGGGCGCCTTCGCTTTTGCCGCCGAGATCAATGAAAATCCACTCCTTGGTGATCCGCACGATCTCGGCCCTGACCTTCTGTCCGGGTTCGAGCCGGTCCTGAGTCGCCTCGTTTTCATTAAACATCTCGGCAAAGCTCTTCTCTTCACTCTTGTTTTCTTCGCCGGCAGGCAGTTTTTCCTGCTGGGCATTCTCCTGGGTCATATCAATGGACTCCTTAGTCGCCTAAATTCATTTTTTCGCCGACCTCTACCTTTTCAACGGTTCGGGATGAGCTGTCGAAAATGGCAAAGGCGGGCTGGTTTTCCTTGCCAAGCATATCGCCGGGGTTGATCAACAGGGTGTTGTCTATCTGTTCAACGTTATAGAGATGATTATGGCCGCAACAGACCACGTCAAAGATGCCCTGACTGGCGATGCCCCTGGCCAGCTGTGGATAATGATGGAAAGCAATCTTTATGCCGCCGGCTTCGACGGCGCCCAGCACGCCATGATGGGTGATGCCGGGGAACCTGATGCCGCAGGCCTGGGAGATAAGGTGCTGATCGCCGGCATTGTTGCCGTAGATCAGATGCACGGCCCCGGCGAATCCGGCCAGTTCATCGAGCATGAAGGGGGAGATCAGATCACCGCAGTGGATCAGCAGCTGGACATTAAAGGCATTGCAATACCGGACAGCCGCCCGCAGATTGGCCACCTGATCATGGGTATCGGAAATAATGGCGATTCGCATAATCCTGTATCCTGATTCTTATAAAATATCCTGCAATACGTTAAGACAATAAACATTCGCCTCCCTGCTCTTCAGGGACATGCGGAAATAATGCTCATCGAGCCCTGCAAAGGAGGCGCAGTTGCGGATCATGACCCTTTTTTCGAGCATTTTCTCCCGCAACTCCGCGGCAGACATTTCCCCCTTGAGACAACAGAGAACAAAATTGGCCGCACCCGGGATGACCCGGATATTGTTCATCCTCTGCAGCAGATCGACAAACAGGGGACGCTCGCGTTCGATGAACTGCCGGACCATCTCCACATACGGATCCGCATGTTCGAGCAGATACTGCCCGGCAAGCTGGGCCATCCGGTTCACGCCCCAGGGTTTGCGCTGCAGGTTCATGCTCTGCAGGTTAGCGGTCCCTGCCACCAGAAACCCGAGGCGAAGCCCTGGAATACCATAAATTTTGGAAGAGGAGAAGAGCACAAAGAGGTTTGGCGGCAAATCATAGCGCAACAGGGATTTCTCCCGGGTAAACGGCAGGTAGGATTCATCCACCAGAAAAGAGGTGGCAGGATGCCGGAGGATGAAATCATACAGCTCGGCCGAGGGGGTCAGCGCGCCGGTGGGGTTGTTGGGATTGCAGATAAAGACCAGTTCGCCGCCCTGAAACTCGCCGGCCAGCCGCTCAAGGTCCAGCCGGAAATCCTGCTCCGGCGGCAGCATGAAGTCGCTGGCCGGCACTTTCGCCCAGCCGCAGGCCAGCCGGTAATCGGAATAGGTCGGGTTGACGATGATGGCCCGGCTGCCGGCAAACAGGTGCGGCAGGGCAAAGATGAATTCGGTGGTGCCGTTGCCCACCAGCACCTCTTCTTCCCTGAGCTGGAATTTGCGGGCAAAGAGGCCGCGCAGGGTTTCACTTTCCGTCTCCGGCAGAAAGGCAATCTGCTCCAGGCCCTGGACCAGCACTTCCCGCAGGCCGGGCACCATATCCATGGGCGTGAGATTGCTGCTCATGTCAATGAGATCCTGCACCTCGCAACCCAGGGCCCTGGCGGTTGCGAAGATATTTCCACCGTGTACGTTCATCGTCTCTCCTGTATCAATAGAGAAAGGCGGCGCCGGCAGCGCCGCTCCGGCCATCTTAGCCGATGTCAGGCTGTGAAAAAATCAAATTTATCGCAGACAGAAGACGGAAACCAGAATAAAACGTGATAAAATCAATCATTCTGAATTCTGTCTTCTGTCTCCTGGCTTATGGTTCCCGACTCCTGGCTTCTGGCTGCTGAATTCTCTGGAAACTTGCAATTATTTCAGATAAAGGGGCAGCCCTGCCGCCATGAAGACCACCTGATCGCAGCAGGCGCCGATCCTCTGGTTGCACCAGCCGGCCAGGTCCCTGAAGCGGCGGGCCAGGGGCGCTTCCGGCACGATGCCCAGCCCCACCTCGTTGGCCACCAGCACCACGGATACGGGGCACTCCCTGATTGCCGCGGCCAGATCGTCCACCCTGGCCAGAATCTCCTCATCGGCCAGGTCCTGCAGCAGAAGGTTGGTCAGCCACAGGGTGAGACAGTCAATCAGAAAGACCTCGGTGTGCCGCCACTGCTGACGCAGCACCCCGGCAATGTTCAGGGGCTCCTCGCTGGTCCGCCAGTCAGCTCCCCGGTTCTGCCGATGGACAGCCACCCGGCGCTGCATTTCCTCATCATCACCGGCAAGCGTGGTGGCGACATAGGTCTTGCCGGTAAAGCGCCCGCTGGCCCAGGCTTCGGCAAAGCTGCTCTTGCCGCTGCGGCAGCCGCCGACAACCAGCATGGTCTGTTTATGCCTGGAGCTCATCAGGGTTTATCCTAACATGTCTGCCGGCGGACCGCCAGGGCCAGGAAGCGGTCCTGCTCCCGGAAAACCAGCCTTTTGGCCGCCAGGTCAGCGAGAAAATTTTCGATCTGCCCGCTGGTGAAGGCGGGAAACATGCCGGCCAGGGCCGGCAGATCATTGATTGCCTCGCAGGCAAGATAGATCTGCCGGGAAATCCCGCGCAGCCGGTGGTGCAGCACCCGGCCGTCCGGCAGTTCCTGGCGGATGATGAGGAAATCGCCGCCGTCACGATAGCAGAGCAGCAGCCTTGCCCTATTGTTCCGCTGGCGGTGGTACTGCCGCCACTTTTTCACCTTGCTTACCACCGGGGCCCATCGTTGGCGCTGGCCGGCCCGGTCGCCCCGAAAGTCTTTAATGAGCAGCACCAGCTTCGCGCCAATCTCCCCGGGAAAAAGCCGGGCCGCATGATGGTGCATGGTCCTGGCGCGGATGCCGTATTTCTTCGGCTCCTCATCCACCGGGCTGCCATGGCCGAGAAAAAAGGCGGCGGTGGTCAGGGGATGAAAGGGAAAGGCAAAATCAAGATTTGCCAGGGTCTCCCGCACCTCTTCATCGCTGCTGCCGGGAAACTCGACGATGAGATTGCCGTCCAGCACCACGCCGTTGGCCAGGGCATCCTTCATAATGGCCAGGTTGTCCAGCACCGTCACCCCCTTGACCATTTTTGCCAGCAGGGAGTTGCTCAAGGCCTCGATGCCCACCTGCACGGAGGTCAGCCCGCCTCTGCGGCTGATCTCCATGGCCCTGCCGCGCTGGTCGGCCCGGACCTCGGCAAAAAAACGGAAATCCAGGCCGGTATCAGCCATGGTGGCAAAAAAGGCGAGCGCATCCTGGGGTGGCAGGGCGTTATCGGTAAAAACAAAATCAAGAGCCTTATGGCGGCCGGCCAGGGCGAGCACCTCGGCCGCCATCTTTTCCGCCGGTTTATGGCGATAGCCGCGCCACTGCAGATTCAGATTGCAGAAGGTGCACCTACGCCACCAGCAGCCCCGGGAAAACTCCACCGGGATCACCGGGATGAAAGGCTCACCGCCGAACTGGCTCTGCATCTCCCGGAAATAATCATCATAATCAGGACAGGGCAGCCCGGCCACCTCAAGCTGCCTGTCGCCGCAGGATGTGCGGGCCCGGCCGGGCGCCGCGGCGCTGCTGATGTTGTCGGCAAGCTCCGAGGTCTGTCCGCCCAGAAATGCGCACAGGTTGCGCAGGGCCTCTTCCCCTTCCCCGCTGATCAGGAAATCCACCGGAAAATGGGCAAACAGGGCCGGTCCGAAATCAGCGGGGCAGGAGGAGCCCCCCAGCACGACGGGAAGCCGTGGATGCGCCTTTTTCAGGACGCTGACCGCGGCCAGGGTGGCCAGCAGCTGATTGAAGCAGACGGAAAAGCCTGCCAGATCATAGTGCTGCCAGTCGCCTGCCGCGACCCAGTCGGCGAGATGCCGCTCCAGCTGGGTGCAGGTGGCGTCAAAATCAAAGGCTACGCCGTTTTCCGCCCTGCCGGCCTCCTCCTCCGCCACCAGGCGGGCACCTGCACGCAGCTCCGGGAAGAGAATGGCGCTGTAGAGCGCTTCGCAGATCCAGACATTGGCGGAAATAAAATGATACAGATCGCGGCCGAGCAGCCGGGCCACCCCGAGGTAGGGATGCAGTGTCCGCACCTTTACCTCGGAATGGGCCTCGATATAACTTTTTAATGCGCCAAGCTGGACGGAAGGACGATTGAAAATCGCCCAGGGCATGGAGACCAGGGCCAGCCGGAATGGATGTGCGGATGTCATTTACTGCTCGATGATTTCTGTACCTTCAGGCGGGGAAAAATGAAAATATTCCGCCGGCATGGCATGATTGACCTCGGTGTTGAACAGCAGCAGATTGGTCACGCTGCCGAGATGATCGATGATCTCCAGGCGGTTTACCAGGAAAGTGCCCTCGTCAACCCAGACGTTGAGAATCTCCACCTGGGCATGGGTCTTTTTCGGGATCAGGCTGATGGCCAGAATGCCCTGCTTTTCCGGCGCGGAGGTGGGAGGCAGCACCTCAAAATCCTGCAGCAGGTTGCCTTTACCGGCAAAGAAATTATAGGTGACATCCTCCCGCAGGTATTCCTTGGCCGGAGTGATGATCATCTGGTTTTCCGCGGCAAAATAGAGGGAAAAGGTCTCGCCGTCACTGACCAGCACCTGCTTTTCCGGCGCGGTGTAATCCCAGCGCAGCAGGCCGGGTTTCTGGATCACCATGCTGCCGCTGCCCTTGCGCTGGCGATGCTCCATGGTGCTTACCGTGGAGGTCTGCAGGAAATCGGCCTTGAACGACGTGGTCTTTTCATAGGTTTCCTGAACTTTTTCGGCAATCTGCACCGGGGTCAGGGCAGCGCTTTGCCCGCTTGCCGGGACCAGCAGACAAACCAAAAAGGCGAGCATGGTCATAAAAAGGTGTTTCATATCAGTTTCCTTCCACATCAACCTGGATCAGCTCCAGTTTCCTGCCGAAAATCCGCTGGGCGGTCACGCGGGCGGCATCCGTCACATCCGACACATAATACGTGCTTTCCCCGCCGGTTGCCAGAGCCTTATCCACTTCCGGATGATTTTGCAAATATTTCTTCACCATTTCCGCCACCGCGGTGGAAGAATCAATGACATTCACCTGCCGGCCGATGCGGGGAGTGATCAGGTGCTTGAGCAGGGGATAATGGGTGCAGCCCAGCACCAGGGTGTCAACCCCTTTGTGCTTCAGGGGATGCAGATAGCGGCGGATGATCATCTTGGTCTCCCGTTTGTCGAGCCAGCCTTCCTCCACCAGCGGCACCAGCAGCGGACACGCCTGGGAAAAGACCCTGGCCTCAGCCCTGGCCTCGCGTATTTTCGCCTCATAGATATTGCTCTTGATGGTTGCCCTGGTGCCGATCACGCCGATCCGGTTGCTGGCTGATTCAGCCAGCGCCTTGTCGATGGCCGGGGTGATTACCTCAAAAACCGGCACGGGAAACTGGGCCTTCAGCAGATCAGAGGCCACACTGGCTGCCGTGTTGCAGGCAATGATGATGATCTTGGCGCCTTTGTTGAGCAGAAACTCGGTGTCCTGCCGGGCATACCGGCAGATGGTGGCCGCGCTTTTTGAGCCGTAGGGGGTGCGCGCCACATCCCCGAAATAGACCAGATTCTTGTCCGGCAAAAGCTGCTCAACCGCTTTGGCCACCGTCATGCCGCCCACACCTGAATCAAAAATTCCAATCACTTACGTATCTGCCTGCTCTTGTTTATTCATAACCAACAAAAAAAGCACGCAGCTGCGACGTGCCCGCTGCGTGCCTTTTAACAAATGAGAGAAGAAGAAGTAAAATAAATTCGTATATTATTTTGCTTTCTTGGCTGCCTTGCCCTTGGCGCTGCCTTTCAGCTTCCTTTCCTCAATGGCCTTTAACAGGTTCGCCGGCACCCCGCGTTCCTTGCCGGCTTTTTTGCGCCGTTCCGACAGGGACTTGGCGCAGAGCGGCTGCCTGAGGGGAAAACCGTATTTTTTCCGGTACTCCTTGCCGTTCAGGCCATGGCTGGCCAGATGCTTGGGTGACAGCAATTTAAAGGACTGCCCGCACTCCAGACAAATGATCTTATTTTTAAGAATGGATTTATCCGGAGCAACCGCAACTGCATGTTCCTCCTTCGGCTCCTCTCCCAAGGTAATTGCTTCAGCAGATACCTCGTTTGCCTGCAGTGACTGCAGCACACTGAAGGTATTCTGCAACGACGAGGTGATATCCTCAGCGGACATACTTGTTGAAGTGCATTGAGCTTTAACAATATCCGCAGCCATCTCGACCAGTGATTTGCTCATTCTATCCTCCTGATAAATGTAAATTGGCAAAATAATCTCTATATATAGTCAAGATTGTTATTTTAGCAAGCCAATTGCACTCTTTTTTTGTGCTGCGCAAATACATTCAGCAATTTGCGGGCATAACGACTTCAACCTATCAACAGGGAAGCCCATGACACATTGTCCAATTTAGTCATTCAGCAAAGCATGTCTTTATCAAGCGACATAATAGTTGGTTGAATATTGACTGTTTAGAGCAAACTGGAGAATCATGTGCACTGCCAGCTCAATTCCTGTCGCCATATTGCGCCAATCTTTTCGACTAAAGGAACTGCTCTGTTGCCTGATCAAAGAGACTGAAACAGGCAGGCGGCTGTTTGATGGTTTGGCCAGCATTCACTCGCTTCATTTATTAAGCAAGGCATCCGTCAGATGAAATACCTGGCTGATCATCAGCTTTCATGGCGAACAAAGGGATTGTGACTTTGACGGATTGCAACGAAGCGGCAATAGAGCAACTGGCAGGATGCTGAAATCCATTAACTGAAAAAATGATGGACGGAGATATGATGGCCAGGCAAGGCTGCCCTTTACACCTGCGAACGGCGATCAATCATATAGTTGCTGCCCTCTTTTTTCTTGACAAAATGCTTGACCTCCGAGGCAATGGTGGAGACTTCGCCGTAATGGCTGAAGTGATGGGCGCCGGTGATGACCACGGCGATGGAGAGACTGAGCAGGCCGAAGACGGTTTCCCGGCCCTGCCGGTCCTTTTCCACATAACAGCCGGCCTTGAGATCCTCGGCCGGGATAAACATGTTGCGCACCACCTCGAAATTCGCCAGGATGCGCTCACAGACCGGCTTCACCTTCTCTTCCCTGACGATGAAAACAAAATCATCACCCCCCACATGGCCGACAAAACTTCCCTCCCTGGCCAGTTCGTCAACGACATTCACGGCAATGCGGGCCACCATGAGGATCACGTCATCCCCCTGGGAAAAGCCATAACGGTCATTATAGGGCTTGAAATTATCAATATCAATATAGCAGACCGCAAAACTCTCCTTCGCGTCAATGGCCTTCTGGATGGCCTGCAGGATGGAGGTATTGCCCGGCAGCCTGCTGAGCGGGTTATTGTCAAACACCCTGATCATCCTTGCTTCGGCCAGTCGGATGCGCGCCTGCAGCAGTTCCGGGGTGAAGGGGCGGACGACGAAGTCATCCACCGCATACTGCTGCCAGTCCAGTCCTGACAGGATCTGCCTCTCATCGATCACCAGAATGACCGGGATATTGGTTTTCTGCAGGCAGCCTTTTACTGCGGTCAACAGGGCCAGGGGAGTCTTCTCCTCTCCGAAGCTCTTTTCCATGATCAGCATATCCGGCGGATCTTCCAGGATAAGCGACAGGGCGGACTGCAGATCCTTCATCAACAGCAGCTGGCAGCCTTTTGCTTCAAGGACGATCCGGTGTTCAGGGGTGCTGATGATCTGTTCACCGGCGATAAGAATTCGTTTCATGGTTTTCCCGGGCAAAACATTGGCAGATATCCGTTTTATCAGACAGCAGGCCGAGGGGCCATCGACGGAGCAAGGAGAATTACGAGGTCATGCTGCCTTCCAGTTCCGCCTGGATTTCCAGACTGAATCCCCTGACATCCCACAGCTTCTCCTCCACCTCATCCAGTATTTCATCAAGATCCTGCTGGGTCAGGTTGAGAAGCTGCCAGGCCGTCCTGGAGAGCGGAGGAACCCAGACGTCATCTCCATGTCCGTAGCCGAGACTGCGGATGAGAATATCACTGAAATGGATGATGGCGGTGCACAGTTTCTCCTCCCCGGCCTCCAGCGGATTGTGGTGGCAGGCAATGGGCTCGACGAGCTTGGCCGGCAGATTCCAGCTCTTGGCCAGCCAGCCTCCCACCTCGGCATGATCAACACCCAGCAGTTCTTTTTCCGCATCAAGCATGGGAATCTGCCGGTCATGCACCATCTGCCGCAACATCTCGAATTCCGGCTTCAACTCCATCTTGATCGCCACCTTGCCGATATCATGGATCAGCCCGGCAGTGCTGACCTCCTCGGGATCACTGACCTCCAGACGTTTGGCCAGCACGCTGCAGACCACGGCGCAGCCCAGGGAGTGCTCCCAGAGCTCCACATCCTGGGATTCCATCAGCTCAAAGATGGAAGAACTGATAATCAGACTCTTGATGACGTTGAAACCGAGCAGAATGATGGCGCTGTTGAGCGAGCTGATCCTCTGCGGGAAGCCGTAAAAGGCCGAGTTGACCAGCTTGAGCAGCTTCGCGGCCAGGATATGATCCTTGCTGATCACCTTGCCCATCTGTTCGGTGGTGGTATCGGGATCCTCCGCCATCCTGGTCAGCTTGGCGATAATGCCGGGCAGGGTGGGAAGACTTTTCACCTCGCGCAGGGCCTTGCGAAACTGGGATTTTTTCTGGTCTTCCATCAGGAGGCCTTTCTCCCCGCAGCCTTGCGCTGCATTATCCTTTTTTTGAGATACATCAACGGGGGAACATGCTTGACCCGGGAAAATCTTTTTTCAATATCCTGCAGCTCCTGTTCCAGGGTTTTTTCACCCTCCACCTGCACCGGATGTCCCTCGACCGTGATGTAGACGACATCCATTTTTCTGATCCGCTCAATGATGGTGGCGGTCAAGGTGGTCCCCCTGCCGCACAGAATCCGGCCATCGGCGGTCAACACATCCTTGGCCAGCACCATACCCTCGGCAGCCTGCAGGCTCAATATCTGCTGCACAGTTTCCTCCCGGACATGACAGTATCTCCGCGCAAAAAAATTGCCAAACAGTTGACAGACACGTCAAGCAACATTACACTTCAAAAAGTTGGATTGACCTTGCAGAGGCCGGAAACACTCCGCCTCATCCCTTCTTGAAGAAGAGCCTGCATCTTTTCCGACTGCCAATTCAATTAATAATATATAGAGATAAGATTATACCTTTTTCAGGGAGAACTCAAATGCCTATTTATGAATACGAATGCCAGAAATGCCAGAAGGTGACCGAAGCATGGCAAAGCCTGTCCGATGATCCGCTGACCACTTGTCCGGACTGCCACGGCAACCTCAAGAAACTGATTTCCTCAAGTTCCTTCCAGTTAAAGGGCGGCGGCTGGTATGCGGATGGTTACTGCAGCGCCAAACAGGGCAAGTGCGAAGCAAAAACCTCGGATGCCGGCGGCTGCAGCAAGGAAACCGCCGCCTGCCCCTGCGCCTCTACTGCCGCCTGAGGATGAATCCGTCAAAAGCGTTTCTCCCACCCAGAGCACCCGGAGATCAGGGAAAAGGTCTTCCTGCCAGTGTTCTCGCGGGCTCCGTGTTCTCAATGACAGTTTCCGATCCGGCAAATCCCAAGAAGGATGAACCCTCTTCATCCTTCCCGCCGCCCTCACTTTCTTACCCGCCGACAAGGATCATCGCATCGCCATAGCTGAAAAAGCGATAACCCCTGGCTACCGCATGGGCATAAGCGGCCAGCACCCTTTCCCGCCCGGCCAGGGCGCTTACCATAAAAAGCAGTGAAGACCCCGGCAGGTGGAAATTGGTGATCAGGTTCCGCACCACCTTGAATTGGTAACCCGGATAGATATAGAGATCACACCAGCCCTCCCTGGCCTGCACTCTGCCTGCGTCATCGGCGGCAAATTCCAGGGCCCGGACCGTGGTGGTGCCCACGGCCCAGAGCCGGCCGCCCCTGTCGCGCACCTCATTTATTTTCGCGGCAGTGCCGGCCGATACCGTGAGAAACTCGGAGTGAATCCGGTGCTGGCGGATGTCCTGCACCCGCACCGGGGCAAAGGTGCCGTAGCCGACATGCAGGGTGACGCTCTCCCGCTCCACCCCTTTCCGGGCAATGGCAGACAGCAGCTCATCCGTAAAATGCAGGCCTGCCGTGGGAGCGGCAATGGCCCCGGTTGCAGCGGCAAAAACCGTCTGATACCTCTCCCTGTCCTGGGGTTCTTCCCCCTGCTCCCGCCTGATGTAGGGAGGCAGCGGCAGCTGCCCGTATTTATCGAGCAAGGGCGCAAGCTCGCCCTGGAAATGCAGCTGCAGCCTGGCCTTGCCGGCCGCATACAGCTCGACGACCTCAGCGGTGAGCTCATCGGCAAAGATGATCCGCTGGCCGGGCCGGCAGCCCTTGGAGCTTTTCAGCAGCCCGGTCACCGCCACCTGGCCGTGCTTGTCCGCGGCCGGCAACGTCTCCTGGGGATAATGCAGGATCAGCAGCTCCACCTTGCCGCCGCTTTCCTTGCGGCCCAGCAGCCTGGCCGGAAAAACCCGGGTGTTGTTCACCACCAGCAGATCATGCGGAGAGAAAAAATCGACGATATCGGTGAAATGAAGATCACTGACAGCGCCGGTTGCCGGGTTGAGGGCCAGCAGACGGGAACGGTCGCGGTTGACCGCGGGCTGCTGGGCGATGCGCTCCGGCGGCAGGTTGAAGCGGTAGGAGTCGATATCGTAAATCAGGGGGATGTTCTCTGCCATGATCTGAACTTTTATTTAAAGGCCGGGCGGGAAAATCTATATCAGGTTGGTCTGTTGGGTGATATAGCAGAGCAGCAGGCCGGCGCCCATGGCCAGAAGACCGATGACGCGCAAAACCGCCGGATTCATCTCGGAGAGCTGCCTGAGCCATTTCTGCATGGCCTCGGGACAGGCTACATACGGCAGGGATTCCAGAATCAGCACCACCCCTATTAAAGAAAGCAGGTATTTCATGGCCGCCATACTAGCAGTTGCCGGACAGGAATTCAACAATTTGCCAAGTCCTGCCTGAAAATATCCTGCCCAGCCCCTTTCTTGGCCAACCCCGCAAGATGCAGCCCAAATCAACAGGTTATACGGCAATAATCCAGGCGGCCCTTTACCTGCCCTACTGGTATTTTTTTTACCATTGCAGGAAATATTCACAACTTAACACTTAAAACTTTTTGCAAAAACGAGTATAGTCGCAACGATTATGATTAAGAGAATACCGACCAGACAGATCAAGGTGGGCAATGTGCCCATTGGCAACGACGCCCCCATTGCCGTACAGTCGATGACCAACACCGACACCCGGGACGTGGCGGCAACGGTTGCCCAGATTCTGCGGCTGCAGGAAGCGGGCTGCGAGATCATCCGGGTTGCCGTGCCGGACCTGGAGGCGGCCCGGGCCATCCGCGCCATCCGCGACCGCATCACCATCCCGCTCATTGCCGATATCCATTTCGATTACCGGCTGGCCGTGGCCAGCATGGAAAACGGCGCCCAGGGCATCCGCATCAATCCCGGCAATATCGGTGGCCCGGAAAAACTCGGCAAGGTGGTCGATGCCGCCAAGGTTCACCAGGTCCCCATCCGGGTCGGGGTCAATTCCGGCTCGGTGGAAAAGGATATCCTGGCCCGCCACGACCATCCCACTCCCGAGGCCCTGGTGGAAAGCGCCATCAGAAATATCCGGCTGCTGGAAAATCTCCACTTTTACGAGCAGAAAATTTCCATCAAATCCTCGGACACCCTGACCACCATCGACGCCTACCGGCTGCTCTCCAGTCAGTGTGATTATCCCCTGCACCTTGGGGTAACCGAGGCGGGCGGGCTGATTGCCGGCACGGTAAAATCAAGCGTGGCCCTGGGCATGCTCCTCTACCAGGGGATCGGCGACACCTTCCGCATCTCGCTGACCCGTGATCCGGTGGAAGAGGTCCGGGTCGCCTTCGAGCTGCTCCGCTGCCTGCGCATCCGGGAAAGAGGGCCGGAGCTGGTCTCCTGCCCCACCTGCGGCCGCTGCCAGATCAATCTCTTCAGTCTGGCCGAGAAGGTGGAGGAACATATCCAGCGCATGGATACGCCGCTTAAGGTCGCGGTCATGGGCTGCGTGGTCAATGGCCCGGGCGAGGCCAGGGAGGCGGACATCGGCCTGGCCGGCGGCAACGGGGTGGGCATTATCTTTAAAAAGGGGCAGCTGTATAAAAAGGTTCCTGAAGATCAGCTGCTTGCCGTCTTTATTGAGGAACTGGACGCCATGGCGCGGGAAAGAAGTGAAAAGTAAGAAGTGAAAAGTAAGGAGTGAGGAGTGAAGGCCGGCGACCGGCAGCGTGCGTTTCATCACAGCGACGAACCTAAATACTATTTTTTTCTGGTGATCACCGTTTTCATAAGAGCCTCTTGCAAAATGAACTTCGTAGCGAGATCGAGAGAAAAATATTCTGGGCAAGGATGAGAGGTGAAATCGCCCGGAAGCGTAGCAGTGCTACGTTGAGGACGATTTCACCAGGAAGACGCCGACCAGGATATTTTTAACCGATCGGAGTAGATGTTCATTTTGCAAGAGGCTCATAACAAAGGATTTTTCATGCGTTTTTCCCAGCTTCTGTTACCGACCTTAAAAGAAACACCTGCCGAGGCTGAGGTTGTCAGCCATAAACTGATGCTGCGGGCCGGCTTTATCCGCAAGCTGGCCTCCGGCATTTACTGCTATCTGCCCCTTGGCCTGAAGTCCATCCGCAAGGTGGAACAGATCGTCCGCGAGGAAATGAACAAGGCCGGGGCCCAGGAGCTGCTGCTGCCCATGGTGCAGCCCGCCGACCTCTGGCAGGAATCAGGCCGCTGGCACAAATACGGCGCCGAGCTGCTGCGCTTCACCGACCGTCACCAGCGGGAAAGCTGCCTCGGCCCCACCCACGAGGAGGTCATCACCGACCTGATCAGGAAAAACATCCATTCCTACCGCAGCCTGCCCCTCAACCTCTACCAGATCCAGACCAAGTTCCGCGATGAGATCCGCCCCCGTTTCGGCCTCATGCGCGGCCGCGAGTTCATCATGAAGGACGGCTACAGTTTTGACGCCACCGAACAAGGGGCTGAGGAAACCTACGAAAAAATGAAGCAGGCCTACCATCGCATCTTTAAGCGGTGCGGCCTCACCTTCCGGGCCGTGGAAGCGGATTCGGGCACCATCGGCGGCAGCTTTTCCCATGAATTCATGGTGCTGGCCGACACCGGCGAAGACACCATCGTCATCTGCCGGGAGTGCTCCTATGCGGCCAACATGGAGAAGGCGCGGGCCATGGAAATACCGGCCCCCCAGGCAGTGGCGGAACTCCCGCTGAGCAAAGTGGAAACCCCGGGCAAACGCAAGGTGCAGGCGGTGTGCGAATTCCTTAATATTCCGCCTGAGCATCTGGTGAAAACCCTCATCTACATGGCCGATGCCAAGCCGGTCGCCGTACTCTTACGCGGCGATCACGAGGTGCAGGAGGTCAAGCTGCAGAACCTGCTCGGCGCCACCGAGGTGCGTCTGGCCGACGACCAGGAAACCTTTGCCTGCACCGGCACGCCGACGGGCTACCTGGGGCCGGTGGGCCTGACCCTGCCCGTGGTCGCCGACCTGGCGGTCACGAAAATGGCCAACTTCACCGTGGGCGCCAATGAGAAGAACTTCCACCTGCAGAACGTCAATATCGGCCGGGACTTCACCCCGGCCAGGACCGCCGACCTGCGCATGGTCACCGCAAAGGACCGCTGCCCGCTCTGCGGCGGCCCGCTGGAACTGACCCGCGGCATCGAGGTGGGCCATATCTTCAAGCTGGGCACCACCTACAGTGAGTCGCTGAAAGCCACCTTTCTCGACGACCAGGGCAAGGAAATTCCTTTTATCATGGGCTGTTACGGGATCGGCGTCAGCCGGGCGGTGGCTGCCGCCATTGAGCAGAACCACGATAAGGACGGCATCATCTTCCCGCTGCCTATTGCCCCCTTCCAGGTCATGCTGCAGTGTCTCTCCACCAAGGATGAGGCCATCAGCCAGGCCGCGGAAAGCCTGTATGCCGATTTCACGGCGAGCGGCATCGAGGTGCTCTATGATGACCGCGACGAAAGGCCGGGCATCAAATTCAAGGACGCCGACCTGATCGGTATCCCCTTCCGGGTCATGGTCGGCAACAGCCTGACCAAAGAGGGGAAAATCGAGATCAGGGAACGGGCCGGCGGCCAGACCATGAGCGTGCCCCTGGCGGAAACCACCACGAGGCTCAAACAGATGATCGAGTCCGCCATGCAGAACTGCCAGCTGTAAGGGTGGCTGCATGGCACGACACCTTGTCCATCCAACCGTTACGCAGGTCACCCTGGAAGATCTGATCAGACAGGCGCGGAAATACCTGCCGGAAAAGGATATTGACGACCTGCGCCGGGCCTATGATTTTGCCCTCAAGGTGCATGGCGAGCGCAAGCGGCCCAACGGCACCCTGTACATCAATCATCCCTTGACCGTGGCCCACACCCTGGCCGGCATGAAGCTCGATGTGGAGACCCTGCAGGCCGCCCTGCTGCACGGCATCTTCAAGGAGCCCGACAGCCCGGTTACCGCCAGGGAGGTGAGTGCGGCATTCGGCCCGGTGGTGGAGTCCATTGTTTCCGGCGTTACCAAGATAAACAAGGTTGAATTCAATACCAATCTTGATTATCAGGCCGAAAACGTCCGCAAGATGCTGCTGGCCATGTCTTCCGACATCCGGGTGCTGCTGGTCAAACTGGCCGACCGTCTCCATCTCATGCAGCTGATGGATATGCCGGATGAGGAAAAAGAGTCCTTTGCCCTGGAAACCATGGACCTCTACGCCCCCCTGGCCAGCCGGCTCGGGGTGGACTGGATGAAACGGGAACTGGAGGATCTCGCCTTTGCCCGCCTGCATCCCAGGGAGTATCAGGACCTGGCCGCCAGGGTGGATTCCTCCACCATGGACCGGGCCCGCTATGTGGAGGAAGTCAAGGAGCTGCTGTCCAACAAGCTGCGGGAACAGGGGCTCACCGATTTCAAGATCCTCGGCCGGCCCAAACATCTCTACTCCATCTACCGCAAACTCATTGCCCAGAATATCCCCCTGGAAAAGGTTTATGACCGGGTGGCCTTCCGCATCATCCTGCAGAGCGTGCGGGAATGTTATGAGGTGCTCGGCCTGGTCCATTCCCTCTGGGTGCCGATCGACGGCAGGTTCAAGGATTTCATCAGCAGTCCGAAATCCAACATGTACCAGTCGCTGCACACCTCGGTCATCGGACCCCACGGCAATTTCATGGAAATCCAGATCCGCACCGAGCAGATGGATGAAATCGCCAAGGAGGGCATTGCCGCTCACTGGGCCTACAAGGAAGGCACCGCCGTCTCCCAGAAGGATGCCAAGCTGTTTCAGTGGCTGAAGCAGCTCATCCAGTGGCTGCAGGACCTCAAGGACCCGCGGGAGTTTCTTGACGCCTTCAAGGGCGAGCTGCACCGTGGGGAAATCTATGTGCTGACCCCCAACGGCGAGGTGAAGGAGCTGCCGGAAGGCAGCACCCCGCTGGATTTTGCCTATGCCATCCACACCCAGGTCGGCAACGGCTGCACCGGCGCCAAGATCAACGGCCGGCTGGTGCCGCTGAAAACCAATCTGAAAAACGGCGATGTGGTC
This sequence comes from Desulfurivibrio sp., assembly GCA_003605035.1. Classification (GTDB taxonomy): domain Bacteria; phylum Desulfobacterota; class Desulfobulbia; order Desulfobulbales; family SURF-16; genus SURF-16. The sequence continues at coordinate 20,055 of QZKJ01000012.1, forward strand.
GAAATTCTCACCTCGCCCCACCAGCAGCCCAGCAGGGGCTGGCTGGCCCTGGTCAAGACCAGCAGGGCCAAAAGCCGCATCCGCCAGTTCCTCCGCCAGGAGGAGATGGAAAAGAGCCTGAAACTGGGCCAGGAGATCTGTGAACGGGAACTGCGCAAGCATAACCTGAGCTTAAAGAAACTGATCAAGACCGGCCACCTGAAAGAAATGCTCAAACGGGCGAACTCCAATGCCCTGGAGGATCTGCTGCGCAAGGTCGGTTCCGGCAAGATCCGCACCGAGCAACTGGTCGATCTGCTGCTGCCGGCTGAAGTGAGAAAAGTCCAGGAGGAAGCGGCGGCGGCCGCCCTGGAGATCCCGGTGGAAGCGACTGCGCCGCCACCACGGCCGGCCAAAACCCGCTCAGGTGACGCCATCGAAATCGACGGCATTGACAATCTGCTGGTCAAAATCAGCCAGTGCTGTCTGCCCATGCCGGGTGATGACATCATGGGTTTCATTACCGCCGGCCGGGGCATTTCCGTGCATAAGGCCGGTTGTCCCAACCTGCAGGCAACCGACCCCATGCGCCGCATCGAAGTGCAATGGTCAAGCTCGGCCAGGACCCAGCACCGCGCCCATATCCAGATCATCGCCCAGGACCGCAAAGGTTTGCTGGTAACGATCTGCAATGCCATCACCAATGATGACGCCAATATTCTCAATGTGGACGCCCACACCACCAAGGACAACCTGGCCAGACTCAATATCATTCTTGAAGTAAACAACATGGCACACCTGAGCACCCTGCTGCAGCATCTGCGACAGCTTGATCAGGTCATTGAGGCGAGAAGAAGATAAGGGGGGAACCGTTGCCCTGATTTTTCAAGGCACCCGTAAAAAAGAATCCACCTGCAAATGCAGGAGACGGAGGTCACATTTGCAGGTGGATAAAAAAGGTACGAACAGCTATTGCCGGGGTTAGGCCTTCTGCACAACAGGCTTTACCACCGCTCCGGACCGGATGCAGCGGGTGCAGACACGAATCTGTCTGGAACTGCCGCCAACGGTGGCAACCCGGACCTTCTGCAGATTGGGCAGCCAGCGCCGTCTCGTTTTGTTGTGGGCGTGGCTGACATTGTTTCCGGTAACTGGCTTTTTGCCGCAGATTTCACATAATCTAGACATAATCATACTCCTTTAAAAATCGAAAAGCCGGCTCGGCAGGCTTCGAGGAAAGGCTCAAAATGAGCATAATTTTCATAAGAACCATGACTTATACCTTGTCATCCCCGGCATGGCAAGTTTTTTTTTCATGAATAAACAGAGACGGGGGAAAGTATTGAAGAAAAGCGCCTGCGCAGCCTTATATTTTTTTGAACTTTCTGCAAAGCCCCTTGTCGTAAAACAATAATAATTGATAACATCTTCCTGGCAGGCTATTATAATTGACACCCTGTAACACTTCATGGTATCAGGCGAATTCCCGCTATTTTTTATCCGCATAATTAAGCCGATCCCTGACTAACCCCAACCATCACCAAGGATAGCATGAGTAACAAGAAAAACAGCATCTGGAGCTTTTTCGCATCGGTTAAACTCGCCCTCTTTGTCCTTTTCTTCCTCGCCATTGCCTCTGTGATAGGCACCGTCATTCCCCAGAACAGCCCTCCCGAGGCTTACGTCCAGGAATTCGGGGCAAACCTGGCCAGGTTTTTTCAGATACTTGACATTCCGGACATGTATAATTCCTGGTGGTTTACCAGCCTGCTGGTCATGCTGGCGCTTAATCTCACCATCTGCACCCTGGAAAGACTGCCCAATGTCTGGCGTCTGGTGGTGCAGAACAATCTGGAAACAGATCTGGAACGGCTTGCTAAGATGCGGCCGAGCAAGGAGATCCTCACCGCCATTTCCCCCGAGGAAGCCGCCAGCAGGGCCCGGACAAGCCTGGCGGAAAACGGCTGGAAGGCGAAAGAGGCGGTACGCGACAACGACATTCTGCTTTTCGCCCAGAAAAGACCATGGAGCCGCCTTGGCGTCTATGCGGTCCACACCAGCATTCTCGTCATCTTTGGCGGGGCAATGATCGGCTCCCATTTCGGTTATAAAGGCAGTGTCATGATCCCGGAGACCCGCTCCGCCGACACCATTTTCTCCTTCAACAACGAGGAACCGATCAAGCTGGGCTTCGAGGTGCTGTGCAAGCGCTTCACCCTGACCCACTACGCCAACGGCGCCCCCAAGGAATTCCGCTCCGACCTGGTCATCCTGGAAAACGGCAAGGAGATGCTGGCCAAATCCATTGTGGTCAACGACCCGCTCTCCTACAAAGGACACACCTTCTATCAGTCCAGCTACCAGTCATACAAGAAATTCCTTGTCTCCCTCACCGATAATCAGAGCAAGGAAAATGAACTCTTTCTCGTTGAACCGGGCAAGGAAATCAAGTGGCCGGTGGCGGATGTCACCTTCGGCATCATCAACCGGGACATGACCGAAACTCCGTATCTCTACAAGTATAAAATCTGGTTCAAGGACAGCAGCGGCGTCGCGGAACCCTTCTGGGTAACGGATGGGGACACCATTTCCGTCTCACGCGGCGGCAAGGATTACACCTTTGCCCTGAAGGAATTCTTTGCCACCGGTCTGCAGGTGACCAAAGACCCCGGGGTCTGGTATGTCTATATCGGCTGCACCCTCATGCTGCTTGGCCTGATGGTTGCCTTTTTTCTTTCCCACCAGCGCATCTGGATTCATATCAGGAAAAAAGATGCCGGCACCAGCCTGCTGATCAGCGGCAACACCAATAAAAACAGACTGGCTTTTGAAAAGAACTTTGACGCGGTAAACCGGAGTCTTGAGGACAAAATACAAGCCGCTCCTGAAACAGCCTGATCAGCTGGCGCCGGCTGGACACTCTTTTACTTATCGTATGCATACAAGAGGATAGACAATGACAAGTTCGCAACTGTTAGGAATCAGCACCCTCGGCTATCTGGTGGCTTCGGCTCTTTACATCGCCACCCTCATATTCAAAACGAAAAAAAGCGGCGTGGCGGCATCCATCGTCACCCTGATCACCTTTCTGGCCCAGACAGCCGGCATCGGCCTCAGATGGTATGAGTCATATGCCATGGGCATGGGTCATGCCCCCTTGTCCAACATGTACGAATCCCTGGTTTTCTTTTCCTGGTCCATCGTCATCTTCTACCTGCTGCTTGAGCTGAAATTCAACAACAGGCTGATCGGCGCCTTTGCCATTCCCTTTGCCTTTATCAGCATGGCCTACGCCTCGTTCGGCAGCGGCATCAACCAGGAGATATCCCCTCTTATCCCGGCCCTGCAGAGCAACTGGCTGATCGCCCACGTCATCACCTGCTTCATCGGCTACGCCGCCTTTGCCGTTGCCTGCGGCCTGGGCTTCATGTACCTGATCAAAAGCTCGGCCGAGGATAAGGCCGATACAGGCCTGATCTCTACCCTGCCTGAGCTCCGGGTGATTGATGACATCATTCATAAAACCATGATCTTCGGTTTTCTCTGGCTGAGCGCGGGCATCATTACCGGCGCCATCTGGGCGAATTCGGCCTGGGGCACCTACTGGAGCTGGGACCCCAAGGAAACCTGGTCGCTGATCACCTGGTTCATCTACGCCGCCACCCTGCACGCCCGCTTCACCCGCGGCTGGCAGGGCAAACGCATCGCCTGGCTGGCCATTATCGGCTTTGTCTCGGTGATCTTCACCTATTTCGGCGTCAACTTTCTCCTGTCAGGACTGCACAGCTACGGCAACAGCTAACCCGGTTTCCACAACGGCTGACATAGCCGGCATAAGGAGTCGTGACGAGATACGCAAACTATGTCGTTACGGCTCCTGAAAATGACCCCTGCTTCATTTTTTCCCTCTTCCATCTTGACAAATTCAGAACGACAACGTAAAAAGAAACCGTTTATCCAGTTTGTGTGTATGTTAGGTTAAGTACCAATTTAAACCAAGGGGAGAAAAGAATCATGTTGAAAAAAACCATTGTAGGTCTTACCGCTTTTGCATTCCTCGCAGGATTTTCCTGCATTAATACCGCCATGGCCGAAACCGACAAAGGCCCGGCTGAGATTGTGCTCCAGGCCACCGTCGACGCAGCGAAAAAAGCCAAACCAGCCACCTTCCCGCATAAAAAACATCAGGACAACGCAGAATTCAAAATGACCTGCGGCGACTGCCATCACGGCAAAGGCGCTGACGGCAAACAGACCGCTTACACCGACGGCATGAAGATCGAAAAATGCGAGACCTGCCACTTCAAGGCTGCCGGCCTGAAGAAAGAAATCGCCACCTTCAAGGACGCCGCCCATACCAACTGCAAGGGCTGCCATAAAGACAAAAAGAAAGGCCCGACCAAATGCCCCGAATGCCATAAGGGAAGCACGGACAAAGAATAATTCTTTTATCTGAGCCCATCTGATGGTACAAAAAGGCTGCTCGAATGAGCAGCCTTTTTTTATTATAATCGTGAAGAGTACATCTTCCCCCTAACCGGAAATCATGGCGGCAGGAAATAAAACAAACAACGGAAAGCGCATATGGACATGGAGCCATGTCCATGTCTCGCTGTATCTCCTTGCCATCGCCTGCCTGCTGACCCTGTTCATCGGCATCGTGCTGTTCCTGTTTCTGGCCTTCAACATTCCGGATGTCAGCTCGCTGGCAGGCTATACCCCGCCCGCCACCACCGTTATCCTTGACAAAAACGGCGGACAGCTTGACGTCATCTTCACCCAGAACAGATATGTGGTGCCCATTGACAGCATGCCCAAAGAACTGCCCCTGGCCTTTGTGGCAGCCGAAGATGCCCGTTTTTTCCAGCATGGGGGGGTGGACGCCTGGTCCACCCTGCGCGCCCTGGTGCATAATCTCCGCAGCGGCGAAAAGGGCCAGGGCGGCAGCACCATCACCCAGCAGGTGGCCCGGGCCCTGCTTCTCACCCCCGAGAAGACCTATACCAGGAAAATCAAGGAGGCCATCCTCGCCTATCGCATCGATAAGGTTCTCAGCAAAAAGGAGATCCTCCACATCTATCTGAACCAGATCTATTTCGGCGAGGGGGCTTATGGAGTGGATGCCGCTGCCCGGGTTTACTTCGGCAAAAAAGCCGTTGACCTCGATCTGGCCGAAATCGCCATCCTGGCCGGTCTGCCCCAGGCGCCCAGCCGCTATTCCCCCTTCAAGCACTTTGATCTGACCAAAAGAAGACAGGCTTATGTCCTGAACAGGATGGCGGAAGAAGGCTTTATCACCGCCACCATGGCACGAAAGGCCTTTGCCCGCTCGCTGCTCTGGGGTGCGCCGGCGGAAACGGACGAGGACTCCCGGTATTTTGTCCAGCATGTCAAGAAGTACATTCAGGCCAAATATGGCTGGCAGGCCCTGGTGGCCGGAGGGCTCACCATTGAGACCACCCTTGACCCGAACCTGCAGAAATCGGCGACCGCCGCGGTCAAGCGGGGCGTGGCCAAGTGGGTGGTGCGGCGGGCGCAGAAAGTCGCCGGACTGCCCCAGGCCGCCCTGGTGGCCATGGACGCCTCCACCGGCGAAGTCCGGGCCCTGGTGGGCGGCACGGATTTCAGCAAAAGCCAGTTCGACCGTGCCACTCAGGCCAGAAGACAGCCCGGCTCCGCCTTCAAGCCCATTGTCTATGCCGCAGCCCTGCAGGCCTCTTTCACCCCGGCGTCAATCATCATGGATGAGCCGCTGATCCTGCCCGGGTCTGAAGCGGGATCAACCTGGCAGCCGCAGAATTTCGACGGCAAGTTCAACGGCCCCACCACCCTCGAATCCGCCCTCATCCATTCCCGCAACATCGTCACGGTGAAACTGCTCCAGGAAATCGGCATCGAGCCCGTGCGGCAGCTGGCCCGGGATATGGGCATCTCCTCCCAGCTCCACAAAAACCTTTCCCTGGCCCTCGGTTCATCTGAGGTAACCCTGCTTGAGTTGACCGGCGCCTATACCACCTTTGCCAATCTGGGCCAGCCATCAAGGCCGGTATTTATCACCAGGATCACTGACCGTGACGGCAAACTGCTGGAAGCGTTCAAAGTGAAAAAGAGACAGGTGCTGGATCAGCGAACCGCCTACCTGATCACCCGCATCATGGAAGGCGTCATCGATGAAGGAACCGGCAAGAAGGCCCGGGGCCTGTCTGAGGAAGCTGCAGGGAAAACCGGGACCACGGATACCTACCGCGACGCCTGGTTCATCGGTTACACCCCGGGGATGGTCTGCGGAGTGTGGATGGGTTTTGACAAAAAGCTCTCCCTGGGCAATGACGAGACAGGCGGACTGGCCTGCGCGCCCGTCTGGCTCGATTTCATGCAGAACACCACGGTGAAGGAGGAAAAATTCCCGGTTCCCGAGGGCATTGTTTTTCTGCCCATTGACCGGCAGACAGGCAGATTCAATCCGGCCAACAGCGACAAATCCACCTGGATGGCCTTCAACAGGGACAAAATGCCATGGCTGGAGCAGCGGGACCCCTCAGGACAACAGGACCCCGCCGGGCCTGACCAGGAATAAAAAAAGCCGGGTGAACCGAACCCGGCTGAAAAAACTGAAAGGCTGAAGGCCATCAGGGCTGCCGCCGCTGCGGCAGATCCTTCAACTCATCCTTGCCCTGGAAAATCACCGTGAAGTTTTCCTGCAATATCCGCGACAGGGTCTCCAGGGCGCCGTTATCCTTGACCATGACCCGGATGGCCACCCGCTTCATGCCCTCCGGGGCATCTTCAAAGGAGGTCAGCACACTGATAACCCGGGCATTATATTCCCGCAGCAGCTCGACCACCCTGGTTACGGAGCCGGGTTGGTCAACCAGGTCAAAAACATACTGCATGGCGCCGTCCTTGATGCCGGTGCTGTGGATAAAACCGCGCAGCACATCGGTTTCACTGAGCACGCCGATCAGGTAACCGGAGGAATCGGTTACCGGCACCCCGGATATCTTGCAATCGAGCATGATAACCGCCGCCTTTTCCAGGGATTCACTGCCGTGGATGACAATGGGATTGGGCGTCATCACATCCTTCACCTTCATTTCCGACAGCAGATAATAGAGTTCATGAACATCAAGCGAGGTGGTTTTTGATGGTGACGCATCCTTCACATCACGGTCAGTGATAATCCCGATCAGTTTGCCATGGGAAACAACAGGCAGGCGGCGAATGGAATTCTCTTTCATAATACGGGTGGCCCGCATGAGTGAGGTATTTTCATCCACGGTCAGAACATCTTTCGCCATCCAATCACGAATCAGCATATTTAATTTCCTCCTTGATCTCTCTCTAATCAAATCTGATATTGCCGGCTAAAACAGTATGGCTCAGGTTACATTTCGCCTGCAGCGCAAGAAAAGAAATATCTTTTCCGTTACAAACTGGTATTTATAAAATATTCCCATTGATATAGCAAGGCTTTCGGGAAAATTGTGCGCTTCACGGGCATTTTCCCGGCAAAACTTTTTTTTAACAAGCCGTTTGATTTTTTCCGATTCAGCGGGTATACAAAACACCTTCAGGAGAATTTATCAAGCATAATGCCGCATTTACCATGACACACCATGCATCTCTTTCAGATTCCACCCTGGCCCGCCTGCTGGCAGGTCTTGCCGAACAGGATTTTGTCCTGCTGGAAACGACACGCATCAGCCGGGATGACCACCGTTCTCTGCTGTTCACTCATCCTGTCAAGCATATCACCTTAACAGGGGAAGGCAAGGCCGCTCATTTTCTTAATGAGGCCAGGGACTGGCTCGGGCGCGGCTATTTTCTCGCCGGCTGGCTGGGCTATGAGTTCGGCTATCTGCTTGAGCCGGTCCTGGCAAAAAAACTACGTCTGGAAAGAGATCAGCCGGTGGCGGATCTCGGCGTCTTCCCGCCCCCCGTCATGGTTGACCACCTTGAACCGCCGGCTAGACAGACAGCCGGTCTGCCGCTGCAGGCAGCCCCGCCATTGCCCGATGATGCCCGGTACGCCATCCGCAATCTGCGCCTCAATCTCGATCAGAAAGACTACCTGACGGCCATTGCCGCCATCAAGGCCTATATTGCCGCAGGCGATACCTATCAGGTCAACTACACCCTGAAGCTTCTTTTTGATTTCAGCGGCGACCCGGCCGCCCTTTACCGCGCTCTGCGCAGAAACCAGAGCGTTGCCTATGGGGCCTATATCCAGAGCGGCCGGCGCCGCATCCTCTCCTTATCGCCGGAACTCTTCTTCCGCAGGCAGGGAAACATCTGCACCGTGCGGCCCATGAAGGGCACCATGCGCCGGGGACGGACCACCGCGGAAGACCGGCGGCATCGGCATTTTCTGCAGACCGACAGCAAGAATCTGAGCGAAAACGTCATGATCGTCGACCTGCTCAGAAACGATCTGGGCAGGCTGGCCAGACCGGCGACGGTGCGGGTCAGCTCGCTTTTTGACGTGGAAACCTATGAAACGCTGCACCAGATGACCTCCACCATCTGCGCGGAACTGCCTGGGGATGTGCAGCTCTTCGACCTGCTGACCGCCCTTTTCCCCTGCGGCTCGGTCACCGGGGCGCCCAAGATCCGCACCATGGAAATCATCAATGAACTGGAACACGGCCCGCGAGGGGTTTACACCGGGGCCATCGGCTACCTTGACCCCTGCGGTGATGCGGTTTTCAATGTGCCCATCCGGACCATTGTCCTCGACGAGCAGGGCAGAGGAGAGATGGGCATCGGTTCCGGCATCGTCCATGATTCCGACGGGGAAAACGAGTGGCAGGAATGCCGGCTGAAGGCGGATTTTCTCACCAGATCCTGCGAGGATTTCCAGCTGATTGAGACCATTCTCTGGCAGCCGGCCACGGGCTTCTGGCTGCTGGACCAGCACCTGGCGCGGCTGCAGGATTCCGCCGCCTACTTTCAGTTTCCCTGCGACCTGCCGGAAATCACCGCAGCACTGGCCCGGCTGGGGCAAAGCTTTGCCGCGGCTGACTCCTGTCAGCGGGTGCGTCTGCTGCTGGCCGGAGACGGGACCGAGACCGTGACCTCCACGGCCATGCCCTGCGCGCAGCCGCAGCGCCTGGCCGCCAGCACTGCCGGGGAGCTGCCGCGGGTCTGTTTTGCCGCGGCAAGAACCGATTCCCGGGATGTCTTCCTCTATCACAAGACAACCCGGCGCAGGCTCTATGAGCAGGAGCGGGAAAAGGCGCTCAGCGAGGGTTACTATGAGGTGGTGTTTGTCAATGAAAGAGGCGAGGTCACCGAGGGGGCCATTTCCACGATTTTCATGCGGCAGGGTGAAGTATGGTATACCCCTCCCCTCGAGTGCGGTCTGCTGCCCGGGGTTTTCCGCTCGCATTTCCTGGCAGCTTCCCCGCAGCCGGTACGCGAAAAAATCCTTTTCCCGCAGGATCTGCTGAAGGCGGATGCGGTTTATGTGGCCAACTCGGTGCGGGGCCTGGTGCAGGTCAGCTGCGCAGGCTGCGGCCCGTGATCAGAAAAAATTCGGGGATGCGGTGCACGCCACAGAAGGCCGCATATCCCTAAATATCCTCCTGCCTGGTCAGGGTCTTGATGATATCATTTTTGCCGATAATGCCGACCAGAACCTTACCGGTGAGAACCGGCAGGGTATGGACGCCCTTTTCCGACATGATGGTGGCAATCTCGTCCAGGGGCGTCTCCTCGGTGACCGAGATCACCTCCTTGCTGCAGATGTCACTGACCACGGTGCCGGTCATCTTGCCGATTTCCTTTTCCAGCTTATCGGCGCTGCCCAGCATGATCACCGAATCGAGAAAGGAGATCATGGTGGGGATGTGGATTTTTTTGGCCTGATCAATCAGATCGCTCTCCGTCACCACCCCCACCACGTGGCCTTCCGCATCGACCACCGGCGCGCCGCTGATGTTGTTTTTCCAGAACAGGGAGGCAAGCTTATCAACAGCAAGGTCCGGGGTGACGGTAATGACGTTTTTGGTCATGATATCTTTTGCACTGAGCATAGTTCTCCTCATTTAACTCATTTAAAAGTTCATTAATAACCGACGGAACTCGCTCCGCCACTTCACCTGCCAGATAGCCGCACGGTCCACTTTCAGCCAGCCGGTCGGCGGCCAGACCATGCACATGCACGCCGAGACAGCACGCCGTCCAGGGATCAAGTCCCTGGGCCAGCAGACCGCCGATAATGCCCGATAAAACGTCCCCCATGCCGCCTGCCGCCATGCCGGGGTTGCCACTGGCATTCACCGCCAGTCTTCCGTCAGGTGCGGCTACGATGGTCCCCGCCCCCTTGAGCACCAGATACACATCGTGCTGCCGGGCAAACTGCCGTGCAGTCTCCAGGCGGTTCTGCTGGATGGCATGGCTGGTCAAACCGGTTAATCTGGCCATTTCCCCGGGATGGGGCGTCAGGATGCGCACCGCCTGCGAGGCTCTGGCCAGCGCAGGCAGGTCAGCAGCCAGGATATTGATGCCATCGGCATCGACCAGCACAGGGATGTCGGCCTGCTGATAGAGCTGCTTGACCAGTTCGGCGGTTTCCGCCGCGGTGCCGAGTCCGGGCCCCACCACCACGGCCTGTTTGCCCGCCAGGGCAGCAAAAATCAGTTTCGCATCCCTGCCTGACGGCGCGCCATCGTCGCTGCCGGTTACCGGAATGGTCATGGCCTCAGGCAGGGCGGCGGCAAAAATGGCATTGAAGGCCCGGGCCGCACAGAGCGACACCAGGCCGGCTCCCGCCCTGAGGGCTCCCTGACAGCTCAGCATGGCGGCGCCCGTCTTGCCCATGGACCCGGCCACCAGCAGCAGGTGGCCATAGGTCCCCTTGTGGCTGTTGGCGGCACGGCGGGCAACCAACTGCCCGGCGCGCTCACTGTCCAGCGCTTCGCAGGTGAGGCCCGCATCACTGACCACCTGAGCGGGTATGCCGATATCAACCACCGCAAGCGTTCCGACCATCTCCCGGCCGGGAAAGACAAAATGGCCGGGCTTGGCCACCCCGAAGGTGACGGTGAGATCCGCCCTGACCGCAATTCCGCAGATCAGTCCCCTGTCAGAGTCCACGCCGCTCGGCAGGTCTACCGCCACCACCGGGCAGCCGGCACTGTTGATCAGCTCGATGACCCGGGCAAAATGGCCCTCGATCCGCCGTTGCAGACCAGTGCCGAAAAGGGCATCGACAATCAGAGCAAAGGACTCGGGAACCAGCCCGTGCAGGTCATCCGGACCAAGGAGAAAGGTTACGGGGATATGCAGGTTGCTGATGATGCGGAAATGAATGGCGGCATCACCCCTGATCCGGTCGGTGCCGACCAGCAGGTACACCCTGACCTGGGCGCCAAGCTGCTGCAGGTGGCGCGCCACCACAAAACCGTCACCGCCGTTATTGCCGGGCCCGGCAAAGACCGCGATCTTTTTGCCCTGCACCTCGCCGAAATGGCGGCAGAGCTGGCAGACGGTCTGCCGTCCGGCATTTTCCATCAACACAGCGCCGGGAATGCCGATATCGTCAATGGCAACCCTGTCAATCTCCCGCATCTGTTCAGCCCGGGCAAGCTTCATGGACATTCCTCTGCGAAAACAGTCATTTTTTTACCGGTAAGCCGCACCGGCCCTTGACCAGAAGCCTAGCGGGGAACAGCAAGCCTATCCATCCGTTCTCATTTTGATTTTAATGGATCAGCCCTCCTGCACAAAGAAAAATCACAAACTTTCTACCATTTTCAGTGCAGAATCTTGTCTTTCTTATTAATATCAGAATACTATGAGGCATCGGCAGAATATGATGCACTGAACGCCTATCCATAAAGATAACAGAGAGAATATCCGTGCTCTCTCCGGGCAGGGGACATCAGCCTGCAAAGGAGCTGGAAACTGACTGCTTAACCTATTTGCGCATTTGACGGTCCCGCGGAATCCACCCGTCTGGCCAGCGGCATGACATGACAGGGCTCCGGCCCATGCCGCCCCGCCTGCACGGGGACTTTTTTGCGGTTCATCAATATTGCATACACCCAAAAACCTGAGCACCTTGCCGGGTGGCGAAATCTGACCCTTTCGTCTTTTTACTGCCGGCAGCTGTCTCTTCTTGACAACGGAGGAATTCATGCAGGATATTAAGATGATTAGAAATGTTGCACTGTTTGGTCATGGGAAAAGCGGCAAAACTTCACTCGCTGAAGCTCTGCTCTTTACCGCCGGGAAAATCAATCGCCTCGGCAAGGTCGATGACGGTTCAGCCGTTATGTCCTATGATCCGGAAGAAATACAGCGCAAGCTCACCATCACCTCCTCCTTCAACAACCTCACCTGGAAAAAACAGACAACCTTTCTGACGGACACCCCCGGCGATGACAATTTCATCAACGAGACCAAGTTCGCGGCCCGGGTGGCGGACAACGCCATCTTCACCGTCGAGGCGGTGCTGGGCGTGAAATTCCAGACCGAAAAAATCGCCGGCTATGTCCAGGACGCCGAACTGCCCACTCTCATTTTCCTCAATAAGATGGACAGGGAACGGGCCAATTTCGAAAAAGTCGTGGACGAAATCAAATACAAACTTCCCATGGAACCCGCGGTTATCTATCTGCCCATCGGCGCGGAAGCGGATTTCAAAGGGGCCATTGATGTCATCAAAGGTACGGCCTACTTCTTTTCCGGCGACGGCAAGGCCAAGGAAGGACCGATCCCGGACGACATGAAGGATGACGCTGAATTCGCCCTTGAACAGTTGATGGAACAGGTTGCCGAGACTGACGATGAACTGGTTGAGCAGTTTCTGGAAGAGGGCACGATCGACAAGAAGGATCTGGTCAACGGCCTGAAAAAGGCGGTGCGCACCGGCAAACTCTCTCCGGTCATCCCCGGCGCCGCCACCTTGAACTTCGGCACCGAGCTGCTGTTGAACGCCATCAACGAATTTCTTCCCTCACCCGCCGATCGCCCCGCCCAGGTAGGCATCCATCCGCAGAGCAAGGACCTGGTGGAAATGGCGCCCCAGCCTGATGCTCCCTTTTCCGGTCTGGTCTTCAAGACCACGGCAGACCCCTATGCCGGCCAGTTGACCATTTTCCGCGTCTTTTCCGGCACCCTGGCCGGGGATAACTTCTATAATGCCAGGAAAGACGTCACCGAACGGTTCAACCAGCTTTTTCTCATGGAAGGCAAGGAGGTGCGGCCGGTTACCGAGGCCGTTCCGGGCATGATCGTCGCCCTGGCCAAACTGAAGGAAACCGGCACCGGCGACACCTTGTGCACCAAGGAAAAACCGATTCTCTACGAGGGGCTCGATCCGATCAAACCGGTGATGACCTTTGCCGTTTCTCCGAGCAAAAAGGATGATGAAGACAAGCTCTTCTCCTCCATTTCCAAGATGCTGGAAGAGGACCCGACCCTGCAGCTGACCCGGGACCCGCAGACCCGCGAAATTCTGCTTTCCGGGGTGGGCCAGATTCATCTGCAGGTGCTTGGCGACAAGATCAGACGCAAATTCGGCGTGGAAATGCAACTGCACGCCCCCAAAGTACCTTACAAGGAAACGATCAAGGGCAAGGCCCGGGTCCAGGGCAAACACAAGAAACAGTCCGGCGGCCGCGGCCAGTTCGCCGACTCCTGGATTGAAATGGAGCCGCTGCCCAGAGGCGGGGGCTTCGTGTTCGAGGATAAGATCGTCGGCGGCGTCATCCCCCGCCAGTATATCCCTGCCGTGGAAAAAGGCATCATCGAGGCCATGGAAAAAGGCGCCATTGCCGGTTACCCGATGGTGGATGTTAAGGTCGCCCTGGTGGACGGCTCATTCCATGCGGTAGACTCCTCGGAAATGGCCTTTAAAATCTCCGGCTCGCTGGCCTTCAAGAAGGCGGCCCAGGAGGCCAGCCCCGTGCTGCTTGAACCGATCATGAACATGACGATTTTTATCCCGGGTGATTGCGTGGGTGATGTCATCGGCGACCTGAACGGCAGAAGAGGCAGGGTGATGGGCATGGATTCCCAGGAAAACCTGGAGGTGGTCACCGCCCAGGTCCCCATGGCCGAGATGCTGGAATATTCCCCGACCCTCACCTCCATTACCGGCGGCCGCGGCACCTACACCTCTGAATTTTCCCACTATGAAGAGGTGCCTGCCCAGATCGCCGATAAGATTATCGCCGCAGCCAACAAGCAGGAGTAGCGGCAGGCGGCCATGGAAACATCCCGCTTCACCTGTGCGGTGCTGACCGTCAGCGACAAGGGCGCCCGGGGCGAGAGGGTCGACACCAGCGGCCCCCAGCTGCAGCGACAGCTTGCTGATGCGGGATTTCAGGTGGCCGCCCATGCCATTGTCCCTGATCAGCCCCGGCTGATCGGGGAAACCATCGTCAAATGGGTGGATGAGGACCGCATCGATCTGATCATCACCACCGGCGGCACGGGCGTGAGCCCAAGTGACCGGACGCCCGAGGCAACCAGGGCACTGCTTGATCTGGAAATTCCCGGCATCGGCGAAGCCATGCGCATGGCAAGTCTTACCAAAACGCCCAATGCCATATTGTCCCGCGGCATCGCCGGCATCAGAAAGCAGAGCCTGATCATCAATCTGCCTGGCAGTGAAAGAGGCGCCCGGGAGAATCTTGCCGTGGTGCTGCCCGCCTTGCCTCATGCTGTGGACAAAATAAAAGGCGGCACAAAGGATTGTGCCGCCTGCTGATAAACCGGACAAGCTGTTGCATTAAGCCGCCGCGGAGGTCAACGTGCGGACACTTTATTTCTCTCCCTCTGCCGAACCGCGGCCCAAGAGGCGCTGACCGCTATTGGGCCAGCTGGCCCTCCACTGCCAGGGCAACAGGGTCTTCACAGAGGCATGCCTCCATGCCCTGCACCGCCTGCCGGTGATCGAGCCTGATCACCACCTCGCCCTCGGCCACCACGGACTCCTCATAGACAATGCCCTCAGCCATTTCCGCCACCAGATCGGCACGGCTGTCGTGGGTGGCGGCAAAGCCCTGCTGTGGCGCGGCGCTCTCATAGGTTATCCCCTCATCCAGCATGGCGGCCATATCCATGTAAGCGCTGCATGTGCCGGCCCCGGCCCATGCCAGGAATGCCGCGGCGGCCAGACTGCTGCCAAACAATTTCCTGGAAATTTTCTGTTTCTTCATTTTTCCTCTCCTCCGGTAAATTGTCAATTACATGGAAACCTTTGCTTCCCCGCAGGTTTCCGGTTTCAACGGTTATCATCGCAGCTTGGCGAGACATTTTTTCTTTTCATTTATCAGCGCCTGCCAGCCTGTCTTTCGGGGTGCTATAAACCGTCAGGCTATATGGTATCTACCCTGCTTTCTCCAGGTACTCTAGTGAAAACCCCGGGATGTATTGTCCAGGCTGCCGGCCTGCTCCGGCCATTGCGCGTTTACCGCCAGTTGCGCACCAGTTCAATCAAGGTCCTGGCCGCGATACCCGAGGGCCCCTTGCTGTTGGGGATATATGACTTTTCCGTGTAGTTCCAGGCGGTGCCGGCAATATCCAGATGGGCCCAGGGTGCCGTGCCGACAAATTCCTGCAGAAAGGTTGCCGCCGTAATGGTCCCGCCGGCCTTGCCGCCGATATTCTTCAGATCAGCAACCTGGGACTTGAGCTGCTCCTTGTACTCTTCAGCCAGCGGCAGACGCCACAGCGGCTCCCCGGCCCGCTCGCCTGCGGCCAGCACATTCTCCGCCAATTCGTCATTGTTGGCCAAAAGGCCGGTGCGATGGTGGCCGAGACCGACAATGACCGCGCCGGTCAGGGTCGCCACATCAACCACCGCGGCCGGCTTGTACTGTTCCACCCCGTAGGCCAGGGCATCGGCCAGGATAAGGCGGCCTTCGGCATCGGTGTTGAGCACCTCGACGGTTTTCCCGCCATACTGGGTAATGATATCGCCTGGCTTCAGGGCGGAGGAGGAGGGCAGGTTTTCCGTGGCCGGCACCAGGGCAACGACATCGACGCGGCCGGGCTTTTCCTCGGCAATGACCTGCATGGCAGCCATGACCGCCGCGCCGCCGCACATGTCGTATTTCATGTCACCCATGCCCTCGCCGGCTTTCAGAGATATGCCGCCAGAATCAAAGGTCAGGCCCTTGCCGACCAGCAGCAGGGTCGGCACATTTTTTCCTGTCCGGTATTCGAGCACCACCAGTTTCGGCGGCAGGGCCGACCCCTGACTCACCCCGAGCAGGCCGCCCATCTTCAGCTGCTGCATTTCCTCTTTTTCCATAATCCGGCAGACCAGGCCCCCTTCCCCGGCAATCTTTCCCGCAAAATCGGCAAAGGCCTGCGGCGTCCAGACATTGCCCGGTTCATTGGCCATATCCCGCACGACACCCCCGGCATTTCCCGCGGCAATACCCCGCTTCACCCCTTTCCGGGCATGAACCATGGAGGCATCGCTGACATAGAGACCGATTCTCTTGATCTCGACGCTTTTCTCCTCTTCCTCTTCCTTTTTATATTTCCTGAACCGGTAACTGCCCAGGATCAACCCTTCACTCAGACACTCGGTCATCTCGGCAACAGGAAAAGACAGCTCTTCCGGGACCACGAGGAATAATTTCTCGGCCTTCAGCGCCAGGGCCTTGCGGGCGATCGCCCCGCCTGCCCGCCGGAACAGCTCCCGGTTCAACTCATCCTTGCCGAGCCCGACGATCAGCAGCCTTTTGGCGCGAACCCCGTCAAAAACCCGCTCCGGATAGATCAGCAGACACTCCTCCTTTTTGCCCAGGCAGTCGCCAAGCTCAAAGGCATGATCAATCCTTTCCTGCACCAGCTTATCACTGCAGACAGGCGCCCGTTTTTTTTCGGATTGGCGCACGAAATAGACAAGCATATCACCGGAAAACTGACTCGCTTTCTTATTGCTGACAACTATCATTTGATTTCCTCACATTATCCAGTCAGTAAAGCCTGCTGCCCTGGCAACCAGGTCATGCAGCCGTTCTACAAAATAACTTCACATGGCAACAAGTTGACCGGCATCAGGGGCGCCGGACGACCAAGGTTGCCCATATGCTTTATCGTAACCGCCTCTCGTTACATCTTGCCATGGCGCAGCATGGAAACAAGCAGCCAGAAGCCCATGATGCCCGCCACCAGAAAACCTACCAGGCCAATGACCGGTATGCCGTTCCACCTCGGCGGCAGGTCCGCATGGATGATCAGGGCGGAACCGATGATCTGAGCGGCCAGGACAATGGCAAAGGACAGCCGGTTGGCCACCTGCTCAAGATGGTCATAAAGGGGTTCCAGCCCCCGATGCTCGAACTCGATTTTGATCCTGCCCTGACGGGTCAGGGACAGAACGTCACGCAGGCCGGCAGGAATCTCCTTCAGCAGCTGCGCCAGTTCAGTGCCTGATTCGACGACATCCTCGATGATCTTGCGGGGGTTGAACCGCTCCAGCTGGATTTTCCTGATAAAAGGCTCGGCATGCTGAATGATATCAAAATCAGGATCAAACCGGCAACCTAACGATTCGATAGTACTCGTAGCCTTGACCAGCAGATAGAAACCCGGTTTTAAGCTTAACCGATGCCGGGAGATTATTTCAAGAAGATGCTGCAGAACAAGGCCGACCTCCAGATCTTTTAAAGGAAGCCCGACGTAGCGGTCGATGAGTTCCGCGCTGTCATTTTCCAGGGTTTCGCGATCCGGTTGATCATGCTGATAGGTGATTCTCAGGATGGAATCAACCACCTTCTTTTCATCCCTGCTCAGCACCCGCATGACCAGGTCTGCAAAATCCGTCCTCTCTCTGCGGGAAATACGGCCCATCATGCCGAAATCAAGAAAACAGATAAGGTTGCCGGGCAGAATGAAGACATTGCCAGGATGGGGGTCAGCGTGAAAGAAGCCATGGACAAAAATCTGCTTCATGATCAGCGAGGCGCCGCTGCCGGCAAGTTTTTTCAGATCATAGCCCCCCGCCTGCAGGGCCTCCACCTCGGAGGCCTTGATCCCCTGGACATATTCCATGGTGATCACTCTTTTGGTCGAGTAACGGCGATACACCTTTGGCACATACACCGTGGGGTCCGTCAGGAACAGCCGGGCAAAGCGCTCGATATTCGAGGCCTCCAACAGATAATTGATCTCCTTTTCAATGCTCCTGGCAAAAACCGAGACGATCCGGGTGGGCCGCTGCACCTCGAACTCTTCCAGATGGCGTTCCATCAGCGAGGCAAGATGCAGCATGATCTCCAGATCCGTTTCAATGATCTCCTGGATGCCGGGCCGCTGCACCTTCACCACCACCTCTTCATCATTGGGCAGTCTGGCCAGGTGTACCTGGCCAATTGATGCCGCGGCAAACGGCTCCCGGGCAAAGGATTGAAAAACCAGTTCAGGCGAGCGGCCAAGCTCCCTGGCAATCACCTCACAAACCTCCTCATAGCTGAAGGAGGGGACATCATCCTGCAGTTTGGCCAGTTCATTGATATATTCGAGGGGAATGAGATCGGGCCGGGTGGACAGAATCTGGCCGAATTTGATGAAGGTGGGGCCGAGTTCCTCCAGCACCCGCCGAATCCGTTCCGGTCTGCTCAGTTTCTCGCCGGCTTTGGGCGTTTTCTTGAACAGCATCGGCAGACTGATTTCCAGATACTGTTCAATTTTCAGGGTATCGACAAACTCACCAAAACCGTATTTGAAAAGGACGGAGAGGATCTGCCGGTAACGGCCGAGATTGCGGTAGGTACGACCGATGGCGCCGATTTTCCGAATATTCAGCATTTACTCGCCAGCGCCTTTCTCCTGCCGGTTCTGAATTTTTTCAGAAAGTCTTTTTTCCAGGGCATCCAGATCATCACGGCTGGCAAGATTCATCTTTTTCAGGGACTCTTCAATCATCTTCTCAAACTGTTTCATCAACTGGTTTTTGCGTTCCTGAGATTTATCCAGCATCTCATCAACAAATTTCTTGATCTCGCTGTCAGACACCTTGCCCTTGTCGGCAAGCTCCCTGGCAAGCTCTTCAACCTTGTCACGGGTGAGTTCCGCAGCCCCCAGCCCTGTATAAAATGCCTTCTTGATTAACTCAATCATGATGTATGCCTCCAGATAGGTTAAATTTTTCTACACACTAACATTAATCAGTAAATCGTTTCCAGACAAAAAAAAGGAACCTCGCAACTATTTTCTTTGTCCTTGAAAAAAAACGAACCGCATTGTATTGAATAAACGTGTATGCAGGTAATGAAAATTTTTTGTTCAGCCATTCCCTTTAAATCTTCCTTTGCCAATCTTCCTTTACGAGGTCTGTTATGTGGAAAAATCTTGTTCTCCTGCTTATCCTTGCCGCTTTGCTCTCATCCTGCGCCACCAAGGCCCAGACCGGATTGGGGACCGGTGCCGCCGTCGGGGCAATAGCCGGTCAGGCAATCGGCCACGACACCGGGGCAACCCTTATCGGGGCGGCAATCGGCGCAATGCTCGGTTATGCGGTGGGCAATGAAATGGATAAAGCCGATCAGGCAAAAATCAGCGCCGCCTATGAAAGCATGCCGGACGGTCGCACCTCCAGCTGGGTCAATCCCAATAACGGCAATCAGTTTGAGGTGACCCCTCGGCAAACCTATAAAAACAGTTACAATCAGGACTGCCGCGAGGCGGAGATCCTGGCGACTGTTGACGGCAGACCGGAGAAGATTATCCAGACGGCCTGCCGGGACGAATACGGCAACTGGCGGACCCAATAAAGAACAGCCCGCCCGGGAACGTATGGCATGAATCGACTTGAACTGATTGAAGGACTCAAGCGCTTCCTGGCCGAAGATTTAGGCAGCGGCGATCTGACCAGCGAGTCGATTTTCGCTGACAGTCAGCCCGGCAACGCCCGCTTCATCGCCAGAACAGCGTTTGTCTGCGCCGGCATGGAGTCGGTGGCCCCAGAGGTATTCCGCCTGTGCAATCCCTGCATTGATTACACCGCAGTGGTGGACGGCAGCAGGGTGCAGCCGGGCGATGAGCTTTTTACCGCTTCCGGTCCGGTCGTCGATCTGCTGCGGGCCGAACGGGTTGCCCTGAACCTGGTCCAGCGCCTGTGCGGCATCGCCACCCTCACCTCCCGTTTTGTCGACAAGGTGATGCTTTTGCCGGTAAAAATCGTTGATACCAGAAAAACCACCCCCGGACTTCGCATGCTGGAGAAATACGCGGTCCGGGTCGGCGGCGGGCACAACCATCGCTTCAATCTGGCTGACGGCATCCTGATCAAGGACAATCACATCGCCGCCTGCGGCTCCATCCAGAAGGCGGTCAAGCGGGTCCGGGAACGCGCACCCCACACCCTGAAAATTGAAGTGGAGGCGGAAACCCTGGAACAGGTTGAGGCCTGCTTGGCTGCCGATGTCGATATCATCATGCTGGACAACATGTCACCCGACCTGATGCGTCAGGCCGTGCGGCTGGTCAAGGGCAGGGCCCTGCTTGAGGCCTCAGGCGGGATCAACCTGGAGAACGTACGGGCCGTGGCGGAAACCGGCGTCAACCTTATTTCCATCGGCGCCCTGACCCATTCGGCCCCGGCCTGCGATATCAGCATGGAGATGGAAACGCTGTAATCCCGGCCAGCCCCGCTGGCGCCTGGGATATCAGTTGGCCGCGGCAGGCAGATCAAGGGTGACGGAATGCAGTTCGCCGGAAAATGACAAGGTCAGTTTCAACTGGGCGGCGTCCTGGGCCTCCTCGGCAAAACCGGGGAAAAAGAGCATGCCGTAACCAATCTGTCCGGGCAGTATTTCCCTGTTCACCAGGGCCTTTTGGGCCAGATCCTCTTTGATTTTTCCCCTGGCGTCCTGATAGCCGGTGACGCCGCCGCCGATGGCCCCTGCCGCCGCACCGATAGCCGCCCCCTTGCCCATGGCCTCACCGATGTTGTCACCGGTGACAATACCCACGGCCAGTCCGGCCAGCGCACCCGCGGCGCCGAGCAGCAGAGCCGGTTTTGCGGCGCCGGCCGCCGCCTCTCCCACATCCGTATATTTCTCCACCCGGCTGTAGGTCCTGTCAAGGGTATTGACCGGCCAGGCCTGGTTGCTGAAGTCAAGCAGAAACGTCTGTTCGGCAACCAGGGAGACGGGCCGGTCGCCGTCATTCTGGAAAACGACCTGCACCGGCAGCAGACCGGCGCCTCTGATATCAAAACCAAAGGCTTCTTTGGCGCTTTTTTTGTCGGCAAAGGCCCTGGCGGAAATCTGCACCCCGTTTACTACTGTATAGTTCTTTGCCCCGGCAGGCAGGGTAATGGGCTGCACCCTCTCCTGGTAAGCGCATGATGGCAAAAAAAGTAAGCTGAACACGAGGGAAAAAATGGTAACCCGTGCAATAATCGCTTTTTCTTTCATGTTCATTGGTGATAACCTCCGCCTTCCCGTTTTTTTTTTTGCTTGCCGAGACCCCGGCTGACCCTCTCCTTCAGAATCCTACAAAATGTTATGCAACCCATCATACCATAGAGCCTCTTGCAAAATGAACGTCGTAGCGAGATCGAGAGAAAAATATTCTGGGCAAGGATGAGTGGTGAAATCGCCCGGAAGCGTAGCAGTGCTACG